>NZ_CP157278.1:4234789-4839759 GCF_040026395.1 Pedobacter lusitanus
GGCTCTGGAGGATTGATTAATGAGCATGCTCTGGTTATATCCGGTGCTACAGGAAATGTTGGTATTGGCACCAATAATCCTACAGAGGCACTTTCTGTTAATGGAAACATAAGAAGTAAAGAAATAAAAGTAGAGGCAGAGAACTGGCCGGACTATGTATTCAAACCGGATTATCAATTGCCATCATTGGCTGATGTAAAGACATATATTGATAAAAATCAGCGACTGCCAGACATGCCATCAGAACACGAGGTAGCAAAACAAGGTGTTCAGCTTGGCGAAATGAACAAATTACTGGTCAAAAAAATAGAAGAACTAACCTTATATCTGATTGATCTTAAATCTGAGAATGAACAGATCAAAAAAGATCAGCAACGTATGCTGAAGATCATAGAAGATAAGCTGAATTAACAAACTATCTGATTCTTTTAAGTGAGAAAGAATTTCTCACTTAAAAGATAGTTATCGCTGCCCCCCAGCCAATCCAGCCCCTTAATTTACGGTTACCAAGATTAAATCTGTCAGTTCGGTTTAGTAAATACGCATAGTTTTCTACCGGATTATCCTGATCAGTATAATAAATATTGGCAGATGGCCCTGTAGTGATACTAATGCCTTTACTCAATTTGAAATTAAAAGCCAGATCGAAGCGATTCAGCAGATTCCGGTCTTTCCAGTTTCCCTGATACAGATATCGGCAGCTTAATTCCGGATTTAGTGTCAGCCACTTTGTAATATCTATAGCGGTTCCCAGCCCCAGACCAAAAGCATACAACCTGTTATCTTTTTCCGTATTCATACCACCTAGCCAAAGCGTATAAAGTTTTTTAGTTCCTGTTTTTAAAGCGATATTCAGGTCAATTGTTTCATTATAACCCAAACTCACCTTATTATAACCATCCCCGATAAAATTTAACAAACCAAGACTGTAACCAGAAGATGACCGGGCAATGTTGATCAGTCCGATTTGTAAACCATCCGACCGGTCAGCCTGGTTGAAAAGCCCTGCTATCTGAACTCCACTGACCTTTCCGTGTACACTATTGAAAAGCCCTGCCAGCTGGAAACCGGAAGAATTCTTTTGAACGTTATTAAAAAGCCCGGCTAACTGAACCCCGCTTCTGCTGCCTTTAATATTGTTTTTAATTCCGGTAAGCTGTGTCCCGCTTACATTTCCCCAGACATCGTTGTAAATACCCGATAACTGAACCCCACTTACAGAACCTCCGGATATGTTAAATAATCCTGCGAGCTGAAAACCATTAACATTCATTTTATTGATATTAAAGATGCCTCCGACTTCTACACCATCCACACCGGCATTATATCCACCAAACAAATTGAGAGAAATATCATTGACAATCTGACCGCTAAAAGTACCATGTGTATTTATTGCCGGCGTTAAGGATAACTGATACGGTGCCTGCGAGATGATTCCCCCAAGATTCAATGAATGGATCTGTTGTTTTGCAGAAGTAAGAAACCTGGCTATTCCTATATTAGCTATATCTTCAAAGTCGCCGGCTGTGTATGCTGTATCTACATGTTTGTTTTTCTGCTGAATATTAACTTCTGATAAATAGAAAGTCGTTACCTCTTTATAATTTTCTTTACTTGCCGTTAATGCGATCGGCTGATAAATATTGCGTAATGCGATTTCGAAATAGCCGTCTTCACGGGTAAGAGTCGCCTGGGCAAGAGACTTTTCATAAACACTTGCATTATGTATTTTCCTGCCACTGCGTTCATCGACTATATAGCCACTTATTGTATAAAGATGCTGATCACCTGAAGCTTTATCCGTAATCAGTGAAAGCTGAAGAGGTGCATAACGCAGCACAATAAAATTCCTTGTTTCTTTATACTCATAATGTTCATTTAAGAGTAAATCCAGCGCTTCTTTGATTGTTATACCATCCGCCTGCAAGTTAACTATACTATCTTTTGGGACTATTTTACTGGCATAGGAGAAACCGAAGGCACCCTTTTCTTCCATAATATTCATTACTTTCCCCAGGCGCTGATTAACCACATGGAGAGAAATCTTTCTTGCCAGAATGGACTGTGCATAAATACTATTTGCCAGACACGAAAAAAGAAGAATAACCAGAATTTTATAGGTGGATGACCTCATAGAAACATAATCAATTTAGTAGTATCTGCTCATTTTTACGTTGAACCTGTACATTAACCGTTAAGGAAATGACATGCAGTATTTCATCCAGAGACTGATTTTTGAAATTAGCATTAATCTGTTTGCTGCGTAAAGCCGGATTACTGATCACGATATTTGCCTGATAGATTTCATTCAGGGCATCAACGAGTTCCTGTAATGTTGTGTTTTCACATTCCAGCTGCTTGCTGCGGTAATAATTATAAAGTTTACTCTGATTATTTTCTTTTACCAGAGTTTTTTGATTCTGATCTATAGTGACCCTTTCACCAGGATGTAATTCTATACTGCTTTGGTACTTACTAATCCTGACTAACCCGGTTTCTACTACAATAACTGTTTTGCCATTTCTGCTTTTGACATTGAATGATGTGCCGATAACTCTGACCGTTATATCATTAACACTGATTATAAACGGTTTGTCCGCATTAGGAGTGACTTTGAAAAAAGCCTCCCCCTGTAGTTTTACAGGTCTGGTAGTTCCGGTAAACCGGCTGGCATAAGAGATCAGCGAATTTTTATTTAGCGTAACCTGAGATCCATCCGGCAATAACTGTGTTAAAACCTGCTCTTTAGTTTCCACATTCATTACAGCCGGGCTTTTGAAATAATTAATGGCAAACCACCCGATACCGCAAACCAGGACAATGGAAGCTGCCAGGCGTAGCCAGTAACTGTTCATTAATGGTTTTGATGAAGCTACAGGAGCTGCATTGAAATTCAAACGGTCTTCAATCTTGCTCCAGGTGCCAGATTCATCACCCTCACTTTTGCCGGCAAGCCTCAGGCTGTCTTCCCAGATGAGTTTCATCTCGTTATAATATTTTTTATTGCCGGTATTCGTATTAAGCCAGGCCTCTACCGCTGCTATTTCACCAGGATCGGCTTCGCTGAGCAGGTATTTCACCAGCACATCATCATTCATATTTATATTCGTGCTCATTTCTTCTTCATTAAATAAAGTAAAACTATAATAACAGGCAGAAATTCTACTAATTTAATCCGCAACACTTTCAAAGCCTTTCCCATCTGGTTTTCAACAGTCTTGATAGAAATCTTAAGGATATCGGCAATTTGCTGATATTTAAGCTGCTCAAAACGACTCATCTGAAAAATAGTGCGGCACTGTTGCGGCAGTTCAGCTATAGCAAGCTGAATATGCCTGTCCAGTTCTGAAACCAGTACCTTGTTCGCTGCATCCGCGCTTGTTTCTTCCATATGATTTGTATAATAATCCTGGAATGAATCTTTTACTTTCTGGTGTCTGAGATAACTCAGACTTTCGTTATGAACTGCACGGTACAGATAAGACTTTAAAGAGCCATCTGTCTTTAGCTGGTCTCTCTTTTCCCATATTCTGCAAAACACGTTTTGTATAATTTCTTCAGCACCTTCGTTATCTTTTATAAAAGTATAAGCATAAGCGCGCAGCGTTTTGTAGAACGTCCTGAACATTTCTTCAAATGCACTCTTATTTCCTTTTTTTATTAAATCAATAATCGTATTGTCGCTATATTCCATTTACTAAGAAGGTGTACTGTTTTTTCGATACATTTTATGAGTATTTATGTTAAAAATAAATTATTTACCCGGTAGTCAATAGGGCTGGCTGCTATTTTTAGCTTTTAATTTACTTTTTGCTATACTACCCGGGCTGGCAAAAACATAATAAAGTTTTTTACGCAGGGTATGTGTATGTCTGACATCAGTTATGATATCCTGGAATTCATGTAAATTAAGATATAAAGGGTCAATCCTGCTTTTTAAAGGGCTGGTAATGCCATAACGTGGTTTCTCCTCTTCATATTGAAATGTTCCCAGCAGATGATCCCAGATCATAAACATCGCACCAAAGTTTTTGTCCAGATACTTTTCCTGACTGCCATGATGTACCCTGTGATTAGATGGAGTGCCGAAATGTTTTTCTATAAAAGGATGAAGCTTGCCAATAGCTTCAGTATGGACCCAAAACTGATAAAGTATACTCAGCTGATTGGCTACAAAAAATATAACAGGATGAACCCCGGTAAGCAAAAGAGGGATGAAAAAAATGACTTTGGTATACTGAAACCAGCTCTGACGGAAATTAACCGTGAGGTTATAATGTTCAGCAGAGTGATGTACCACATGCGATGCCCAGAAAAAACGGCAGAAATGTGATACCCTGTGTGTCCAGTAAGTACAGAAATCATAGATCAGGAAAGCAGGTATAAGCGTCCACCAGTTAAAAGCCATCCGGTAGGGAAGCACATTATATAACCATACCACTCCATACAGCATCACTGTCTTCATGACCAGATTAATCAACAGATTTCCTGCTCCGACAAATACCGATCCCAGCATTTCTTTTTTTTCATAGTTTTTCCTTTCTGATAACCAGGATGCAATAAATTCAATAATTGTAATTGAAAGTACTGCTGGCAATGCATATACAACCAGATTTGGTGCACTTTTTTCCAGGCTGCTGATATCAGCCATTGCTATCCTGGGGGCGCCGGATAAAGCGGAAAGCTGATCTGTTATACTGTTGATAATTAACATAAGTTCTGATTTAATATGCTGAATAACTCAGGCCAGCTGAATTTTAATGGTATATAATGAATGATAAACCATTACTTCCCGGCAGATACCTTTATCGAAATAATACTCATTGTAATTGCCATCTGGCAGAGTAATACGGTAGAGATGAGGTTTAATCTGTTTGATTTCCAGGAATTGCAGGTAGTTATCGGAATACACCTGTGATAAATTGGTTGGTTCACTGGTATACAGAAGCATCAGATTATAATTGATAACTTCTTTAATCTGGCTTGTTTTTTTATCTGATTGTGTCTGATAAGCGTTATTGATAAACCTGGTCTGGTTATACGCTTTCTGTTTACCATTTACATGACGTATAACCCTTGAGCTGATCAGCTTCCCGTTTTTAAAATGAGCATTCTCTTCCGTATCCACATTGATATTCATGATGAATTGGGTTTTGACTCTGGATGTCATTCTGAGATACAGATCTTCGCCGTCATTCTTTTGTGAAAACTGCATCTGTCCGATGATGCTGCCATTTCTCAGTATGTTATATTTTATTGTTTTTTCCTGTGCGTAAATGCTGGCTGAAAAGCAAAACAGGAGCAACGAATAAAGAATAACTATTTTTTTTGCGTGATCTACAATGGGAGTTATCATAAGACTGTTTTTTTAGCATGAGTTAATGGTCTATCTTACCCTTATACTCATAGTACGTCCCATCTTAACTTTACCCCTACGTCATTTTGATTTTTATATTTTGATATGTTGTGAAAAGATAACTGTAATCAGGTCCAGATCATAAGTAGCGGGCATTTAGGATCTTTTAAGAAAAATATATACTTGATATATAAATAATTCTGCAATTAATAGGGGTCTTCATAAATACTGCGTTTATCTGACAAATAATCACAAATGAACTATTATAAGAGAATGTATTTATTATTCAGGAGAGCTTTTTTCAGTTTTAAGAATTTAGCTTAACAGCAGGTCCGCGTGAAAGCAGGTAATTTGAAATGCTGCTGGACATATGGAAATGTCGTTTCAGTATTGGAAATTTCCGTCTCAGTTACTTTGTGCTTCACAAGATCTTCAGATCAGATTAAACTTGCATAATAAAGAATGTTAAAAATCAATTATTTGAGTATGAAAAAGTTATTGTTAGTTGCAGGGCTTCTGGCCTCTGTACATTTGGTAAAAGCGCAGAATGTTCAGCTAATTCCAAAAGTTGGATTGAATTTTTCTAAGCAGGCGATAAGTAATATAGAAGGTGAGCAGTCAAAAACGGGCTTTACCGCAGGTTTGGGTGTTAACTTCAAAGTGAAGAACTCCGCATTTTCAGTTCAGCCTGAGCTTAATTATGTAAGTGCAGGAACAAAGATTAAAAATGATAAAACCAAGTATAACCTGAATTATCTTGAGCTTCCTGTTTTAGCGAAATATTCTTTCGGCCCTGTTTATATTAATGCAGGACCAGCAATTGGTCTGGCTGTGGGAGACGTGAAAAAGATAGAGTCCCTGTATGGCGCTAAAGTTCAAAAATTCAATTTCGGTATCCAGATGGGTGGTGGCGTTGCCATCCCTGTCGGTAAAGGGAGTGTTTTGGTTGATGCAAGATACTCACTGGGCCTGACAGATGTCAATAAAGGTCCGGCAACAGCTAAGAACCGAGGTTTCATGGCTACAATTGGTTACGCAATACCATTTTAGTCTGTTAAAATTATACAAGCTGCCCGTGATTTGGGTAATGGGCAGCTTGTAACCTGAGTTATTCTGTTATCCCATTCAATGACGGCCTGCAGGCTTTATGAAGTTTTCCATTTCAATAATTTTTATTTTTTTCTTCTTTTTCAGGGCAGAAGCCCAGATGATACAAGTGAAAGGTCTGATTACAGACAAATCAACAGGACAACCGGTCCATGGAGTTACTATTGGGTTTGAACATACCGCAATCAAGACTTCAAGTGATGCTAAAGGAACGTTTAGTATCGCTTCAAAAGATAAAGTTAAACACATTAATTTCTACGGTATAGGTTATCACAGAGTACGGATGGAGGTACCTTCAGGCCATACCCACCAGCTGAATATTCAACTGGAGCCACAGACTCAGGATTTATCTGAGGTTAGTATTTCTGTTGCTCATAAACCAAGATATAAGAATAAGAACAACCCAGCTGTGGAATTAATCAGGAGGGTTATTGAACATAAAAAGACCAATGCTTCAAATCTTCAGAATTATCTTTCTTACAAGGAGTATGAGAAATTGAATATTTCCTTAAGTATGACCACTGAGAAAGCGAAGACATCCAGGCTACTTAAAAAGTTATCATTTTTAAAAGACAATTCAGATTCACTGACCCGGCCGGGCAGATTGCTGACCCCTATATTTATGAAGGAGAAGCTTACCCATAACCTGGTGTATCAGAACCCCTTTAAACAGGAATCAGCTGTTCTTGCAGAAAACCAGTCACGTATAGATCAGTTCATTGATGAAGATGGAATCAATGAGTACCTGGATAAAATCTATCAGCGGGCTGATATTTATCAGAATGACATCGGTATCGGCAACCAGAGTTTTATGAGTCCTATCGCAGAGCTGGCCCCTCAGTTTTATAAGTATTTTATCATTGATACTTTAAAAGATGTTTCACCGATGCAGATTAAGCTGATGATCGCACCACGTAATAAAGAAGATGTGCTTTTCCTTGGTCATTTATATATCTCCCTGGATGGTAAATACGCAGTACAAAAGGCTACACTATCTGTCAACTCCAAAATAAATATTAACTGGGTAAAGGATATGAGTATATCCCTGGATTATCATCAGGATAAAACCGGTCATTATTATTTAGGTAAAAGTGTAATGGCTATGGATCTGGGGCTTTTCAAAGAGGGTGCAAGTGTGTTTGGAGAACGAACCCTGTTTATCAATGATTTTGTCAGCAGTCCAACAGCTTTGAATCAGACTTTAAAGCTTAAACCGCTGGATAATCTGGCGCGGCCGATCCCTATGGAAGAATTAAGACCGGAAAAACTGACTTCGATTGAGCAGATGGCCTATAAAAATATAGACAGTCTTAAAAATTCAAAGAAGTTCAAACGTGCGATGGGAGTGGCTTCATTTTTACTCTCGGGTTATATAGGGCAGGGGAAAGTAGAAGTCGGGCCGTTTAATTCATTTTATAGCTTTAATCCCGTAGAAGGTCTGAGACTTAAAATTGGCGGGCGGACTACTGATGCATTTAGCAGAAGGATTTTCTTTGATGGCCATATGGCTTACGGTACACGTGATCATAAATGGAAGTATTCACTGGGAGCTATCTTATCACTTTCGCCCGGCTCCATCTATGAATTTCCTGTCAAGTCGTTAACACTGAGACATAGCTATGAAACACAGATACCCGGGCAGGATCTTAACTTTCTGGAAGATGATAACTTTCTGTTATCATTCAAAAGAGGAATTAATGATAAATGGTTATACAACAGAAAGTGGCTTTTTGAATACCTTCATGAAACAAAAGATCATTTTTCATTTAAAGTAGCCTATAAAAATCAGATTCTGGATCCCGCAGGAGGACTCAGATTTATAGCATTAAGTACTGCCGGACCAGTAGATGTGCAGGACATTACCAATTCAGAATTTACGGCAGAAGTAAGGTGGGCACCACACGAACAATTTTATCAGGGGAAACGCTTCAGAAGACCAATCAGAAATGGATACCCTATTTTCACCTTACGCGGATCGGTTGGTATTAAAGGATTTTTGCATGGAGACTATAACTATCAGAACCTGACTTTCAATGTCTTTAAAAGAACTTATCTGTCGCAGTTTGGCTATTCTGATATTATTCTTGAAGCAGGAAAAGTATTTGGTAAAGTTCCATTTCCTTTGCTGACTATACACCGGGCTAACCAGAGTTATGCTTATGAACTGCCATCTTATAATCTGATGAATTTCATGGAGTTCCTGAGTGATAAATATGCAAGCGTTAATCTGGAACATAATTTCAATGGGTTTTTCCTGAATAAGATTCCATTGGTAAAAAGACTTCAGTTAAGAGAGATCATCACTTTTAAGGCCCTGACCGGATCAATTTCCAGTAAGAATGATCCAACGCAGAATTCAGATTTATATCAGTTCCCACAAGACAAACATGGGCGGATTATGTCTTCAGCGTTGGGTTCCACACCCTATATGGAAGGAAGTATAGGAATCTCCAACATCTTTAAAATATTAAGGATCGATCTGGTTAAAAGGCTGAGCTATTTAGATAATCCGCATATATCCAGGTGGGGGATAAGAGCTAAGATTAAGGTGGATTTTTAATACCTTATCAGCTCTCGCCGGCGTATGAGGCTCCATAAAAAGGCGGGATAAAAGAGCTGGTACACCTGCTCTTTTATCCCGCCTTTTAGGATTTTAGCTTAAACCTGTCTGGTTAAGCGAAATTAAACCATGAGCTTTCAGCAGTATAATCTTCAATTACCTGTGTGCTGTTATCAAAATTGAAAGCACAGATTAATGTGCGTATATCCTGTTTTACATTCACAATACAATTTTCGATCAGCTCTTTTCTGAATCCCTTAATTTCCAGATCCAGAACATAGCCTAAAGAAACAATTCTGCCGATTACCTTTCCCAGGTCAAATAGTTTGCGTTGAGAAAGAGAGGTGCTTAAGTTAAAACTCAGTTCCTTTTTAAAATAATGGCAAGCCTGAGCAGTTTGTTGAAGTGTGGTCAGGAAGTCAAAAAGATTAGATTCTTTCTGTTTCTTCATCTGACGTACAATGATCTCTGAAATCTGTGCATAAAGCATTTCATTCGAACCTTCGAAAATCTGAAAAGGTCTGCTGTCCATAATACCACGTCCGCCAATATGAGATGTTTTATACCCTTTGGCACCAGAAACCTGTGTTAAAATCTGTGCTGATTCCTGCATCAGATCAGTGACTACGGCTTTCATACTATTGGCCTCCAGGCCTTCAGCTGCTAAATTATGTTCAATTCCGCTAATGCTGCTGCTTCTGACACACATTGCCGAACAGATCGTATAAGCTGACTGTATTTTAGAAATCTGGAACTGGATCTGATCCATCGATAATAAATTTGCTGTTCCTACAATCCGGTTTTTACATTGAAGAATAGCTTCGTCAAGCATACGCCTGATGAACCCCATTCCCATACCGGGAAACTGCATTCTGCTGCGGTGCAGGATATCCAGCATCATTTTAATACCTGTAGTTTCAGGATTTAATTTAAACGTTTTAGGAACTTCAATATTTAAAATATTGCGTCCGTAAGGGATCATATGAAGCCCCATCGTATCAAAGTATTCCTCTACGACGATTTGCTGTTTCTTTTGTGTATTATCACATAAAAAGAAATCAATATCTCTGCTTAATCCGCCATCAGCCAGTTCGGCTCTGGACGCAATCAGCCAGTAATCAGCCAGACCGGTAAGTCCCTGCCAGTGTTTAGTTCCTTTGATGCTGTAAGTATCAGCCAGCTCTGTATTTCTGGTTTTCATGTTCAGTGCATCACTACCATAATCAGGTTCAGTGATCATCAGGCCACCCATATTCTGGTGAAAAAGAAAACGGTCAAATACTTCTTTTTTAACTGAATCATCCGCATACTTGGAAAGCGGCTCCAGAAAAAGAGCGATGTTAATTCCAAAGGTCAGAGACAGTGGTAAAGACTCATATGAAGCCGCAGCCAGGACGCTCAGGCATTCTTTTACCACACTTCCATTTCCACCATACTCTTCCGGAATTGCTGCTGCCAGAGGCTGTTCAGCAAGAATTTCGTGCATGATTAAAGGAGGTAGTTTTGCTGCAAGGTCAAATTGATCAGTATTGTCTTTCCCCCGGAACAGAAGCTTTAATTTCTCTTCGAAATTTTTGATGTATTCTGAAAATTCTATTTTTAATTCTATCATTATTAGGGGTAATTTACTATAATATTCTGGGAAAATCTTTTTTCAAGATAATCACCAAATATACCAAAGTAATTTAGAATAGTTCTAAACAGAATTCTCTTTTTTATTCCTTCAGAAAATAACGTCTTTTTTTGTCCTGAAATTTAGTATTCCATGATGTCATCTATCAGAAATGTACTGCCTGAGGGGATCAGTCTGATGTCCCGGTTATGCTTGATTTTAGACTCAGTATCTTCTATTACTACGCTGAAAATGAAGTTGTCACCTATTTTATTTTTCAATTCACAATGGGTTACTTTGATTAGTCCGTAATCCTGTTCCGGGATAAATAAACCAGTTCCGATTCCTGCTAATTTGGGATTATACTTGTCCTTCCATTTGGTGAAAAATTCTTCAGAGGTCAGGCCGTTGTCCAAATCTACATTGATCGCATCATCTTTATACTCATCGTACTGTTTTGTATAAATACTTTTGATATTTTCTTCGGCTTCCTCATTGGTGTTTTCCATGTTGCCATTCGCTTTATTAAGCGAATTTTCGATGGCTGCAGTCAACCAGCTTTTTGCTTTGGAAATTTCCGGCAGATTTTCCTGAGTAGTTTTTGCTGTTGCCGGAATGGGTTTCTGAATAGAATCCTGGGCTTGAGTGTCTTTTAAGCCAGTAACTTTCTGATTGTTTTTCTGTTGTCCATTACAGGAAATCAGCAGGATGGCAGCGCAGGTCAATGGGATAAATTGCTTCATTTGTTCAAGATTGAGGAAATATTCTGATTAGCTGTAAATCTGATCGGAATATCTCCTCAATAAGGATACCACATTAATTGCTGATCCTGTTAAATGAAATTATTTAGGGATAATCAGGCTCTTGCGCTGCGTCGTATGCGCGCTGAAAAAGCCCAGGGCTCCTCCCGTTATATTACTGATAGGGTTGGCCGGTGCAGCACTGTCTCCGCTTCCTTTTGCCCCGGATAAACTAAAAAGATAAAGAAAAACAGAAGGGTCAACACTATGCATTTCCACACTCAGCTTGTCGCCTCTTTTGATATCCTTTTCTCTGTTTTTAGTTTTGTTCTGAAATATAAGTCCTGAATTGATCAGCTGCCCGGTAGTAAACTCGTCATTTGCCACAGCATAATTTTGTTGCCTCTTATCATTGATGAACAGCTCAAACCAGTAGAAGTTTTTGACTTCAGCAGAGTCCTTATACTTGACATAAGCCACAGTTCTCAGACTATCATAATCTGCTGGCTTAAGATAGAAGTCCAGTAATGGTACAGGTTGCTGCATCGTACTGACAGCAGTAAAAGTTTCCCCATTCACCGTCGCTGTTAAGCGGTAAGTCTGACCAGGAGTTCCATTGATTGCAGTGGTTGTATATACACCTGAACTGGTTTCAGGAAGCGTTACAACTGTACCATTGTTTTCTATTTTTACAATAGCTCCGTTGACCCCGTTAAACGTATTATCATCATCAAAGTTTTTGGTTCTGCTGATTAAAACACTGCAATTACCAGGTTCGTTGGTTATGGTGCCTTCAATTACATATTTGTCCTGTTTAGTGGCAGGTTTTAGTTGTATCACTTTTTCGCAGGATACAAGGAGCACTGAGAGTGCTGCCAGCATATATATAGCTTTCATATTAAAATTTAAAATCATAAGAAATAGAAGGTATAAACCGGAACAAACTTGTTTTTACAGCCTCAGTTCTGTTAGGATCGTATGGATTGTCCCTGAACTCAATACCATAGGCATTTGATCTGCCATAAGCATTATATAAACTCATACTTAGCTCAGAAGAATATTTTTTAGTTTTCTTTAATGTACGCGTTGCACCAAGATCTAATCTGTGGTAAGCCGGCATTCTTTCTGCATTACGCTCAGAAAAATAGAAATAACTTTCTCCAAGTAATCTGTATTTTGCATTAGGGAAAGTCACTGCGTTTCCGGTGGAAAATACCCAGTTAGCAGATAAAGACCACTTTTCATTCAATGCATACATCGCTACAATTGAAATATCATGCGTCCGGTCCTGACGGGTATTATACCAGCGGTCATTATTGATCCCATCTACCTGTCTTTCAGATTTAGATAAGGTATAACCAACCCATCCCGTTAGTTTGCCTGTCTTCTTTCTGATCAGCATTTCTATTCCGTAGGCTCTTCCTCTGCCATACAGTAACTGTGTCTCAATTGGTCTGTTGGTATAAATATCGGCACCATCGCGATAGTCGACCTGATTTTTAAGACCTTTATAATAAATCTCTGAAGTAAATTCATAAGCATTATCTCCCAGATTTTTATAATAGCCCAAAGATACCTGATCACTGATTTCAGGTTTGATGATATTAGTACTGGCCAGCCATCTGTCTGTAGGCGACATAGAATTGGAATTGGAAATTAAATGCAGGTTCTGCGCATTGCGGACATAAGAAGCTTTAACCGATGCAGATTCGCTGAATTGTATTGCAGCAGCAATCCGGGGTTCCAGGTTAAGGTAGGTCTTTACAATTTCTCCTCTTTTATAAGTTCTGCTTCCTGTCACTTCACCAGCACTGTTTACGTCAAAATACTCACCACTTCCTAAGATGGAAAAAGCAGAAAGCCGTAATCCGTAAGTCAGACTAAACATGTCACTCGCTTTCCAGGTATTACTTACATAAGCCGCATTTTCCAGTGAAAATCTTTTTTGCAGATCCTGGGAGATAAACCCCGTGTTCCCTTCAGCCCGGACTTCACCAGGTTTGATGGTATGATAAATTGCATTTACGCCGAAACTCAGTGTGTTTTTATCGTTGACATACCATTGCATATCTTCCTTGAAATTCCAGTCTCTGATTTGTGAAAACAAGGAGAAAGAATTCTGATCTTCTTTACTGTCAATGGTATAATCGTAATTACTGAAGATTAAGGAGGTGTTCGAGAACAACCTGCTGTTAAACACGTGATTCCAGCGCAGGGTAGAAGTTACGTTTCCCCAGTCCAGTCCGGTTAACCTGTCTGATTTTAATACATCCCTGCCCAGGTAACCGGAAATAAACAACTTGTCCTTTTCTCCGAGGATATAGTTTGCTTTGGCATTGACATCATAAAAATAAAGCTTAACCTTTTTAACCGACGTATCTGAAGAAAGCTTGATAAATGGGTCCAGGTATGTTCTGCGTGCAGAAATCAGAAAAGAGGATTTTCCTTTCTGTATCGGACCTTCCACATTCACTCTGGCTGCAATCATACCAATTCCGCCGCTTACACTCAGTTTCTGGTTGTTCCCGTCATTCATCTTGATATCCATTACAGAAGACAATCTGCCACCATACTGAGCAGGCATCCCACTTTTATACAAGGTGACATTTTTAATGGCATCCGAATTAAATGTAGAAAAAAAACCGAGCAGGTGAGTGGCATTATAAACAGGGGCTTCATCCAGTAATATCATATTCTGATCTGCACTTCCACCTCTTACAAAAAAGCCGCTTGTTCCTTCCAGGGAAGATTTTACACCCGGTAAAAGCTGCAGCGTTTTGATGATGTCTCTTTCGCCCAGTATAACCGGAATAGTTTTGGTTTCCGATACACTTAAACGCTCCATTCCCATCTGTGGATTATCAATACTTCTTTTAGCAGACGATGAGGTAATGTTTACCGTTTCCAGTTCATTTGCACTGTCATCCAACCCAATATTCAGTTTTAAATTTTTATCCAGCTGAACTGTCTGCAGATTTGTTCTGCTGCCTACTGCACTGATTTCCAGATTGTATTTTCCTTTAGGAAGTGAAAGCGAGTAAAAACCATATTCATTACTTGAAGTAGCTTGTCTTGTACCTGCAACCCTGACTGTTGCAGCAATCAGTGTTTCTCCTGTTTTAGCCGAAGAAACTGTACCACTTATCGTGTATCTTCCCTGGCTTTCTGCCGGATTTGCCGCCGGGTCGGCCGGAACCTTTTTTTCTTTTGCAGGATCAAATCTGATGTAAACCTCTTTGCCAAGCGCGGTGAATTTAACGGGCTGTTCGGCAAATGCAAGGGTTAATACCTCATTTAAATTTTTGTCCTTTGCCACAACGCTGATTTTGATTTTACTGTTGGCGATCTGCTCATTATAAGTGAATTTAATACCACTTGCCAGGCTGATTTTATCCAGTGCTGATTTTAATAATTCATCTTTCAGACTGATACTTAACTTTTTTTCCAATGGACTTTGGGCATAAGCTCTTACCTGAATGAACATCAAAAGCAATAACAGTAAGGCAATAAATGCCAGGAACCTTATCGGTTCGTATTTTTTCATAACTTTATATTTAAATATTGATTTTAATCTGCCCTAAAGTTCTCAAGGCCCGGGCATTTTTTAATTGATCAGGATGATGTCCGGTTTTCTGAAACAGAAGCCGGGCATTTATCTTATGATTACAGAAGCTATCTTACAATAACATACCGCCCCCTCTCTTTCTTCCAGTTTACCTCCATTACCATACTTAATTTATCAAGACATTGTTCAACAGGTAAAGTCATATCCAGCTGGCCATAGAACCTGCTTTGAGCAAGATCCGGGGCCAGGGTAATCTGCAGATGATACTGTAATTCCAGGTCGGTAACCACATCGCTGAAAATACTTCCCTTATAATCAAATAAACCCAGACGTCTGTTCAGAAAATCTGCTGCGTCCGGGAAATCGGTCTTTGTAATTTTTTCTGTAGACCTGCTGACCGTAATTCTTTGATTGGCAGTAATCATAACAGGTTGCTCATGATTGGTGTTTTTCAGTGTTACTGCAACCTTTCCGGTCACCAGTGTGACGTTGATATCAGGTTGGTTTTTATAAGCACTCACATTAAAACTGGTTCCCAGTACGGTCGTATTAACCAATCCACTTTGAATAATAAATGGGTGATCTGCATCATGGGTAACCTCAAAAAAAGCTTCCCCATCCAGACTGACGATCCGTTTACTTCCGTTAAACCGGTCAGGATAGCTCAGTTTACTCTCCGGGCTGAGCCATACTTTAGTTCCGTCCGCAAGCAGTAATTGTTTGCGTTCAGCAGTTTTACTGAATACCTCAGTCTGATGAACAGGATTAAAGACCTGGGATATGCGGTTACGATATAAATAAGTTCCACCAAGAACAAGCAGGATAGCTGCGGCTGCGGCAAAGTGCCTGAAACCGTAACTAATCCTGCGAGTCAGCATTGGCCTCACCTGTATTGTGTCTTGAGAGAAGAAAGGAGGAATCAGCCCGGTTTCAGGTTTTGCTTCCGTCTGATCCCAGGTTACTGACATCAGACTGGTCATTTCCTCATCATGTTCATTGTCTTTGATCAGCTGAAAGAAACGTTCCATTTCGGCTGGCGAACACTGATTGGTCAGATACAGATGATATAGCAGTTTTAATTCCTCTTTTTCGTTCATAGTATTCCATGAATGGATCAATATGCTATCCATTTCTACATACTATACAACTGCCGGAGCCCTAAGGACTAGTTAGAATGAAAATAATTTGAAGAAGCAATAATAAAACAGATGATGCTGCCATTTTTACTTACATATTCACGGATAAAGCGGCTGGCTTCAACCATATGATTCTTGACCGTGTTTTTAGAGATATTCAGTTTCAGTGCGATTTCATCATGACTCAGCTCCTCTACACGGCTTAGGTGGTAGATCAGTTTTTTTTGCTGAGGTAAGCGGCTGATGGCCTCATCATAGATTTTACGTAGTTCTTTTTCCAGCACATGATCTTCCGTGCGGTTGGAACTTTGCTCAATAGTATGATAGATTTGTTCCTGTAAAGCCTTTTCGCGGGCCACTTTTTTAAGATAATTCAGGACATGATTCAATGTGATTTTTTTCAGATAGGCATTGAAAGATAAAGCCACATTGATCTGCTCTCTTTTTTGCCATATTTTGATAAATACCTCCTGTACAATTTCTTCTGCAGTGTCGGCCGACTTGCATAGCTGATAAGCATAACTATAAACCTTACCTCTGTACTGATTGTAAATTTGTATAAACGCAGGTTCATCCCCCTCCCTGAATTTGATCAGCAGGTCCACGTTATCCGGTTTCTCTGATTGGGGTGTGTTCATAAATATAGGGAACAATGATAGATATTAATTTTTGAAACTCAGGATATTTATCCTCCGGAGAAAAAAAAGCGTTCTATATCTTTGTTTTTAAAAGGTATAAAAATGGAAGCAGATAAACACTATATTTTCAGATCAGCAAGGCTGGGTTTCAGAGACTGGATACGTGCGGATATAGAAAAAATGGCTGAGATCAATGCTGATCCGGAGGTTATGAGATTCTTTCCGGCAACTCAGTCTGCACAACAGACTCAGGAATTTATAGAAAGAATGTCGGCACAATTCAAAGAAAAACACTTTTGTTATTTTGCTGCCGACCATTTGGAGACCGGAGATTTTATTGGTTTTATCGGATTATCCGTACAAACTTTTGAAGCTGATTTTAACCCATGTACAGATATTGGCTGGCGATTGAAAAAATCAGCATGGCAAAAAGGCTTTGCTACAGAAGGAGCAAAAAGATGTCTGGATTACGCCTTTGATGAATTAAAGCTGGAAAAGATAAATGCAATGGCTCCTCAGGTGAATTTACCCTCTGTCAATGTGATGAAAAAGCTTGGAATGAAAGAAGTGCTTGCTTTCAACCATCCCTTGCTGGCAGATGATGAAAGACTGCGGGAATGTGTGTTATATGAGCTTTTAAAAAAAGATCATGTCTTAAAATAAAACAAATTAATTGTGCCGTAATATTTAGACATTTGTTTAGTTCACCAATTGATTATGGAATTTGTGACCTGAACTCATCTTCCTTTAAATATCACTGCATATGAAAATTGTTATACGACTTGCCTTATGCGTTACCTGCATTTTATTCTTTACGGCAAAAACCTTCTCTCAGAAGCATCTTAAAACCAGCGATCCATCCTTTTTTAAAGTTGATTCCCTGGCCGGTAAGGAAAAACCCAGAGAAGCATTATCCCTGATTAACAGTATTAATGAACGGGCCAGGAAAGATGGAAACACCACTCTGCTTATTAAATCTGCAATGTACCGGATTATGTTTCAGGGTTATCTGGAAGAAGCTGCCTTTACCAGCATACTGAAAGATTTAAAAGAAGATATCCGTTTAGCCAGACAACCTGAAAAGAGCGTACTGCAATCTCTGCTGGCAGAGACTTATTGGGAATACTTTCAGCAAAACCGCTATAAAATATATCAGCGTACACAGGTAGAAGGTAATATAGGCGATGATATTCAAACCTGGTCAATCAAAAAAATAACCGGTGAAGTGGTCAGACAGCTGCTGTTTTCAATGGCAGAGAAAGAACTATTGCAGAACACAAAAGTTGGTGTTTTAAATGAGATCCTTCTGGGAGATACTACTACGAGATATTTAAGACCTGCACTTTATGACTTATTAGCCCATCGTGCACTGAAAATCCTTTCCAATTCACAGCTTGGTCTGGCAGATATCAGGGATGATCAGGCAGATTTTAATGATCCCCGTTTTTTTAGCGAATACAAAACATTTGCAGGACTGAAAATAGCAGAGAATGACAGCACTTCTCTGGCAGCAGAACAACTTAAGATTTTTCAGCAGTTGCTTCAGTATCATGATAAATATCATCAGACAGCGGCATTGGCCGATGCAGATCTCCGGAGGCTGAAATTTGTTTATCAGAAAAGTACAGTACTGAACAAGGGAGAGCAGTATTTCAAAGCTCTTGAGCTATTGGCAACACAGGTCAGTTCTACAGAAATATATGCCGATATATTATACGAGCAGGCGTTGCTTATTAAAAATGGGGAAACATTATCCGCTGGTAAAAAGCAGGATCTCATTAAAGCAGCAGAACTTGCCGGTAAAGCTATCAGGGCCTTTCCTAAAAGTAATGGTGCTAAAAATGCAGCTAACCTGATTCAGGAACTTAAAAGTAAAACACTGGCTATCCAATTAAAACAGTTCAGCCAGCCGGGGTTGCCATCTCAGCTTTACTTTACCTATAGAAATCTGGATACGATCAACCTGCAGCTCTATAAAGTACCAGCCGGCTTTAGTGATTTTTACTTCAATTTTGATAGTAAGGAAAAATATGTGCAGTTCCTTAAAAAACATAAACCAGTAAGAAGCTGGAACGAAGTTTTACCTAAGGCTGTTGATTATCAGTCGCATACTCTGATCGCAAAAATGGATGCTCTTCCTTACGGCAACTATATTATCATTGCGCAAAATACTATAGATACCAATCAGGCGCAGCGTATAGTTCAGCACAGTAATTTCAGGGTGACCTCCATGGCTGTGACACAGCGGCACTTCAATGATAAAAAAGAATATTTTGTAGCAAACAGCCTGACTGGTGCACCTTTAAAAGGGGTAGCTATTCAGGAAATTCTATCTGATTTTAAAGAAAATCAGCAGATTAATGAAAAAAGCCCTTTGTTTAAAACAGATGGGACAGGTTATGCCATATTAGCCTCTCAGGAAAGTTTAAATGTCAGAACAGCGCGGATTATAAACGGTACCGATAGCCTTTATATACCGGTTAACAGCTATGGAAATAATCATCAGGAGACAGATCGTAAACAGGTAGTTCTTTTTACAGACCGGGCCATTTACCGGCCGGGACAGACCCTGTATTATAAAGGGTTGCTGATGGAAAATAAGAATGATAAAAATAGTATTATTCCAGAGGAGAGTCTTGAACTTTCCTTCAAAGATGCCAATTATAAAGACATAGAAAAAGTAACTGTAAAGACTAATGATTACGGAACTTTTCAGGGGTCCTTTACTATTCCAACCGGTAAATTAAACGGAACGATGCAGCTGGCTACTATATACGGTACTGTTGAAGTACAGGTAGAAGAATATAAAAGACCAACTTTCGAGGTGAATTTTGATGCATCTACTCAAAAATACAAACTGAATGACAGTATCAAAGTACAGGGAAAGGCCATAGCTTTTTCCGGTTATTCAGTAACCGGGGCTAAAGTAAGCTATAAGGTTTACAGAAGTGTAATCCCGGTCTTCTATGGTTACGGTCGCCGGCCTTATCAGCGCGAATCGCTTCAGCAAATTGCAATCGGGACAACCCAGACTAAAGAAGGTGGCAGTTTTAACCTCACTTTTTTTGCAGCTGCCGATCTGAATACCAATGAGAACTATACTTTCAAAATTACGGCTGATATTACAGATCTTAATGGCGAAACCAGAACCGCTTCAAAAAGTATCAATGCCGGTAAAACAGATATGGTCTTAAATGCCGCTTTGCCTGAGCAATTGTTTTTAACCCCTAAAACAGATAGCCTGTCTTTGAGTGTGCAGAATCTGAATGGAGAACCTATTCCGGCTAAATTAAATGCGGAATGGACTGCTCTTCAATATCCGGGCAGACTGGTGAATAAAAATATATTTCCTGTTATAGCTGAAAACTATACTTTAAGCAAAGAAGAATTTATCAAAGCATTTCCTTTTGAAGAATATAAGGGCGATTATGATCCCGCAAACTGGACTGCTTTAACAACCGCGTTCCATCAGGATCTAACTTTCAGCAATGGAATAGGAGCCCTGACCTTAAATGAAAAGAATCTGTCCCCTGGCTATTACAGGGTTAAACTGACAGCAAAAAATAATGCTGGTGATACCGTTTCCACAACCAGAATAATCCGCATTTATCATAGCAGTCCGGCTGTTATACAAAGTACAAAAGAATGGCTGGTTGCTGAGAAAACTGCAGTTACTCCATCAGAGAGTGCTGTTTTCAGGATTGCAGGTGCTTTGCCTGATGCAAAAGCCTATTACGAAGTCTATTATAAGGGGAAAATTGCAGAAAAGGTATGGGTGAAAATTTCTCTGGAGCAAACCATCCTGAAAATCCCAGTACAACCCGGATATGAACAAGCATTTGCAGTTCAGTTTACCATGATACAAAACGGGGTGATTAATAATGTGATGCAGACTGTAAATATTGTTGATCTGTCCAAAGAGCTGGATATTAATTTCTTAACCTTCCGTAATAAATTACAACCAGGAGAAAAAGAAAGCTGGAAGTTAAAGATCACCAGCAAAAAGGGTGAAAAACAGATGGCCGAAATGGTTGCCACATTGTATGATGCTTCATTGGATGGACTGAAGAAACTGGAATGGGATCAGGTTGCTTCACCTTATTATGGCTATTACGTTTATCAGTGGACATCTCATTTAAATAATATGAATAACGGAAACGGACTTTGGTTTTTAGGCAATAGCAATTTCTATTTCCAGACTGCGGAACGTAATTATGAAACACTGAATGCAGTAGGTTTTCCACTCCAGATAGGCTCCAGATATGCATTTAATCAATATTTGCAGCGACTGGAAGAAAAGAACAGACGAGATGTTTCAGCCATGGCAGTTAAAAGACTGGCGCAGCTGCAGAAAGGTACAGCACATTACGGGCTGATCACAGACAGCCAGGGTTATATTGTTCCGGGTGCGATAGTGACCTCTGGTAAGGTTAAAGTCTCTGCTGACGATAATGGTATCTATGTTATTAACGTTAAACCAGGAGATCAGTTAAGCATTCTTGCCATTGGTTATAAGACAACCCAGCTGAAGGCTACTCAGGCAAAAAGACTGGATATTATATTGGAAGAAGATGGAAGCAGGTTAAGTGAAGTTGTGGTAACGGGTCTTGGTGTCCAGAAAAAAGCTTATAAGTCAGAAGCATCTGTAGTGCTGAGGGGGAATGCAACTCCAGCGCTCAATGGCCGGGTAGCGGGGGTGAAAGTATCTGAGGACAATTTAATAGCTATGGAAGCCGTGCAGCCTGCTGCGGCCGAGGCTCCGGAAAATAAGCTGAATAATGAAAAATCAGCAGGTGATTCTCCTAAAGTGATCCCAAGAACAAATTTTAATGAAACAGCTTTCTTTTATCCGCAACTGAAAACCAATGAAGCTGGCGAAATTAATATAGAGTTTACGATTCCTGAGTCTTTAACCCGCTATAGAATGATGGGTTTCGCCCATACCAAAGATCTTAAAACCGGTATTGTTGAACGTGAACTGATTACCCAGAAACAACTCGCTATTGCTGCTAATGCGCCTCGTTTCTTCCGTGAAGGAGATACGATCCTGCTGAGTGCAAAGCTGAATAACCTGTCTGGGAAAAACCTTAACGGAGAAGCATCACTGGAATTGAGAGATGCTTTAACTGGTAAAATTATCCAGTTGCTGTCAAAAGAAGGGAAAGCTCAACAAAAATTTGAAGTTACAGATAAGGGTAATGAAGTATTAAAATGGCCATTGGTTATTCCATCCGGTATCAGTGCGATAACCTATAAAGTGATCGCACAGTCTGGAAAATACAGCGATGGAGAGGAGAATACAGTTCCTGTTTTACCGAATTCAATGCTGGTTACCGAGACTATGTCCATGAATGTCAGAGGAAATACGACCAAAACTTTCACCCTGGAAAAACTGCTGCATTCAGGTTCTTCAAAGACATTAAAAAATCAGGCATTAACGCTGGAGTTAACGGCTAATCCGGTCTGGTATGCAGTGCAATCACTACCTTATCTGATGGAATATCCCTATGAATGTGCTGAACAAACTTTCAGCCGTTTCTATGCCAATAGTTTTGCAACCGGAATTATCAATAGTTCTCCAAAAATAAAGCAGGTATTTAATCAGTGGCAGCAGACTAAAAGCGGAGAAGCCTTACTCTCCAATTTAGAGAAGAATCCTGAACTCAAGTCAATTCTGCTCGAAGAAACTCCCTGGGTCAGAGCAGCAGCATCAGAAACTGAGCAGAAGAAAAGACTGGCAGTTTTATTTGATCTGAACAGGATGACCTATGAGCTGAAAAGCAATTTCGAGAAGCTGGAAAAAATGCAGAAACCCAATGGTTCTTTTGCCTGGTTTACCGGCATGAGTGATGACCGTTATATCACCCAGCATATCGTATCAGGTATGGGGCAGCTTAAACATCTGAAGCTGGTTGATGAAAAAGCATACCCTACTTTTAATTCTACACTAAATAAGGCTGTTATCTATCTTGATAAGCAATTAAAGGATGATTTTAAAAGAGAAAAAAGCGGTAAAGGCGTTGCTTATCTACCTTTACATTATTTATACGGACGAAGTTATATTAATCAGAAAAATACAGATCCGGAGTTTCAGAAGGCCTTTGCCTATTATCTGAAAAAAGTAACCGAGAACTGGAAACTTATGGAGCCTTATCAGCAGGGACAGGCGGCTTTGGTTTTGAGCAGGAGCGGGAACAAAGCAGAAGCTTTGAGAATCATTAACCTGTTAAAGGAAAGAGCTCAGCAAAATGATGAAATGGGTATGTACTGGACTAACAACCGTAATGGCTGGTGGTGGTATGAGAATCCGGTAGAGACACAGTCTTTGCTGATTGAAGCTTTTGATGAAGTTGCAGGCGATGCCAGGTCGGTAGAAGAAATAAAAATCTGGTTGTTAAAGCATAAACAAACCAACGACTGGAAAACGACTAAAGCTACTGCAGCAGCCTGCTATGCTTTATTGATGAAAGGCTATAATTTACTGGAAGAATCTGCAGCACCTGAAGTTTTACTGGGTAAGCAGACTTTTGCACAACTGGGCATTGCCGATACCGCGAAAGAAGCCGGTACAGGTTATCAGAAGATTACTATTGCAGGTGCGGATGTTAGACCTGAGATGGCTGTTGTTCAAATTAAAAACAACAATAAAACAGTTGCCTGGGGTGGTGTATACTGGCAATATTTTGAACAGCTTGATCAAATTACTTCTTCGCAAACAGGAGTTAAAATCAAAAAGCAGTTATTTATACAAAAGCAGACAAAAAATGGAGATGTGCTTACCCCGGTTAATTCAGCCGATGTGCTTAAAACAGGCGATCTGTTAAAAGTCAGGATTGAGATTTATACAGACCGGGATATGGAGTATGTACATTTAAAGGACATGCGGTCATCAGGATTTGAACCCGTGAATGTGATTTCAGGATATAAATATCAGGATGGGCTGGGTTATTATGAAAGTACTAAAGATGCTTCAACAAATTTCTTTATCGGTTATCTGCGTAAAGGTGTTTATGTGTTTGAATATCCGCTGAGAGTAACCCATGCTGGAGATTTCTCTAACGGAATTACCTCTATGCAATGCATGTATGCACCAGAATTTACGACACATTCAGCAGGCATCAGAGTTAAAGTGAAACCCGGATTATAGCGGGAAATCAATATTAATAGCTATTTTTAAGAGCTTGTTTAGATTTGAATGATCAGATTTGGACAAGCTCTTTTATTATTTAAGGCTCTTTAACTGAAACCATTATGTGCAGCAGCGTACATGCCGAAATGCAGGAAAATCAGGTAGCACTTGATTGCTTCATTCCCGGAAAAATGCGTAGTGCTTTTAAATGCCGTTTCAAATACGGGCACTATGAAAAAAAACAATCCGATGAAAAATAAGAATAATATCGTACTGCTGTACATCACTATAGGTTGTATATGGGTTGTTTTAAGCGATCAGGTGATTGCTTTCCTGATAGACGGGATGCCTGTAGAAGATCGTGCCCTGATCAATAGCCTGAAAGGTTTTATTTTTATTGCCTTTAGTGCATTGCTGTTACACTACCTGGTGAATCTTTATAACAAAGGAAAAAAAAGGGAGCTGGATTATCTTCAGCAGAATCTTGAAAATAGCCAGAAACAACAGCAGCAATGGTATTATGCCCAGAAGATGGCAAAAATAGCGGGCTGGGAGTATTTTTTGCAGACAGACGAAGTGTGCTGGTCAGACAATTTGTATGCCCTGTTTGGCCTGGAGCCGAATGCTGCAATTACACCCGCAGCCTTTTTTCTGGAACAGATCCATCCGGACGATCTGGCCGGGTTTCTTGCCCAGCATGATAAAGTAGTAGCTGAAGGTGAGATGGATTATATACACCGTTTGAAAATAGATAATGACTGGCATTATGTGCGTCATGCCGGAGTAGTCGTTTATCAGGATGGGAGACCCTATAAGATAAGCGGGGTAATGAAAGATATTAATGACACATTCAACCGCGAATTATTGCTCAACAATGCGCTGGAAAGACATGAACTGGTTAACAAAGCTACTCATGATGCAATCTGGGACTGGGAGTTGTCTGCCAATCAGGTGACCTGGAATTCCGGTTTAAAGCAGCTGTTTGGCTATGATCATCATCAGGGATGTTTTATACCGGAGTGGTGGATAGAAAAAATGCATCCTACCGACAGGAAAAGGGTAATGAACAGTATCAATTCATTTGTTAAACAGGCTAATAAACGCTGGGAAGCTACCTACAGGGTTCTTTGTGCAGACGGAAGTTATAAGTATGTTTTCGATCAGGCTTATTTACTTACTGACGATGACGGGACACCCAAAAGGATTATCGGAGCCGTTAAGGATATTGATGAACTCAAACAGAAAGATGAAGAAAACCGGCAGCTGGCAGAAGTAGTGAGCAAAGTTAAAAGCGGGGTGGTGATCAAAGATACAGATGGCAGAATAAGCTGGGTTAACTCTTCTTTTGAAAAACTTTCGGGATACACTTTAGCGGAGCTGAAAGGAAAGCTGCCCCGTGAAATATTACATGGCCCGGAAACCAGTCAGGCTACTAAAGATTTCATTGCCGCATCGCTTAAAGTCAATGATTTTTTTAATATTGAAATTGTAAATTACGCTAAAAGCGGGCTGCCTTACTGGGTAGAAGTTAACAGTACCTCAATCTTTGATTCGCAGGAACAACATTCCGGTTATATAGATATCGTAACTGAAATTACAGAGCGGAAAAAACGTGAAGAACGGATTAATGAGCAGAATCAGACTTTAAAAGAGATTGCCTGGATCAATTCACATGAAATCAGAAAACCGGTTGCCTCTATTCTGGGCTTAACAGCTCTGGCAAAAATTACCGACAATATACAGGAGAAAGAAGAGTTCTATAGCCGGATTGATAGTTGTGTAAAAGAGATGGATGAAATTATACATCAGACCTCTGCAAAAGTAAATGAGCTGATGGGTAAAGAAGAGGGAAATGAAGAAACCATTAATGAATAGGGATATGGAAAATACAGCAGTGCTGCCATTACCCTGGTTCCGGACAAAGTCTGATTTTACCAGACAGCTGTCTCTGGAAATAAGTTCCAGCCATGTACTTTATGGAAAAGAGGTCCGGTCAATTGCAAAACGGGAAGATAATGATGATGTTTTGTTTCAGGTCATGAATACAGCTTTTGAATATGCCGTAGTTCATCTGACCTGGACATCAAATGATCATTCATCAGGTGTTTTTCCTTATACGGAGCTTTACACTGACTGGAGAGAGCTTTATGAAAATCGTCTTTTGACAGACAGCCTGGACTATGAGCAAGAGGAAGATTAATACTTAGTGCTCCAGCGCAGAAAAGTCACACTCCAGCGCAGATCTGTCCCAGTTTCCGGTAATTGCTGCGGCCTCATAAGAAGACTGTAAAAACTCCAGCAGATATTTTTCGGGATCTGTTGCGTTTCTGACTGCGTCATAATGAAGAATGAATTCTCCGAGATCCTCACTGAAAAATGCGGCTTCCGGCCGGACAGCCTGATCTTTAAAAGCATCAGGAGTAGGATAGCAGTAGGCATAAAAGACCGGGTGAGGAAAATTATCGTTGCCCGGCCAGAAACCACAGCTGCTTACTTCATGTGAATAGGCTTCCTGCATCACATCTAAGGGCATATGGGGTACACCACCGGCATGTTTAGGCGCACTGCGACCCGAAAAACGGGTTACGGCAAGATCAAAGCCTCCCCAAAAGAAATGTACAGGACTGCACTTTCCACTGAATTTTGCTCTGAACCTGGTAAAAACACCTTCAATACTGATCAGTGCCTGCCAGAAGGAGAACATTTGCCTTTCGTCATAATCAGCATGGACATGATCTTCATTGAATGGAATGGCCACATCTATTTCATTAGGTTTGGCATATATTTCTGCCTCAATCTCTAAAAGATGCAGTTTCTGAAAAAGCTCCCCGTAAAAACTGGCTACTGTACGTGGATACAGTTTGAGTTCCTGCTGTCCGTTAGCGCTGGAAGTAATGATTAACCGGTGAGAGATAAAGTCAAAATCTATCTGGAAAAGACCATTTTTATAGGGGATACTTCCTGTTGTCAGCCCCATAGCCGAAACATATAAAGTCACATGCCAGGAATGATTTAACCAGGGAGTATTAACCAATCTGATTTTTCCAACTATCTGCGTCCACAATTGTACAGTTACAAGAGTAGCTTTCATCTGTTCAAATTTCAATTCCGGCCAGTTATTCATCATGATCAGTTTTAAATCAGCACCTTATTAAAGGTACACAACTCTGCGCAATTTGTGGTAACCAAATTACCGGTTTGAGGACTGGACCATCCATATTCGTAAAAACTGGAGGATTAAAACCAGCCGGAAATAAACAAATTTTGCCGGATATAATTCCGCCGGACGGGATTGAAAATTAAATCAGAACAGATGAAAGCAGCAGTTTGGGATACCTATGTAAAAAAGAAAAATGGTGAGATCATGCACTTTGATATTATTGCACCAGACCATATTAACGATACAGCCTTAATTTTCCGGTATGGAAAAGATTACCTGGAAACCAAAGGTGAGCGGGGACAGGAACTATCAACAAAAGAATGTAAGTTCTGTCATATAGAAAATTTAGCTCCGGCACAGGAAGAACTGATTAAAAGAGATGGCTTTTTCATTATTGAAATGGAAGGCTGCAACCCTTAAAAAAATACAGCTATGCAGGAAATCATTGAAAATAATCTTAAAATCATTCATCACAGAATAGAAAGGGCCTGTTTAAAGGCCGGAAGAAATCCTGCAGAAGTTAAACTGCTGCTGGCTACTAAAACCGTACCTGCAGACCGGATCAGAGTCGCTTTGCAGGCCGGAGAAATATTGATTGCAGAGAACAAGGTTCAGGAGCTGAAAGAAAAATATGAAGATTTAAAGGATATACCTCATCAGGCCCATTTTATTGGCCACCTGCAGACGAATAAAATTAAAGACGTGCTGAAATATGTCTCTTGTATACAGTCGGTAGACCGCATAGAGCTGGTACAACAGCTCGATAAACGGTTACTCGCAGAAGGCAGGACACTGGATATCCTGGTACAGGTAAATACATCTTATGAAGAGAGTAAGTTTGGCTTATCTCCTGATCAGGCTATGGCTTTTATCAAAGAAACAGCCAGATATGATACCCTGCGGATTAAAGGGCTGATGACCATTGGTTTGTTTGATGCTGAGGCAGAAAAGGTAAGACCATCTTTCCGGTTATTACGTACCTTGCTGGAACAGATCAGACAGGAAAATATCCTGCATGAAGAAAAACCGGAACTCTCGATGGGGATGAGTGGAGACCTGGAAACAGCCATTGAAGAAGGTGCGACCATTGTACGGATAGGAACAGCTGTTTTCGGGGCCAGAATGTATCCTGATAGTTATTACTGGAACGAAAGCTGAAAACAAAAAATATGAGAGTACACTATTTTCAACATGTAGCATTTGAAGGACTGGGTTGTATAGAAACCTGGTTGCTTGAACATGGCCATACAATAACTGTTACCCGGTTCTATCAGGAGGATCCTGTTTTGCCTGATCTGAACCAAATTGATGCCCTGATCATTTTAGGAGGGCCAATGTGTGTTTATGACGATTATAAATACCCCTGGCTTCAGACCGAGAAAGCCTTTATTGAGGATGCAATAACAGAGAAGAAAAAAGTACTGGGAATTTGTCTGGGTGCCCAGCTGATTGCTATAGCTATGGGCACCTTTGTTAATACTGCACCCCGGAAAGAAATCGGCTGGTACCCGGTTTATCCGGTCAGAGAAGGTATTTCGTGGATAGCTGATCTTTTTACAGACAGGCCAGTCGTTTTTCACTGGCATGGTGATCAGTTTGAAGTACCCTATGGAGGTTTAAATCTACTCCGGTCTGAAGGAAATCAGAACCAGGCCTTTTCTTATCAGGATCATGTCCTGGCTTTACAGTTTCACGCTGAAGTTACTGCTGCTGCGGTAACCGCTATGCTTACACATGGCACTGAAGAGCTGATACCTGTGCCATTCGTGCAGGCTGAACTAGAAATTCTGGATGGTTTTGAACACCTGGATCAGGCAAATGAACTGATGTACGCTATTTTGAGAAATTTTATATAATTATTTCCTTGTACCAAATAACTGGGTCCAGTAATAATTGTTTCCCGCAGTACGTGCTGCGCCCATTTCTTTAACACCGGCACTCATGATAGCTTTGCAATGTCCCTGTGTACTGTTTATCCATGAATTGAATACATCAGTTTCTGTACGCTGACCTTTGGCAATATTTTCAGCATAGCCCGACCAGAGATACCCTGCTGCAGTCATTCTGTCTCCCGGATTTTTACCTTCCTTGTCCACATGATCAAAATAGTTTTTGCTTTCCATGTCATCAGCATGTGCTTTAGCGATCATTGCCAGTTCATTATTCCAGCTGACCAGCGGGACAGGCGGCATGCTGGTTATTCCGCCTCCCTGTTCTTTGCAGTCGCAGCCTTTGGTCCTGACGTCATTGACCAGTTTTAATAAAAGATTATTGTCCAGATTGGTTGCAGTGTTGTTTTTTTCTGCAGGTGACAGCGCTGGAACATCACCGGGAGTTTCTTTTGATTTTGTACAGGATACGGAAGTAACGCAGCAAATTAAAATTATAAAAAGGATGTTTCTCATTTTGGTATTTGTTTTCTGTCCTGTTTAAAACTGGTATACAGGTAAATGGAGACCGTTATGGAGCTGATTTTCTTCCGGCGTTTCTCCAAACTAACAGAACGGTTTTTTTGGTGATTTGTTTTGTATACAATTGATTCTTATACAAGAAGGTTTTACCGGTTTATCTTTTATGCGTGATCAGAGACGGTATAGGGGAGGGATAAAAAGATGAAGGCTGTATCTGATCCGTCCGGAGTAAATACAGCCTTAATTTATCTGTTTTAAGAGGGAAACAGATTAGATATTCGGGAACATTGATTGTGCTTTTTCACCAATCAGAGGGATTTCTTTTTTAGTTCCCTGAATTGCACCAATCAGACCGATAATCCATAAAATAAACAGCACTAAGGATACAATATTAAATATTGTATAAATAATTTCTGAAGGAGTTATCTGAAGGATTATACGTTGTACAACCTGCAGGACAAAGCCAGCAATATAAAGCAATAGTGTTTGTCTTAAATGGAAACTGCCCAGTTCGGTTTTTTTATCTTTATGCATAGCGAAATAGGCAATCAGCCAACCAATAATTGTAAGATAGCTGATAATTGCTACCGTTTTTCCATCATCTGTTTTTGTTACGTTAAAGTTGTTTTCCATATGTTGTATTTGTTATTTTATTTAGAATAGCCTATACAAGGAAAATCTATCTGTTATTGAATTTTCAGATATTTTTTTGATTGAGTAAGCGTTCAGACAATTTAATGACAAAAACTATGCCTCATAATTGCATTTAATATTATTGATTGTGAATGTTCTCCGTATTTTTAGACTCTATTGATGATAAATACCTATTTTCGTTTTCGTAAAAGCAATAAATTCAGGCAGGTACTGATCAAAAATATTTTAATATAACCCTAAAAGATGTCAATCAGAAAGAATTTGTTAGTCCTGTTATTCTTCCTGACCGGAATTTGTTATGGACAGGAGAAAACAGCAGGTGTTTTAGAAAATGATCAGTTCAGCTATACTGGATTCATTAATCAAAAGATCCCGGTAACGCTGGACCTGACTATCCTGGGGGATTATACGGTGACCGGAAAGATCAGCTATCTGAATACAAAACCAGCCTTACCTATCAGTATTATTGGCACCTATAATCAGAGCGAAAGTGTTTTTACTTTAGCCGAGTATGAAAAAAGCGGAAATATAAGTGGTCTTATCCGCGCTACACTTAAAAATCTGCTTATAGAGGGAGAATGGGGCTCCACTAAATCGGATGCCAGTTATCCTTTGAGCCTGACTTTCAAAGCTCATCATAGCATTAAGCCACAGGTTCCTGCGTCTCAGCATATAGAAGGAGAATATGCTTATCATTATGGCGAGACCGGATATGATGGTGTAATTAAAATTACCAGAGAAAAAAACGGGACTTATGCCTATGCTATTGGTACAGTTACCGGAGATAAAACCAGAGATCTGGCCAATGCCAGCGGAAGCGGTCTTGCATTGCAGAACAATCAGCTGATGATTGAGGTTAATCCATCATGCCGGTTCAGCGTGACTTTCTATGATGGATTTCTGAAAATTGCTTCATTGAATAAAGATGCTGACAGCTGCGGATTTACAGGCGCGAACGCAACTCTGCGGGGTGTCTATCTGAAAATCAGATGATAAACCCTTACTGACAGATCTGTAATATCTTCCTGATACTTCTTTTTTTACAATAGTAGCGCTTTTGCAGAGGCTGTTAGTGTAAGTTTTTTTTATTTTATCCTCCTTAAAATATGGTTTAGGTAGATTATGTGATTTTTTCACGTAAAATAATTCTTTGGAGTATTACACATATATGTGGTTATTCTATTTTTGGACTGATGATTTTAACGCGCCTCAATTCTGTTCTACCAAACAGAAAGCAATAAAAATTTATTACTAACCAATTCAAGTAGCGAGGCCAATTAACCCTAAACTAAAACCATTTACCCATGAAAACTAAATTTTGTCTAAGTCTTGTAGCCCTACTTTTAGGGATTACTGTATTTATTAGCTGTAAAAAAAATAGCAAGTCAGATGCTCCATCAACTGAGCAATCATCTAATTTAACTAAGGAAGAGCAGAGTGCTATAGTTAAAGCTGGTTTATCGCCAGTAGGAGCCGTTAAGAGAAATGGCGGTTATCTGATTGAAGGTGATATTTTTCTGACTCAGGAAGATCTTACTGCACAGCAGAATTATATTAATGAATTGAAAACGGGCTTAAAAACTGAACAGTACCGTTCTACTAATATTGTAACCGGTTTACCTAAGGTTATTAATGTGAAAGTTGACGCAGGAGAGTCTCAGACTGTCTTTACTGATGCGACTACAGAAGCAGTTAAGCGTTATAATGATCTTGGACTACAGCTTACCTTTAAGCTTTTGGATGCACAATCTACAGCAACTGCGGATATTGTAATCAACGGTGAAGATCTGGGTACTATTACACAAGGTGGCAAAGTATATGATGTACTGGGGCAATCTGCCGGATTCCCTAAAAATGGTAAACCAGCTACTCCGATTAAATTGAGCAATACTTATTATAACAAAGATTATAAAGAAAATGCATTGCTGGCTACTGTAATTGCTCATGAAATCGGGCATGCAATAGGATTCAGACATACTGATTATGCAAACAGAAATTATAGCTGTGATAAAGATGCATATGATAATGGTGATGTGTGGGCTGAGAAAAAAGGTCTTGATGGCGCTGTTCTTATTCCAGGCACTCCAAAAGGCGCTGATCCGGATTCATGGATGCTGGCTTGTGCCGGTTCTTCAAGCCGTCCGTTCACTGCAAATGATATCATTGCATTAAAAGCACTTTATCCAGTAGTTAAAAAATAATTAAAATGTGATTAATTGGCCCGGAAAGCCGTCTCATAACGAGTTATGAGACGGCTTTTTGCTGTTAATAAGGGATGAAGTTATTGTTACCCTTTAGCTGCGTATATATTTTAATTGCTGCGAATACGTTATTTTAGAATTATAATCATACCAGAATGGAAAACCAAATCTTATCTGATTTATCAGAAAAAACAAAGGATCTGCTTTATTTCAGTGAATCTGAAGCACCGGTGGTTGTTGCAGACCTTGGGCAGCTCCCAAAAGATCAGCTGAATGCTAAACTCATTGAATTAAACAGTGAAAATCCCGGTACGCTGAAAACAATCGATCATAATGAATTCTTTGATTATCTGGTTAAAAGAGCAGATCCCGGAGATAGTTATATGGTAGATAATGCGAATAAATTTACAGCGCTCCATACCTATCTGAAAGATAACTTTTCAGCTATACAGGTGAGCAGAATTGAAGGAGGGACTACAGTGCCGATTATCATTACGGCATATCGTCCGGATAGCAGTTGTGTTGCTTTATCTACTTATGCTATCGAAACCTAAGCGATATAAAATCTGAAAAGGCCGTTCTTTTACCAGGAAGAATGGCCTTTTTTTATTATAAAGGAATAGAAAGCAGAGGGATGTCCAGTCCTGAAGCCATCACACGTGTTTTGCTGCGGTGAATTATATTGGCCCAGAAACCATATTTCTTTGGAACCATAATCAGCAGATCGGCCTGGAATTCTTTAATTTCTTTTTCTATTTCCCTGATCACCATCACTGATTTAACGTTTTTATAATAATAGGTAATTCCGTCTAATCCGTCATCGAGCGTATTGACTACAGAGGAGTGGGTATCTTCAGATCTTAATACTTCCAGTCTCTGGTCCACATTAAACACTTCTACCTGCGCATCCAGATCCACTGCTACTTCTTTGATACGTGCAAGTGCTTTTTTTGATAAGCCACGTAATACATCGCAGGCGAAAAGTACTTTTTTCGTGCCTTCAAATTTTGCATGCAGTGGAACTGCCAGTACCGGGAGTTTCAGATTTTTAATGGCAAAAGAAGTGGTATTGCCCCAAAGATCCTGTTCCAGCGTTTTCTGTGTCATGCCCAGAACAACAAGTTCAGCTTCGTATTTACTGATTACTTCTTTCAGTTCATCTTCAATAAATGAAAAGGCAGATTCATGACCAACTTCAATTCCGTATTCATAGGAAAGCGCAAAAGACCGTTCCAGCAAACGGATTTCGTTTTCAATCATCAGCGTCTGGATACTCGAAGCAGGCAATAAGGTATTAGCCGCATGAAACGGAATTTCAAAGGAATTAAACAGAATCAGCTTTGCATTTTTATGTTTTGCAATTGCAGCAGCATATTCGACTGCATTTTCTGCCAGTACGGAAAAATCGGTTGCAGCAATTATGGTCATCATCTGGTTTCAGTTTTTCCTAATTTAATCAGATGTTTTAATATAATATGCGCTAAAAGGCACGGGAAAATAATTTGACAATAAAACGAAAATCCCCGTATTTAACGTTTAAGGGTGTCAGAGATCGGAGTTGGTATAGGGTTGGTATACCCCCGGGGTATACCAACCCTATACCAACTCCGATCTCTGACCTTTCTTTTGGTTTGCACGGAATTTCGGCTGATTATTTATAATGAGATTAATATCGTATCTTGATTAGAAATAAATGGTTGTTTAATTAAAATTTATAATCATGGCAATATTAGAACCGAATTTAAACAGGGGATTTATAGGGAAAGTTGGTAATACAGTTACTTATGTGCTCAACGGACAGGTAGTTAAAAGAACAATAGGTCTGTGTTTAAAAGAGCCTACGATTAATCAGCTTGCTGTAAGACAGCAAACCAGGATTATAGCTGAATTTTTAAATCCGGTTAAAGAATATATCAATACCGGCTTTGAACTGGTAGCCCTGAATACGATTAAAAATCAGCATAATCTTGCCGCTTCGTATAACAGGTTAAACGCAATTACCGGGACATATCCTGATCAGCACATTGATTTTTCCAGAGTTTTGTTCAGCAGGGGGAAATTACCTGTTACGCGTAACATTAACGTAAAGCTCACTGGTAACAGGTTGGATTTTAAATGGGACGCGACCTGCATGACAGAAAAGATGAAAAGTAGTGACAGAGTGATGTTACTGGCTTATTTACCAGATCAGAAATATGCAGTTTATCTTGCAGGTGGTGAAGAGCGGCTGGAAGGAGCAGGACATTTAATTATTCCGGGTTATGTAAAAGGAATGCTGCTGGAGACTTATGTCTCATTCATTGCTGCGGATCGTAAAAGTATTTCTGATAGTGTTTATACCGGCCAGATTTTTTAATAGCCGGAATCACAGAATTTCAAATCATGTTTTGTCTGAAAGCGTAATAGCCTTCCTGGTTTACAGGAAGGCTATTACGCTTTTTGTTAATGCTTAAACCCTGAGCGTTAAACGGAATTCAGAATAATATTTTATTTATATAATTAAAGGCGATACTTTAAACTATAATTTTTATATAAAACAACTGTTTATTCTTAGAATCGTTATTGATAAATACGTTTTAGCTTGTAATATTTTGATTACAATAGAAAGAATAATAAATTAGGTTTGATTAACTAGCTGTGCAATAACAATCTATGAAAAAACCTAAAACTATGAAAAGAAAGAATCTTTTAGCTCTTGTCCTAACCGGAGCTTTGGCAGTATCAATGTTTGCCTGTAAGAAAAAAGACGCTGCAGAAACCACAAACAAGGATGAAATCTCTAAAACAACCCTATCACAAATTTCAGCAATGGGATTTAGTACTGAAAACGCCCGTAAGGTAGATGGTGGTTATTTGGTAGAAGGGGATATTGTATTAACTGACGATAATTTAGCTAAAAAATCAAACACACCAAACTTAAATATTGCTGAAACTGAGCAATACAGAACTACAAATTTAGTAAAGAATCTGCCAAGAGCGATCACTATCTCAGTTACCAATTTACCACAGGTTTACAGTGATGCTGTTGATCTGATGATAACCAGATATAATGCGCAGGGATTAGGTTTGACTTTCCAGAGAGCAAACACCGGAACAGTTGGAGATATTGATGTTTTTGGCTTTAATGAAGGACCAAGCGGCGGATATATTACTCTTGGATCATCGGGATTCCCTACTGCTGCCGGTGATCCTTTCAACCAGGTCAAAATGAATACCAATGCGGCAGCATATGGTGCTAACCCTAATTTATTGTATGTAGCATCAGTGTTACAGCATGAAGTAGGTCACTGTATCGGATTCCGTCATACAGATTATATGAATCGTGCTTATAGCTGCGGTGGAAAAAGAGCCAATGAAGGAACTGCCGGAGTTGGTGCTGTACTTATTCCAGGCACTCCATCTAAAGCAGATGCTGAATCATTTATGCTGGCATGTTCTAATGGCGGCGACAGAACATTTAATGCGAATGACCTTATCGCGCTAAAATATTTGTATAAATAATATCTATCCTATTAACTAAATATTGATTGTTTATTGTGCACCAGGAAGATCAGCTGAATGATATATTTCAGTTTCTACGATGAACCAGAAACCCTCTGATAAGAAATCAGGGGGCTTTCTTATTAAAAGGAAAAATCTTGTTTACCCTTTTTTGCATAGTTAAAAAATAATTCTCTACATTTGAATCATCAGATGATATGATGAATACGACAAATCTAATTTCCCGTAAATCCCTGGCCGATGAAGTAGCTGAAAAAATTCAGCAGCAGATCGCCTTTGGCACTTATAAAGTTGATGAAAAACTGCCTATAGAACCTGAACTGATGCAGGCTTTTGGAGTTGGCCGTTCTACGATCAGAGAAGCCATTAAAATCTTAACCAACTGTGGATTATTAAGAGTTCAGCAGGGGATAGGTACTTTTGTAGAGAATGCTACAGGAATTAAAGAACCTTTATCTCAGCGTTTAAAACGTGCCGATACCAAAGATCTGGACGAAGTGAGACAATTGCTGGAAATGAAGATCGCAGAAAAAGCAGCGTTGAACAGAACAAAGGCCGACCTGGTTAAAATACAAGAATGGTTTAAGAAAAGAGATAAGGCTGCGAAGCATGATTTACTGGAGGAGTGTATAGATGCCGATATCCAGTTTCACATCGCTATTGCAGAGGCATCGGGTAACGAAATTCTCATCGACCTGTATAAATCAGTAGCTATTCATTTAAGAAACTGGTTTCTGGAAGTCTATAAAGATACAAAACCTTTCAAAGAAACCAGTCATCAGCACAAACAGCTGCTCAAAAGTATTGAGGCTGGTGATGCAAAAAAAGCATGGAATAACTCTGCTAAAATTCTTGGACATATTTCTCAGTAACGACGCCACCGTCAGGATGGCTTTTTTTATAAATTATGGAAACTAATACCGCTTCAATCGATTCCGCTACAACAAAAGGTATCATTCAGAAAACGATTTACCCGATACTTTTTACAATCAGCTTTACGCATTTACTAAATGATATGCTGCAGGCTGTGATCCCTGCTGTCTATCCTTTGTTTAAAACTGAGTTTAATCTTTCATTTTCCCAGATTGGCCTGATCACACTGACCTATCAGCTTACGGCTTCATTGCTGCAGCCCTTTGTCGGGCACTTTTCTGATAAAAAGCCAAAGCCATATTCACTGGCTGTAGGCATGGGTTTTACGCTGATTGGTTTATTATTTGTTGCTATGGCATCGAGTTTTGGCGCAATTCTGATTTCTGTAGGTTTTATAGGGATAGGCTCTTCAATTTTTCATCCTGAAGCTTCAAGAGTGGCTCACCTGGCCTCTGGTGGAAAAAAAGGACTGGCGCAATCTATATTTCAGCTGGGTGGAAATGCCGGCAGTGCAATCGGGCCCCTACTGGCAGCATTAATTGTGATTCCTTACGGACAGTTTTATCTGATCTGGTTCGGAATTGCCGCTGTACTGGGGATATTGATTCTTATACAAATCGGAAAATGGTATAAAGATCACCTCGATCTTAAAACCAAAGGGAAAGTTCAGCATCTGGATGAAACCAGGCATAACCTGTCAAAGGGGAGAGTTGTACTTTCTATTGGTATCCTGCTGGTACTGATCTTTTCGAAGTATTTTTATATGGCCAGTATGACCAGTTATTTTACTTTTTACCTGATTGATAAATTCCATATTTCGGTTCAGCAATCACAACTTTATCTCTTCGCTTTTTTAGCAGCAGTAGCTGCGGGGACTATGATAGGCGGGCCACTGGGAGATCGTTTTGGCAGAAAATATATTATCTGGATTTCTATTTTAGGGGTTGCCCCATTTACGCTTTTACTGCCTTATACGGGATTGTTTTTAACCGGGGTACTCGCTGTAGTGATCGGTGTAATTATTTCTTCTGCATTTTCAGCGATACTGGTTTATGCCACTGAGCTTATTCCTGGAAAAGTGGGGATGATTGCTGGTTTATTCTTTGGTTTTGCTTTTGGTATGGGCGGCGTAGGATCGGCTGTTTTAGGTAAACTGGCAGATTATACCAGTATAGGATACGTGTTTAAGGTTTGTGCATTCCTGCCGCTGATCGGAGTAATTACGGGGTTCCTGCCTAATATTGAAAAAAAGAAATAAGCTTAAATACATTCTGCAAAAAAGCGCGGGTTATTAGGATAACCCGCGCTTTTTTTGCAGAATACGGTAGGTCTCTTAAGCTGGACCATACATTTATGTAAATTCTGGATCACGCTATAAATATCCTGTCAGATTAATTTTATGCCATCAAAAGATGGATAACCTTAATTCAAAAAGATATGGATGAACAGAAGAAAAAATTAACAACGCTGGGCGGTAGCCCGGTAGCTGATAATCAGAATATTCAGACTGCAGGTCGTTTTGGGCCGGCATTGCTGCAGGATATCTGGTTTCTGGAAAAAATGGCTCATTTTGACAGGGAAGTTATTCCTGAACGCAGAATGCATGCAAAAGGTTCCGGTGCATTTGGTGTTTTCAGAACTACACATGATATAACCCGTTATACCAGGGCTGATATATTTTCTAAACCGGGAAAAGAAACACCCATGTTTGTCCGCTTTTCAACTGTAGCGGGAGAAAGAGGAGCTGCGGATGCTGAACGGGATATCAGAGGCTTTGCCATGAAGTTTTATACCGAACAGGGGAACTGGGACCTGGTCGGTAATAATACACCGGTATTCTTTCTGCGTGATCCGCTGAAATTTCCGGATCTGAACCATGCAGTGAAGCGTGATCCGAGAACAAATATGCGCAGTGCTGATAACAACTGGGATTTCTGGACTTTACTTCCCGAGTCACTGCACCAGGTGACAATTACCATGAGCGAAAGAGGAATACCTAAATCTTACCGTCACATGGATGGTTTTGGAAGTCATACTTTCAGTTTCATTAATGCACAGCAGGAAAGATTCTGGGTCAAATTCCATTTTAAAACCCAGCAGGGGATTGAAAATCTGAGTAATGAGGAAGCAAAAAAACTGATTGGTGAAGACCGGGAGAGTCACCAGAAAGATCTTTTTGACAGTATAGAAAATGGAGATTTCCCCTCGTGGAAAATGTATATCCAGGTGATGCCTGAGGCTGAAGCAGAAAGTTATGCAATTAACCCGTTTGATCTGACCAAAGTCTGGCCGCATGCGGATTATCCGATGATCCCGGTGGGTGAATTTATATTAAACCGTAATCCGCAAAATTATTTTGCTGACGTAGAACAGGCGGCGTTTAATCCTGCAAATGTTGTTCCGGGGATTAGTTTCTCTCCTGATAAAATGTTGCAGGGACGCCTGTTTGCGTATGGGGATACCCAGCGTTACCGCTTAGGGGTAAACCATTACCAGATTCCTGTGAATTCCCCGAAATGCCCTTATATGGCTTATCACAGGGACGGAGCAATGCGTGTAGATGGCAATTATGGTGCTGCCAAAGGTTATGAACCCAATAGTTTTAAGGAATGGCAGGAGCAGGGAGAGTTTAAAGATCCGCCACTGGCAATTCATGGCTATGCAACAAACTGGGATCATCGTGAGGATGCTGATTATTATTCGCAGCCAGGAAATCTATTTCGCCTGATGACTCCGCAGCAGCAGCAGATATTATTTAATAACACAGCAGATGCTGTTGGCGGAGCACAGAAATTTATTCAGCTCAGACATATTCAGAACTGTCTGAAGGCAGATTCTGCTTATGGCACAGGAGTGGCCAAAGCATTAGGCATAAAACCGGAAGAGTATATCAACATTTAAATTTATAAATATGAAGAAGTCAATTTTTTATCACGCAGGATGTTCAGTATGTGTGAGTGCTGAACAGGATATTATCGCCCTTATTGGTGCAGATAAAGTAGAAGTTGTTAATCTGGCAGAACACAGAAACCAGATTGAAGAAGCCGAAAAAGCAGGCATTAAATCTGTTCCTGCCCTGGTGACAACAAACGGGAACGTACTCCATATTAATTTTGGAGCATCTCTGGCCGACGTAAAAGGTTAATCAGAAAGCGTGTCTCTCAGTCAGGGAGACACGCTTTCTATTTTAAAGATTAAAACTTACCGGCTCTGTAATCTGCATAAGCCTGTTTGATCTCTTCTTCAGTGTTCATGACAAACGGTCCTTTGGCAACTACCGGTTCTCTCAAAGGCCGACCGGCAAAAAAGAGTACTTTCATTTGCTCTTTTGCTTTGATGCGGATCTCACTTTCAGCCGCTTCACCCAGCACATTATCCAGTAATAATACCTGACCTTTTTGTGCTTCGGTATAGTGGCTTCCAAATACTCCTGAACCTTCCAGGACCACTATAAATCCATTATAGTCTGCCGGTAAATCCTGAACGGCTGTCGCACCTGCTTCAATCTCTATTTCGGCCATGGTAACCAGTGCGTGGTTTTTGGTAGGCGAGACTACATTGCCGGATGAACCTGAGAATACACGATAGCTAACACCCTCTTCCCGGCGCACAGGTGCTTCTGCACCAATAATATCCTGATAACGTGGAGTAGCCATCTTTTCTGCCCTGGGTAAGTTTACCCATAATTGTAAAGAATGGACTGTAGTATTTACTGGTGGTTCTTCCAGATGGTTAATACCTTTGCCGGCAGTCATCCACTGTACGTCACCTTTTTTGATCGTGCCTTTACCTCCTTTATCATCAGTATGATGCATTTCACCATCAATGATATAGGTTACGGTTTCCATCCCGCGATGCGGATGATTGTCAAAAGCTTTTTGCTGAAAGATATCTTCTGCCATCAGCAAAAACGGATCAAATTCCTCCCAGTTTCCCGGAGGAAGTACCAGCCCGGCAGTATGAATATCGCTGTGTTTATTGAGTTCTATTTTCCAGGTGCGTTTAATTGCACGTTGTGCTATTTTTTGATTTTCCATGATCTTATGAGTTAGATGAAATATTTATATTTCAGGGTTTAAAATGAAATCAGATGCGCGGTCACCAATCATGATACAGGCGGCATTGGTATTTCCGGTATTGATTAATGGCATGATTGAACCATCAGCTACTCTGAGATTCTCCACCCCGTATACTTTGAGACGGGGATCAACTACGGCCATTTTATCGATACCCATTTTTGCTGTTCCTACCTGATGATGATCGCTTACCAGATGTTTTCTGATAAAATCTTTAATTTCATCTCTATTGTTAACCGCCTTACCTGGCATAGTCTCAGTAAGAATATGCTTGCTCATTGCTGGCTCTTTGACTAAGTTACGCAAAAATTCTGTCTGCAGGACCAGTGAATCAAGGTCATCAGAATCTTCTAAAAACCGGGGATCAATAATCGGCGCTTCGTTCGGATCAGCCGATCTTAATTTGATATAACCCCTGCTTTGCGGATGTGTCAGGGTAGAAACTATGGTAAACCCATTTTCAGGAGAGTTTTCTCCGGGAAACGGAAAAGTGATAATGAAAGGCTGCATGTCCGGTACAGTCATATCCGGTTTGGTTTTCCAGAACAGGGTAGCCTCCAGACCCTGAGCTTTGGACATCGGCACCGGCTGGTGGGTTTCCCAGACATGGGGTACGTTAATATGATCCTGCAGATTCTGACCAACTCCGGGCAAATCGACCAGTGTCTCAATGCCAACATCTTCCAGATGTTTCCGATCTCCGATTCCTGATAAGAGCAGCAATTTAGGCGTATTAATGGAACCTGCGCTGATAATAATATCGCCTGTGGCATAAGCTTCATTATCTTTTTTGCCGTTATCAAGTGTATAAGAAATGCCAATAGCCTTATTCCCTGAAAACAGGATACGGTTTACCTGGGCACCTACCAGTAAAGTCAGGTTAGGATGGTTTTTTACAGGCTGAAGAAATGCTACCCAGCTGCTCATCCTTTTATTATCTTTAATGGTCAGCCAGGTATGATATACGCCGAATATGTTATTTCCATTATTATAGTTCGGGTTATAGGGAATGCCATAACTCTTTGCAGCAGCAATAAAAGCCTCTGTGACCTCAGTGGGAGCGGGGTTGAGTGTAATAGGTAACTCCCCGTTCATGCCATGATGATCTCCTTCCAGCTGCTCATCTTTAATTATAAAATGCTCAAATCTTTTAAAGTTCTTTGCTATGGTATTATAATCCCAGCCATAATTACCCAGATATGCCCAGGTATCAAAATCCTGTTTTGCCCCTCTCACATAAATCATCCCGTTGAATGCGCTGCTTCCGCCCAGTGTTTTGCCTCTTGGGAATGGTAGTTGCTGGTTGTTGGCAAACCGCTGGGGTTCGGTACGAAATGCCCAGTCGACTTCTGAGTTCCATAAGGATACCGAGCCCATCGGATCATGGATTTCAGGCTTACTGTCTACCGGGCCGGCTTCTACCAGTAATACTTTTTTTCCGGCGTCAATTAATCTTCTGGTTAAGACAGATCCTGATGATCCTGAGCCAATTACAATATGATCATATGCTTGTTCCTGATTTTTCATAGTATTGATTTCTTAATGCTTATATTTTTTTGTAACTCTGATCGTTTTAATAACTTATATCTATTGTTATGCTAACTAAAAAGAACATTTTAACGGATGTTGCACCATTTGGATATCTGGGGCAGGACGGCCGGTATACGACTGTCTTTAATGACCTTTTATTAGCTGAAATCAGGATTAACTGCCCGGAGAAAGTTTCTTTTAAAGCGGAATCTTATTCCATTATTCTATGTGTAGAAGGACATTGTATAAAAACAATAGAACCCCATACTTTTGAAGTGCCGTCTCATTCTGTGCATATCTCAAGACCAAAATACAACCAGGTCATTTCGGATGCGAGTGCTGATTTTCGTTGTTTATCGATCACCTTTACGCCCTCATTTTATCTGGATACGCCGGTCTCTGCCAGTATTATTGAGCAGCTGTTAATTATGAATCCTGATCTGCCTCCTTTGTTTAAGCTTAGTGCCGATGATTTTGAAATGGTCTGTGATAGTTTTAACAGGATCAATACGGAGTATCAGCTCAACACAACCTTTAGTAAACACATCATCCTGAATCAGCTTCTGGAATTGTTGTACAGGGTAAACAGACTTTGTACTGAAAAAATTGCCTTGCCGGATTCTGCTTTTCCCAGAAATGAACAGTTGGTCAGAGCTTATAAAAGATTGATTGATAAACATTTTTTTACACTTAAAACGGTTAAAGAATATGCAGATATTTTAAAAGTTAGTCCTAAGTATCTGGGAGAAGTTATCAAGACAGAAACCGGTCAGACTGCCTTACCCATGATTCATTACCGGATTATTCAGGAAGCCCGGCATCTGTTGAAATATACTACGCAGACGATTAAAGAGATTTCATATGTGCTTAATTTTGAAAATATTGCGCATTTCAGCCGTTTCTTTAAAAAGTACTCTGGTATATCTCCTTCCGATTTCAGAAAGACTGAAGAACAAAATCCTGATGTTCTGCCCGGACAACTTACATCGTCAGTACAGCCTTAATGGTATCTCCATGCAGACCATCTTCAATAGCTTTGTTCACTTCTGCCAATGGGTAAAATGACATCATTTTATCTACCGGAAACTTCCCGTCAAGGAAAAACTGTACCAGGCGCGGAAGAAAAACATCGGGATTACAATCTCCCATCACACTGCCCATCATTGTTCTGCCTCTGACCAGACCAAAGGAATCTACTTCTATGTCCGTGCCCTGAGGCAACAGGCCGGTAATGATACAGATCCCTTTTTCTCTGATGACTTCCATTGCGGTATGCATTACTTTTTTAACTCCGGATGATTCAAATGAGTAATGTGCCCCGCGGCCATCAGTCAGGTCTTTAATCATCTCCACAGGAGATTCTTTACTTACATTAATGGTATGCGTAGCACCCATTTCACGGGCGAGTTCAAGTCTTCCTTCATTAATATCTACGGCAATAATCATAGAACAGCCTGCAATTTTTGCAGCCATTAATGCACTCAGGCCAACAGCTCCGGTACCAAATATGACTATACTGGTTCCTGCTTCTGGTCTCAGGGTATTGAGAATTGCCCCTGATCCGGTCATAATCCCACATCCAAACGGAGCCAGGTATTTCAGATCGGCCTCCTGAGGTACTTTAATCACACTGCTCTGGTCGGCCACGCAATGTGTAGCATGGGAAGACTGGGAGAAAAAATGACTGTGTACCTCTTTACCATAGCTGTCATGTAAACTTACACTGCCGTCAAGCCTGCTTCCTCCAAAATTTCTGGGCATATGGGTAAAACAGTAGGGAGTAAGTGCTTTACGGCACATTTCGCATTCACCACAGGAACCTACACTCAGGATTACATGGTCTCCCGGCTTTACCTTGGTTACTTTACTCCCTACTTTTTCAACTATGCCGGCACCTTCGTGTCCTAAAACTATGGGCATAGGCACTGGCAGAAACTGATCTATAACATCTACATCTGTCCGGCAGATACCGGCTGCTACTATCTTTACCAGAACTTCGTTCTCTCTGGGCTCGTCAAGGGTCAGGGTTTCCAGAGTAAGTGGTTTACCTTTTTCGGTAGCTACTGCTGCTGTAATATTCATGGTATCAATGCTTTTAGTAATTCAAAAATTAATGATACCCAAAATTACGGGGGATAATGTTGCTGGTAAATGGCTAAAAGTCCGTAACTGTTGTCAATTTGTCTGTTTTGCTATTTGTACTGGTATTATTGTAGCTGTTTTGTGAAATTGATGCTGTTTAATGCTTAAATTAAAACGATTAGGCTATATTTTACTAGTTTTGAAATATGGAACAAATTATAATCAGAAAAGCGGCCCTCAGTGATCTGGATATACTTCTTCAATTTGAACAGGGGGTGGTAGAGGCTGAACGCCCTTTTAATCCTACATTGAATATTACAGGGGTTAATTACTATAATATTTATGAATTAATTACTGCGCCGCATATAGAAATGCTTGTTGCGGTATCGGGTGATGAAGTGGTCGGATCGGGTTATGCACGTATCGAAAATGCAAAACCTTATCTTAAATTTGATCGTTATGCCTATTTAGGTTTTATGTATGTTGCGCCCTCGCATCGCGGAAAAGGAGTTAACAAGGCAATTCTTGCAGGGCTGACAAGCTGGTCTAAAGCACAGGGAATTACTGAACTGAGACTGGAAGTTTATCTGGAGAATGATATTGCTGTTAAAGCCTATGAAAAAGCTGGTTTTACAAAACTTTATGCCCAGATGAGAAGGGAGATTTAAGCACATACCTGACCTTTGAAAATATACCTTAATTATGAAATTATCTTTAGTTGCCGTTGCTTTATTAATTCTCTCAGCCGGATGTAATCAGCAAAATGAAAAAACCAGGAACTATGTGCCAAGGGTTTTAACACAGAATGAAGTCTTTAACGATTTTCCAAAGGATGCATCGGACTCTATTTCTGTCGTAAAAATCAGTGAACCGGGAGAGGAACCGGTTCTGGTGGTGAAATTCAGAGACAGTACGGTTCATATACAGGATAAAATGACTGATACCGGTGGGGGACTATATAAGTTTAAATCTTCGGGTGTTCAGTTTACCAATAAACAAAAAACATGTTTACTGGTTGAGCTTGCTGACAGCTCAGGTTTGACGCCGCGCCCGTTTCTGATCGCAACGCATAATGGCAAACTGGAAGTAATCAGTTTATATCGCCCGTCAAATGGAAAAGATGATAAGAAATATACGACCGGGATCAATAAAATGGGGGCAACCGGATACCTGGTTAATAATGATTTTTTTATCACCAACGTAACTTCTAAAGCTTACGTGATTAAAAGACAGCATCCTGATGAAAGGATTCAGGGACAGGTTTTACTGTTAACTCCTGATAAGCAGACTATCATCTTTGCAGTTAAAGACTTTTTATACCAGGTACATTACCGGACCAATGAAGATCTGAATGAGCCTATCGCGCCAGGCAGTCCTAAAGAAATGGGTGCAGTTTATAAATGGATCACAGCGAATTACAGCTTCAGGAAAAATAAAAATGGGGTTACCTTTCTGCGCTATAATGACGATAACAGGATTGTGGATATGAGACGCAAATAAAATAATATCAAAGGGCAGCCTGAGCTGCCCTTTGCTGTTGTAAACTATCTCACGCAGCTGAAATTTAAACTCTGGAAGCAATAAACTGCTCGCATAGCCCAAAAGACAAAGTCATACCGTTACCACCCAAACCATTGATAATGGTTACTCCGGGTGTGGCTTCTGTAATAAACTCTGTTGCTCCGTTAGTCATTTTAGGATAGATACCATGCCACGACTGCAGCATCTTCCAGTCCTTGAAATCTGCAAAGGTATGCAGGTAATCTATGATCATACTATTGATAAATTCTTTGTCAAAAGGATCGTGAACCAATCCATATTCATGGGAGTCTCCAATAGTCAGTTCACCGCTTCCGTTCTGTGAAACCATCACATGTATACCCCAGTTTAATTGGGTTGCATATTGCGCTTCATATCTTTTTCTCAATGCAGGCAAAGAGGCTGCAGCCTGGAAACCCGGATAATGAATCATGGATAAACCACCGCATAAGGATGGGCCTATACGCCATTCATCCGGCTGAGTAACCAGACGCATCATTTGTAATTTGCATTTGGTAATGTCAGTAGCCGCAAATAATTCAGGATACAGTGTTTCAAAGTCTGCACCACTGCAGACAAAGATTTCCTCTGCTTCCCAGCTCTGGTTTCCGGACATCACTTTTGGATGTTCAATCCGGCTGATTGCTGTATTCCAGTGAAAGATTATTCCATATTTTTCGGCCAGATAAGCAGCTACCTGCGCAACGGCAACTCTGGATTCTATGATCATCTCTTCACCGCTCCATAAGGCACCTTTCAGGCCAGTGGTATTGATAGCAGGAGACTTCTCCAGGGCCTGTTCAGGGCTTAGCAGACTGCAATTGCGATGCTGACGGTTAATGTCTGCATATTCTGTCATGACCTGCAGTTCATCATCATGATAGGCTATATGTAAAGAACCTACCTCGTCATGCCAGATTTTAGCTTCTGTGCAGATTTCTTTCCAGATACTTCTGGATAACATGGCTCTCTCGAACATCGGACCTGTAGCCTGTCCGATAGGCCAGACCATACCAAAATTTCGTATAGATGCACCAACGGCACGTTCATTTCTTTCAATAATGGTGACCTGATAACCTCTGATGGCTAATGCACGTGCGGTAGCTAAACCTACGATGCCTGCGCCTATTACTATTGCTTTCTTCATAACGATATGATATTGAACTGCTGATTCTGTTCTTCAGCTTTTTTTTCCTTTTTGCGGTTTTTCTGGGCGGTCTGCAGAAAATAGATCAGTGATAATACACCGCTGATTACACCTACTATTGCAACAAGCATGATGCCTTCTTTGAAAAAATTGCCCCAGCTGATATTGGGTTTGCCCAGTTCTTTGATAACCAGAATGCTTACGCTTGCCAGATAACCTGCAGCATCGGCAACATACATAATGAAACCGGCATTACTGCGGTACTTGAAAGAGGCAATCATCCTTTCAAAAAATATGGCATTATAGGGTACGTAAGCAAGATAAAGACCTAATCCTGCGGCTGTCATCCAGGCAATAGGACTGATCATTTTATGCTCAAACAGATAAGTAGACATGCCGACAAGCAGACATCCTCCGATAATAAATAAATGTATAATGCTGAAGGCTTTGATGTTTTTCTTCACCAGGATCAGCAGACTCATCGCCACCAGGACAACCACAGAAATAAACAGATCAATATGGGTATAGATATTATTGCTTTTTACGCCCAGATCTGCCCAGATTTCCACTTCAAAATTATCTCTGACATCCCGCATAATCGTTAGTAATACGTAGATGATCAGCGTGAGCACTATGCCGGGTAAAAAGCGGATCAGAAAATTCTTTCTTTCCTGTGCATTCATAGGGGCACGTTCTACTCTTAGCTTTTTATCTTCCTCGGTAGGCGGAGGCATAAGTTCTAAACAGAAAACAAACAGTAAAAGAGGAATTACAAATATCGCCCCCGTTACAAAAGGCATATGGTATTCATTGACATGGAATACGGTCAACAGATTGCGGCCAACAGTTTTGACAAAACCTGAGGCAAATATTAAACTGATGGACATTACGGCGGTCATAAATTCTGTAGACTTACGGCCTTCCAGATAACCGAATACCAATCCCCAGATCATACCCAGCGGGAAACCGTTAATAAACAGAAACGCAATATTCCAGGGAGCCGGAACCAGTGCAAACCCCAATAGGGCCAGCCAGGAGATACCGATCAGCATCAGAATGCTTTTACCCCGGTTATTCCCCCTGATCTCAGAAATAAAACGGATACCATAAAACTTACTTAGCATATAACCCATAACCTGGGCAATAACTAACCAGACTTTATAGTCAACATGTAAATACTGATGATCAATAAAGGTACCTGCAGCAAATGCTTTACGGAAAGAATACATAGCAGTATAGGTTCCAAAAGCAGCAAGGGCAGCCAGTATAGAGATTACAGCATAAGGTAAGGTAGCGACTTTTGCACGCAGGTGATCCATTATTTTCATCTTATGTATTTATAAGTGTATGATTATTACTAATGAACTGCGGTTTGATGACCGGAGATTCCTCACCAGGCATTTGCAGAAGTGCTTTGCGGACTTCATGATTGTCTTTAATTGTTGTACCGGCTATATCAAATACTGCAAGTTTAATGAGGCTCATATCTGCTTATCTTTTGTTTAGCAATACTAAACTTTGTTTATTAATATCAAATGACCTCAATGTTAAGCTTTGGTAAACAATTGATTCAGAAATTTAGTTAAATTTAGGCCATGCAAATTGTAACTCTTTTATGGCTTAAGTCTCTCGATGTTTTTAATAATGTTCCTGATGATCAGTTACAATGGTTTCTGGATAACAGTGAGAATCAATTGCTGCAGGATGGCGATTATCTGACTGAACCGGGCGATCCGATTGCTGGTCCTCATATCTTAATTGCTGGCAAAATGAGTCTTCATCTATTCCAGAATGGCTCGAAACGTGAATTTGTCATGTTTACAAAAGGAGATATCTCGGGTTATCTGCCTTATTCAAGAGGAAAGATTTCCGGAGGTTATGCACAGGCCATTGGTGAAGTACAGTTACTGAGTTTCAAAACGGAAAGAATTCAGGAAATGATTAAAAATCATTTTGAACTGACGCAGTCACTGGTTCATGTAATGAGTAACCGGGTCCGGGAATTTACCGCCATGCAGCAGCAGAATGAGAAAATGCTGGCCCTGGGTAAACTGAGTGCCGGACTGGCTCATGAACTGAATAATCCCGCCTCGGCTATAGTGCGCGATTCTATTTCACTGAAAGAGCATTTAAGACTGGGGCCTGAGGTTTTTAAAAAAGTGGCTGCTATTACAATTGCTGAAGAACAGATAGACAAATTAAATGAAGTGCTGTTTGGAATACTGGGCGCTAAGGAACAACCTCTTTTATCTCTGAAACAGCGGATAGCACTCGAAGATGAGATTGCTGACTGGTTTGAAGAGAAAAATGTAGAGAACAGTTTTGCCATTGCAGAGAGTTTTGTGGATTTTAATTTTAGTGTTGCTGATCTGGAGGCCTGTGCAGCACCTGTTCCTGAGCATCTGTCACCGGTTTTCAACTGGATCAGTAATTTGCTGGTTACAGAGCGTATGGTAGAAGATATTCAGGAGTCTTCCAAAAGAATTGCCGACCTGGTCAATTCTGTAAAAACATTTACACATATGGATAGGGGCATGGATAAGGAATATGCTGATATTCATATAGGTATCCGTAATACACTCACCATGTTAGGTCATAAAATAAGAAAGGGAAATATTATAGTAGTGGAAGATTATGACGAAACTCTTCCGCATATCAAAGGGATGATTGGTGAGCTTAACCAGGTCTGGACTAACCTGATTGACAATGCAATTGATGCGATGGAACCGGCACTTAAAGGTACTTTAACTTTGAAAACGGAAAAGGACAGGGAATTTGTAAATGTCTCTGTGATTGATGACGGACCGGGCATTCCGGCAGACATACTTTCCAATATCTTTGACCCGTTTTTTACAACTAAACCTATGGGTAAAGGGACAGGAATGGGGCTTGAGGTTGTTCATAGAATTATTCATCAGCATAATGGTAATGTCAAGGTGAAATCTGTACCCGGCCGGACAGAGTTTACAGTCTGTTTCCCACTCGACGCTTAACGGATGAAAATCTGTTTAACAAATTTTAAATGATTATAAAGATGAACCTACCTATAATTTTCTCTATAGATGACGATCCGCAGGTCCTGCGCTCTATCAGCCGTGACCTGAAAATAAAATACAGTAAAGAATATAAAATTCTAAGTACATCCTCTGCTCAGGAAGCGCTGGATATGCTGACCGAACTGAAAAACAGTGCCGATGTAGTCGCTTTATTTTTATGCGACCAGCGGATGCCGGAGATGGAAGGTGTTGAATTCCTGGAAAAGGCAATGCTGATTTATCCGGATGCCAAGCGTGTCTTATTAACGGCTTATTCTGACACTGAGGCTGCGATCAAGGCAATCAATGAGGTGAAGCTGGATTATTACCTCATCAAACCCTGGGACCCGCCTGAAGACAAGCTTTACCCGGTAATCAATGATCTGCTGGATGACTGGCAGAGTGATTATATCCCGGAATTTAAAGGAATAAGAGTAGTCGGATTTCAGTTTTCTCCTTTATCACATGTGGTCAAGGATTATCTGGCCAGTAACCTGATCCCTTATCGGTGGATGGATATACAGACTAATCCTGATGCAGCTAATCTTTTGTCAATCAATAAGCTGACAAATGATGACCTGCCTATGTTATTACTGGATGACGGCACATTTCTGACCAAGCCTTCTATTAAGGAAATCGCTGCTAAAATAGGGAAGAACCCGGAAATTGTTCATGATATGTACGATGTGGTGATTATCGGAGCTGGTCCTGCCGGGCTGGCAGCGGCTGTTTATGGCGCTTCTGAAGGATTAAAAACATTGATGATTGAACGTAAAGCTCCGGGAGGGCAGGCCGGAACAAGCTCAAGAATTGAAAATTACCTGGGTTTCCCATCCGGGTTAAGCGGGGCAGACCTGACCAGAAGGGCTATTAGTCAGGCGGTACGTTTAGGGGCAGGTTTTTTATCGCCGCAGTCGGTTAGTGATATCAAACAGAAAGATGGTTATAAAACTATCGTACTGGAAGACGGACCGGAGATTATCAGCCGGTCGGTTATTATCACCACGGGAGTGGATTACCGGAAACTGGAAGTTAAAGGGGTAGCTGAGCTGACCGGTGCTGGTATCTATTATGGTGCTGCAACTACGGAAGCTGCTGCCTGCAGGGATAAAAATGTTTATATCATTGGCGGAGGTAATTCGGCAGGTCAGGCAGCAATGTATCTGTCTAAATTTGCCTGTAATGTGCATATCGTTATCCGTAAGGACGATCTGACTTCGACCATGTCATCTTATCTCATTGATCAGATTGGTCATACGCCTAATATTCATGTTTTAGGAAATACCGAAGTCATAGAAGCAAAAGGGGATGGCTGTCTGGAAAAACTGGTGCTGATTAATGTTAAAACCAAAGAAACCAGGGAAGAAGAAGCTTCGGCATTATATATTTTTATAGGGGCTAAACCTTATACGGACTGGCTGAAGCTGGATATCCTGAAAGATGAAAAGGGTTTTATAGAAACCGGCCGTGAACTGAGAAATTATGAGAACTTCAAAAAGACATGGAAGCTGAAAAGAGATCCGTTTTTACTGGAAACCAGTTGTGCAGGTATTTTTGCCGCTGGTGATGTCCGCTCTGGGGCGATGAACCGGGTGGCTTCGGCTGTTGGAGAAGGTTCGATGGCCATTAGTTTTGTACACAAGTATCTGGCAGAGGTTTAAAAACTGCTTCATAAAATATCCTGTACCTGTTAGGGTACAGGATATTAATGCTATAATTTCTTCCGGATGTGATGCTAATGAGGCATGGCTCGCATCCAGTGTAATTGTTTTCAGATTCATGGTTTTCCGTATGATGAAATTGTTAAATTTGATGGGCAGAGCTGACTTACACAGTAAATCCACCATCAACAATTAATTCTGCGCCGAGCATAAAAGAAGAATCATCTGAGGCCAGAAAAGCTGCTACTTTTGCAATCTCTTCCGGTAATCCAAATCTTCCAACAGGAATCTGTTTGAGTATCCCGCCACCTATTTCCTCAAACTGTTTTGTGGTAACTCCCATTTTTGCCGGACTGTGCATTGGCGTAGCTACCGGACCCGGACTAATAGCATTTACTCTTATTCTTCTTGGGATCAGTTCTAATGACAGATTTTTGGCCAGAGAAATTAACGCAGCTTTACTTGAGGCATAAACACTTGCTCCATACATGCCCAGATGCGCATTGATTGACGTGTTGAGGATAACGGATCCTCCATCATTGGTTAAAGGCAGTAATTGCTGCAGGCTAAAATATGCTCCTTTGAAATTGACATTCATCATCTGGTCAAATAATTCTTCTGTAACCTGATCAATGGGATAAAATTGTCCGACGCCTGCATTGATAAAAATAATATCTATCTTTTTTGAAATCGCTTTAATCTGGTTGCCCAGGTTTTTTACCTGTTGCATATCCCCGGAATCTGAAACGATACCGGCAGCATTTTCTCCAAGTACAGCTACTGCGTCATCTATAGATTTTTGATTTCTGCCTGTAATGATCACTTTCGCTCCAAGGGCAATAAATTCTTGTGCTGTAGCTAAACCAATTCCACTATTTCCACCTGTAATTACAGCTGTTTTACCTGCTAATTTGTTCATTTCTTTAAATTTTATGAAGCTGTTTATTGCTTCTGGGTTTATTGAAGATCAGTCCTGACTCATTTTGTTAATTTTCCTGTCACCAGCCCGGACTTGTTTCTTATATTTATTAATTAATGATCAAATGGACACATTTTAAATTGTCTGGTCAAGAACGCACCTTTTAGTACGGCACATACCTGATGGTAGGTTATGGGCCGGTTGAGTTTAATCTTAAATGCCTGTACAAATAATGACAAATAAAAGACAACAGGAATATACCTGTGCAATGGAAGCAGCACTGAGTGTAATCAGCGGGAAATGGAAAATGGAAATTCTTAACGAGTTGCGTTTTGGTGCAAGACGGTATAGTGAGATTAACAGGAATGTTCCTGGTATCACAGAAAAAATGCTGTCCCAGCAGTTAAGGGAACTGGAAGAGGATGGGGTTATCCGCAGAAAGGTGTATCCTGAGGTGCCACCGAAAGTAGAGTATTCATTTACTGAACTGGGAGCAGAGTTAACGGGGATATTTAAGGCCCTGGAAATCTGGGGCAGTCATTTTGTAACAGGAACCGATCAGCCGGATAGGAAAAGTGGCAGCAGCTGCTATCATATTGATCAGATAAAATCATAGTTTCTTCTGGTCTTTATTGCTTAACAAAGGCTTTACAATTAAGATTTACGAGGGCAATATCTTTGTTACAGCATATTAATTACAGATATTTCTGATAATATTTATAAGAAATACCTTAATGCATTTCTGCTAAGAGAGATACACCTAATTTGATTGATAATAATGAATTCCAGAAGAGACTTTTTGAAGAAAGCAGCGATGTTTTCTGGTGCTGCCGGTTTGGCGAATGTAATCCCGATGTCTATACAAAAGGCAATGGCGATTGAAGCAGATCCCGGGACTACTTTTTATGATGCGGAACATGTGGTATTCCTGATGCAGGAAAACCGCTCTTTTGATCATATGTTCGGTAAACTGAGCGGAGTACGCGGATTTAATGATCCGCGGGTGGCTATATTACCGGACAAAAATAAAGTATGGCTTCAGCAGGATGCTTCAGGAAATACTTTTGCTCCTTTTCATATCGATATTAATAAGACAAAAATTACCTGGCAGGGCGGTCTGCCTCATTCCTGGAATGACCAGGTAGCGGCCCGTAATAAAGGGAAGTACGACAAATGGGTACCGGTAAAAACATTGATGACACTGGGTCATTATGAGCGTACTGATATCCCTTTTTATTATGCTTTAGCAGATGCTTTTACGATCTGCGATCACAGTTTTTGTTCTTCATTAACGGGAACTACACCAAACAGATTGTTTTTCTGGACCGGTACGATCCGTCCGGAGCAGAATGGAAAAGCCATTGCTGCGGTGGATAATTCACAGGCCGAATCTCATTCCAATACATTTGTAGACTGGGATACTTTTCCTGAATTGCTGGAAGATCATCAGGTATCCTGGAAAGTTTATCAGAATGAGCTGTGGACGGTAAATTTGCAGGATAAAAGGGTAGGTGACTGGGTAGATAATTACGGGGATAATGCACTGGAATATGTAAAGCGTTATAACGTAAAACTGTCTGCTTATTTCCGCAAACATGGTGATCGTACCAATAAAAAAGAAATACTGACTGCTGAACAAGTCACTGAAAAATATAATAAACTGAGCCAGAAGGAAAAAAATCTCATTGACAAGGCATTTGCGACAAATATCAATATGCCTGGAGATTATCTTGAGCTTGAGTCCTTCAGTTATAAGAATGATCAGGGAGTTGAAGAAAAAATTGAAATTCCTAAAAATGATATTTTCCATCAGTTCCGGGCAGATGTAGATCAGGGTAAACTGCCAACGGTTTCCTGGCTGGTTGCCCCGCAGCGTTTTTCAGATCACACCAGTTCTCCTTTATATGGAACATGGTATGTTTCTGAAGCGATAGACATCCTGACCAAAAATCCTGAGGTATGGAAAAAAACAATCTTTGTTTTGACTTACGATGAGAATGATGGTTATTTCGATCATATTCCACCTTTTGTAGCACCAAATCCGAATGATCCTGAAACCGGAAAAGTGTCCGCGAAAATGAATATTGATGTGGAATGGGAAGCTAAAAAAGGTAGCCCTATAGGTTTAGGTTATCGTGTGCCTATGCTGATTGCTTCTCCATGGAGTAAAGGCGGCTATGTGAATTCTCAGGTATTTGATCATACTTCTTCGCAGCAGTTTCTGGAGAAGTTTCTAAGTAAAAAAACAGGGAAAAAGATCAGAAGTCACCAGATCAGTGACTGGAGAAGGGCTGTTTGTGGTGATCTGACTTCTGTTTTCAGACCTTATAACGGGGAAAAACTGGTTAATCCTGAATCATTACAGAAAGAGGAAGTAGTTATCAGTATTCAGAATGCCAGGAATAAACCTGCACAGGTTACGCCTGATGCACTGACAGCTGGCGAAATAACAGCAATCAATGCTAATCTGCCATTTTCATCAGCATCGCCTGTGGCCATGCCTGTACAGGAAAAAGGGACAAGAAAGGCTTGTGCACTGCCTTATCAGTTATTTGCAGAGGCTGGTTTAAATGAAAATAAAACGGCTGTAGAATTGAGATTTGAATCTGGAAAAACTAGTTTCGGACAATTACTGGAACCTGTTGGTTCGGCATTTAATGTAACATCATTAAATCCTTATGCAGAAATATCGGGTAAAAACTGGGATTATGCAGTAAATGCCGGAGATCAGTTAACCCATCAGCTTGAACTGAGTAAATTTAAGACTGAAAATTACAATCTGCTGGTCAGAGGACCAAACGGGTTTTTCAGACATTATAAAGGAAGTAAAAATGATCCTGAAGTTAATATAGCGTGTCTGTATGAGAAATCAGGACTGCTCAGAGAAAAACTGAGTGGTAATGTTATCGTGCTGCTGGAAAATAAAGGAAAGAAAACGCTGGAACTGGAAATTAAACAACTGGTTTACACTGGTTCTGGAAATTCAGAGAAAATCAGCCTGGCACCACAGGGTAAAAAACAGGTGGTTTTAAATCTCGAAAAATATTCGGGATGGTATGATTTTACTGTGCAGACTGCTGATGAAACCTATAGCAGACAGTATGCCGGACATGTGGAAACAGGGCAGGAGTCAATTTCTGATCCTTATATGGCCGGAATTCTATAGTAAAGGCTTATTGCTTAAAAATGGGCAGGGAAATGAAAAAAGAACTTCCAAAGTTTTTGCCTTCACTCTCTGCCCATACTTTGCCTTTATGGCTTTCTACAAGCATTTTCACAATAAACAGACCTAATCCATAAGATTTTTCATGTGCAGTGGGAATAGCGCTTAGTTTGGCAAATTTCAGGAACAGTTTTTTCTTGTCTTCTTCGCTCAGGCCTAATCCTTCATCTTTGAACTCAATAATGAGCTCATCTTCTTCCAGGGAAGTGTTAATGGTAATCACTGCACCTTCGTAGGAGTATTTCATCGCATTGCTCAACAGGTTGTCAAGTACATCAAGTATGCGTTCCCTGTCTACATAAATCAGAACAAATAAATCATTATTAATGATCAGTGTCTGTTTTTTTGCTGCCAGTGAAAGTTCGAAGGAATGGTGTAACTGACTAAGCAAATCGGTAATCATCACTGATTCATGAACCAATTCAATCGCTGAGTTTTCACTTCTTGCATCTGTAAGCAGGTTATTGAGTTTCTTTTCCAGTCCTTTGGAGGAGTTTTCAATCTTCGCTGCCATGGAAAATACCTTTTCGCTGTTCATCTCCCTGCTACCCAGTAATTGTGCATATAAGGAGATTGAAGTTACGGGGTTTTTCATATCATGTGCCAGGCGGTGCAAACGATCATCATAAGCTCTCACAATCTTTCTGTTGACCATACGTGTTTCCAGCTTCTCCATAACCATTCGGGAAAGTAACTGAAGCATTCTTGACTGATGTTCAGTAACTACGGTCCTGGGCTCTGCATCCAGTACACAAACGGTACCGAGTGCAAATCCATCGGCAGTTCTGATCTGCGCTGCTGCATAAAATCTCACACCTCCGGGTCTGGAGATATATGGGTTTTTCATGAGCTCAGGGAATTCATGGGTATCATAAAATATAGTCAGATCATCTTCCATGATGCTCAGGGAGCATAGCCCATAGGCTCTGGAAATATGATCTACTTCAATTCTGCTGCTGCTTGCTTTGACAAATACATGTCCTTTATCAACAAAAGTGACAAAGGCTTTTTTTGTGCCAAATATTTCGGATGCCATTAAGGCGATTGTGTCAAAATCTGTTTCAGAATGGGTGTCCAGAATTTCATATTGATAGAGTTTTTTTAACCTGGTCTCATCGTTATCAGGAATAAGGTTATCTGGCGTTTCAGTATTTGTCATTGTTTTTTTTCGGAATCTGTATTTATTGGTAATAAACCCCCTCTTATCTGTTTTCAGGCTACCTGGAAAATTTTTTTGAGAATAATATTATGCATTAAACAAAATACTGGATTGATTGTTGTATAAATTGTTCTTTTTAAAAAACGATGTTGATTAACTATAATATTAAAACCATTTGTCAATTGGACAATCCTGTAATAAGTGACGATAATTTGCCACTGGGGATATCCGCTCCGTGTATGTTTATGTATGAATATGATTCATTTTTATAAATTATGAGTATAATTAGACTTTGCCTGGGATTTATTAAGTTTCTTTTTTCTCAGGTTTAGGAAAAGCATAGCATTCATTTGATAATTTTGTCATTTGAATTGATGCGGATTCTAAAACCCGAGATAATATGATGAGACAAACGTGTATTAAACTGAGTTCTGTTGTGCTGATCTGCTTGTGTACTTGTTTTCAGGCCAATGCATCCAGATTAAATATTCCGGTTCACAGCGATGCCACTGGTTCATTTTCTTCCCTGCTTTCTCCTGCAGTTTACAACAAGCTGTTCCCTTTAAGAAGTAAGTTTTATACTTATACTTCTTTAGTGAAAGCTGTTCAGAATTTAGCACAGATAAAAATTCAGGTTGAAAAAAGAGGGCCTTTTATTTGTAAGATTACCAGATTTGATAAGCGTACAGGAAAACAGGCTGTTGTGCGTCAGGATAAAGACTGGAATGAGGCATGGGCACAGCAAAAGGAATATACCAGTGTCACAATTGACTACGGGACATTCTGTAACGGTACAGACCGGAAAATTAACCAGCGGGAGCTTGCTGCTTTTTTTGCACAGGCCGCGCATGAAACCAGAGATGGACAGGATGGACATTTCAATGATGGGTTAATGCTGAAACGGGAACTGGACACGACCAATGCTTATCTGGCTGCAAACGCGATTTATCCGGCTGTACCTGGAAAGAGGTATTATGGGAGAGGACCGCTTCAGCTGAGTTATAATGGTAATTATGGTTTTGCTTCTGATTGTATCTTCGGAGATAAAAACAAGTTACTGAGTGACCCGGATCTGCTGCTGAAAGACCCTGTAATTGCTTTTGAGAGTGCAATATATTTCTGGATGACACCACAGGGAACCAAGCCTTCTGCGCATGAGGTGATTATTGGGAAATGGCGGCCTTCTGCTGCGGATCTGTCAAAAGGATGGACCGCCGGGTTTGGAATGGTAACCAATATTATCAACGGCGCTATAGAGTGCAACAGTGGGGAAGCAGTAGCTGCAATGAAAAACAGGACTGATTATTATCAGCACTATTTGCAGATATTTGGTCTGAAAGATACCAGGCAATGCTCTTGTGGCTCAATGCAGCCCTTTCCTTAAAGGTTTAACAGCGGTAAAATTTCATCTACATACTTTCTTTCATTGGCTAGTCTGGGTACTTTATGTTGTCCGCCCAGTTTACCTTTTGATTTCAGCCAGTTATAAAAAGTATCTTTTGGTGCATTGTGAACTTTTGGTCTGCAAAGTGCCAGGTTGTTAAAACGCTTGGCGTCATAATCAGAATTGATTTCCCGGAGAGTCTGGTCAAGTATGTCTACAAATTTCTCGAAATTATCAGGCTGCTGATCAAATTCTATAATCCATTCATGTCCGCCTGCATCATTGCCTTTGAAATATATCGGACAGGCGGTATAGTCTTTAAAAGCTGCGCCGGTTTCTTTGCATGCTTTGCTGATAGCCTGTTCCGCATTGTCAATAATCACTTCTTCTCCAAAGGCATTAATGAAATGTTTGGTGCGGCCGGTAATTTTGATTCTGAAAGGTGATAAGGAAGTAAACTGAACGGTATCCCCGATTACATAACGCCATAGACCGGCATTGGTAGAAATAATAATTGCATAGTTCCTATGCAGCTCTACTTCTCCAAGACTGAGGGTAACGGGGTTATCATCGCAAAGCTGTTCTAAAGGTAAAAACTCATAGTAGATACCATAATCCAGCATCAACAGCATCTCTTCTGAAGAGATCTGATCCTGTATACCAAAGAAGCCTTCAGATGCATTATAAGTCTCCAGGTAATACATATCTTCTCTCGGGATCAGTTCTTTGAACTGTTCTCTATATGGGCTGAAATTAACTGCTCCATGGAAATACAATTCCAGGTTAGGCCATACTTCCAGTAAATTTTTCTTACCGGTGATTTCCAGCACTTTTTTGGCCAGAACTATAGTCCAGGTTGGCACGCCTGAGATGTTGGTTACATTTTCTTTAATGGTGGCTTCTGCCATTCTATCCATCTTTTGTTCGTAATCATCCATCAGAGCGATTGAAATATCCGGCGTCCGGTAATATTCTGCCCACATAGGAAGGTTTTTGATCAGTACAGCAGAAAGGTCTCCGTAAAATGAGTCTTCGTTCAACTGGTTGATCTGATGACTTCCTCCCAGTACCAGCGCTTTTCCGGTCAGGATCTGATTGGTTGGTTTGTTATTGCAGAAGATGGAAATCATATCTTTCCCACCTTTGAAATGACATTCTTCTAAAGCTTCGGGAGATACCGGGATAAACTTACTCCGGTCACTGGTGGTTCCTGATGATTTGGCAAACCACCTGATCTCTGATGGCCAGAGAATATTTTGTTCTCCCTTGAGCATGCGCTCAATATAGGGTTTTAAGGAATCGTAGTTTTGCAGCGGAACACGTTGTTTAAACTGTTCTGGAGTTTCGATAGACTTATAATCGTATTTTTTTCCCCATTCTGTATTTTCTGCGCTGGAAATCAGGTTATGAAACCATTCCTCCTGGACATCTATAGGATATTTCATGAAAAGCTCTATCTGATGGACACGCTTTTTCATATACCAGGTGAAAATAGAATTTACAATTGCCATGTTATAGATTATAAGTTTTTACTGCGAAGTACAAAATTGGAACCTAAATAGACTTTTCTGACCATCTCATTGGCGGCAAGAACTTCTGGGGTACCAGACTCCAGTATTTTACCTTCAAATAATAAATAGGCCCGGTCTGTAATGGAAAGTGTTTCCTGAACATTGTGATCTGTGATCAGGATTCCTATATTTTTGTTTCTGAGTTTGGCCACGATAGTCTGGATTTCTTCTACTGCAATCGGGTCTACCCCTGCAAATGGTTCATCCAGTAAAATAAAGTTAGGACTCGCTGCCAGTGCCCTGGCAATTTCTGTTCTCCGGCGTTCTCCTCCTGATAAAAGATCTCCCCGGTTTCTTCTCACTTTGTGTAAACTGAATTCATCAATTAATTCTTCCAGCTTTTCTTCCCGTTCTACCCTGGTCATGGTAGTCATCTCCAGGATGGAAAGAATATTGTCTTCCACTGATAGTTTCCTGAAAACTGATGCTTCCTGCGCCAGATAACCAATTCCTTTCTGTGCCCTGCGGTACATGGGATCTTTGGTAATATCTTCATCGTCCAGATAGATATTACCTTCATTAGGCTTGATCAGTCCTACAATCATATAAAAGGAAGTAGTTTTTCCGGCTCCGTTAGGGCCTAGCAATCCTACAATTTCTCCCTGGCTCACACTAAACGAAACGTCATTGACGACAGTCCGTTGTTTGTATTTTTTTATAAGATTATCAGCTCTTAATATCATTTATATGATTGGTTATTAATCTCTATTGCTTTAATATTTAATTGTAAACGCTTTTGCTCTTTCCACACATTTTCCTCTATTGTATAGCACACAGAGAAGGGTTGATCAGGTTGTAATAGTTGTTCAAATTCTGCAAGTCCGAATCCAATGGCTTCAAAAATAGCGGAATTTTGTTGTTTAATACTCAACTTTAAATGTTTTGCCCCTACAATATAAGGTCTTCCTGCGTAAAATACATTATGACTAACAAATACCGGGGCAGGATTCATCGGTCCAAATGGTGCCATCTGAGCAAGAATACGCTGAAATTTTCCGTCTATCTGTGTGAGCAGAATTTCATTGTCAATCTGAATTTCCGGGCAAAGTAAATTTTCTGTTATGGTCGCAGCGACTACGGCTTCAAATCTTTCTGTAAATGCGGCTATATTCTCGGGTTTAATAGTCATCCCGGCAGCAAACTTATGTCCTCCAAACTGTTCCAGTAAGTCTGCACAGTTTAGTAAGGCTTCATACAGGTCATAACCAGCCACAGAACGGGCAGATCCGGTCAGCATTCCATTAGAAAGTGTCAGTACTACGGTTGGTCTGTAATATTTTTCAGTAAGACGGGATGCAACTATACCGATAACTCCTTTATTCCAGTGGTCATTATAAACTACGGTTGTTTTTTTATTGATCAGGATTTCAGATTCATCAATCAGGGCAAGGGCCTCTGCAGTAATGTTCTGGTCTGATGTTTTACGGTCTGTATTCTGAATGTTAATGAAAAGGCTCTGTTCGGCTGCGAGTGTATCGGCAGTGCATAAAAGCATTTTGACGGCCTGATTGCCATGATCCATACGGCCTGCAGCGTTAATGCGGGGAGCCAGGGTAAATACCACATCGGTAATGGTAAAATCTTTGTTTTTACCACAACTTTCCATCAGGGCTTTTAATCCTGTGCAGGGATTTGTATTTAACTTAATCAGCCCGAAATAGGCAAGGGTACGGTTTTCATCTACTATCGGCACAATATCAGCCGCGATAGAAACCATAACCAGGTCAAGATAGCGTTCGTAATTTTCTGTGGCAAGATTATGGGTCTGACAATAAGCCTGTGCCAGTTTAAATCCTATTCCGCAGCCTGCAAGTTCTTTAAAAGGATAGGGGCAATCGGTACGTTTCGGATCAAGGATGGCAACGGCTGCGGGTAATTCATCGCCGGGTAAATGGTGATCACAAATAATAAAATCTATTTTCAGCGTATTGGCATAAGCAATTTTATCATTTGATTTAATACCACAGTCCAGTGCAATAATCAGTGTTATCCCTTTTGAAGCTGCATAATCAATTCCTGCTGTGGAAATTCCGTATCCTTCTTTATGTCTGTCCGGGATATAGTATTCTATGTTTTGGGTAAACTGACCGAAAAAACTAAAGACAAGGGCAACTGAAGTTGTTCCATCCACATCATAATCGCCATAAATCATGATGCTCTCCCCGGCAGTTAAAGCCTGGCCGATCCTTGCAATGGCCTTATCCATATCCTTCATTATAAAAGGATCGTATAGCTGCGTCAGCGTGGGTCTGAAAAAATCTTTGGCTTCCTGAAAAGAAGATACGCCTCTTTGTACCAGTATTTCGGCTAAACTTGTATCTATGTTTAATTGCTGTGCAAGCGAATCTGTTACTTCTGCTTTACCTTTTACGGCCTGCACCCATCTTTTCTTCATTTAGTTTTTCTGATTTTTGTTTAGTTTTTCTTACAAAAATGGCCTCTTACAGGCGGTAATGACGTTAACATGAAGGTATTTCATGCAGGTTCCATATCTTTGCAATCGATTGTAAATATATCATTAATTATTCTTTTGACTAATACCTACGCCATTGCAAGTTTTCACTTTATATGAAGGTTCGTACTCTGTTGCAGCCGATAAAAAGTTCATCCCTTTTAATCCTCAGACAGATAGCCCTAAAGACAGACCAGGATCTTTATTCATACATGTCAATCCTTTTCTTGTTAAACTGGGAGATAAATTACTCTTACTGGACACCGGACTGGGTTACAGTAATCAGGAAGGACAGTTGATCTTACATGAGAATATAAAAAAAGCGGGTTTCAATCCTGATGATGTTGATTATGTTTTAATGTCACATCTGCATTTTGATCATGCAGGTGGAATGGTACATCAAAAGGAAAATGGTATGGAACTTAGTTTCCCCAATGCTACTTATGTAATTCAGCGCGGGGAATGGGAAGGGGCATTTACCAATAGTTCGTCGTCTTACCGAACAGATATTTTTGATTTTCTTCAACGTAATGCAACTCTGGTCTTTGTTGATGAAACTGATAATTTGACACCAGAGATTCAGCATATATTAACAGGAGGGCATACGCCTTTTCACCAGGCTTGGTTATTAAACGATGGTGAGGATAAAGTGTTTTTTGGCGGGGATGTTTTGCCTGAGCCGGAAGAACTGCTGAAAAAGTTTATTGCAAAATATGATTATGATGGCCGCAGGTCAATGGAACTAAGAGAAGAATTTGGACACAGTGCCGTTAAAGAGCATTGGAACTGTCTTTTCTATCATGGTAAAAGTAAAGCTACGGGTTTTATTGAACTGGGTGAAGAAGGTCAGTTTAAGGTTGTATAGAGTCTAAACTTTTGCCTTCAAAAAGCTCTACCAAACGTTCAATAGACAGGGGTTTAGAAATAAACCCTTTTACTGTTTTGTAGGTTTTTGCTTTTTCAATGTCATTCTCATAGACTGAAGAAGAAAGCATATACATGTCAATTTCAGTTTTTATACCCAGTTTTTCATAGGCATCTAAAAATTCCCATCCGTTGAGTACAGGCATATTGATGTCAATCAGGATCAGATGGGGTAATACCTGATCACTTTCTATCAGTTCTTTCAGATAGTCAATGGCCATGAGCCCGTTTGTCTTTGCAACCATTTTCGCTTCATAGCCTGTTTTCTCCACTATTTTCTTAATAATGAAGATATTGATGTCATCGTCATCAATTACCAGCAGGTTAATTTTAGTATTCATCAGCTTAAAAGTTTATAAAAAGATCACGGCGATTAATATAAAGATATAAAATAGAAACGTAAAGTAAATCTTTGACGGTTTAATATATTTGACAAAAGGAGGATCATTTTTTAAAATGACCCTCCTTTTTCAATAAAAGGAACTTTATCAGTTTACAAAGTAACTTCTTCTTCTTCCATATAACTCTCTATCGGAGGACAGGCACAAACCAGTGATCTGTCTCCGAATGAATCGTTTACTCTTCCTACTGAAGGCCAGAATTTATGTTCTGCAACATAAGCTAACGGGAATGCTGCAATTTGTCTGCTGTAGCTATGTGACCATTCATCACCAGTAACTTTAGCAGCTGTATGCGGTGCATTTTTCAGTGGATTATCAATTTTGTCCAGTGTACCTTTCTCTACCTGGGTAATTTCGTGTCTGATTGCAATTAAAGCATCACAGAAACGGTCAAGTTCATGTTTAGGCTCGCTTTCTGTTGGCTCAACCATTAATGTACCTGCAACCGGGAAAGAAACTGTTGGGGCATGGAATCCATAGTCCATTAATCTTTTAGCGATATCAACTACTTCGATACCAAAGTTTTTAAACTCACGGCAATCCAGGATCATTTCATGGGCACAACGTCCTTTACTTCCTGAATAAAGTACAGGATAGTGTTTTTCTAAACGTGCTTTCATGTAGTTCGCATTCAGGATTGCATATTCGGTTGCATTCTTCAATCCTTCGCCACCCATCATTGCGATATAAGCATGAGAGATAATCAGGATAGATGCTGAACCCCATGGAGCTGAAGATACTGCGTGAATGGATTTCTCATTATTGATGTCAACAACTGCGTGTCCGGGTAAGTATTTTACCAGGTGAGCTGCTACACCGATCGGGCCCATACCAGGACCACCACCACCGTGAGGAATACAGAACGTTTTATGTAAATTCAGGTGACATACGTCAGCACCAATATTTGCCGGGCTGGTTAAGCCAACCTGAGCATTCATATTTGCACCATCCATATAAACCTGTCCACCGTTAGCGTGGATAATTTCACAGATTTCTATGATACTTTCTTCAAATACACCGTGTGTAGATGGATAAGTAACCATAAAGCAGGAAAGATTAGCCTGATGTTCTTCAGCTTTTGCTTTCAGATCAGCAACGTCAATATTACCATTGGCATCACATTTAACAATCACAATCTTCATACCGGCCATCGCTGCTGATGCAGGATTGGTACCGTGTGCTGAAGAAGGGATTAAAGCGATATTACGCTGATGATCACCACGATCCTGATGATAAGCTCTGATTACCATTAAACCTGCATATTCTCCCTGAGCACCTGCGTTTGGTTGTAAGCTCATCGCTGCAAAACCAGTGATTTCACTTAACCACCGATCAATTTCATTGAAGACAGTATAATAACCAGCTACCTGATCTGCAGGAGCAAATGGGTGAACTCTTCCGAATTCCGCCCAGGTAACCGGGATCATTTCTGTAGTTGCATTCAGCTTCATTGTACATGAACCTAAAGCTATCATAGAATGACAAAGAGAAAGATCTTTTGCTTCCAGAGATTTGATATAACGCAGCATTTCATGTTCTGAATGATGCGAATTAAATACCGGATGAGTTAAATAAGCAGATGTACGTTGTTGTGCAGCTGGAATTACAGTTTCAATGTTTTTCTCGTTGGCCAGTTCAACATTGTCAGCTGAGATAGCTTTTACTTTAGAAAATATTTTGTTCAGTAATTTGATATCTGCAAGAGAAGTGGTTTCATCCAGTGCAATTGTAGCTACTGTACCGTTATAATTCAGGTTGATTTCGTTATCGATACACTCTTTGTGGATTGAATCTTTTAAATCACCTAAATCAACACGGATAGTGTCAAAATAAACTTTATTTAATTGTTTATAGCCGATCTGCTCAATTGATTGTGAAAGTGCTACAGCTAAACCATGAGTTCTTTCAGCAATTAATTTCAGGCCTTTCGGACCATGGTATACTGCATAGAAACCTGCCATGATAGCTAATAAAGCTTGTGCAGTACAGATATTTGATGTCGCTTTGTCTCTGCGGATATGCTGCTCTCTTGTTTGCAGCGCCATACGCAAAGCATAGTTGTTATGACTGTCAATTGTTACACCGATAATTCTGCCCGGGATAGAACGTTTGTATTCATCCTTAGTCGCAAAAAATGCAGCATGAGGACCTCCAAAGCCCATTGGTACACCAAAACGTTGTGTTGTACCTACAACAATATCAGCTCCCCATTCTCCCGGAGGAGTTAACAGGGTTAAACTTAAGATGTCAGCAACAACTGTTAATTTAACATTTTTAGCATGTGCTTTTTCAGCAAATGAAGTATAGTTAAATACCTCACCATTTCCGGCAGGATATTGAACGATAGCACCAAAGAAATCTTCTGTTGCTTCAAATGTCTGATGATCACCAATTACCAGCTCAATTCCAAAAGGGTTTGCACGGGTTTTTAAGATGTCTATAGTTTGTGCGAATAATAATTCAGAAACAAAGAATTTATTTGCCTGCTGATTTTTACGCAGACTGAACTGCATAAACATAGCCTCAGCTGCTGCAGTACCTTCATCTAATAAAGAAGCATTTGCAATTTCCATACCTGTAAGGTCGATGACCATAGTCTGAAAGTTCAGTAAAGCCTGTAAACGGCCCTGTGCAATTTCAGCCTGGTATGGTGTATATTGAGTATACCATCCTGGATTTTCCATCACATTTCTCAGAATTACTCCCGGAGTGGTGGTGTCATAATATCCTTGTCCGATATAAGATTTAAAAACCTTATTCAGTGAAGCCGTTTGTCTAAGGCTCTCCAGATATTCTTTCTCAGACTTTGCTGCAGGTAAATTAAGTGGCTGTTTTAACCTGATTTTTTGAGGAACAGTTTGTTCGATCAATTCAGCAACAGAACCCAGGCCAAGGGTGCTTAACATAGCCGCAGTATCCTCCGCATTTGGAGCAATATGACGGTTTTTAAAGTCTTCTTTGTAATGGATGTTTAAACTCATGACGGTTAACAATAAATTTGCGCAAAGGTATTAAAATTTCAGTTTTATTCCAATGGAATAGCCTGAACTAAATATATTCTACAATTGTTTCAGATATAGCTGAATCGTGTTTTCAAGGCCTAAATAAAGTGAGTCACTAATTAAGGCATGACCGATTGAAACTTCCAGTAAATTAGGGATGTTATCTGCAAAATATTTCAGATTATTCAGGTCAAGGTCGTGCCCGGCATTGATTCCTAGCCCCAGCTTGTTTGCAGTGTGTGCTGCCTGTGTATAAGGGGTGATTGCCTTGAGCGGATCTTTTGCGTAATTGGAAGCGTAATACTCTGTATAAAGTTCTATACGATCTGTTCCTGTAGTCTGTGCAGCTTCGATAATTTCTCTTACCGGATCTGTGAAGATAGAGACTCTGATACCTTCTTTTTGAAACAGTTGTACCATTTCTTTAAGATAGGCCTGATGTTTTATAGTATCCCATCCATGATTGGAAGTGATCTGTCCTTCAGTATCTGGTACCAGTGTTACCTGTGCTGGCTTGTTTGCCAGTACAAGGTCAATGAATTTTTGTTCTTTGCAGTTACCTTCTATATTGAATTCTGTTGAAATGGCTGTTTTAAGATCGAATACATCCTGATAACGGATATGACGTTCATCAGGTCTTGGATGTACAGTGATTCCTTCCGCACCAAAACGTTCACAGTCAAGTGCTACCTTAACCAGATCTGGATTGTTTCCCCCGCGACTGTTGCGTAACGTGGCTATTTTATTGATATTTACTGATAGTTTTGCCATGTACAAAGATAATCCATAAAACATGAACAGGTATAATATTATTGTAAACAGGTTAACGTTCTGTGTAATTATTTGGTGTTTTTTGTTTTTTGGGACAACTGTCTGTGCAGCACAGGAAGGAATGAAAAATTACGTATTGTATACGGGCGTGGCAAAAGTAAAGGGAGAGGAACTTTTAGTAATCCGTAAAATGCTGAAAGACGGGGAGTTGTTTTATCTGGCCGTAAATCCCCGCACGTTATCTTCTCAGCTTCTGCCTGCTTCAGGAATTACCCTGCGCCAGCTGGATTGGAAAAGTGCAAAAACATATTTTCAGCAAACTGCTTATTTCAGAGCGCTTGATGCTGCACGGAAAGAGTCCATTGCTTTGCAGGATGCTGGTATTACCCATGGTTTTCCAAAGGAAAAAGGGGTAACACTGACTATAGATCTTTGTCCTTCACATAAACCACTTGACCGGATTATCTTTACCTCACTCATTAAAGAATTTGCAAAGACTGAACAACCGGTTCCTCTTGCGCTTTCTGTCACGGGGAGATGGATGATGGCGCATAATGATGATCTGAACTGGCTGAAGGAACTGGTAGCAAAGAAGGAAATAGAAATTACCTGGGTAAATCATTCATTCTATCACCATGTGAGCCCTACTGCACCATTGAGAACTAATTTTTTACTGGAGCCTGGAACAAGTATGGATTTTGAAATACTAGGGACTGAAATGGCTATGATACAACGTGGTTTGACTCCTTCAGTATTTTTCAGATTCCCGGGACTGGTTTCTGATCAGGAAATAGTAGATAAGGTTCTGGCTTATGGTGTGATTCCGATTGGTAGTGATGCATGGCTGGCAAAAGGACAAAAACCAGCAGCCGGAAGTATCGTGCTGATTCATGGAAATGGGAATGAGCCGGTAGGTGTAGCTGATTTCATCAAACTGTTAAAAAGTAAGGCCGCAGCTGTGACTGGCAAACAATGGCTGATGTACGATCTCACAGAAAGTTTAGAAGACGAATACGGAACTGGTAAGTCATAAAAAAGGGGTGCGGACTTTAAGTCTGCACCCCTTTTTGTATACCAGCAGCTTGTCAAACAAGCTGCTGAGAAGACTAGTATCTGTATGCTTCAGGTTTGAAAGGACCTTCAACCGGTACGCCAATATAATCAGCTTGTTGTTGATCTAATACATCTAATTCAACACCGATTTTAGCTAAGTGTAAACGTGCTACTTTCTCATCCAGTGATTTAGGAAGAACATATACTTTGTTCTCATATTTACCTGGATTAGTCCAAAGCTCTAACTGAGCTAAAGTCTGATTAGTGAAAGATGCAGACATTACAAAACTTGGGTGGCCTGTAGCACATCCTAAGTTAACCAAACGGCCTTCAGCTAATAAAATAACATCTTTACCATCGATTGTGTATTTGTCAACCTGAGGCTTGATCTCAACTTTGGTATCACCATAGTTAGCATTTAACCAGGCAACATCGATTTCATTATCAAAGTGACCAATGTTACAAACGATAACTTTATCTTTCATTGTCTTGAAATGCTCAGGACGAACAATATTACAGTTACCTGTAGTAGTTACAACGATATCAGCTTCTTTAACTGCTGTAGCGAATTTTTTCACTTCATAACCTTCCATTGCAGCTTGTAATGCACAGATAGGATCAATTTCAGAAACGATAACACGTACACCTTGTGAGCTTAGAGATTCGGCAGAACCTTTACCTACGTCACCATAACCTGCAACAACAGCTACTTTACCGGCAAGCATAACATCAGTAGCACGACGGATCGCGTCTACCAATGACTCACGGCAACCGTATTTGTTGTCAAATTTAGATTTGGTTACTGAATCATTTACGTTGATAGCCGGTAAATGTAAAGTTCCGTTTTTCATACGCTCGTATAAACGGTGAACACCAGTAGTGGTTTCTTCTGATAATCCTTTGATCGCAGCAATCAGCTCAGGATATTTATCGAAAACCATGTTGGTTAAATCACCACCGTCATCTAAGATCATATTTAGTGGCTGTCTCTCAGGACCGAAATGTAAAGTCTGTTCAATACACCAGTCGAAATCTGCTTCGTTCAGACCTTTCCACGCATAAACCTGGATTCCTGCAGCAGCAATAGCAGCAGCAGCATGGTCTTGTGTAGAGAAAATATTGCATGATGACCAGGTCACTTCTGCTCCAAGTTCAACTAAAGTTTCAATTAAAACTGCAGTCTGGATAGTCATGTGCAAACATCCAGCGATACGCGCACCTTTTAATGGTTTTGATGGACCAAATTCTGCACGTAAAGACATTAAGCCCGGCATTTCTGCTTCAGCTAATCCAATTTCTTTACGGCCCCATTCTGCCAGTGAAATGTCCTTTACTTTAAAAGGAACATAAGTAGTCTCTACTGATGACATATTTATTTTGTTAAGTAACTGATTTATAGTTAATTGTTAAGTTTTGAAAAATCGGCCGGTTCTCTTGGTTATAGTGGCTTCTTTTTCTTTTGCAAAATTACACAATAGTTTGGCCAAATTCAAAAGGGTATCAGATGGTTGGGTAGTTTATGCAGAGATCTCCACATTCTTGATTTTCAAATGATACAAAAGGAGGTGGGGATGTAAAAAAAGCCTTTCAAAAAGAAAGGCCGGAAAAAATCTATTGGAAATTGTATATATCCTTGGGTTCTTCTTTCAGGAAAGAACGGTTGTAGCAGGTTTCAGCATAAACCGTCTTACCATCTATCAGTAGTTCCAGATTTACATTTCCGCCGTCGGTAATGAAACCTTCAAATTTGATACCGTCACCTTTTTTTATAGTTCTTGTAAATTTCTTTGAGAACGGAGGATTTATTTCCGGCATAATTGTCCAGGCTTTATCAGTTGGCGTATAAAGAATATTTACAGTGGATTTAACAGTCGGATTGGCAAGACTTACTCTGTACTCAATGTTTACTTCTCTTGTAGCAGGAGCGGTGTTTTTGTCCTTTTTACATGAGCCCAGAAAAAAGGTCAGACCTGTACAGATAGTAAGCAGGAGTTTAGTGTGATTGGTGAATAGAAGTAACGGATTTTTCATTTGATATTTTTTAAATGAATGATAATTATATTTTTAATAAATGTTTAAACGCTATTATCTGTTCATACCCCTATCTGAGTGAAAATTTTTTGCTTATTTAACAGAAAAGGCCCTTCATTGATGGAGGGCATTTTCTGTTTTTGAAATATTTTAATCCGCCTGGCAGCTATTGCAGCCAGATACTTTTTGGATGAATTTTCTTTCCAGTGCTGTGTTATTTTCTACAGCTGAAATAGTGACATATAGAAATGTGTTTTCGGATATTTGAATAATGTTACAATTATTGAACTGGTCCCCTGTCCGCTGACTATTGTTGCATAATTACCCACATTCCAGGTGTAGCTGCTTCCGGGAGCAATTTGTCTGCTTTAATATTTTTTGAACCACATAACAGAAATAAGCTGAGGCATGATAAGAATAAGTGCTTTTTTATTATGTGTATTTTAGTTTTAGCTAATTCATGTTTATTAATTAAATACTTGTTGTTCTCAATGAGTTTATTTATGTTTAAATAAAACTATATAATATTGTTTTGGTTAAAATAATAAATTATATTGCCCTTGTAAATAATAAACAGGAAAATATGTTAAAAAAAATCTCGCTATGCTTATTTGTGGTTTTCATGCTTTGCTCATTTGTAAGCTCAGCTTCTGCCATGCAAATTTTTGTAAAGACCTTGACAGGCAAGACAATTACACTTCAAGTTGAATCTTCTGATACAATTGAAAATGTAAAAGCTAAAATACAGGACAAAGAAGGTATACCTGTTGATCAGCAGCGCTTAATTTTTGCGGGTAAACAATTGGAAGATGGAAGAACTTTGAGCGATTATAATATTAAGAAAGAAAGTGTACTGCATCTGGTATTAAGGTAACAAAGAGTAAGAACTTACCTCAAATTTAATAACCTGATTCATACTTAAATAAATCCTAAAACTATGTTGAAAAAAATCTCATTATCCTTATTTGTGGTTTTCATGCTTTGCGCATTTGTCAGCACGGCTTCTGCCATGCAAATCTTTGTTAAGACTTTAGCAGGTAAGACAATTACACTTGAAGTTGAGTCTTCGGACACGATTGACAATATAAAACAAAAGATACAAGACAAAGAAGGTATACCTGTCGATAAACAGATCTTAATTTATGGCGGAAAACTAATGGAAGAAGGAAGAACGCTGAGTGATTACAATCTTCAGAAAGAAAGTACACTACATCTGATAATAAGGCAGTAACTGATAATAATTTGTCTCAAGTTTAATAACCTCAATTTATATTTTAATAAACCCTAAATTCTAAAACTATGTTAAAAAAAATGTCACTATCCTTAGTTATGGTTTTCATGCTTTGCTCATTGATCAGCTCGGCTTATGCGATGCAAATTTTTGTAAAGACATTAGAAAACAAGACAATCACACTTGAAGTTGAACCTTCAGATACGATTGAAAATGTGAAAGCTAAAATACGGGACAAAGAAGGTATCGCGGTTGATTGGCAGCGTTTAATTTTCGCAGGCAGACAATTGGAAGATGGCAGAACTTTGAGCGATTATAATATTCAGAAAGAAAGTACACTCCATCTGATATTAAGATAGTAGTGGACAAGCCTGTTATTTTCAGTGTTTAAACTGGAAATAACAGGCTTAATTATAACACCCGGAAAGATCTTGTTCCCTATATTACTGGCAAGGTCCGGGGCTGGCTGACTATTTGGTCCCGGCTCACAATAAAATTCAATGTACATTAATTTCCGCAAAACAATTCAGTATACAGATTTTATAAGAGTTGTGACGAGTGACAAATTAAGTACACCCGATGCAGATCCACAGATAAGTCTTACTGATTCAAAGTAATTTCAAGGTAAAAAACGATTGACCCCGATAGTATTCCTTTGATGCTATGTAACAGTGCAGTACCTTTGTATGTAAAATTGAATAATATTAAAGCTTTTATATATGTATCCAGAATACTTAGTTGAACCAATGCGTGCAGAACTTACAAAAGTAGGTTTTGAAGAAATGAAAACTGCAGAAGATGTGGACAATGCTATTTCTTCTGAAGGAACTGTCTTTGTAGTTGTGAATTCTGTTTGTGGTTGCGCAGCTTCGAATGCAAGACCGGCAGCAAGATTAGCTGCTGCTAATGAAAAACATCCAGATAAATTGATTACTGTTTTTGCAGGGATGGAAAAAGAAGCAGTGGACAGAGCGAGAAGTTATATGATGCCTTTCCCTCCGTCTTCGCCAGCAATGGCATTATTCAAAGATGGTAAGTTGGTACATATGATTGAGCGTCATCAAATTGAAGGACGTGCAGCTCAAATGATTGCTGATAACCTGATTGGTGCTTTTGAGCAATACTGCTAATTAATATCTTAAAAGATATATCCGGTGTATACCGGTAAGGAATCCGGTCTTTGTACCGGATTTTTTATTACCATATCTTTTTAAAGAAAGATTAAAAGTCCTTATTCAGTAATTTTTCCAGCTCTCCGAAAGATACATTCATTCTGACCCTGCCTTGTTTTGCATAAGCAATTTCGCCGGTTTCTTCAGATACGATTACTGCAACTGCATCAGTCGTTTCTGATACACCAATTCCTGCACGGTGACGCAGTCCAAATTGCGGAGGCAATTTATCATTATCGGTCAGCGGTAATATACAGCTGGCGCTTTTAATCTTATTTTCAGCAATGACAACTGCTCCGTCATGCAACGGACTGTATTTCTGAAATATACTTTCCAATAAACGTTTGGAGATTTTAGAATCAATCAGTTCGCAGCTATTGGCAAATAACTGATCATCGTAAAACTTGACAAATACAATCAAAGCCCCTGTTCTGGATTTTTTCATGCTTTTGCAGGCATCAATAATGGGCTTTATTCTTACCAGATTATCTCGTTCGATATCTTTACTGCCAAATAAATAGCCCCACCACGCCTTGTTTTTTTGTAAAAAGGTATTCTTTCCAATCAGCAGCAGAAAACGTCTGATCTCAGGCTGGAAAATCACAATCAATGCAATAATCCCAACGCTCATGAATTTATTAATGATAGAAGATAACAGACGCATATTTAATGCATCTACTACAAACCATAAGATCAGGATAATAAACATACCCAGCAGTAAATTTACTGCCAGTGTGTTTTTAATCAGGTTGTAAGTATAGTAAATGAGGAAAGCAACGAACAAAATGTCCACTACATCCGTTACAGTTATCGTTAGAAAATCAAAGTCAAAGCCTTTCATTGTTGCCAAGTTAGGAAAATAATAAGAATCTGTTTAAAATTAGATTCTAGGATTGTTGCATTTTTTCGACAATTGCAATACACTCTGCTGCAGCACGCACATCATGCACTCTTAAAATAGTTGCCCCTTTTTGCAGAGCGATGGTATTAAGTACGGTAGTTCCATTCAATGCCTCTTCTGCAGTAGTTCCCAGTAATTTGTAAATCATTGATTTTCTTGAAATGCCAACCAATACAGGCAGACCAAATATATTCAGGTTTTCCAGCTGACTAAACAACTGGTAATTGTGTGTTGTGTTTTTAGCAAAGCCGAAACCAGGATCCAGGATGACGTCCTTAATTCCCATTGCCTTTAAAACACTTATTTTTTGTGCAAGATAATCCACTACTTCGAGCCCTATGTTTTTGTAAACTGGCTTTTGCTGCATGGTCTGAGGTGTGCCCTGCATATGCATCAGGATATAGGGAACGTCTAACGCTGCAACTGTTTCAAACATTTGTTCGTCCAGATTTCCACCAGAAATGTCATTGATTACATGTGCTCCGGCTTCAATACTTTCTCTGGCAACTTTGGCTCTGAAGGTGTCAATAGAAAGCTTCGCCTCGGGAAATCTTTTACTGATTGCAGTGATTGCCGGAATGATTCTTTTCAGTTCTTCATCTGTAGTCACCTCATCTGCTCCGGGACGGGAAGAATAGGCTCCTATATCTATAAAAGCAGCACCTTCATTCAGACAGGCTTCTGTCCGTTCCAGCGCAGCATCCACAGAACTCATTCTGCTGTTGCTGTAAAAAGAATCAGGTGTTAAATTTAGTATGCCCATCACACAGGGGCGGCTTAAATCCAGGAGTTCACCTTTTAGGTTAAGTGTTATTTTTCGGTTTAAAAATGTATCTTTAGCCATCATTCTGTACAAAAATACAGTATTAAAATAGCTTTAAACTAAGAAGGCGTTTTAATTTATCAGACTCTAAATATTTTAATTGTTTTGGCAACAAATACCTCACAAGAATTCGATTCAGTAATTGCGGTTTGCAAATCGCTTTTTTTAAAGAAAACCAAAGATTATGGAACTGCCTGGCGCATTCTGCGTCTGTCCTCTATCACTGATCAGTTATTCATCAAAGCTCAGCGTATCCGTACCCTTGAAGAAAAAAAGGTTTCTAAAGTAGGGGAGGGTATTATTCCCGAATATATCGCAATCATCAATTACTGTGTAATTGCAATGATGCAAAGTGAAATGACAGAGAATGATCCAAATGAAATGGAGCTTGGTGTAGTAGAAGCCCTGTTTGATCAGAAGGTAAAAGAAACAAAAGACCTGATGTTTGCTAAAAATCATGATTATGGGGAGGCCTGGAGAGATATGAGAGTCAGTTCACTGACAGATCTTATTCTGATGAAAATATTCAGGGTTAAACAGATTGAAGATAATCTTGGAGAGACAGTAGCATCCGAAGGAGTTGTTGCCAACTATCAGGATATGTTGAATTATGCAGTCTTTGCATTGATCAGAATGGATGTAAAATAATATCAATAAATTAAAATAGCTGTAAAAAGATGAACAAAGCCGCGCTTAATTTTTCAAGAATATTTGTAGGTATACTTTTTATTTTCTCAGGTCTGATTAAGGCCAATGATCCACTCGGATTCGGATATAAACTGGAAGAATATTTTGATGTATTTCATATTCCGTTTTTAAGCCCTTTTGCTACCGGTATAGCTATTTTTCTTTGCGTACTTGAAATTGTTCTGGGTGCTTTACTGCTATTTGGATTCTGGAGTAAAAAGGTAACTACCGGCCTGCTCGGAATTATTATATTTTTTACTTTTCTAACCTTTGTTTCTGCTGCTTTTAAAGTAGTTACATCCTGCGGTTGTTTTGGTGATGCCATTCCTTTAACTCCATGGCAGTCTTTCTCCAAGGATCTGATTTTACTGGTTCTGATTGTATATTTGTTTATCAACCGGAATAAGATTTTACCGGTCACCGTAAACCCGGGTAAGCAGAAAATTGGTCTGATCGCCGTTGTCGCACTTTCAGTTATATTCAGTATTTATACCTATACCTTTCTGCCGGTACTTGACTTTTTACCTTATAAAAAGGGAGCCAGTATACCGGAGGCGATGAAAATTCCTGCAGGTGCAGAACCAGATTTATTTCTGATTATGTATAAGCTGAAAAACAAAGCAACAGGAGAGACCAAAGAAATGAGTGATAAAGATTATCTGAAGACAGAAATCTGGAAAGACAGTAACTGGGAGATTGTTGGTCAGCCGGAGCAGAAACTCATTAAGAAAGGCTATGAAGCTAAAATTAAGGATTTGGTTATCAGCGATGCTTCAGGAACTGATTATACCAAAGAACTGATAGAGAACCCATATTATAACATTATTATAGTTGCTTACAATCTGAAACAGACTAACGAAGATGCGATTGGGAAACTGAATGCAATGACTTTAGATCTGACAGAGCAATTTAATATCCGTACTGTACTTCTCACGTCTAATTCTGCGCAGGATGCCGCGGTATTCAGTAAGAATCACAAATTATTTGCGGAGATATTTTATGCCGATGCTGTACCGCTAAAAAGTATGGTCAGGGCTAACCCCGGTATCATATTGCTGAAAAACGGGGTCGTGATTAACAAGTGGAGCTATCAGTCTCTGCCTTCACTGGAAAAATTAAAAGCCGCTTATTTCAATAAGTAAGATGTGGTTTTATGCGCTCAGGAAATTCTTCTATGGACTCGCAGTAATGGTGGGTGTAGTAGTTGTTGTATTTGTCCTGTTCAATATTCTGCCGGGAGATCCTGCAAGGATGACTCTGGGCCAGCGCGCGGATGTACAATCACTTGAAGCTGTACGTAAAGAATTCGGACTGGATCAGTCCAGGCCTATGCAGTTTGTGTTATTTATCAATGACCTGTCTCCGGTAGGTTTTCACGAGAATAATAAACAGGCACAGGAAAAATATCATTATATCCCACTGATCAGTTTTTCAGCAAAGGTAATAGCATTGAAATGGCCTTATCTCAGACGATCTTATCAGACTAAGCGGGAAGTATCTTTAATCTTATCAGAAACTGTTCCCAATACATTTGTACTTGCCGCTACAGCTATGTTATTCGCTACATTGATAGGCGTCTTACTTGGAGTGTTATCAGCTGTATATAAAGATAGCTGGATAGACCATTCTGTAAATGCTTTTGCCATTATGGGCCTTTCTGCACCATCTTTTTTTGCAGGTATTATTATCGCCTGGTTTTTTGGTTTTGTATTAGGACCTTATACCGGTTTAAACATGTCAGGAAGCCTGTATAGTTATGACCCCTTTCAGGGAGAGGTTATGACATTGAAAAACCTGATATTACCTGTACTTACTCTGGGTTTGCGGCCACTGGCGATTATTGTACAACTGACCAGAACAGCAATGCTTGATATACTGGCGCAGGATTATATCCGTACTGCGCGTGCAAAAGGTTTGGGGCGCAGGGCGATTATCTATAAGCATGCCTTGAAAAATGCTTTGAATCCGGTTATTACGGCTATTTCGGGGTGGTTTGCTTCGCTGTTGGCCGGATCTTTTTTTGTAGAATATATTTTTGGTTATAATGGATTGGGCAGGGCAACGGTCAGAGCTTTGGAAATGTCTGATTTTCCGGTAGTCATGGGGTCGATTCTTTTTATTGCACTGGTATTCGTTGTAATTAATATTTTTGTGGATGTATTGTATGCCCTTGTTGATCCGAGGGTAAAATTGGATAATTAATGAAGATATTTCTGATTGGTTTTATGGGGTGTGGTAAAAGCACACTGGGAAGAAAGTTAGCTACCAAACTTGGTTATGATCTGATTGACCTTGATCACCAGATCGAAAAGAACACAGGTAGTTCAGTAGGAGATTATTTTTCTGCTCATGGAGAAGATGCATTCCGGAAGCTGGAAAGTGAGACATTAAAGAGCCTGGACTATCCTAAAAATTGTGTAATTGCAACAGGAGGGGGAACCCCATGTTTTTTTGATAATATTGACTGGATGAACGAGAATGGTACAACCATTTATATCAAAATGGCTGCGCCAGCACTTGCTAAACGTCTGGAAAGCGGAATGGCCAAACGTCCGTTGCTACGTAACCTGACAGCTGAGGGTGTTGTCGAATTTATTGAAAATAAACTGGCAGAACGGGAAGGGTTTTATAATAAGGCCTCTCTTGTATTGAGTGGAATTAGCCTTACCGCTGATGATATCCGTGCTGAAATTCTGGCCCGGAGTTAATTATCTTCAGCAGCAAACTGCTCTTCTATAAATTTGATTTCCGTTTTACCGTGTGCAACAGGATTACCATATTCATCTACGTTGACAAATACCATTCTGTCAATCGTTAAAATACTTTTACGGGTGATCTTGTTACGTACCTCACAGCGCATGGTCAATGAAGTATTGCCGAATGCAATCGCTGTGATACCCATTTCTATGATATCGCCCTGTTTAGCAGAACTTACAAAGTTAATTTCGGATATATACTTGGTAACAACTCTTGGATTACCTAATTGAACAATAGCATAAATTGCTGCTTCTTCATCAATCCATCTCAATAAACTACCTCCGAATAAGCTTCCGTTGGGATTCAGATCTTCAGGTTTGATCCATTTTCTGGTGTGAAAATTCATAACATTTAATTTTATGCAAAAATAAGGGTTTATTAATAGCCGAATCTCACCTTAGCGTAAATAATATCAGAGTGTAATCCAGTTTGTATCAGCTTGTTTTTGAAGTACGGCAGAGAAATCAACTCTTGGAGGCAGATTCAGATAAGGATAAGTTACTTTTGAAAGATAAAGTCCCTGAGGGTGTGCCGGAGTAATCAATGCTGGTGTTTCTCTGCTGATCAGATGACTTTCAAATTCATCCACACTCATTAAACCTTTACCGATTTTTAAGAGCTGTCCCATAATAATACGGATCATCTTACCCAGAAAACGGTTAGAAGAAATCTGAAATCTCATTTTTTCTTCTTTTGCATCAACCATTAAGCTGGCAGAACGTACATAGCATAGCGTATGTTCATATTTATCCGGGCTGGTGCAGAAAGCCCGGTAATCTTTGTATTGCGGGAGTAAAGCTACGGCAGCTTTCATTTTATCCCATTGCAGGTTCTGGAGCAGGTAATAAGAGCTCAGGCCATTTAAAAAAGGATCTTTATAAGTGTGAAGAAAATAGTCATACGCACGTTGTACGGCATCGAAACGGGCATGAGGCAGCCCTTCCATTGGTATAACATCATAAACAGCAATATTCATCGGCAAAAGTTTATTAAGCCTGAAAATCAGATCAAAATCCCATTCCTTTTCGATATCCATGTGGAAGAAAAACTGACTGGCATGCACCTGCGCATCTGTTCTTCCACATCCATTGATAAATATCTGTGTTTTAAAAATCTGGCTCAGGGCATTTTCTATCACGCCCTGAATATTCAATACATTAGCCTGCTTTTGCCAGCCGTTATATTGTAAACCATTGTAACCGATGTGTACGAAATATCTCAACCGCTTATCTTTTTCCTGCTCTTTTATTTAAATCATCAACAGATATAGTTAATAATCTGCCGATTGGCTGCTTACCTCTGTAGGTAATTACACGCATCTGACTTGCATCCTTAGGAATGGCCACTTTCTCTGCATACTTCGGATAAAATCTATCTGGTGTAGAATTATCAAAACTATAATAAATATCAAGTCCGTCAATTTCTGTAGTCAGTTCAACCATTACCTGTCTGTCTGCAGTTCTGCCCGCTTTTACTATCGGATCATAAATTGCAGGCGAGTATTTTGTCTCGGCAATATCCATTCTATGGAAATGCTGTTCCATTTTACCGGTAAAATTAGTCCAGTTTTTCTTTTCTTTTGGAGACCACACTGATTCAGCTATGGCATAACCTCTGGGCCAGGTCATGTATTCTGCCTGGCGAATGTTATACACCTGTTCAGACCATAAATTGGCCTGTCCTCCTTTAATATATTTAGGATCCGCACCGGCCGGAATGGGATCAAATTCATAAGCTTTACCCAAACGTGTAGAAGCATATACTCTGGATTCCGAAACAGGATCTCCCTGCATCAGGTCAAGGTAATTAGTGCCCTGAGGACTCATCACTACTTCATGTTTAGCACGAGAAGCCTCTATACCAAAATTAGCGTTTCTCCAGCTCATCACCGCTGCACTTGCAGGTACATCACCCATCATAATTTCATCCCAACCCATAAACTTTTTGCCTTTCGACTCTACAATTTTCTGAACTCTCTTTTCAAAATATCCCTGTACCTGGTGCATATCTTTTAAACCTTCTTTTAACATTAAGGCCTTAATTGCATCGCTTTTTTGCCAGTAGTTGATTGGCGCTTCATCACCGCCCATATGAATATATTCAAAAGGGAATAAAGCTGCTACCTGTGTGATTACAGAATCCAGGAAGGTATAAACCTTTTCGTTAGCAGGACATAGGGTGTTATCTACCAGTGCAATCGGAGGCGCTCCTTTAGACCAGTCCATAATACGTTCTCCTGAGCGTACACGATAAGTTTCGGCGCCAGGTGTACAGGAAAGTTCCGGATAAGAAACAATAGCTGCAAGACTATGGCCGGGAACATCTATTTCCGGTAAAATATCTACAAATCTGTCTTTGGCATATCTGACCAGTTCTCTGACATCATCCTGAGTATAGAAACCACCATAAGTACGCGGTTCATCAGGTCCGGGTACACTGAAATTACCAAATTCACCTACCTTTTTAACATTCCAGGCACCAACCTCAGTTAATCTTGGCAGACCTTTAATTTCCAGTCTCCATCCTTCATCATCAGTCAGGTGAAGATGAAGCAGGTTGAATTTGTAGCGTACCATCGCGTCAATATATTGCTTTACCTCCTGTTTGGTAAAGAAATGGCGGGCCACATCGAACATTAACCCTCTCCAGGCCACACGCGGGTAATCAGTAACCTCTACACAGGGTATTCTCCATTTTACACCTTCCACCAACTCTTTGGATTCTATTTCTTTAGGGAAAAGTTGCAGTAAGCTCTGAACACCATAAAATAATCCGGCAGTTTGATTCGCTTTGATGACAATTAAAGCCGGAGTTACCGAAAGCTGGTAACCTTCATTTCCAAGTGTCGCATTCGGAGTAGCATTAAGGACTAATCTGATTGTCCCTGCTGCCTGTGTATGCGTAAATTCAGCTACAAATTTTCCGGTTGGAGCTGATAGCTTTTCTTTCAGATAATCCACAACCAGTTTCATTTCAGGAGTTGCCAGAACAACAACTTTATCAGGTAAAGTGAAAGAACCATTGGTTTTTAACAAAGATACAGGTTCAGGAATAATCGAAAATTCAGGTAATCTGCCGGAAGAAATTGCATTACTGTCTGTTACAGAAAAATTAGAAATTGAGGATCCCATTTGTTGACTATATGTGCTTGTGTAAAAAAGAAGGCAGCATATAAAAGGTAAGAATTTATTCATAAAATGAAGAGGGGCTTGTGCTTAAGCAATTGGTAAAAGGTTGCAATTTAGCAATTTGTGGATAAATACGGGGCTTTCTGTGGATAAAATGTTACTATTTAAGCGCATCCAGTACTTTGAAAAGTTTGCTGTTGATTCCGGTGCCAGAATAATTGTTAATATTGATAACAATTACGTATTTGCTGCCATTTTCTGCGGTATAATAGCCTGCAAATGCAGATACATCGTTAATAGTGCCACTTTTTAACTTCATCCCATTATATTCGGGCAGAGATTTATAAAAATCTGCAAACCAGTTTTCCTGCTGTACCTGGAAAAGAATATTGGCCATAGCCGATGTGGTTACTCTGGTAGCCGGAGAAAGTCCGCTTCCGTCAATAATGTTCAACGCATTTTTATCAAATCCTTTAGCTGCCCAGAACTTAATTTCTGCAGCTGCACCGTTACCTGTAGTCGGAGCTGTACCCGACTTCCATGCTATAGTTCTTAAAAGATGTTCAGCATATAAGTTAATACTTTTTTTATTGAGCCAGTAGACAATTTCAGGCAGGGCAGGAGAAGTTATGGTGCTCAGTTTTTGCTGCAATTCAGGTACGGGTAATTTCGCTGCAGATAACTGACGGGTAGTTACCGGTACTTCACTGACTTTGATACCTGCTTTTGTTAAAGTATCCTGCAAACGAAAAGCAGCTTCATAGGCCGGATCAGGAATTGCTGCTGCAATACCTTGTTTTTGTATATCTGTTGCCCAGGTTCCTCTCAGGTAGGCAGTATTTGATAAAGGAGGCAGGTATGCATATGCATGATCTCCGCTGCCGGCAGTGCCTGGTTTTAGCTCATTGATAATAGTCAGATAAGGCATATCCGGTACTGTTCTGAGAACTGAAACCGGATTACCGGTACGCAGCTTAATGTCAAACTGATTTTCTCTCCAGCTTAAAGCCGAAGAGCCGGCACCATAATAATTGCCCAGATCCTGCCATAACCATCCATCCGGAGCAGACTGCGTACCCCAGAGACTATCATCGCCGATCACTCTGCCGTCAATTTTTTTGATCCCTGCAGCTTTGATTGCTGAAACCCACTGACTTAGAACAACGCCTTCTTTACTCTGTGCATAACGTGGCGAACCCAGGGTAGGATCTCCACCACCAATAATGATAATATCTCCTTTTAATGTTCCATCAGCACTAATATTTCCGGTATATCCCATGGTAGTCTGGTATTGGAAATCTTTTCCTAAAATAGAAAATGCTGTTGCAGCCGTAATTGTTTTCAATGTAGAAGCTGTGGCAACACCGGTGTTTTCATTTTTAGCATAAAGTTGTTTACCCGTTTTTGCATCTAAAACACAAATGGAAGTGATTGCATATTTAGTCTGCCTGTCTTCCAGTAAATTATTAAATGATTGTGTCAGTTTTTGAACGGGACTTTGTGCAAAAGTAAAACCGTGCGAAAGCACAAATAAGAATGCAATTGTTTTTTTTAACATCTGTATCGGATATTTCTTTACAAATAACGGGAAAGCAAAAGACTAATAACAAAAAAATGTGGTGTTAATCCGGCATTTTACCAGATTAACACCACATTCCGTATATAAATGAGGTCTGATGAAAAAACAGCTTAGATCAGCTCTTTTCTCAATAAGAATTCAGCAATCTGAACAGCGTTTGTTGCAGCACCTTTACGCAGGTTATCAGCAACGATCCACATGTTTAAAGTGTTTGGCAGGGACTCATCTCTTCTGATACGGCCAACAAAAACTTCGTCTTTTTCATGGGCGTCTTTCGGCATTGGATATTTAAGATTGGCAATATCATCCACTACAATAATACCTTCGGTTTTTTCCAGAACAGCTCTCACATCAGCCAGATCAAAGTCATTGGCAAACTCGATGTTTACTGATTCTGAGTGTCCGCCCATTACCGGAATTCTGACAGTTGTTGCAGTTACGCTAATACTGTCATCGCCCATAATTTTGCGGGTTTCTTTAATCATTTTCATTTCTTCCTTAGTATATCCGTTTTCTTCGAATACATCAATCTGAGGAATGACGTTTAAGTCAATCTGGTAAGGATAAGCCATTGCACCATCCATAATACCATTGCGTTCATTCATCATTTGCTCCACAGCTTTAACACCTGTACCGGTAACAGACTGGTAAGTAGAAACGACTACACGCTTAATTTTATATTTATCATGTAATGGTTTTAAGGCCACTACCATTTGTATCGTTGAACAGTTAGGATTAGCAATGATTTTATCATCAATTGATAATTCATAAGCATTAACCTCCGGTACAATCAGTTTTTTAGATGGATCCATGCGCCAGGCAGATGAATTATCAATTACTGTTGTTCCTGCTTCTGCAAATAAAGGAGCATATTTTAAAGACGTACTGCCACCGGCAGAAAATAAAGCCACATCAGGTTTCATTGCAATAGCTGTTTCCATGTTAACTACCTTGAACTGCTTACCCTTAAAAGTGATTTCTTTGCCAACACTCTTCTCAGATGCAACCGGAATTAATTCGGTTAACGGGAAATTACGCTCTTCTAGTACTTTTAACATAACAGTGCCTACTAAACCAGTAGCACCTACAACTGCAATTTTCATGATTTGATCTTGATTTTATTTAATTATTTTTAATGATAATATATCATATTCCAAATATGGGAAAAAAAACGGTTTTTCCTTAGAATCTGTTTAAATAAATCAGACAATACGGTAAAAAAAACTGACATAAAAAAGAGTCTGATTATAATTTATAATACAGACTCTCTGTGGCTTGCGTAAACTAACCCGTTACTTTACGACTGTAGCTTCAAGTTCAACCTTTAATGTTTCAAAAAGGCTGGTTACTTCCAGTAAAGTAAGAGCCTGTCTGATGCCATGTTTGTTAATCCATTCCTGGAAAACAGGGAAATGAGGCCAGAGTTCTGCTGTTGAGGTTGTATAGATATTTAAGCGTACTATACCTTTGCATTCATAACCGGCTTCTTCAATCAGCTTTTCCAGGTTCTGCATCGCCTGAATTAACTGGGATTTCATGTCTTCATTACTTGAGACTCCGTCGGCATTTATAGCTGTCTGGCCCGAACAATAGAGTGTGCTTTCTGCGTGTTTTACTTCAACTGCCTGTGCATAACTGCGTTCATCCTGCCATTTCCAGGGATTGATTTGTCTTGTTTCCATATGATTTTGTTTTATGCCAATACGCGCATATTTTCTAAAATTTGCTAGGCAAAATTGTACATAACCTATAGAAATATCGGTTGACAAACCTCACGATTATTAGGTGAGATTTATCACACTATGGAGCTAATCTGCTCAGGGTTTCGCGGGAAACGCCCAGATAAGCGGCAAGCAGACTTTTAGGGACACGCTGAATAAGCGCAGGGTATTGTTTAAGCAATTGATCATAACGTTCTTTCGCATTAGACGTTAACCAGGATATGATACGTCGCTGTGCTCCGACAAAACCAAAATTTGCTTTTTCAAGAAAAAAGCGTTCCATTTTTTGAAGACTGTCACATAGTTTTTTGTAGTCTTCGTACGAAAGACAGAGCACCTGTGTATTTTCAACGCATTCCAGGGACATGGTTGCTTTAGTCTGTGTAAAATAGGCGTAATAGTCGCTTTCCCACCAGTCTTCCATAGCAAAAGAAACAATGTGCTCTTTTGCTGTATCATCCGTATAGACAAGTTTTAATAATCCGGAAACTACAAAGTAGGCATGTTTTGCAACTTCGCCTTCCTGAATAAGAAATTGATGTTTTTTAAACTTTTTAATAGAAAAATGTGTACACACGAATGAAAACTCATCATCACTAAGAGGTACTATTTTCTCTATATGTTCTCTCAGTTTGTCATGCATGGTCAGGAGGTTGCTAAAGATACCTGCTAAGGTAAGACATTCTCTAAAGCGACACAAAAAAGGCGGACTTAATAAGCCCGCCTTTTTAAATGCTCTTTTTATAAAAGTGCCTTTTTAATATAATTTGCACTTTGTTTAATACTCACATACGGGTCGATGGCAAAGTTTTCCTGTTCTACGATCAGGTGTTTCAATCCAGCCTGCTGTGCATGCTTATAAATAGCCTTAAAGTCGATTTTTCCTGTACCAACTTCAGTATTAATAGTATTATCTACCTTATCCATATCTTTAACGTGCCACATTGGGAAACGTCCAGGATGATCAGTAAACAACTTTACAGGATCATTACCAGATCTTACTACCCAGTACAGATCCATTTCGAACTGAACAGCTTTAGGGTCTGTCTCTTTAAGCAGGATATCATAACCGGTAGTTTCTCCGTATTTAATAAATTCAAAGTGATGGTTATGATAAGCGAGGTTAAGTCCGCTGGCTTTACAAATTGCAGAAGCTTCATTTAATCTGGCTGCAACTTTTTTCCAGTCATCCTGTGTTTTACGCAGATTGTCACCTAAGTAAGGAACTACGATATAACTGCTGCCGATAGTATTTGCTGCTTCGATATAAGTTTTCAGCTCCTCTGCATTTCCCGTTCCAATAAATTTATCCATTCCATAATGTCCGCTTGGTGCAGTAAGACCATTATTGGAGAGTAAAGTTTTGAAAGCTTTAGGGTCTAAACCCCAGAACTTATCTTTAGCTGAATAACCAAAAGTTTCAACCTCTTTATAACCTGCTTTGGCAACTTTTGCAATAGTACCTGCTACATCAGTTGGTAATTGCGCTCTTAGTGAATATAATTGTAAGCCAACGACTTTAGCGGGGCCTGCAGCGAAACCTAATGAAGGCAGTACCATGGCACCTGCTGCAGCCAGACCTGCCTGTTTAATGAAAGTTCTTCTTGAGTTCATAATTGATCTTTATAAGTCACAAATTTTAATCGCATTTCTTAAGGACTGGAGTTTATCTTTTTGTTTGGGAATAAATTCCTGTGCGATATATCCTTTAAACCCTGTTTCCAGGATAGCTTTGATAATTGCAGGATAAAACAGTTCCTGCGTATCATCTATTTCATTTCTTCCGGGAACACCGGCAGTATGATAATGTGCAATATAAGGATGATAGGTCCTGATGTTATGGATAACGTCACCTTCATCAATCTGCATATGATAAATGTCGTATAATAACTTGAAGTTTTCTGAACCGAGTCTTTTAGCCAGTTCAGCACCCCATGCAGTGTGATCGCACTGATAATCTTTATGATCAACTTTGCTGTTCAGTAACTCCATAACCAGTACTACATTGTGTTTTTCGGCCAGCGGTATAACCTGCTTTAATCCTTCCACACAATTATTCCATCCGGTTTCATCATCTTTTCCTCTGCGGCTTCCACTAAAGCAAATCAGATTTTTATAACCTGCTTCAGCTACCAGGGGGATCATTTTTGTATAATTCTCTATGAGTTTTGGGTGAAAAGCAGGATCATTCCAGCCATCGGTCAGATTGATTTCAGCGCCATTACACATAGATGAATATAATCCATGTTTTTTTAGGGTCGGCCAGTCAGCCGGTCCGGCAAGATCCATAGCCTTTAAACCCATTCCCTTTACAGCAGCGCAAAGTTCATCCAGCGGGATACCACTAAAGCACCAGCGACAAACAGAATGATTTACATTACCTTTTAACGGAGCATTTACTGGTTCCATTTCTGATGCATATGTTGGCAGGGCAGAAGACAGGCCCAGAATTGCTGAACCTGTAATAATTGTCTTTAATGCATTTCTGCGGCTTTGTTCAGTTCCCATGGTTAAACTTCATTAAATTGGGTGTCAATAACTCTTTTACGCTTCTCATTAAAGAAAACGGTGAAAAGTAAAAATACTACAAGTGCGATTCCGGCAGGAATAATCCAGACCATTTTCCAGTCTACAGCACCATCTGTCAGTTTATAGCTATCAGTAATCATACCTGCAACTTTAAAGCCGATTAACATACCTACGCCATAAGTAGCCAGTGTGATTAAACCCTGAGCAGCACTTTTATATTTTTCTCCTGCTCTGGAGTTGGTATAAATCTGTCCGGATACAAAAAAGAAATCGTAACATACACCATGTAAAGCAATACCAATCAGCAGCATAAAGCTTAATTCACCTGCATTACCGTAAGCAAATAATGCATAACGGATTGCCCAGGCAATCATCCCCACAAGAATGGTGGTTTTGAAACCAAATCTTTTGAAAAATACAGGGATCATTAATAAGAATAAGGCTTCCGATACCTGTCCGATTGCCATTTTTCCTGTAGGACCTTCTACACCAATACTGGATAAGAAAAGATTCGCATTCTGGTAATAAAATGCCAGAGGGATACAAATCAGAATGGCAGAAATAAAGAATATCGCAAAGTTTTTATCCTTAAGGAGTTTCAGCGCATCCAGACCCAGAATGTCAGAAATGGTTACTTTCTCTCCTTTAGCTACTTTTGGCGGAGTTTTTGGCAGTGAGAAACTAAATAAACCTAAAATCAGTGAAGCTACCCCGGCCATCAGGAAAGTGTTTTTTAACAGTCCTGAATCCATGCCTGTTTTTGAATCCCACAGAAACAGGTAGCTGATACATAGTCCGGCTACAATCCATCCTATAGTACCCCAGAATCTGATATTTGAAAATTCTTTCTCCGCATCTTTCATCTGATTAAAAGAGACAGAATTAACCAGAGCAAGAGTTGGCATGAACAAGATCATGTACCCTAATACATAAGGATAGAACACATGTACATCAGTTGCAGTATACATCTGATACATCAGTACCGCTCCGATAATATGCAGTACCCCAAGGATTCTCTCCGCATTGAAAAATCTGTCTGCAATCAGTCCGATAATAAAAGGCGCAATAATAGCTCCCCAGGACTGTGTAGAAAATACTGCAGCCGAATCTGCACCGGTTGCATGCAGGTTTTTCTCTAAGAATGTACCCAATGTAACGAACCATGAGCCCCAGATAAAAAATTCCAGGAACATCATTGCTGATAATTTAACGCGGGTAGTAATATTCATCATATAGTTTAAAGGTTTTTTGGTTGAACGGATTTTGAAAGCTAGTTAAAAACTATAACTCTTTGATCATAATATTACGGAACCAGACCTCATCCCCATGATCCTGCAGTGCTATTTTGCCTGTTGTAAAAGTTCCAAAACCTTCCCATTTGGCAAATTTGCTACCTGCAATCAATGATTTCCAGTTCTCATCAAACTGTGTGGTAGAAACTATCTTAACTCCGTTTAATATGAATTCCAATTTACCTTTGTTACTGATAATTTCAGCAGTATTCCATTGTCCAACCGGTTTAACAGGTTCTGAACTGCTTTTTACAAGGTCATATAAATCGCCTGCGCGGTGCTTAGTGATTTTCCCGTCAGGATGGCCTTCATTGTCCAGTACCTGCATTTCAGGTCCGGTGCGGTAAGTCTGCACGTATTTTTCGGGATTTTCGTTAATATGGAATAAAATTCCGCTGTTGGATTTAGGAGCCACTTTCCAGTCAATTTTTAAATGGAAGTTTGCATACTCTTTATCTGTTACCAAATCCCCATCATCTTTTTGTTTGGCTTTAGGGTCAAGATGCAAGGTGCCATTTTCAACTTTCCAGCCTTTTCCTACAGTAGTTTTTCCGTAGCTGTGCCATCCTTTAGTTGTTTTCCCGTCAAATAAAGAAGTAAATCCCTTTTTCGAAGTCTGGGCTTTTGCATTGAAGCCAATCATTGTAAATATCAGTATTGCAGAAATAGCATGTTTTTTCATCAGTATAAATTTGTTTTTTAAATTAAGCACCCAGTGTCCAGCCTTTACGGTATTCACGTTTGACATACTGGTTCACATCATCAAAATTGGTTACTTTCATGTTGTCATTATCCCATAGCAGTTTAATATTTCTGCCCGGATAAGATATCTTGCCATTTGCATTTTTACGCTGTACATCATTTGCTCTGATGGCAAGATTAGCCATTAACAGAGCTTCAGTTAACGGACCAGCAATTTCAAACGGAGAACTTAATTCTTTTTTGCCATGCCCGGCGATACAGGCCTCAACCCATTGTGCATAATGACCTTCTGCACCATGTGGAACACGGGCAAATTTTTCAGGCACTTTAATATCTTTATTACGGCTTAAAGGTAATAGACGGGGATCTGCACTATAAGTGCTGCTCATCATTTTTCCTTTTGTTCCGATAAACAATGTTCCGTTGCCACCATCGCCAAATACTTCATTGGCTTCCAGTTCTTCAGGTCGGGTAGGTTGTATACCTCCGTCCATCCAGTGTACGGTAATATCGCCCTGAGTTTTGGCAGTTTTAGGAAATTTTAAGGTTACATGACTTGAAGGAGGGCAGCTGTCAGGGAAATAACCACGTTTAAATTCATCCACGTAGACAGAACCAACACTGGCTTCCACTTCGGATGCGTATTTTAAACCCAGCATGCTGAAAGGAGCTTCCAGTAAATGGCAGCCCATATCCCCCAGTGCACCTGTTCCATAATCCCACCAGCCTCTCCAGTTGAAAGGAACCAGTTTTTCTACATAATCTTTGTAAGGAGCACTGTTAAGCCATAAATCCCAATCCAGGGTTTTAGGAATATCAGCTTTATTGGCCGACCATGGAATACCCTGAGGCCATACCGGTCTGTCTGTCCATGCATAAACAGTATGAACATCTCCGATCAGGCCAGCATCATACCATTCCTTCATTTGACGGGGGCCGTCATTTGAAGCACCCTGGTTACCCATTTGTGTAACCACTTTATATTTTTTAGCTGCCTCAGTCAATTTTCTGGCTTCATAAATATCATGTGTCAGTGGTTTCTGAACATAAACATGTTTACCCAGCTGCATAGCGGCCAGCGCAATCATTGCATGACTATGATCAGGAGTTGAAACACTGACCGCATCAATATTTTTATGTTCTTTATCCAGCATTTCGCGCCAGTCTTTATAGAACTTTGCTTTTGGAAAGTTCTTTACTGTTCCTGCAGCTCTGTTAGTATCTACATCACATAGAAATCCAATATCTGCTTTTCCGCTTTTAGCAAAATTCGCAATATCAGAGGACCCTTTTCCACCAGCACCAACCCCTGCTACAATCAATCTGTCACTCGGTGCTAAAAAACCATTCCCGCCCAAAACATGACGGGGTACTATCATAAATGAAGCAGCGGCAATTGCTGTTGTCTTAAGAAACGAGCGTCTGTCAGACGCAGTTATCTCTTTTTTGGTCTTTTCCATAGGATTATACTGGTTATTTTTGTGATGGAGCCTGCATGAACTTAGTCCAGCTGATTATGAGCTTAAGCTCATGCAGGTTTCATCATATAATATTTGGTTAGATAGAGATGTTTTCCTGTTCCGGAGAACTTATTTTTTTAGTGACAAAATCCAGGTCACCATTTGTTTTGCATCGTCTTTGCTCAAGTTAGGGTGAGGCGTCATTGGCAGGTCGCCCCAGGTGCCTTTGCTTCCCTTGATTACTACATCAGACAGCTTATTGATATTCTCTTCATTTGAAGGATATTTTGCTGCAATATCAACATATGCAGGTCCGATTACCTTTTGGGTCTTGTTATGACAGCCGATACAATCTGCTGTAGCAATCAGTTTCTCGCCAGGCAGCATTTCTGATGGGGCTGCTGTTTTTGCTGAAGCCTCGGTATCTGCAGATGATGAGGTAGCTGATCCTTCAGTTGTAGCTCCCGGGTTTCCGCAAGAAGCTATCGCTAAACTGATACATCCCAAAATTAACAGTGTCTTTTTCATAATAATTTTATTGTTTTTTGTGTGTTTCTATGGTGTTGTATTGAGATCCGTAAACAAGCATAATCATGCAGGTCTGTCTCGTGGTCGTGTTATTTTATACCTAAAATTTGTTTGTTAAATTCCTGATCTGTACCTGTAGCAGCAAAATCATCAAATGCTCTGTTGGTGACCGGGATAATGTGATTCTTAATAAATTCAACACCTTCTCTGGCGCCGGTTTCAGAATCTTTGATACAGCATTCCCATTCCATTACTGCCCATCCTTTAAAGTCATATTGAGCAAGTTTACTGAATATGGTTTTAAAATCTACCTGACCGTCTCCCGGAGAACGGTAACGACCGGCACGATTTGCCCAGCTCTGATAGCCACCAAAAGTACCTTGTCTGCCAGTTGGGTTAAATTCGGCATCCTTTACATGAAAAGCTTTAATACGTTCATGATAAAAATCAATATACTGGATATAGTCCAGCTGCTGTAATACGAAATGTGAAGGATCATATAATAAACATGCCCGTGGATGGAAATTTACCTGTTCCAAAAACATTTCATAAGTTATTCCGTCAAATAAATCTTCACCCGGATGAATCTCATAACAAACATCCACACCGCAGCTGTCAAATTCATTCAGAATTGGTAACCAGCGGCGGGCAAGTTCTTTAAAACCCTCTTCAACCAAACCTTCAGGTCTTTGTGGCCAGGGATGGAACATATGCCATAAAAGTGATCCACTGAAAGTTGCATGTGCATTCAGACCAAGATTCTGAGAAGCTTTGGCTGCATATTTTAGCTGCTGTACTGCCCATTCTGTTCTTGCTGCAGGATTATTATGATACGCAGCAGGTGCAAAACCGTCAAATACCTTGTCATAAGCAGGATTAACAGCGACTAACTGACCCTGTATATGGGTAGAAAGTTCCGTAATTTCCAGTCCGTATGAATTTACTTTTCCTTTCAGTTCATCAGCATAGGTTTTACTCTCTGCTACTTTTTGCAGGTCAATAAATCTGGTATCCAGGGTTGGCATTTGTATGCCTTTAAAACCCAGGTCTGCTGCCCACTGACAAATTCCGTCAAGAGAATTAAACGGGGCCTGGTCTCCAATAAACTGGGCTAAAAAAACTGCTGGTCCTTTGAGTGTTGTCATTGTATTTATATTTTAAAATCAAACCATTTCTGATCTGACAGCCCTGAGGCTACTACATTTTCTATAAAAGCCATTCCACGTACACCTTCTTCTACTCCGGGAAAATCAAGCATTTCTGCAGTAGGGGTTTTACCTTCCAGCTTTGACTTTAAAGTTAATGCGAAATTTCTGTAAATATTAGCAAAAGCTTCCAGATAACCTTCCGGGTGTCCGGCAGGTGTTCTGGTATTGAACCGGGCGGCTTCAGTTAAATAACCTTGTCCCGCACGATAAAGTTGTGTCGGTGCATCCAGCCATTTGACTTTCAGTGTATTTGGCTCTTCCTGATGCCATTCCAGACTTCCTTTTTCTCCGTAAACTTTGATTTTTAATGCATTTTCTTCTCCAGCTGCAATCTGTGACGCAACTAAGACACCATTAGCACCATTATTGAATTTCAGTAATACATTTCCGTCATCATCCAGTGCACGGCCGTCTACCATAATATTAAGATCTGCACATATTTTTGTAATCTCCAGACCTGAAATATATTCAGCAAGTTGTGCCGCATGAGTTCCGATGTCACCCATACAGCCACTGATTCCACTTTTGGAAGGATCAGTTCTCCATGCAGACTGTTTGTTGCCATCCCGTTCTGACGGTAAGCTTAACCAGCCTTGCGGATACTCCACTAAAATTTTTCTGATTTTGCCAAAAGCTCCGTCCTTTACCATCTGGCGGGCTTGTTTAACCAGCGGATAACCAGAATAGGTGTAGGTAAGACATAAAGTCAAACCTGTTTCCTGTACTTTATCCCTGAGTTGTTTGGCCTCTGCCAGTGTAAGACTGATCGGTTTATCTATTACGACATGAAAACCATGTTCAAGCGCCATCATCGCAGGTGCGAAATGTGCAAAATTGGGCGTAACAATAGTTACGAAATGCATTCTTACCGCTGCAGGCAGGAGACTCTCTTTTTCGATCATCTCCTGATAAGTTCCATAATTTCTGTCCTGTTCCAGGAATAGTAATTCACCAGATTCCCTGGCAGTTTCCGGATTGGAACTTAAAGCTCCGCAACACAGTTCTATCTGCCCGTCTATATTGGCTGCAATGCGGTGGACGGCGCCTATAAAGGCATTTTTGCCGCCACCGATCATCCCCATTCTTATTTTATTGTTCATTAAAGATTACCTTTTTTTAATTCGCTTACAGCATAGTCAGCCGCTCTGGCTGTTAATGCCATAAAAGTCAGCGAAGGATTTTGACAAGCAATAGATGGCATACAAGAACCATCCGTTACAAATACATTTTTCACTTCGTGCATCTGGTTCCATTTATTTAGTACTGAAGTTTTAGGATCATTTCCCATACGGGCTGTACCCTGCTCATGGATTGCCATACCTGGAGTTGAACCCGCATCATAAGTCTGTACGTTCTTGATTCCTGCTGCTTCAAGCATTTCTGCTGCATCATTCATCATGTCAATACGCATTTTCTCTTCATTACCTTTAAACTCGCAGTCGATAGCCAGTACCGGCATTCCCCACTTATCTTTTTTCGTTTTATCGATATAAACTCTGTTTTCATGATAAGGAAGAGCCTCTCCGAAACCACCCAGACCCATTTTCCATACACCCGGTTGTGTCATCAGATCTTTAAAGTCGCCGCCAAAAGCAAGTTCAGCAACATCCTTGTGCCATCCTGAGCGGCTGGCACCACCCTGATAACCAAATCCGCGCAGATAATCACGCTTGTCACCACCCATATTCTGATAACGCGGAATATATATACCGTTAGCTCTGCGGCCATAAGTATATTTATCTTCAAAACCTTCAGCATCTCCCGAAGCACCGCAACGGAAATGGTGATCCATTAAATTATGTCCCAGTTCTCCGCTTCCATTACCTAAACCATTAGGATGTTCAGCAGAAGTAGAATTCAGTAATAAGAAAGTACTTCCCAAGGTAGAACCGTTTACAAAAACAATTTTTGCAAAATATTCAATGTGTTCCTTTGTTTCCGAATCGATAATAACCACACCAGTTGCTTTCTGGGTTTCTTTGTCATAAACAATATGATCAACCAGAGAGAAAGGACGTAAAGTAAGATTTCCTGTGGCAACAGCAGCCGGAAGAGTAGAAGACTGTGTACTGAAATATGCACCAAAAGGACAGCCTCTGCTGCATCTGTCACGATATTGACAACTGCCTCTTCCTCCGTGAGGAACAGTAAGATTGGCTGTACGGCCAATAGTCATGATGCGTGATTTATTCCATTTTTCTTCAATTCTTTTTTTGACATCTTTCTCCACACAGTTCATTTCCATTGGTGGCAGGAAATGCCCGTCAGGTAAAGCCGGCCAGTTTTCTACCTGACCACTGATGCCTGCAAATTTTTCCACATGATCATACCACGGGCTTAAGTCTTTATATCTGATAGGCCAGTCAATACCGTGACCATCTTTTTTGTTGTCTTCAAAATTCAGATCGCTGAAACGGTAACTCTGTCTGCCCCACATCAGTGATTTTCCACCTACATGAAAACCGCGATACCAGTCAAAACGTTTGACCTCAGTATAAGGGCATTCGTGGTCATTAACCCAAAAACTCTCGTTAAATTCCTGATAAGGATAATCACGTTTTTGTACCGGATGAGCATCTTTTTGTGCTTCAGTTAATTTGCCGCGATGTTCAAATTCCCACGGTTTTTTCATGGCCGTAGTATAATCTTTGATATGTTCTATATTTCTGCCACGTTCAAGAAGCAGAACTTTAAGTCCTTTTTCAGTCAGTTCTTTTGCTGCCCATCCACCACTTATTCCCGATCCGACTACTATCGCATCATATGTATTTTGTGCGTTTGCTTTTGTATTTAAATTCATCTCTTTTAGTAAATAGGTTAGGCGTACACTTTTTGTCCTGGTTTTAAATCAATACAGCCATCATAGCGGCCGGGAACATCAACATATTGTAATGCCTGTGTTGCACCGATTTCTGAAGTGAAATAACCCAGCATGGTTAAGTCTCTTGCTATTGCAAAAAAGTATGATGGGCCCTGCGGTCCATATTTGGCAGCCTTAACCGTATTCGTCAGTGCTTTGCTTTTAGCTTTCTCAGCAGCAGCATTTTTTTCGCCATCAGCTTTCTGTGCAGCCACAGTTTCATCTCTTACTTTTCCAAGTAACTGTTCGCGCTCTTTTACAGAGATTTTAAGGAATGAATTATTGTATTCTTTTTTAGAACGGGCTTCCAGATCCTCAAGACCTTTGACGAATACGTCCTGAGCCTCTTTAGGATAACAATCCCTGACCATCATTGAAATCCATGGTCCAACTCCGGCAGCTTTTGCACCCGGTGTTTTTGTTGTTGGAATAATGATGTCTGCTATTTCCGTAATCATTTGATCCTGATCTGCTGAAAATAGTCCCGATCCGTTCTTGGCCGAAGGAGTGTTACAGCTGTCAAGAAATACTCCGATTGTAGTAGCAGATAATGCGCCTCCCATTAAAAAGGCAATGTTTCTGACTGCTTCTCTTCTTTCCATACTTAATATTTGGTTATTTAAGGTGTTGTTTGTACACTATCAACTCTTAAAAATAGAAAAAAAATATGCTTAACGAACAAAAAAATGATATTTAATTCTTACTTATCTTGCTTTTGTTACACCCTGTATTCATTCTAAATAAGGATTTAGCAAAAGAACAACCCGGCAAGGATCTAAAAACATTTTTTAACAGGTTTCGTGCAATTTTTTACCTTTGCCAAAATCGAACGACCAATGACTGAAAAAATACTAGTATTAGGCTCTAACGGGCAGATAGGAACTGAACTGGTTACTGCGCTGCGTAAAACTTATGGTGAAGATAACGTAGTTGCCTGTGATATCCGACGTCCTGATTATGACATTAAGAATTCAGGACCTTTTGAATTTGTTAATGTTTTAGAGAAGGATACATTAAATACCATTTTTAATAAATACAAACCTACTCAGGTTTATTTACTGGCAGCCTTATTATCAGCCACTGGTGAGCAGAATCCAAAACTTGCCTGGGATCTGAATATGAATGGTTTGTTAAATATTCTTGACCTGGCAATTGTCTATAAAACGGCAAAAGTTTACTGGCCAAGTTCTATTGCAGTGTTCGGACCTAATTCTCCGAAGGATCAAACGTCCCAATATTGCGTGATGGATCCAAATACCGTTTATGGAATCAGTAAATTAGCAGGAGAAAGATGGTGTGAATACTATTTTCAGAAATATGGTCTTGATGTAAGAAGTATCCGTTATCCGGGATTAATCAGCTGGAAAGCTGCGCCGGGTGGTGGAACAACTGATTATGCTATACATATTTTCCATGATGCATTGAAGAAAGCAAGTTATGCTTCTTTCCTTTCTGCAGAAACGGAATTGCCAATGATGTATATGGATGATGCAATTCGCGGAACAATAGAATTAATGGATGCTCCTGCAGACCGTATTTCTATCCGTTCAAGTTATAATTTTGCTGGTGTAAGTTTCACGCCGGAAATTTTGGCAGCTGAAATCAGGAAGCACATTCCGGAATTTACATTAACTTACACTGCTAATGATCCCCGTCAGGAGATCGCTGCAAGCTGGCCACGTTCAATGGATGATCAGGTTGCGAAATTAGACTGGGGCTGGAAACCAGAATTTGATCTGTCAAGAATAACGACAGATATGTTAAATAATTTAAAAAAAATAGGGTAAACCTCTATAATTGATACCATGGGAAGAGCATTTGAGTTCAGAAAAGAAAGAAAATTTAAACGTTGGGCTAAAATGGCCGTACAGTTCACCCGTATAGGGAAAGAGATTGTAATGGCCGTAAAAGACGGAGGCCCTAATCCTGAAACGAATTCGCGTTTACGTACGGCGATTCAAAACTCCAAAGCGGTAAATATGCCGAAAGACAGAGTTGACGCTGCAATTAAACGGGCATCTAATAAGGATGAAAATGGTTATGAGGAGCATGTTTATGAAGGATATGCACTTCATGGCGTAGCTGTACTAATCGAAACAGCTACGGATAATACAAACAGAACTGTAGCTAACGTACGGAGTTATTTTAGCAAAACCGGTGGCTCTTTAGGAAAAACAGGTTCTCTGGATTTCATCTTTAACCGCAAATCTATTTTCAGATTTGTACCAGGAGAAAAAGATATGGAAGAACTGGAGTTTGAACTAATTGATGCTGGTCTGGAAGAATTATACCTGGAGTCTGATGAAGAAGGTAACGATATCGCAGTTGTTCAGACAGCGTTTGAGGACTTTGGTAAAATGCAGAAAGCACTGGAAGATTTAGGCTTTGAAATGAAAAGTGCAAAACTGGAAAGAATTGCTTTGTCTACTACACCTATTTCTGAAGAACAGGCTGCTGATGTGTTGAAGCTGATTGATAAGCTGGAAGAGGATGATGATGTGCAGGCGGTTTATCATAACATGGCAGAGTAGAGGGGTATCCGCTAAACTATAAAAAAAGTCGTGAGGTTTTTCTTCTGACGTTCGCGAAAAGCGAACAATGTCAGAAGAAAAACCTCACGACTTTTTTTATACAGGTAGTAATCGGATATGGGGGGAGAATTTGGAAGGTGCGTTAAGACAGAACGGTTAGCGGATGTGTTAAAATGATGGATAGACGATCTGGATCCATGAGAGATTTAGAGAGAGCGTTAAATCAGAAAAAATGTTGAAATGATCAGACAGGAGGATTATCAGGAACTTTTTTGAAATTTATAAAAGTTGGATAAACGGTTGTTCCATCCGGATTAAAGATAAAAGGGGTCATAATCAATAAAAATTCAGGAGTATCTTGTAGAAAAACCATATCACCAGCCTTAACCCGGTGTGGTAAATAACCATAAGTCGGAATGTTATAACTTGCTGAATCTGCAGGTTGGTATAGATTTTTACGGGATACAAAGAAGTCTGTATATTCAGCATCAACAGTACCAATGTCCCTCAATGGAGTTGGGTTTGATGGTGAAATAACTTTGTTGTTAATAAAATCCAGTCTTTGCACAATAGCAGCATTATCAAATCCCAGTATACACTTGGCCTTACTTGTGTTCTGGGTGTCTCTTATACCTTTTTCGTGAATTATATTATTTTGAATAATTACATCATTGCCATTTATTTCAGTAGATCCTGATTGTTTTATTCTTATGATGCTTTCTGTATGGTTTAGGTCAGTGTTTAATGAACATGGGCCATAAAAGGTATTCCCATTGATAATGGCATTATCCCGCACCTCAATTAAATGAGATATGGAATTATGAAAAGTATTAAATGAAATCTCGCTTGTAACATTTCCGCCTAAAACAATACCATTTTTGATATTTAGAAATGTATTGAATTTTAGCTGATTACTTTTGCTTTCCAGATATATCACCAGGCCAGCTTTATTCGCAGAGTTAACACAATTGAAAATATTATTTTCAATAATAATGGCCTTACAGACATTAGTACTTCCAAGTGACGCTAAATTATTACCAGACTGATCATCACTAACAAATGTATTTCCTTTAAAAATAATGCTATAGGTGATATAAATATCCAGATTATCAGTGCCGGGATCTTCATTAATCTGAAAATGTACAGCAGTAATAGTATTATTTAAGAATAATAAATCTGTCCCGCCTCTGATTGTTGCTCCTCTTTTATCAGTTTGATTTACACCGTTATCAAAATTACATGACTCCCATGTAATGTTTTTCGGATTATGTCCTGTCGCCAGATGATGATAACCTTTTCCTGCACCAGTATCGTCCCCGGTAAAAATGCAGTTTAAAGCTTTCACGTTACTGATACTATTCCCCCAGATCTGGAGCCCGGCAGCTGCATTGTTTTTGAAATAACATCTGTCAAAAAGAACATTGTCAACGAGATTATCTACAGAATAAGGTTCAATATCAACACCACATTCCGGACCTTTACCCCTTGTGTTGGTAAACTGACAGGCAAAGAAGGTGAGGTCGGTTCCTCCTTCTATACTTAAGCCCTGACGTCTGTTGTTATTTGAAATACATTTGTTAAAATAAATGTGTTTATTTATCGTAATACCTTTATCACCGGTGGTTACCTGTAAATTAAAGCCATCTCCCCAGCAATCTGATGCTTTCAGATTTTCCACATAAACATTTTCACAACCACTAATAGCTAATCCATAACCCCATTCCCCATTATTTTTCCCGGTATAGTATCTGTCACCGATGATATGGCCACCTTTAATCGTAACATTCTTTTTTTCGTGGATTCTGATTACGTTGGATGCTTGTTTGAGTGTGCCAACTGCTTTTAAGTAACATTCTTCATCCAATAAAAGTGTACTGTTGTCATTTAAATAAATACCGCCTTTATCTATTAAAAAACCTGAAGCATGATCATCATAGAATTCAAAATCTGCTCTAATTAAGAAGGTGCCTTTGGGGATTCTGACTGATACATTGTCTGCAGCAAAATTGATAGCATTTTGTATAGATACAGTGTCATCAGTATTTCCATCTCCTTTGGCTCCAAACCAGGTTACTGAAATTTCTGATTCAAAAACTCTTTTAAGACGCCTGCCATTTTGTGAAACCAAAACTGTAGCAGTATTATCTGCAGAAGTCGTATCGGCAGGATCATAATACCAGATCCCTTCATGTCCCTTGTTAGTTACATAAAACTGGTCTGATAAAGTTGTTGTGCTATTGATAGCTCTTAATTCTGCTATTGTTGCTGATTGTAAAGGCGCGAAATTATCCATGTTCTTTGTTTAAATCTATAAATACTATAACGTGTTAATTTATATTTAAACATGCAGATAAATCAGAATAGTCTCTGTCGGTCTGCTGATATCAGCGTATGAGGATTAATATCAATAGATCAGCAGAGACTATTTCTCCATTTTAAGAATTACTTCTGATGACTAAATAACCATGAAAGAAGCTTAGGCTCTGCAAATGCATCATCCCAGCTGTTATGATTCGCGTCAGGGTAAAGCGTAAACTTCACTTCCTTACCAATAATTTTTAACTGGTTAGCTATTGCAGTAGATCCTTCAGCGGGTACCACATCATCTTTACCGCCATGGAAAATCCAGAGTGGAACGTGCTTGTATTTGTCTACGTTGGCAATATTATCACCACCGCAGATAGCAAAGGCAGCTGCGAAAGTTTTTGGTTTGCGTCTTAACAGCTCAAAAGTTCCCATACCACCCATCGACAGACCACCGACATAAACTTGTTTGTGATTGATATAAGGCTTATCAAGGATGTTATCAATCATACCCAGTAATGCTTTCATCGAAGTAGTAGGTTTTCCGCCTTTTTGATAATCAAAAGTTCTCTTCCCGGCAGAATCAACAGTCATCTTTACATTAGCCCAGAAGCTCTCTTCCGGACACTGAGGAAAAATGATAATTGCAGGGTATTGCTGACGAAAATCGTTTTTTAGAAATAGTGCACCTCCATGGAGTAACTGTTTGACATTATCTTTTCCGCTCTCACCACGCCCATGCAGAAAAAACAGAACCGGGTATTTTTGTTTAGGATCGAAATGTTCAGGGAAAAGAATACGGTAAGAGATACTGTCTTTGCCGTCAATAAAACTGCCCTTATCATACTTTTTGAAATCCTGAGCCTTTGTTTGTAAGGTGAACAGGAGAGAAAAACAGAGAATTAATTTGAAATGCTTCATGTTACTAAATTAAAAAAACCCGCTCGGATATGAGCGGGTTTTCATGAATTAATGTTGAGTTGAAATCACTATGTGTAAATTCTTATTAATAACCAGGACTCTGTACTAATTTACCCTGACTTCTGTCAATCTGATCTTGCGGTAAAGGGAAATACTCATCACGTGGTTTTAAAGTAATGTTTTTAAGGTAGTCGAAGTATCCGCCTTCAAATTTGAAATAACTTTCCAGCGTTGTTTTAGCAATTCCCCAGCGTACCAGGTCAAAAAATCTATGACCTTCAAGCGCTAATTCCAGTCTGCGCTCAAAACGAACAGCATTTCTGGCGTAATCAGCACTTGGGAAAGAAGTATAAAGACCAACTTTGTAGGCCGCTGCTGCTGCTCCGTTGATAGTTTGCGGAGTTATTTTTGCCGCACGCTGTCTTACTGCGTTTACCAATGTTAAAGCTGTTCCTAGATCACCTGTCTCAACTGCACATTCTGCAGCCATCAGATAGATATCTCCCAGACGGATCAGGTTAACATTTAAGCCGGTTACATTCGTACTTCCCGGAGCAGTTCCACTACTCATCTGAGCTACTTCAATCGTATTTTTAACAGCAAGGAATGGTCCGCCATTACTTGCGTCACGAATCCAGTCATCACCTGGCATTAAGCCCCAGTCACGGAACGGAATGCCTCTTCTGCCTAAAGTAGATTCAATCCTTGGATCTAAAGCCAACGTTTTATCTACGGCGTAGGTTTTCTTCTGATCTGCTGTTAAGCCTAAATCAGAAGTGTATGGATTTGTACGGTAACTGCCATCTAATAATGGTAAGCCCGAAGCATCAACCTTGAATGAATTAGCTAAGTCAATGGTAGGCTGGAAGAAACCACAGCAATTGATTGGGGCACTACCGTAAGGGAAATTCAGCATATCCCCAACATTTCCATTATCACCACCTGTACCATCTGTTCCAACAGAGTGCTCTACGGTAACAATTGATTCCGGACCATCTTCTTTGGTAATATCAAAGTTATCTGAATAAGGTAAATTGATCAGACTTGGTTTTGCTGCAATTACAGCATTTAACAAAGCATAAGCTTCAGGATATTTTTTCTGATATAAAAATACCTTTCCAAGATAGGCTTGTGCTGCATATTTATCCATACGGCCTTTCTGGCCTTTTGGTTTGGTTGTACTCAGATTTGCTACTGCAAACTGAAGATCATCAACAATGTTTGGATAAATATCTTTATCATTTGGAACAATTGCCCCGTTGGTAGCTTCCGTAACATAAGGCACAGCCTTGAAAACTCTGACTAAAAAGAAATAATAATGGGCACGAAGCAATCTCGCTTCACCCTGAATTTCTTTTGCACGGGCATCATCAAATTTTGCAGTACCCTGTCCGGCTTGCAGCGCAGTTAGAATTTTCAGGGTATTGTTACAACGCTGAATTCCTTCGAAACATCTGTCCCATAAATTTGACAGGTTATCATTGGTGCTGGTAGGAGCATGACGTTCTATGGCATTCATATTAGGCTGATCCCCATTACTACTGCCTTTATGGGCATTATCTGAAGCCACTTCACCAAATAACCACTGGCTTGGTGCAGCACCATAATTACCCCATGTGCCATTTACGTTGCCATTAAGTAAACCATAAGCCCCGACAAGCAATCCTTCAACACCATCTTGTGTTGTCAATTGCTTATCTGTCAGCTCACCCTGTGGCTGAACCGTTAGGAATTCCTTTTTGCAGGAAAGTATACTGCAAATTAAAAAGGATAGGAAAATATATTTTAAGTGTTTCATCTTTGTCTCTTTTAATTAAAATCCAACATTTATACCAATAAGGAATTGACGTGGTGAAGGATAAACTCCTTTGTCAACGCCAAGTGCTGAGAACGTATCGGCTGGTGGGCTTGCACCTCCAACTGAAACAGAGGCATCTCTTGTCTGACTTACTTCCGGATCAAGGCCTGTGTATTTAGTAATGGTGAAAAGGTTGGTAGCACTTACATACACTCTTAGTTTGCTGATACCTGATTTCGGACCAAATGCCTTAGCTGTTGGAATAGAATAACCTATCTGTATATTCTTCAATCTGAAGAAGCTGCCTTTCTGAACATAGTAGCTCGAAGAAGCATATTCCAGATCAGATGCTCCTGTATAAGCTGAAGGGATCTGGCTTGAAGTATTGGTTGGGCTCCATGCATTCAACAATCTTGTGCTTTTGGCACCATCAAATGATGGGAAGTCAGTGAAGTAACGTGTTGCTTCAAAAAGATCATTACCCTGAACTCCATAGAAGAAAGTTGCAATATCCCAGTTTTTATAAGAAGCATTTAAATTGATACCGTAAGTGAAATCCGGATTTGGATTTCCGATAACGGTACGATCTTTAGGATCAATTACCCCATCCCCGTTGATATCAGCATAACGTAAACCACCAACTCTCGCTCCTGTATAGGATGGATTGTTTGCAATATCCGCTGCGCTCTGATAAATTCCAACCGTTTTGTATCCGTAGAATGAACCAAATGGTGAGCCTTCCTGTAAAACACTGGTCTGTAAACTTCTGTAATTACCATAAGTCTGGTTGAATATACCAGGGGCAAGTCTTACAATTTTGTTAATGTTTTTAGAGAAATTCAGACCAACATCAAATTTAAACGGACTATCAGATTTTTTTCCATAATGATAAGCTACATTAAATTCGATCCCTTTATTGCTCATATCACCAATATTTACATAAGGAGAACTACCCATTCCGACTACACTTGAAGGCTGCGGAAGGTTATAAAGCATGTCAGAAGTCTTTTTGTTATACCAGTCTGCTGATCCGTCAAAAGTACCATCCAGTAAGGTAAAGTCAATACCTACGTTCAGAGATTTTACAGATTCCCATTTGATATCCGGATTCTGATAGGCATTCTGCCATACTCCGGTAGTTAAGCCATTTCCTCCGCCAACTGCATAAGCTGCATTCACGATAGAACTCTGGAATCTGTTGATATATTGGTTTGAAGGTATTCTCTGATTACCCGTTTCTCCATAACCAACACGGAACTTTAAGTCAGTTACCCACTTCACATTTTTCATAAAGTCCTCTTCAGAAATTCTCCATGCAGCACTTGCGGCAGGGAAATATCCGTATTTGTTAGCCGGACCAAAATTAGATGAACCATCACGACGCAGGGTAATACTGGCAAGATAACGGTCATGATAAGAGTAATCAACTTTACCAAATAAAGAGAAAAGTGAACCTACTGCACCATAACTGGAGTTACTGATGTTTGAAGAACCCGTATTCAGGTAATAATAGTCCTGGTTACCTAAAAGGAAGAAGTCATTTCTGGCTGCATTCAGCTGACGGGATTTAGACCTGATTGCCTCAGTACCGACCAATACATTCAGTCTGTGTTTATCATTAAATACTTTACTGTAATTCAGTGTGTTTGACCAGGTCCACTCCGTAGTATAACCCATGTACTCACTCAGACTGTTGGAGTTATTACCCTCTGAGAACTCCAGATTCGGATAACGCATGGATAAACCGTTGTAGTTTTCATAGCGCAAACCAAAGTTTGTCTTTAATACAAGTCCCGGTAAAATGTCACCCTCAGCGTATACATTTCCGAAAAAGAAGTTACTCTTGTTTTTGTTGTCTTTTCCACGGTAAAGGAAAGCCAGAGGATTTTCTGCATTACCCAGCTGACTACCACGGCTACCCGCAAAATTTCCGCCTTCATCATATACCGGGATAATTGTTGGAATACGATAAGCCCAGCCTAATGCACTTCCCTGATCCTGGTAATCTCCCGAACCATTTTGATTTACACCCAGACCATAACCTTCAGAATAGCTGTATTGTGCATTTTCACCAAAACGTACTCTTTTGTTAAAAGCCGAAATATTGGTGTTTGATCTGAAATTATAGCGCTTAAAGCCTGTATATTTTAACGTTCCTTTCTGATCCAGGTAACCACCCGAAAAAGTATAAGTAGCATTTTCTCCGCCACCCGTAGCACTTAACTGATAGTTTTGAATAGGAGCAACGTCTGTAATTTCATCAAACCAGTTGGTTCCCTGTTTATTTGCTCTGGTGATCTGGTAAAAAGTTTTAGGATCACGGCTGTAATTATATTTTGACATGTCCAGATCAGCAGCAGTAATTTCCTGACCTGTTTTTGAACCTGCCACAAGATAATCCGGCAGTACAGGTGTTGAACCTGATCCGTAATTTGTTCCTGCTGCAATAGTTTTTCCTGCATTGGTATAACCGTCAAATACATACTGGGCATATTGCTGCGGAGTCATCATTTTTGGGAAACTGCCTTTTCTTGGAACCTGAGTACCGTAATAGGAGTCCAGCGTGATTCTTGGTGCTCCGGCTACTCCTTTTTTCGTTGTAATAATTACAACCCCATTATTAGCCCTTGATCCGTAAATTGAAGCAGAAGATGCATCTTTCAATACCTGAAGACTTTCAATATCATTCTGGTTAAGCCATGATAATTTTCCTTCAAATGGTACTCCGTCAATTACATAAAGAGGTTCGTTGTTGTTAATTGTACTGATACCACGGATTCTGATCTGTGGTGTTCCGCCCGGTGCACCATCATTGATAATCTGTACCCCGGTTGCCTTACCCTGTAAAGCTTCAACAGCACTTGCCGCCGGCTGAGACTTTAAAAGCCCCATATTGACAACAGCAACAGAACCTGTCAGATCCTTTTTTCGCTGCGAAGAATAACCGGTTACGATAACTTCGGTCAGATTGTTGTTGTCTGCAAGCAGCGTGATGGTAATATTGGATTGTTTGCCCACCGGTACTTCTTTGGTTCCGTAGCCTACAAAAGATACCACCAGGATGTCTGTTGGTTTTACATTGAGTGCAAATGCACCATTCCCATCTGTGGTCGTGCCACCCGGGGAATTTTTGATTTTGATTGAAGCGCCGATAACAGGTAGTTTATCATCGCTTGCGATAACCTTTCCGGTAATTTTACTTTGGGCCATTGCTCCGATAGCAAAAGACAAGCCCAGGCACAAGAGAAGGAAGCCCCTCTTGAAAAGTGGTAAATTTCGTTGCATAAGTTTATATTTGGTTTAGGTGAAGGGATTATTTTTGTAAAGCTTTTTTTTATTTAAATGGGTTTAAAGGTTAATAAAAAATATACGTGTAGTTAATACACAATGTTATATGTGTAGTTCGTACACTATATCTAAACTAAAGAAAGGAAAGTTTAAATGCAATAGTTAAAGAAATTTATTTTTCTCTGCCATATGTCCTATAGCTTATTTCCATGGAAATGGAGCGAAATAGGAGTGATGTGTTTTGGTAAAGACAAAAAAAAAGCCTCTCAGCAATATCGCTGAGAGGCTTTTTTGAATTTTACACCTAAAGCGTAAAACTAAATTTTGCTGAGGAGACGTCTCTCGAATTTGGTCCTGTGAATACGTTAAAGTCGCCGGACTCGGCTGCGAACTTTAAATCAGTGTTATAAAATTTAAGCATTTCTGTATCAATGGTAAATGTAATTTGCTTCGATTCACCCTTTTTTAAGAATATTTTTTGAAAACCTTTTAGCTCTTTAACCGGGTGGGTCACAGAGCCATAAATATCCTGGAGATATAGCTGAACTACTTCCTGTCCATCAAAATTTCCAGTGTTTTTTACCTCTACTGTAGCTTTGATAGTCTGACCGCTTTTCATCGATGATTTATCTAATTTAACTGGTGAGAAACTGAAATCTGTATAGCTCAGACCGAAACCAAACGGGTACAAAGGGTCGTTTGAACTATCTATATAGCGGGATTTGAATTTTTCGTTTGAAATACCGTCATAAGGACGGCCCGTGTTTTTGTGGTTATAATACAGCGGGATCTGACCTACATTTTTGGGGAAGGTAGCTGTCAGTTTACCAGCAGGATTATAATTTCCAACCAGCACATCTGCAATTGCATTTCCTGATTCGGTACCACTGAACCATGTTTCCAGAATTGCCGGAACATTTGCATCTTCCCACTCCAGTGTCAGCGGACGGCTGTTCATCAGGACCAGAACAACAGGCTTACCCGTTGCAGTCAGTGCTTTTAATAATTCCTTTTGATTAGGCAGCAGATCAAGATTGGTACGGCTGGTCGCTTCACCACCCATTAAAGCACTTTCTCCTAAAACGACCACGGCAATATCGGCCTTTTTAGCTGTAGCTACAGCTTCATCAATTAATTGCTGTGGTGATTTTGCATCAGCAATGATATCAGCTCCATTAAAATTGATCTGTTTAAGGATTGCTGCATTATCCACCAGGTTGGCACCTTTAGCATAAGTAATATCCATTTCAGGTGCAACATTTTTCAGCCCTTCCAGTACACTGATGGCTTTTTTCCAGTCACCAGCTGCACTCCAGTTACCAATCATATCACGCTTATTATCTGCCAGAGGGCCGATTAGCGCAATCTTCGCATTTTTCTTCAACGGCAGTAACTGATTGTTATTTTTCAATAACACCATAGAAGCAGCAGCAATATTTCTGGCATCCAGTCTGTTCTGGACTGAAAGAATCTCAGTTTTTGCACGCTCTTCATCAACATATTTATAGGGATCTTCAAACAGACCCAGTTTATATTTTGACTCCAGAATTCTGCGGCAGGCCAGGTCAATAACAGATTGCGTGATTTTTTTCTCTTTCAGGGATTGTTTGAGCGTAGTCAGGAAACCTTCACTAACCATGTCCATATCAGTTCCTGCCTCCAGCGCCTTTGCACTAACAGTTTGCAAATCTCCCAAACCATGCGGAATCAACTCAGATACACCTGTATAATCGCTGACAACAAAACCTTTGAAACCCCACTGATTGCGTAATAAATCAGTTAATAACCATTTATTGGCAGTCGCCGGTATGCCGTTAATATCATTGAAAGACACCATTACTGTTTCAGCACCAGCATCAACAGCTGCTTTATAAGGAGGCAGATATTCGTTATACATTCTGATCAGACTCATATCCGTCGTATTATAATCTCTTCCACCTTCAGCTGCACCATACAAAGCGAAGTGTTTTACACAAGCCAGTATCGCATCTTTATTCGCCAGGCTGTTGGTCTGATAACCTCTAACCATGGCAGCGCCGATTAATGAACCCAGATAAGGATCTTCACCAGAACCTTCAGAAATTCTTCCCCATCTCGGATCTCTTGCAATATCCACCATAGGAGAAAAGGTCCAGTTCAAACCATCAGCACTTGCTTCTCTTGCAGCAATACGTGCACTTTTCTCAATCAGGCCCATATCCCAGCTGGCACTTAATCCCAAAGGGATAGGGAATATTGTTTTATGACCATGTACTATATCATAACCAAATAACAAAGGGATTTTCAGGCGTGATTTAGTCATAGCAAGTTCTTGCAGTTTACGCACAGCCTGCGGAGTAAATGTATTGAAAACACCTCCTACCAGGCCTTTTTCAATTTTTTCATCCACACCCTGACTCAAGATCGGGCCTGTTACATCGAAACCTACCGCCGGAAGGTTAAGTTGTCCGATTTTTTCATCCAGCGTCATTTTAGACATCAGCTCATCAATGAAGGCATTCATCTTTGTCTTTTCAGACTTTAGCTGAGCGATGTGGGCATTCATTTTCTGTTCATGCGCGCTAACGGTTTTTTTCTGTTGTGCAACTAAAGAGTTTGCACAGAAAACAGCCGTCAGGAAAAATAAGGAAGTCTTTGTTCTCATGATGTATATTCTGTTTAATTGTATTGTATCCGGTTTTGCCGGATTTTCATTTGTGTGTTGTGTTTATTCTTTATAACGATGGATTTAATTGACCCTGATTACTTTTGATTTCTCAGATACACCATTTTCATTGATAGCCTCTATGCAGAAGTAATATGGTTTTTCTTTATCCATGCCTTTATACCAATATTCATTGGCCTGGTAAACCATAATACTGTTGTATAATTTGTCGGGATCAGTACCCAAATAGATATTATAGGCATAAGCATCATTGACCGTATTCCATCTGATCCAAGAATTTCTTTTATCCTTTTCTGTTCTTAATACAGTGAAATCTTTAACAGCTGCAGGTTTCTGACCATTTCCATTTCCGAATACCCTTAATCCGCTGATCGCAAATTTTCCCGTTGGCACATGAATGTTCTCCAGTTTGATAAAACGGGCCGAAACAGGTTTGTCCAGCTCTATATAATCATGAGGAACATCTTTCTGATTATTACTTTTATCTTCCAGAATTTTCCAGTTTTTACCATCTGCAGAGTACCAGAGTTTATACTGATGACAGATCCCTGTCTGTTTACCTAAAAACTCTGCATCCTGATCTGCATAATTGAGCTGTACTGCGTTAACCACGGATAATTTGCCCAGGTCAGACTGTATCCATTCTCCTTTGGCGCTGCTGGCAGCACTCCAGTAAGTTTTGATACTTTCATCCACAGCATTATTTGCCGTAAAGGCGCCCAGTGTAGAAGAAACCGTTACCGGTTTATTATAATTAAGCAGCATCCAGCCTGTGAAACCGGATTTTAAATGATCAGTGGCTTTTGTAGGCAGATAATGCGGGTAATCCCCGAATGCTGCATCCATATACATCACATCATCCTGATCAAAACCGGCAGGCCAGATTCCCAGTCTGCGTTCAAAATTATTTTTAACCGAGACAACCATCGTAGAAACATGCCAGTAATTTTTCCAGCGGTCCTGAAATGTTGCACCATGTCCGGCACCTCTGGCAAAACCTCCCGGTTTATAAGAGAGCGGCAAAGACTGATGTTCAAATGGGCCAAGCGGACTTTTGGATATAGCCACACCATCTGCATAACCACTGAACTCGGTTGCCGGTGCGCCATACTGCAAATAGTATTTCCCATGATGTTTAGTCATCCAGGCACCCTCAATAAAAGGATCTAAAAATGTATTGTCAAGATTTTCTCCAAAACGCTGCCATCCAAATCTTTCATCTTCCAGCAGCAGTAATTCCTTTCTTGTTCCGACTGGAGCGAAGGTTTTGCGGTTTAGCTCAACGCCATATAACGGATAACGGTTACTGCTGCCATTGTACATATACAATTTGCCGTCTTCATCTATAAAATGTGCCGGGTCCCATCCACCGATTTCAAATTCATGTACGGTTTCTTTCCATTCATCCTTTTTCGGGTTTGTACTCATCCATATCGGAAAGTTTTTGGCATAAGTAGAGCCAAATACCAGCATCGTGTCACCCTGTATCCAGACAGATGGTGCGCAGAGGTCATCATAAACTTTATGTTCCGGGCGCAGGAAAGAGCGGGAAACAAAATTCCAGTTATATAAATCAGCGCTCCACCAATAACCTTTCTGGTTGGTGGAAAATAAGAAATAATCTCCTTTATAGTTGACAATTACCGGGTCTGCAGTTGCCCTGTGTTTACCCTGATCAGCAAAATGCGGAATAGGCGTATAACCATAATCCAGGTTTACCGGATTACAGTAAGTCAGCTGCTTTTTCTGGGCAAATAATGCACAGCCCGAAATCAGGAAGCAGAATAAAAGTATATTTCTTTTCATTGCCATCTTATTTAGTGATTGCAGGACTTTGAATACCCAGTTTGTTTAGCCCGTTTTTAACATCAGGGTTGCTCATAAACAATTTCCATAACAGGCCGGAACGATAATTCTCTATCATACAAATAATAGGCCCCTGGTCAATTGCCAGATGCGATTTGGCATACCAGTTATGTTCTTCGCTGAAACCATCAACAAAACCGTATTCACTCCAGATTTTATCACCCAGGTCAAAATAGAAGTGTTTTAAAGCTTTCATTGAATATTCGGGAGTGTATGGGAAAGCCGATAAGGCAGCAGTAGGGCTGATCACCCCTAAATCTTCTGATGGAGAATGTGCAGCATATCCCTGCCAGCTGTCACTTGCTGTCAGGCCCCAGCTATTTTCACCATAACCTTTGTAATGTTTAGGGTTTTCAACGCAATAAGCATGATTAATCAGTGTGTGGTTTTTATTCTGTTCAAAATAATCTGCGTAACGATCTTTCAATCCACGCGGATCCAGTCCTATAAAGGAATATTGTGAAAAGAATAAGGGGCCACCAAAATCAAAGCCAAGCGGAAGGGTAATTCCCTCAAATTTTTTCCCGTTGAAAAACGTATTGCTGTTAGCCCAGCCTTCATGATAAACTTTCTGGTCAATAGCAGATTTAGGAGAACTTGCAGCCATGATATAGGTGATAAAACATTCGTTCCATCCTTTAATCTGGTGATTCATGCTCCATCCATTATTAGGACTCCAATGCCAGTAAAGAACATTTTGCTGTTGCGTAAACCAGTTCCATTCAATTCCTTCCCACATCCAGAGTATTTTATTACGGATGTCACTTTCAACGGCATTGTCTGCTGTATAATACTGACGGGCGGTAAGCAGTCCCTGGAAAAGAAAGGACGTTTCTACAATATCAGCTCCATCATCTTTAGGACTGAAACGGATTACTTTTCCGGTTTCACCATTTAGCCAGTGGGGGAAAGCCCCGTGAAACTGATCTGCTTTATATAAGAAGTCTACAATTTTTTTGGTTCTGGCAGCGGCCTGTTCGCGGGTGATAAACTGACGTTCGGCAGCTACAATCGTGGCCATGATTCCAAAACCGGTTCCTCCTGTAGTTACCACTTCATGGCCATAATCAAAAGCGGCATTACTGCGTTCACGTGCCATTCCGCTTACCGGATGACCAAAGTCCCAGAAATACCTGAAAGTCTGTTTCTGTACCAGATCAAGCAATTGTTCATCGGTCAGGTTTTTCTGTATTTTCAATTCTGGTTTAATACCCTGAAAAGCACTATTCTTTTTTTGTGCTAATGCAGAGAAACCAAACGTTGTCAGAATCAGAAAACTAAGTATACTTAAAGAATTGAGTTTCATTTGATGTGTGTTTTGCGTGCAGCGAGCCTGAATGATGTTAAAAGAGGTTACCAGACTATGTCTGGCAACCTCCTGGATTTGTGTGTTTATTGAATTAGTAACCTGGATTTTGTACCAGTACGTCACCACTCAGATCGACCTCTGTTTGTGGAATAGGCCATACTTCATTTCTGTTTGCTCTCCAGCCTTTAGGACCAAAAACGGTAGCACCTCTTCCCTGACGGATCACATCAAAGTAGCGGTCAAACTCCATTGCAAATTCTACACGTCTTTCTCTGTAGATTGCAGCACGTAAAGCAGCCTGGTCTGTAGTCGTTACAGCCGGTAATATATTTGGATTTCCCTGACGCGCTCTTCTTCTTACCTGTTCTAATGAAGATAAAGCCTGACCAGAGTTGCCCAGTTCGTTTGCAGCTTCTGCATTCATTAATAAAACATCAGAATAACGTAGCATACGTACATTTTGCTGAGCACCTTCATTGAAACCAGTTACATATAATTTAAATGGAACATATGATTTCATGTTGTACATCGGATTATCACCAGTTTTAGGAATTACATCACCTTCAGGAGTAGTCGTACCTCTGAAAAGAATGGTGCCTGATCTTCTTGGATCACCAGGCTCAAAAGCAGCAGCCAGATCAGGAGTAGGCACATTAAAGCCCCATCCGCCTCCATCTACACCGCTAACTCCGCGTACACCCTGAACCTGTGAATACTGAGAGTTTGATGCTGCTGTATTTCCAGGTAGCAATACGCACTGGATTTCAAAAATTGACTCAGAACTATTTTCATTAGCCAGTCTGAATACCTGCTCAAAATCAGGTAATAAAGTATAACCCATACCCATTACCTGGTTAGTTAATGTAAGCACGTCATTCCATTTTTTCTGATACATCGCAACTTTAGCATGTAGCGTTAAAGCAGCACCTTTGGTCGCTCTTCCCAGATCAGCCGCGGCATAACTCTGTGGTAAAACGGCTTCAGCTTCTGTCAGATCTTTTTCAATTTGTGCATAAACCTGTGCGACAGGAGTCTGGGGCAGGTTATAATCCTTGTTAGGATCAGTCGGTACATGTAGACGCAATGGGATATTACCAAAAGCACGAACCAGTCTGAAATAAGAGAATGCTCTTACAAATTTGGCCTCTGCAAGGTATCTCGCTTTTAGGGCGTCGTCCATAACAATAGCAGGAACATTATCCAGTACCCGGTTAGCGTAGTTGATATTTCTGTACTGTCCGGTCCAGAAACCAGCAATATTACCTTGTGCAGGGTCTACTTTAAATTCATCAAAGTCAAGAAAGAAACTGGCATCACTTGGTGTACTGCCTTTTTCAGCATCATCAGAACCCATACTTTCAATTGCAATAGCAGGGAAAGCTGTATTTTCCCATGAACGCAGGTTTCCGTAAATTGCATTTACACCTTTTCCGGCATCCTCAGCAGTTTTCCAGAATATGATACTGTTTTGCTGTCCTTGTTCAGGTACATTCAGGAAGCTTTTCTTACAGGCAGGAATTACAGCAATAGAAACGATCAGGCCCAGGCCTAATACCGTTTTTGTATATATATTTTTATTCATGATGTTTCAGATTAAAAAGTAAGGTTAACACCAAAGTTGTAAGTCGCGTATAACGGATAAACGTTAGCGTCAAGACCTGCATTTAAATAGTTAGTTGGTCTTTCTTTGATTTTTTCAGAGTTATCAACCGGAATAGGTCCGACTTCAGGACTGAATCCTTTGTAACCAAACAGGTTAATCGCATTTTGTGCATTGGCATAGAACCTGATCTTCTGAATTTTCCATTTTGCCAGAATGCTTTTAGGCAGGGTATAGCCTAACTGTGCATTTCTTACTCTGAAATAAGAACCACTGCTTACATAGAAAGAGTTTGGAGCTGAGTTGGCAGAAGAACCGATGTTTACTGAAGGGTAGGTATTTGAAGTACCTTCACCATGCCAGCGGTTGTCTACAAAATCTTTGGTGAAATTTTCATTTCCAAAACGATAAGCAAGATTAGAGTTATAAACATCAACGCCAGCTACACCCTGAAAATCTAAAGCCAGATCAAAGTTTTTATAAGAGAAACTGGTGTTGATACCATAAGTGTATTTAGGGTTAGGATTGCCCAGGGCAACTCTGTCCTGAGAGTTAATCTGTCCGTCACCATTGGTATCCGCATATTTAAATCCACCCGGTAAAGCCCCTGACTGTGTCGGAGAATTAGCAATATCAGCTGCATTCTGGAAGATACCTATAGTTTTATAACCGAAGAATTCTCCGATCGGGCTGCCTTCCATTGTTCTGTTCGCTACATAACCGTTTGTCAGACCAGTACTACCTGCATAAATAGGCGTTTTACCTGAAAGTACAGAAAGAACTTTGTTTTGATTATAACTGATGTTACCGCCAATTGAATAAGTTAAACCACCGCCGGTTACATCACTCCAGTTTGCTGACAGCTCGACACCTCTGTTCTGTAAATCCGCCTGATTACCTAAAATCTGGTTATCCACAGTACCTAAAGAACCCAGAACCGGTAAACCGAAAATTGCTCTTGAAGTTTTTCTGCTATAATAATCACCCTCAATAGTCAGTTTGTTTTTGATGAAAGCAGCTTCAAAACCGATATTGCTTCCGATTCCTTTTTCCCATACAATAACTGGTGGTATCAATGTATTACCACTTGCGCCAGTATTTGGGTTGTTATTATAAAAAGCAATCAGGTCTGCTGTTTGTGCAATCAATGACTGACTAGGATTAACCGGTACACTTGCATTACCTACTTTACCCCAGCTTCCTCTTATTTTTAAAGAGCTGAATACAGTCTGGTTTTTCATGAAATCTTCATTGGTAACTACCCATCCGGCACCTACTGATGGGAAATATCCCCAGGTTTCGCTACCAAAGAACTGCGACGCGCCATCCGCACGGATAGAAGCATTCAGCAGATATTTATTTTTGAAACCATAATTTACCCTGCCAAAATAAGAAGCAAACTTAATCAGTGATCCCTGATCAAGCACATTTCTTGTCGCTGCATCACCCAGTCTCAAATATAAATCAGCATCACTGTTGAATGGGACATTTTGTGCCGAAGCATTAATTGTATAAGATTTATTGCTTTGTGCAGACTGACCTAATAATACAGTCAGACTATGATCTTCATTGAAAGTATTCTGATAAGTCAGTGTGTTTTCAACGATCCAGTTTCTGGTTTCAACACGTTTAAGGTCTAAAGTACTGACATCACTTCTTTGTGAAGAAGTAGCCGCATAAACAGGAGCATATTTTCTTGATTCTGCCTGACCAAACTCTCCGCCTATACTGGTTTTGAAAGTAAAGTGTTTAGCAAATTTCAGTTCAGCATAGATATTACCGGTAGCTCTGTAATCCTGAGATCTCTGATTGAAGAAGTCAATACTGGCCTGAGGATTGATTTTCGCTCCATCTCCTAAGTTCTGAAGTCTTGGATCACCATAACTTCCGTCAGCATTGAATACTGGTACTGTTGGAGAAGCAGAGTATATCTCGTGGAAAATTGTTTGAGGAACGTCTCTTGATTTACTGGCAACACCGGTAACGTTATAGCCGATTTTCAGTGCTTTGAAAACCTGAATATCATTGGATACCCTTGCCGTATATCTTTTGTAATTATTTGTTTTTATAATCCCATCCTGATCTAAATAACCCAGGGAAACATTGTAAGTAGATTTTTCTGAACCACCAGTAATAGAGATATTGTGATTCATTACAAATGCATTCTGTAAAATCTGTTTGTACCAGTCTGTACCGGCTCCTAAAGATGAAGGATCACTAAACAGGGCTGGCTGACCGTTATAAGTATATAATTCGTTAGTCAGCGTTGCATATTCAGTAGCATTGGCCATTTTAACTTGATTGGTCACTGACTGAAAACCTGCATAAGCATCATAATTAATTGTAGTGGCAGCACCCAGTTTTCCTTTTTTGGTAGTAATCAGCACTACACCATTCGCAGCACGGATACCATAAATAGACTGTGCTGATGCATCTTTTAAAACACTCATGTTTTCGATATCACCAGGATTCAGGAAATTAATATCACTGTACCATACACCATCAACTACATACAAAGGGGCCTGGTTACCGAATATCGTACCTAAACCCCTGATGCGGATTTGTGGTGCAGCACCGGGAGTACCCGTATTGGTGATAGACACACCGGCTACTTTACCCTGTAATGCACTTACCGGATTGGTAGAAGCCTGCTTGGATATTTCAGTGCCTTTAAGACTAGCTACGGAGCCCGTTACGTCAACTTTACGCTGGGTACCATAACCTACCACCACTACCTGCTCTAACTGCTGGGAGCTGGAAGCTAAAATTACGTTTACAGTAGTTTGATTGTTGACAGGAATCTCCTGTGTATTGTAGCCGATATAGGTAAATACTAAGGTTCCATTGGCTGGAACGCTGATGGCATATTTACCGTTGGCATCTGTCTGTGTTCCGATGGTTGTTCCTTTTACCACGACGCTCACTGCAGGAATAGTTGTCTTATCCTGACCATCTGTAATGGTACCCTTAACAGTAATGTTTTGGGCAGATGCTGCGTTTATAAAAAGCAAACATAGAAAAGTTAAAACAGAAAATTTTGTAAAGATTCGTTTCATACTGATTATTGGTTTTGTGTTAATATTCCGTTAAATCTCCGTCGGATTTGGATCATAAGCAAGGAAAGTACCTCTACATTAATACATCATTATATCTTTGTGTAGAAAATACAATAAGTGTTAAAGCCGTAAAAAATGCTTTAAAAAGGCCTTTAAGAAAGGATAGGGCACAGTGATTCTGTTGGAGAAGAATTGCGGTATTTAAAACGTTTTTGAGACTATGTGTAGTAATGATGTAGTCCTAAAGCTCCATAAAGAACTCTGCAAGGTTCTTGTCGTGGGGTATATTCAGCTTTTTACGCAATCTGTATCTTCTGATTTCAACCCCTCTTAAAGAGATGTTCAGCAGAGAAGCCATTTCTTTACTGCTCATATTCATGTGCAGATATGCGCATAATTTCAGGTCGTTTGGAACCAGGTCCGGATGGCTTGCTTTAAGCTTTTTAAAGAAACTTCCATGTGCTTCATTGAAGCTGGTCTCGAATAAATTCCAGTCCCGCTCGTCGTTCATACCTTCGTCTATGACTTTCTGTATTTTCCTGAACTGATCATCTGCAACAGCTTTACCTTTCTCGTCTTTGAGTTTAATCATCTCCTGACTCAGCTTTTGCAGCAGTTCATTTTTATAGACCAGGCTCATGGCCGAATTGGCCAGTTCACGATTTTTACTTTTTAACTCCGTATGGAGTCTTTCAGTCTGAATGATGTTCAGTTGTTTTTCTCTTTCTTCCGCTTCTTTTTTCAGGAAGATCTCTTTTTCCAGCTGAACCTTTGCCAGGATCTCATCATGATCTTTTCTGAGTTTCAGCTCATACTGTTTTTTAGCCATCAGAAAAAGCAGAACAATCAAAATAACATATATTGCGAAAGCCCAGTTGCTGGCATAAAAAGGAGGGAGAACAGTGAATTCAAATACACTGACCTGGCTGATCAGTTCATCATTGATTTTAGCACGAACCAAAAACCTGTAACTGCCTTTGCTCAGATTGGTAAAGTCTTTCTGAGACGAAGGACTCCATTCTGACCATTGTTTTGAATAGCCTTCCAGGTAGTACTGGAATTTTATTTTTGCCTGTCTGTAATAAGGGAGAGCAAAAGAAATACGGATATTATTCCTGCTAAAAGGAATTTCAATTTCATCCCCGTTATTCCCGTTTTCACTGATGGTTTTATAAGTATCAGTAACATCCTCGACTCTTCTGATCAGTACAGCCGGCAGACTTTTTTTCTTTCCCGGATCATTCCCGGCAATCGCATCGTAAATAACAAATCCATCATCTACACTTACCAGGTGCATTGTATTACTGATCGGGCTTATATTTTCGTAATACTGTACCATTCTGCCGTCCAGCAGGCTTAACCTGTTAGAATCAATCTTCAGTTTGCCAGGCTCACTGAAATCAACCATTGCTGTTTTTCCATGGTTGATAAACCAGTATTTTTTTACACCGGCACTGATAATTTTATTGGAGCGGGAAAAACTACCCAGACCTTTATTTAATTCGTTATAGGGCGTAAAGCGGTTGCTGATCTCATCATACAGCATAAAGCCGGCGTCAGAAGAGAAGACCAGTTTATTTTCGAGGGTAAACAAGTTGATGTTATAATTTCCGGGCAGGCCGTTCTTCTCATCATAGTAATGCTTTTTAACTACCTTTTTGAAGTCCGGACTCAGCGTAAGCTTGTACAGCCCCTTATAGGCGTGACTTACCCAGATATCGCCTCTGGAATCCTGTTCCACATAACGTGAAGGTTCTTCGAAGTTCTGGATCTTTGTAAAATATTTCCATTGTCCTGCAGCATCTTTCTGATACAAAACAAGGCCATTATAAGTTCCCTGAATCAGATAACCCGGGTTACTGTTTAACTTTTTAATAGTCCAGCCTCCGCTTGAAGCAGAAATTTTCTCCAGCTGGTTACCCTTTACAGTAAAACTACCCACATTATGTCCCATGATCAGCTGACCATCCAGTACAGTTAAGTCCCATACCTGCCCCTGTGATCCGGGAACCAGCCTGAAATCAAATGCATTGAATCTTTTTCCGTTATCAGGTGCCCATGGGCTATAAAAAAGGCCCTGATTGGTGCCCAGATAGATGTTATTATTGTAAATCAGACTGGAATAGACTGTTCCGAACTGCCCTGCTTTATCCAGGTAAAAATAAAGCGGAGAGTTTAATTCAACCCTGTCAATTCCATTATCCAGTCCTGCCCAGAGATTTTGCTCATTATCTGTGAAGACACTTAATACCGTATTGTTCTGCAGACCTCTGGATTTATTAATCTGCTGTACAATGTTTCCTTCCTGATCAATGATGATCAGGCCATTCAGAATAGTGCCGAAAGCATAATACTGATTATCTATTCTGCTGCCGTTATTCAGCTGAAATGTGATCAGAAAATCATTTGCCGGTGTCTGGAAAGGGGTGAAGGTTGAACCGTTATAGATGAACAGACCGTCTTTACTGGTTCCAATCAGCATGCTTCCGTTTTTATAAGGAAGAATGGTCATGATATTCCGCGGAATTATCTGGTCGGTATGCGGCAGAGGAGTCAGTTTATGTCCTTTCAGTTCGAATATCCCTTTATCCAATACTTCGATTAGATATCTGCTGCCCACATGATGCAGAAACAGAAATGATCCGGGGCCTTTGATCTCACTTATCTTATTGTTTTCGTAAATATAAATGGTAGTGAATGACTGAAAGATAATCCTTTTGCCATCTATATGAATTTTCCAGATCTCATCAGACAGCTGCGGAATTTTAGGAATCAGTTTAACTAAAGAAGTATAGGTAAGTTTTTTGTTTTGCGTAGACCAGTAACCAAATTCACCAAAACCACCAGTATAAACCTTGCCTTTGGAGTCGGTTGCAACTGAGCGGACTATCTGCCGGTTAGGCAGCTGATATTGCTGCCAGTATTTACCGTCATAGGTCAGCAGGCCTTGTGTATTGCCAAAATACATGATTCCCTGTGCATCTTTTGCGATAGCCCAGTTCTGATTCCCGGAGAGATAAACGGATTTTGGGAAGTTCTGGACATAAGGAACACCGATGCTCTTTATTTGTGCCGCCTTTAGCAGCATACCTGTTAAAATCAAAGACAGGAACAGCAGGGAATTCAGGAGATGGCGGATTTTCATTTATAAAATTGATACTCGAATATTTATAAGCTCCGCAAATTATACATTAAAAATTAGTTTCTCCATATAAAATCGAACACCGAATGCGGGATTTTCGTTTCAGGGCAGCGTTTACACTGCATTAAAGCACATTTATCTGTAAACGAAAGATTGGTTCGCCACTGTTCATCAGGTATGGTTATATGAATTCCCAATACTGCCGGTTATAGCGGAAATATTGGGAAACAGAGGTATATATAAGCTTTAATACGTATCAGCAGACAATAAAACCCGGATAGATTATTTTACGGCTACATTTACCTGTTGAGGAACTTTGACATAATAACCTGTGCCGTCATATGGACGACGGCGTGGATTAGTTACACAGGCAGCTGAACAGCATCCTTCCAGTTTTGTACCACATTCATCACATTGGGTAATGTGTTCATTACATTCCGGATTAGCGCAATTAATCATTTTTGCCGTTATTGTACCACAGTTATAGCATTTTGAAACTATAGTCGGGTTCACTGAGTTTACATCTACAGCTATACGGTTGTCGAATACATAACATTTACCTTCAAAATCTTCGCCACCCGCTTCTTTTCCGTATTTAATAATCCCACCATGTAACTGGTAAACATCATTAAAACCATGGTGAAGCAGTAAGGCAGAGGCTTTTTCACATTTAATCCCGCCAGTGCAGTAGGTAAGGACTTTTTTGTCTTTGTATTGCGCCAGTTCATTGATCTTTTCAGGGAATTCTCTGAAATTATCGATATCAAGTGTGATCGCGTTCTTGAATCTGCCAAGGCTGTGTTCATAGTTGGAACGTACATCCAGGATGATCACATCTTCCTGATCAATCATTTCTTTAAACTCAGTCGGTTCAAGATGTTTTCCTGTCTGTTCGTTAGGATTGATAATGCTGGCATCTCTCAGACCTGAGTGTACAATCTCAGATTTATAGCGACAGTGCATTTTAATGAAAGACGGCTCAGCAACTTCATCTATCTTAAATTCTGTTTTTGCAAAACGTTCATCGGCATGAACAGCATCCATATAAGCTTTACAAGCGCTTTCCAAACCAGAAACGGTTCCGTTTAATCCTTCATCAGCAACGATGATACGGCCAACAAGACCTAATGATTTACAAAATTTAAGGTGATCGGCAGCAAATTGTTCTGCATTCGCTATAGGGCTATAGCAATAGTATAGTATTGTATTGAATTTTTCCATAAAAAATTGATACCGCTGCAAACGGCGTTTAACAGCTGCAAATTTAATAATAAAATCTAAATTTTATGAAGGTTACTGTAAGAATGACTTTATACAGAGGATAATGGGGGATAGTTTTATACAGTATATATGATTATCATATGCGGGGTTTTATAAATTGGAAAAGGAGGGTTGAATTGCGGGGAGGTTTAAAGGGTGTTTGTGGTCGGGGTTGGTATAGGGTTGGTATACCCCTGGGGTATACCAACCCTATACCAACCCCGAAGTCTTATTGAGCTGTGAGCTGACTTGTTGTTATCTGTGGGGATTGAACAAATCTGTTAGATGTGTGCTATAGCTGTGCTATAAAGGAATGGTCATCTGGCTGGAGTATATATATCATGACCGGTATTAGATTGTATTGTTTGGGTTGGGTAGGGGTTGTGTAGCCTGTTGAAGTGGTATTGAAGTAGGGTTGAACTGGGGTTGAACTAGCCTGGACTACTTCAAGGCTAGTTCAACCCCAGTTCAAGGCTAGTTCAAACCCCAGCACTACCCCTAAAGAAACCCTGGAAATAATAATTCACCGGACAATCAGTTGAGTATTGAATGTTGAAATTGTGGTGATGAGAGGTGAAAGGGCAGGTCTATGTGATGTAATTGTGCGATTTGAGAGCTGCGATTGCTTAGTTGACCGGGCTGATGTTGCTGTTAATCGGTGTAATTGGACTTCATGCTGTTGTTAAATACTGCACTATTAAGGCTTCATTGAAGGAAAGCTGATCGCTCTGCTGCTGCTGCTGAAAATAGTTTACGGTATTTTGGGTTGATAATCATGTAGTTAAGGAATAGATACAATTAATAGTGTATTAATGTTTGGATAGCGGTATAATTTTCCTACTTTTGCATCCCGCTTCGGAGGAAGGGAAACAGTGAAAAGGATATGGAGAGGGTGCAAAAACAGAGATTGGTTGAGTTTGAAGAAGGAATAAAAAACTTCAAAAATAAAAAATAAAAAGCTTGACAAATTAAAAAAGATTTCTACCTTTGCAGTCCCAACAAAAACGGGAAGCTTTACAACGGATGTTGACAAAGCAATAACAACAAGATTGAAACGATGAGAAGCTGGAAAAGACCTTAAGAAGATTAAGACTTGAGGGATTAGAAAGATTAACATTGCAACATATATAGACTGCCGGGAGGTTAAGTCGAGAAGTTCATTAAAGAGATGTCATTTACAAACGTAGCGAGGTAAACACGTACAAGTTCAAAGTACATGAACCGCGCGAGTTTTTTAAGTCTATTCTGACAGACAAATAAGAATAAAGACTATTATTAATACAAGTTAAGAATGGTCAGCGTTCAAACAACACATTTTACAATGGAGAGTTTGATCCTGGCTCAGGATGAACGCTAGCGGCAGGCCTAATACATGCAAGTCGAACGATAGTTACCAGCTTGCTGGTAGCGAAAGTGGCGCACGGGTGCGTAACGCGTATGCAACCTACCTTAATCAGGGGGATAGCCCGAAGAAATTCGGATTAACACCGCATAAAATCACAGTACAGCATTGTACAATGATCAAATATTTATAGGATTAAGATGGGCATGCGTGACATTAGTTAGTTGGCGGGGTAACGGCCCACCAAGACCACGATGTCTAGGGGATCTGAGAGGATGACCCCCCACACTGGTACTGAGACACGGACCAGACTCCTACGGGAGGCAGCAGTAAGGAATATTGGTCAATGGAGGCAACTCTGAACCAGCCATGCCGCGTGCAGGAAGACAGCCCTCTGGGTCGTAAACTGCTTTTATTCGGGAATAAACCACATTACGTGTAATGTGCTGAATGTACCGAAGGAATAAGGATCGGCTAACTCCGTGCCAGCAGCCGCGGTAATACGGAGGATCCAAGCGTTATCCGGATTTATTGGGTTTAAAGGGTGCGTAGGCGGCTTTTTAAGTCAGGGGTGAAAGACGGTGGCTCAACCATCGCAGTGCCCTTGATACTGAAGAGCTTGAATGAATTAGAGGTAGGCGGAATGTGACAAGTAGCGGTGAAATGCATAGATATGTCACAGAACACCGATTGCGAAGGCAGCTTACTATGATTTTATTGACGCTGAGGCACGAAAGCGTGGGGATCAAACAGGATTAGATACCCTGGTAGTCCACGCCCTAAACGATGAATACTCGCTGTTAGCGATACACAGTTAGCGGCTAAGCGAAAGCGTTAAGTATTCCACCTGGGGAGTACGGTCGCAAGATTGAAACTCAAAGGAATTGACGGGGGCCCGCACAAGCGGAGGAGCATGTGGTTTAATTCGATGATACGCGAGGAACCTTACCCGGGCTTGAAAGTTAGTGAATCATTTAGAGATAGATGAGTCCGCAAGGACACGAAACTAGGTGCTGCATGGCTGTCGTCAGCTCGTGCCGTGAGGTGTTGGGTTAAGTCCCGCAACGAGCGCAACCCCTATGTTTAGTTGCCAGCACGTTAAGGTGGGGACTCTAAACAGACTGCCTGTGCAAACAGAGAGGAAGGAGGGGACGACGTCAAGTCATCATGGCCCTTACGTCCGGGGCTACACACGTGCTACAATGGATGGTACAGAGGGCAGCAAGCTGGTAACAGCAAGCAAATCTCCAAAAGCCATTCACAGTTCGGATAGAGGTCTGCAACTCGACCTCTTGAAGTTGGATTCGCTAGTAATCGTATATCAGCAATGATACGGTGAATACGTTCCCGGGCCTTGTACACACCGCCCGTCAAGCCATGGAAGTTGGGGGTACCTAAAGTATGTAACCGCAAGGAGCGTCCTAGGGTAAAACCGATAACTGGGGCTAAGTCGTAACAAGGTAGCCGTACCGGAAGGTGCGGCTGGAATACCTCCTTTCTGGAGAAAGGTAGATTACTCGCTGCGTAAATGATATACCGATTGATCAATTGGTATAAGTAAATGACAACAAATCTCAAAAGAAAAACCCATAGGATGAAACATCGAATAAGTGTTCACCTACTGCAGTAAAGACAATTTAGTCCCGTAGCTCAGTTTGGTTAGAGCACTACACTGATAATGTAGGGGTCAGCAGTTCAAATCTGCTCGGGACTACAGTTATAATTCTAAGGGGGATTAGCTCAGCTGGCTAGAGCGCCTGCCTTGCACGCAGGAGGTCAACGGTTCGACTCCGTTATTCTCCACCATTGGCCCGTACTTAAGATAAAAGGTACAGGAAATAGGATACGAGTAGAAATACAAATATCTGGGACAATAAAGTTCTTTGACATATTGGAAGAAGTTAATAAAGAAGAGCAAACAACAATAGAGACGTTGTTAGCTTGAAGGAAGGTAAAGGTGCTTGCACTGATACAATCCGTAGGGTTAATAACCATCAAAAAAAGCATTTCCATAGGCGCAAAAGGCTATGGAGAGAAGAAAGTAAGAAAGAGTACACAGGGGATGCCTTGGCTCTCAGAGGCGATGAAGGACGTGATAAGCTGCGATAAGCTTCGGGTATTAGCAAATATGAATTAATCCGAAGATTTCCGAATGGGGAAACCTGGCTAGTTGAAGACTAGTCGCATTACGATGCGCAAACCTGCCGAACTGAAACATCTAAGTAAGCAGAGGAAGAGAAAATAATAATGATTTCCAAAGTAGTGGCGAGCGAACTGGAAAGAGCCCAAACCAGCTATGTTACGGCATAACTGGGGTTGTAGGACTACGATGTGGCATTAATGAAATGAAGTGGAACAGGATGGGAAGCCTGGCAATATAGCGTGAGAGCCGCGTACACGTAAGTAACATTAGTCTAGTAGTATCCTGAGTACCGCGAGGTCGGAGACGCCTTGTGGGAATCTGCCGGCACCATCCGGTAAGGCTAAATACTCCTGAGAGACCGATAGTGAACCAGTACCGTGAGGGAAAGGTGAAAAGAACCCCGAACAGGGGAGTGAAATAGAACCTGAAACTGTGTACTTACAAGCGGTCGGAGCGTCCAGGTGGCGTGACGGCGTGCCTTTTGCATAATGAGCCTACGAGTTACTCTTCTCTGGCAAGGTTAAATGTTTAAGACATGGATCCGAAGCGAAAGCGAGTCTGAATAGGGCGTATAGTCAGGGGAGGTAGACGCGAAACCTTGTGATCTACCCATGGACAGGTTGAAGGTGCGGTAACACGTACTGGAGGACCGAACCGATAAACGTTGAAAAGTTTCCGGATGATCTGTGGGTAGGGGTGAAAGGCTAATCAAACTGGGAAATAGCTCGTACTCCCCGAAATGTTTTTAGGAACAGCGTGGTGGTTAAGTTTACTAGAGGTAGAGCTACTGATTGGGTGCGGGGGAGTCAAATCCTACCAAATCCAGACAAACTCCGAATGCTATTAAATATACACTGCAGTGAGGCCCGGGGTGCTAAGGTCACGGGCCGAGAGGGAAAGAACCCAGACCATCAGCTAAGGTCCCTAAGTTACTACTAAGTTGAACTAACGAGGTGCGATTGCCTAGACAGCTAGGATGTTGGCTTGGAAGCAGCCATTCATTTAAAGAGTGCGTAACAGCTCACTAGTCGAGCGATCGTGCATGGATAATAAACGGGCATAAAGTAGTACACCGAAGCTATGGGTAATATTAATATTACGGTAGGGGAGCATTCCAGCGGCAGCGAAGTTTTGGCGTAAGCCAGGGTGGAGCTTCTGGAAAAGCAAATGTAGGCATAAGTAACGATAAGGCAGGCGAGAAACCTGCCCACCGAAAGGATAAGGTTTCCTGATCAACGCTAATCGGATCAGGGTTAGTCGGGGCCTAAGGAGAACCCGAAGGGGAAATTCGATGGACAACTGGTTAATATTCCAGTACTTTTTATAACTGCGATGTGGGGACGGAGTAGTGACACTGCCGCGATCTGACGGAATAGATCGTTAAAGACTGTAGGTATAGGGAATGTAGGCAAATCCGCATTCTTTGCTAAAGGTCGATAGTACCGCAAGCCTTCGGGTAAGTGGATAGCGCAGGTAATCAGACTTCCAAGAAAAACCGCTAAGCTTCAGGTTATAAAAACCCGTACCGCAAACCGACACAGGTATCCGGGAAGAGAATTCTAAGGTGCTCGAGTGAATCATGGCTAAGGAACTCGGCAAAATGGCCCTGTAACTTCGGGAGAAGGGGCGCTGACAGCAATGTCAGCCGCAGTGAAAAGGCCCAGGCGACTGTTTAACAAAAACACATGGCTTTGCAAAATCGAAAGATGAAGTATAAGGCCTGACACCTGCCCGGTGCTGGAAGGTTAAGAGGGGATGTTAGTCGCAAGGCGAAGCATTGAATCGAAGCCCCAGTAAACGGCGGCCGTAACTATAACGGTCCTAAGGTAGCGAAATTCCTTGTCGGGTAAGTTCCGACCTGCACGAATGGTGTAACGATCTGGGCGCTGTCTCAGCCATGAGCTCGGTGAAATTGTGGTCCCGGTGAAGACGCCGGGTACCCGCAACGGGACGGAAAGACCCCATGCACCTTCACTACAATTTAACATTGACATTGGATACAGGATGTGTAGGATAGGTGGGAGACTATGAAGTGGCATCGCTAGGTGTTGTGGAGTCAACGTTGAAATACCACCCTTTTTGTATTCGGTGTCTAACTCTTTTAGGAGAGGACATTGTTTGATGGGTAGTTTGACTGGGGTGGTCGCCTCCAAAAAGGTAACGGAGGCTTTCAAAGGTAAGCTCAATACGCTTGGTAACCGTATGAGGAGTGCAATAGCATAAGCTTGCTTGACTGTGAGGCAGACAAGCCGAGCAGGGTCGAAAGACGGATATAGTGATCCGGTGGTTCTGCATGGAAGGGCCATCGCTCAAAGGATAAAAGGTACGCTGGGGATAACAGGCTGATCTCCCCCAAGAGCTCATATCGACGGGGAGGTTTGGCACCTCGATGTCGGCTCGTCACATCCTGGGGCTGGAGAAGGTCCCAAGGGTTCGGCTGTTCGCCGATTAAAGTGGCACGCGAGCTGGGTTCAGAACGTCGCGAGACAGTTCGGTCCCTATCTGTTGTGGGCGTAGGAATTTTGAGTGGGGCTGACCTTAGTACGAGAGGACCGGGTTGGACTAACCTCTAGTGAATCTGTTGTTCCGCCAGGGGCATTGCAGAGTAGCTACGTTGGGAATAGATAAGCGCTGAAAGCATCTAAGTGCGAAACTAGCCACGAGATGAGAATTCCATATAGGACCGTAGCAGACTACTACGTTGATAGGTTACAGATGTAAAGCTGGTGACAGCATAGTCGAGTAATACTAATCATCCGAAGCTTTCAAGAGCAATAAACTGTTGTTTGTTCTTCATAACTAACTTCTTTCAATAATATGTCATCGTTTGTCTCTGAGCTGGAAACAGGATAACTGTAAAGGTTATTTGGAGAAAAACAAATAAAATACTGATCAATAACAATTGATAAAGACATTTAGGTGCCTATATCGGTGGTGTCCACCTCTTCCCATTCCGAACAGAGAAGTTAAGCCCACCAGAGCCGATGGTACTGCGGTAACACGTGGGAGAGTAGGTCGGTGCCAAATCTTAAAGAAAGCTTGTAGGAAACTACAGGCTTTTCTTGTTTATAGACTTTTCCGCATCGAGTTTATAAACCTTTCTGCATTGAGTTTATAAGTCTTTCCTGATTGAGTTTACAAACTTTTACAGCACAACCTTTTTTTTGTATATAAACCGCCCTGGTTTTCTCTGTACAAACGTTTTCCTACCTATTTTTTTCGCTTTTATACTTGATATGGAAGAACCGGGAATAGCTTATCTCATGGCTTTGCAAAGGACTACTACATCATATAACCAATTCCTCATCTGAGAGCACATAAAAGATTACCACCCAAAGAGCAATTTGTGTTAATTTTGAAATGCAGGTAATTTTAATAAGGCTTAAATTTCCTGATGTAATCATAACTCAATGGAGATTAAAGTATATCAGTATTTATTAACAGAGATAAAGGTTAGAATTCGTAGTGCTCAGGTAAGAGCTGCTCTTTCGGCAAATGCTGAAATGATTATGCTTTATTGGGATATCGGTAAGTTGGTTAATCAACAGCAGATAGAACAAGGGTGGGGAGCTACTGTTACGTCCCGCCTGGCTAATGATATTAAAAATGAATTGCCGGAGGTCAAAGGCTTTTCTGAAAGGAATCTGAAGTTTATGGTTCAGTTTTACAAAGGATATGATTTTGATGATGTAATTGGGAAACAAGCGGTTTCCCAATTACAGGAAAGTAATGGTGAACAACCTGTTTCCCAAATTCCCTGGGGTCATAATATTTTGCTGATGCAAAAAATTAAGGAGAAAGATGTACGACTTTGGTATGTTGAACAAACGATACTAAATGGTTGGAGCAGGGATATTCTGGGGTTAATGATAAAAAATAATCTTCATCTCAGACAAGGGGAAACAATTAATAACTTCTCTAAAACACTATCTGTTCCCGAATCAGATTTGGTTCGGGAAACATTGAAAGATCCGTATATCTTTGACTTCATTACACTCGCACAGCCTTTCACAGAAAGGGAGTTGGAAACCGAACTTGTCAGACATGTCGAGAAGTTTCTTTTGGAATTAGGGGCAGGTTTCGCTTTTGTTGGCAGACAATATCACTTAACCGTAAGTGATCAGGATTTTTACCTGGATCTTTTATTCTACCATCTTAAAATGAGATGTTTTATAGTTATTGACTTAAAGAAGGGAGACTTTAAACCTGAATATGCAGGGAAAATGAATTTTTATTGTTCAGCAGTCGACGATTTAATTAAGTATGAAAGTGATAAGCCAACGATAGGTCTTATACTTTGTCAAACGAAGGATAAGGTTATGGCTGAATATGCTTTAAGAGATATGAATAAGCCTATAGGGATTTCTGAATTTGAATTAACAAGGTCTTTGCCAAAGGATCTGAGGTCAAGCCTGCCTACAATTGAAGAAATAGAAAACGAATTAAAGAGCAGAGAAGGTTAATTTCACAGGATATATTTTTAAAGCGATAAGTATTTGAACTGATAATCATGTAGTTAAAGGAATGATACAATTAATAGTGTGTTAATGTTTGGATAGCGGCATAATTTTCCTACTTTTGCATCCCGCTTCGGAGGAAGGGAAACAGTGAAAAGGATATGGAGAGGGTGCAAAAACAGAGATTGGTTGAGTTTGAAGAAGGAATAAAAAACTTCAAAAATAAAAAATAAAAAGCTTGACAAATTAAAAAAGATTTCTACCTTTGCAGTCCCAACAAAAACGGGAAGCTTTACAACGGATGTTGACAAAGCAAATAAACAAGATTGAAACGATGAGAAGCTGGAAAAGACCTTGAGAAGATTAAGACTTGAGGGATTAGAAAGATTAGCATTGCAACATATATAGACTGCCGGGAGGTTAAGTCGAGAAGTTCATTAAAGAGATGTCATTTACAAACGTAGCGAGGTAAACACGTACAAGTTCAAAGTACATGAACCGCGCGAGTTTTTTAAGTCTATTCTGACAGACAAATAAGAATAAAGACTATTATTAATACAAGTTAAGAATGGTCAGCGTTCAAACAACACATTTTACAATGGAGAGTTTGATCCTGGCTCAGGATGAACGCTAGCGGCAGGCCTAATACATGCAAGTCGAACGATAGTTACCAGCTTGCTGGTAGCGAAAGTGGCGCACGGGTGCGTAACGCGTATGCAACCTACCTTAATCAGGGGGATAGCCCGAAGAAATTCGGATTAACACCGCATAAAATCACAGTACAGCATTGTACAATGATCAAATATTTATAGGATTAAGATGGGCATGCGTGACATTAGTTAGTTGGCGGGGTAACGGCCCACCAAGACCACGATGTCTAGGGGATCTGAGAGGATGACCCCCCACACTGGTACTGAGACACGGACCAGACTCCTACGGGAGGCAGCAGTAAGGAATATTGGTCAATGGAGGCAACTCTGAACCAGCCATGCCGCGTGCAGGAAGACAGCCCTCTGGGTCGTAAACTGCTTTTATTCGGGAATAAACCACATTACGTGTAGTGTGCTGAATGTACCGAAGGAATAAGGATCGGCTAACTCCGTGCCAGCAGCCGCGGTAATACGGAGGATCCAAGCGTTATCCGGATTTATTGGGTTTAAAGGGTGCGTAGGCGGCTTTTTAAGTCAGGGGTGAAAGACGGTGGCTCAACCATCGCAGTGCCCTTGATACTGAAGAGCTTGAATGAATTAGAGGTAGGCGGAATGTGACAAGTAGCGGTGAAATGCATAGATATGTCACAGAACACCGATTGCGAAGGCAGCTTACTATGATTTTATTGACGCTGAGGCACGAAAGCGTGGGGATCAAACAGGATTAGATACCCTGGTAGTCCACGCCCTAAACGATGAATACTCGCTGTTAGCGATACACAGTTAGCGGCTAAGCGAAAGCGTTAAGTATTCCACCTGGGGAGTACGGTCGCAAGATTGAAACTCAAAGGAATTGACGGGGGCCCGCACAAGCGGAGGAGCATGTGGTTTAATTCGATGATACGCGAGGAACCTTACCCGGGCTTGAAAGTTAGTGAATCATTTAGAGATAGATGAGTCCGCAAGGACACGAAACTAGGTGCTGCATGGCTGTCGTCAGCTCGTGCCGTGAGGTGTTGGGTTAAGTCCCGCAACGAGCGCAACCCCTATGTTTAGTTGCCAGCACGTTAAGGTGGGGACTCTAAACAGACTGCCTGTGCAAACAGAGAGGAAGGAGGGGACGACGTCAAGTCATCATGGCCCTTACGTCCGGGGCTACACACGTGCTACAATGGATGGTACAGAGGGCAGCAAGCTGGTAACAGCAAGCAAATCTCCAAAAGCCATTCACAGTTCGGATAGAGGTCTGCAACTCGACCTCTTGAAGTTGGATTCGCTAGTAATCGTATATCAGCAATGATACGGTGAATACGTTCCCGGGCCTTGTACACACCGCCCGTCAAGCCATGGAAGTTGGGGGTACCTAAAGTATGTAACCGCAAGGAGCGTCCTAGGGTAAAACCGATAACTGGGGCTAAGTCGTAACAAGGTAGCCGTACCGGAAGGTGCGGCTGGAATACCTCCTTTCTGGAGAAAGGTAGATTACTCGCTGCGTAAATGATATACCGATTGATCAATTGGTATAAGTAAATGACAACAAATCTCAAAAGAAAAACCCATAGGATGAAACATCGAATAAGTGTTCACCTACTGCAGTAAAGACAATTTAGTCCCGTAGCTCAGTTTGGTTAGAGCACTACACTGATAATGTAGGGGTCAGCAGTTCAAATCTGCTCGGGACTACAGTTATAATTCTAAGGGGGATTAGCTCAGCTGGCTAGAGCGCCTGCCTTGCACGCAGGAGGTCAACGGTTCGACTCCGTTATTCTCCACCATTGGCCCGTACTTAAGATAAAAGGTACAGGAAATAGGATACGAGTAGAAATACAAATATCTGGGACAATAAAGTTCTTTGACATATTGGAAGAAGTTAATAAAGAAGAGCAAACAACAATAGAGACGTTGTTAGCTTGAAGGAAGGTAAAGGTGCTTGCACTGATACAATCCGTAGGGTTAATAACCATCAAAAAAAGCATTTCCATAGGCGCAAAAGGCTATGGAGAGAAGAAAGTAAGAAAGAGTACACAGGGGATGCCTTGGCTCTCAGAGGCGATGAAGGACGTGATAAGCTGCGATAAGCTTCGGGTATTAGCAAATATGAATTAATCCGAAGATTTCCGAATGGGGAAACCTGGCTAGTTGAAGACTAGTCGCATTACGATGCGCAAACCTGCCGAACTGAAACATCTAAGTAAGCAGAGGAAGAGAAAATAATAATGATTTCCAAAGTAGTGGCGAGCGAACTGGAAAGAGCCCAAACCAGCTATGTTACGGCATAACTGGGGTTGTAGGACTACGATGTGGCATTAATGAAATGAAGTGGAACAGGATGGGAAGCCTGGCAATATAGCGTGAGAGCCGCGTACACGTAAGTAACATTAGTCTAGTAGTATCCTGAGTACCGCGAGGTCGGAGACGCCTTGTGGGAATCTGCCGGCACCATCCGGTAAGGCTAAATACTCCTGAGAGACCGATAGTGAACCAGTACCGTGAGGGAAAGGTGAAAAGAACCCCGAACAGGGGAGTGAAATAGAACCTGAAACTGTGTACTTACAAGCGGTCGGAGCGTCCAGGTGGCGTGACGGCGTGCCTTTTGCATAATGAGCCTACGAGTTACTCTTCTCTGGCAAGGTTAAATGTTTAAGACATGGATCCGAAGCGAAAGCGAGTCTGAATAGGGCGTATAGTCAGGGGAGGTAGACGCGAAACCTTGTGATCTACCCATGGACAGGTTGAAGGTGCGGTAACACGTACTGGAGGACCGAACCGATAAACGTTGAAAAGTTTCCGGATGATCTGTGGGTAGGGGTGAAAGGCTAATCAAACTGGGAAATAGCTCGTACTCCCCGAAATGTTTTTAGGAACAGCGTGGTGGTTAAGTTTACTAGAGGTAGAGCTACTGATTGGGTGCGGGGGAGTCAAATCCTACCAAATCCAGACAAACTCCGAATGCTATTAAATATACACTGCAGTGAGGCCCGGGGTGCTAAGGTCACGGGCCGAGAGGGAAAGAACCCAGACCATCAGCTAAGGTCCCTAAGTTACTACTAAGTTGAACTAACGAGGTGCGATTGCCTAGACAGCTAGGATGTTGGCTTGGAAGCAGCCATTCATTTAAAGAGTGCGTAACAGCTCACTAGTCGAGCGATCGTGCATGGATAATAAACGGGCATAAAGTAGTACACCGAAGCTATGGGTAATATTAATATTACGGTAGGGGAGCATTCCAGCGGCAGCGAAGTTTTGGCGTAAGCCAGGGTGGAGCTTCTGGAAAAGCAAATGTAGGCATAAGTAACGATAAGGCAGGCGAGAAACCTGCCCACCGAAAGGATAAGGTTTCCTGATCAACGCTAATCGGATCAGGGTTAGTCGGGGCCTAAGGAGAACCCGAAGGGGAAATTCGATGGACAACTGGTTAATATTCCAGTACTTTTTATAACTGCGATGTGGGGACGGAGTAGTGACACTGCCGCGATCTGACGGAATAGATCGTTAAAGACTGTAGGTATAGGGAATGTAGGCAAATCCGCATTCTTTGCTAAAGGTCGATAGTACCGCAAGCCTTCGGGTAAGTGGATAGCGCAGGTAATCAGACTTCCAAGAAAAACCGCTAAGCTTCAGGTTATAAAAACCCGTACCGCAAACCGACACAGGTATCCGGGAAGAGAATTCTAAGGTGCTCGAGTGAATCATGGCTAAGGAACTCGGCAAAATGGCCCTGTAACTTCGGGAGAAGGGGCGCTGACAGCAATGTCAGCCGCAGTGAAAAGGCCCAGGCGACTGTTTAACAAAAACACATGGCTTTGCAAAATCGAAAGATGAAGTATAAGGCCTGACACCTGCCCGGTGCTGGAAGGTTAAGAGGGGATGTTAGTCGCAAGGCGAAGCATTGAATCGAAGCCCCAGTAAACGGCGGCCGTAACTATAACGGTCCTAAGGTAGCGAAATTCCTTGTCGGGTAAGTTCCGACCTGCACGAATGGTGTAACGATCTGGGCGCTGTCTCAGCCATGAGCTCGGTGAAATTGTGGTCCCGGTGAAGACGCCGGGTACCCGCAACGGGACGGAAAGACCCCATGCACCTTCACTACAATTTAACATTGACATTGGATACAGGATGTGTAGGATAGGTGGGAGACTATGAAGTGGCATCGCTAGGTGTTGTGGAGTCAACGTTGAAATACCACCCTTTTTGTATTCGGTGTCTAACTCTTTTAGGAGAGGACATTGTTTGATGGGTAGTTTGACTGGGGTGGTCGCCTCCAAAAAGGTAACGGAGGCTTTCAAAGGTAAGCTCAATACGCTTGGTAACCGTATGAGGAGTGCAATAGCATAAGCTTGCTTGACTGTGAGGCAGACAAGCCGAGCAGGGTCGAAAGACGGATATAGTGATCCGGTGGTTCTGCATGGAAGGGCCATCGCTCAAAGGATAAAAGGTACGCTGGGGATAACAGGCTGATCTCCCCCAAGAGCTCATATCGACGGGGAGGTTTGGCACCTCGATGTCGGCTCGTCACATCCTGGGGCTGGAGAAGGTCCCAAGGGTTCGGCTGTTCGCCGATTAAAGTGGCACGCGAGCTGGGTTCAGAACGTCGCGAGACAGTTCGGTCCCTATCTGTTGTGGGCGTAGGAATTTTGAGTGGGGCTGACCTTAGTACGAGAGGACCGGGTTGGACTAACCTCTAGTGAATCTGTTGTTCCGCCAGGGGCATTGCAGAGTAGCTACGTTGGGAATAGATAAGCGCTGAAAGCATCTAAGTGCGAAACTAGCCACGAGATGAGAATTCCATATAGGACCGTAGCAGACTACTACGTTGATAGGTTACAGATGTAAAGCTGGTGACAGCATAGTCGAGTAATACTAATCATCCGAAGCTTTCAAGAGCAATAAACTGTTGTTTGTTCTTCATAACTAACTTCTTTCAATAATATGTCATCGTTTGTCTCTGAGCTGGAAACAGGATAACTGTAAAGGTTATTTGGAGAAAAACAAATAAAATACTGATCAATAACAATTGATAAAGACATTTAGGTGCCTATATCGGTGGTGTCCACCTCTTCCCATTCCGAACAGAGAAGTTAAGCCCACCAGAGCCGATGGTACTGCGGTAACACGTGGGAGAGTAGGTCGGTGCCAAATCTTAAAGAAAGCTTGTAGGAAACTACAGGCTTTTCTTGTTTATAGACTTTTCCGCATCGAGTTTATAAACCTTTCTGCATTGAGTTTATAAGTCTTTCCTGATTGAGTTTACAAACCTTTCCTGATGGGGTTATATTCCTTTACATTTTACTCCCGGAGTTTTCATTTACTGATTTCTAAATCTTTTTTGGAAAGGGATTTGAAAAGAGTCCTATATTTACCAACTGTATCATTTTTACTATTTGTATTACATAACTGATTAGTCTTGCTCAAGAATCCGCTCATTAAGTTAATAGATTTCTTTTATCCGCCTTTTTCAAAGTTCCTTCCTATCAAAACATTCAGATATGGAGTAACCGGAGGAAGCAATGCCTTATTAAATCTGACTATATTCTATCTGAGTTATAATTTTATCCTGTTCGGGCAGGATCTGAAAATCGGTAGTCTGACTATCACCTCTTATATTGCCGCAGATCTGATGGCTCTTTCTGTGAGTTTTCCGGTAGGCTTTATGCTGAATAAATATCTTGTTTTTCAGCAGCATGGAAGGGGCGTACAGCAGCTTATATTATATGGAGTAGTCACTGTAAGCTCATTACTGATGAACTATGGTCTGCTGCATTTGCTGGTCGGATACTGGGGCTTGTGGGCAACGCCATCACAAGCCTTTATAATCGTGCTAATGTCAGCATTCAGTTACTTCTTCCAGTCTTATGTGACTTTCAGGGAAAGAGCCTGATCTGACGCTTAAATGTAATTTGATAACAGGTATACTCCGGATTTAAAACCTGAGTATACAGGAATGCTATTATTCTGTTATTTAAAGTGTAAGGTATACCCTTTAAATTAAGGCAGAGGAATATGCTTTGTGAATTGGGAGATTGTTCCTGAAGGATAACCTTGCCTGTTAATCCAACCCATAAAGTGGTCCATTCGTCTGATCATATCTTCACCTGTATTCTTGCTTACGTAACCTGGAAAACCGAAACGTTCTTTATCTTTCAGATCTGTAAATTCCCAGGGATGGAAATAAATATTGAGATAGTTGTCTTTCTGATAGGTCCTTTTAGCCAGGTGCTGGTAATACCAAAGCGGAAGATTATGAAAGGATAACCAGAAAAGTGGGAAGCGTGATACAGGACTTACCGAAGCTGGTAACTGTAAAACGCTGCTCTGATAAAAATATGTTCTGGATATATGCCTGTTATTATATCTTCCGGGCAACCAGGTCGGATTTATAGAGCTGTTGTACAGATATCCTGCTTTTTGTATTTCCTGTTCATCTACAGGCATCATTCTGGCCATTCTGTAACCTGTTACCTTTATACCGGAAAGCTCTTCCAATGCCAGACGTGATTCCAGTAAATGCTCTTTTTTAAAATCAGAGTGATAAACACCATGGGAGGCCAGTTCATGACCTTCATCAAGTATACGTCTGATCAGCTCAGGAACATGCTTTGCAAAGGTTACCGTACTGAAAAAAGTTGCTTTAAGTTTATTCTTTAACAGCAGGTCGAGTATAATCCTCGTGCCCTGGGCAGAGATACTGATCTGGTCTTCGAATGTTATAGTTTTCCCATATTCAAAAGGCATATCAAATTCTTCGATATCAAAACTGAGTAAGACCATATTTATAGCGGTTGAACTAAATTTGTAGACTTGATAATATAGTTAGGACGGTTTTTAGTTTGCATAAACATCTTTCCAATATAGATACCTATAATTCCCATAATAATGAGCTGCAAACCACCGAAGAAGACAATGGTCATGATAGTTGATGCCCAGCCATCCACTTCAATACCCATGTAAACCGAATAAAATACATAGGGGATATATAAAATTGATAACATTGAAAAAGAGAAGCCGAGATAGACTGCCGTGTACAGGGGTTTAATACTAAAAGAGGTTACCCCCTGAAGAGCGAAACGCATCATCTTACGTACATTGTATTTACTGGACCCCGCATAGCGTTTGCTGGGGATATAATCAATAGCTATTTGTTTATAACCCATCCACTGAATAAGCCCCCTTATAAAGGGTTCATTTTCTTCAAAATTTCTGAATACTTCTATTACTTTTTTATCCATAAGTCTGAAATCGGCAGTGCCATCTTCGATATGTATACTGGATAGAACATTTAGTAATTTATAGAATAGCATGGAAGATTTTCTTTTTCCGTAGGGAAGGTTTTTATCCTCCTTTCTGCGCGTATAAACTACATCGTTACCCTCTTCCCATTTTTCAAGCATTTGAATTATCAGTTCAGGTGGATGCTGCAGATCAGCATCAAGAGATATCACACAATCACCGGCAGCTTTATCCAGCCCAGCCTTAAGTGCAAGCTGATGCCCAAAGTTTCGGGAAAACTCTATATAAAACAAGTTCGGCTTTACCGCAGCTATTGTTTTGAGTATAGCCAGGGTCTTATCCTTACTGCCATCATCAATAAATATAAACTCTACATTATAGGCAGTTTCACTGAAAACGCTTTCTAACCTATCTATAATGACGGTTAAATTCTCTGCCTCATTGAAAGCAGGAATCACAACAGAAACCAGTTTTTTCATTAGGCAGAGGTTGTTTTTAGATCAAATTGTTTAAAGACCATCTGGTAAGTAATAAATAGCCATATCAGCACACAAGGAAGAGCTTTTAACGAATACCGCATAATATAATGTTCACGGATATACCGGGGATAGAAGTCTGAAGGCGCCAGTGTTGTGAGCAGGATGGCAAATACAAAAAGGGCAATTACTATAGGCTGAACTGGTTTTTTTTGCAGAACAAACCAGATAGCAACACCTGTGAATGCAAGAATATAGGTTGGTGATTCAGATGAATTACTGAATATTACAGTAAAGATCAGAGTCGATGCGAGATACATCAGTCTGAAATCCGGTGATTTATATTGTTTAATCCTCAGATATGGCAGACAGAAAAGTATAACTCCTGTAATCAGAAATGGCAGATTCGGGATATTGGCATTGCCACTTACTCTTCTGAATATTCCCATAATGGATATATCCTGCCAGGAAACCAGCGTAGCATTTTCCAGCTGTTTGGCACTCAGCGAAAGATACCATTCTTTATATTGGGAGAGGATATACTCCTGACCATAAAAAGGCATAGGTAAAACCAAAAACAACAGTGCCCAGAAGATGCAATAAGCGATAAATTTTGGCTTTCCTTCAACAAAAAAGAAGAAAGCCAGCCCTACAATACCGTAAAGTTTGATAAACGTACCCAGCATAATCAGACATGCTGCCCAAAAGTTCTGTTTTTTATCAATCAGTGTATAGCTTAATACAATGATTGCTGTAATAGACGGGTTAATCTGACAGGCAAATAAGGCCGTTAGCAGTTCATGGGCAATAATCCAGTAAACAGCATTAACTTTCGTATCTTTCATCGGCAGACTCCTGATCGCATAGTACAGAAACAGGCTATTGGCCAGTTCCCAGAAAAACATACCGATAAATTCAGGCAATTGAGCAAAAGGGGCAATAATTAGCGAGAACAATGGCCCGTAATGATTCATGTCCAGATATTCGGGATACCTGGCAAACAATGACAAGTGCTCATTGGCATGAAAATAGGTATAAATGAAGATCAGGTAATTATTATGAGAAGCGCCTGTATGATATTGTCTGTAAGTGGTAATTGCAGGCAGCAGGATAAAAAAGCTGAAAATAAATAACCGGTTATTGAATAGTTTAGTTAAACCACTGGTTAAACTCATTTTCATTTGTGTTGAGAGCAGCATTAATTCTATCTTATTAAGAGATTTGCAATGGTAAAGTTACAAAAGTAATCTTGTAAAAGAATAGCCCTGAATGATGTGCTGAATCACATTTTGTAAATATTACCTATTTTAGACTTATCCCGTATTTTTGGGATGATTAATTACCCTCCATATGTATACTTTGCTTCGGGAAAATGTAGAAAAACATATTCATCTTACTGATGAAGAATTTGCGCAGTTTTCTGCTCCTTTCTATCTGCAGAAAGTGCAGAAAAAGGATATGCTGTTACGTGAAGGGGAGATTTGCAAGTTTGAAGGGTTTGTAAATAAAGGCTGCCTGAGGGTATATTATCTGGACGAATCTGGCTTTGAAAAGGTCCTGTATTTTGCAATAGAAGGATGGTGGATTACAGATATTGATAGTTTTACGAACCAGTCTCCCTCTATACTGAATATTGAAGCTCTTGAAGACAGTGAAATTCTGATGATTACCTATCCTTATAAAAATATACTGTACGAAACACTCCCTAAAGTAGAAAAACTGTTTCGGGTCATGACACAAAAAACGCATGCAGCCTTACAGCGCAGAATGATTTCTTCATTAAGTAAAACAGCTGATAAGCGGTACCTGGAATTTATTACGAAATATCCGCAACTGGAACAAAGACTTTCTCAGCAACAGGTAGCAGCATACCTGGGCATATCTCATGAATTCCTTAGTAAAATAAGGAAAAAAGTATCCAGACTGAGGTAAATGCTTTTTTGAACTAGTTCAACTTTTCCCGCCAGTGGAAGGCCTAATTTTGTGTAGATATTAAAACATAATAATTATGCTGACTATTAAATTTTCTACCGTTTCTAAAATATTTGGTTTTCTGGGGATTGCAGTATTAGCTGCCTGTAATACATCGGATACTTCAACCGATCCTTCGGTAAGAAATCCCGGACATGAACTGATCGGGGAAACAGGAAAAATTACCTATGAAAAATTTCAGGCCGAGGTCCGGTATCTTAACGATTCTACTATTCACTGGAAAACGGTAGATGCCAAAGGGGTTGTCGCAGAAGAATCAGAACACGTAGCTCTGGAGAAACTGAATGACCATCTGTATTTTTTAAACTGGATGGAAGCAAGCGGATTAACTGTAAGCCAGATCATTAATACAAAAGATATGGAAGTAACTGCTTATCTGAGCTATAAAGATACGACTGCTCCATCAGGAAGAAAAACAGAATTCCTTCATGGTAAATTCGAATATATCACTAATCATTAATCTGAATATATGAAATTGATTTATGTAATGGACCCGCTTTGTGGCTGGTGTTACGGAAACAGTAAACATACGCTTGCACTTTTTGAAGCTTATAACGATAGACTTGATTTTGTGATTATTCCTGGTGGCATGTGGGCAGGGCCAAATGTGAGAATGCAATCGCCGCAGATGGCTGGTTATTTTCTGAAACATGATGAGCGGATTGCACAGCTTACCGGAACTGAATTCGGAGAAGCATATTTTCAGTTTATCCATCAGCACGAAGTTAAACTGGATAGTGAAACACCATCCAGAGCAATTGTTACGGTACAGAAATTCTGGAATGACCGGAATATACCTTTTATGGTTGCTGTGCAACAGGCGAGATACAGGGATGGTAAAGATCTGAATATGGAAAATACTTATCTGGAAATCTGTGCTGAACTCGGGATTGACAGTGCTGAGTTTATAATTCACTTCAATAGTGAAGAGATGAAAGCAAGCACACAGGCTACATTTGCCACAGCTATACAGTATGCCTCTTCTTATCCGACTTTGTTATTTGAAGAACAGGGACAGCTGACTTTATTGGAACAAGGTTATTCTTCTTTAACGGAGATCACTAAACATATTGATCGCCTGATTGATGAAACCCAAACAAATCTTATTTAATAATAAAACATATCTTATGAAAACAAATGTCATTATTTCAGCATTGATACTAACGTTCATTGTATCAAAAACAAATGCACAAACAATTAAAAAAGTAGAAACAAACCCGTTAAAATTAACCGTATATAATGCACCGGAAACGAGTCTGGGCGTTGCATCTGTTATTGTAAGTGGTAAAACTGATGCTATCCTGGTTGATGCACAGTTTACCTTACCTGATGCAGAGCGGGTAGTGGCGGAGTTAAAAAAGACCGGCAAAAATCTGAAAGCTGTTTATATCAGTCATGGTGATCCGGATTTTTATTTCGGTCTGGAAGTTATCAAAAAGTATTATCCGCAGGTGACTGTATACGCTACAGCCCAAACTGTTGATCATATTAAAGCAACAGCTCAGAGCAAACTGGATGTCTGGGGACCACAATTAAAAGATGCAGCGCCTAAGAATGCAGTATTGCCCCAGGTACTGAAAGGCAATAGCCTGGAGCTGGAAGGTCAGCAATTGGAAATATTAAGTACTGATGCTTCACCTGAGAGATCTTTCGTATGGATTCCATCTATTAAAGCTGTAATTGGTGGTATTAATGTTTTTGGTGATAATTTTCACGTATGGCTTGCTGATGATGCAACTGCAGAGAAAAGAGCAGACTGGGTTGCCGTTCTGGATAAAATAAGTGCTTTAAAACCTGAAGTGGTTGTGCCGGCTCATGCAGGAGCAGGTGCAGCTATGAATGCTGCTTCTGTGAAATATACGAAGCAATATCTTGAAGTTTATGAACAGCAACTGAAGAAAGAAAAGACTTCTGCCGGTTTGATTGCAGCATTAAAGAAAATATATCCTGATTCTAAGTTTATACTGGCACTGGAACTGAGTGCAAAAGTAAATACGGGAGAAATGCAATGGCATTAAAAGAAATGAGCCTTAATTCATAGAATTAAGGCTCATCTTTTTATAAAGGCAAATTCCGGCTGGCTTCTGCCTTTTTATTTTCCGGAACTGTTTCCGTTCTGTTCAAAGAAATAAATAATCAGCATGATGGCTTTTTCTGCTGAAGTATTTTTGGGCGTATGGGGTAAACGTCCGTCAAAAAGCATGGAATCCCCATCAGAAAGACTGTAAGTCTGATCTTCAAAAATATAATCTACTTTTCCTGAAAGGATATACTTGTATTCAAATGCTTCTGTAACCACCATAGGTCTGGTCGCATTGGGCTCAAGTTCAAGCAGGACGATATCAACAGTCGAGTTTTTGAAGGTCTTGGTGAAAATCCGCTGATACAAAAATCCCAGGGCCTGTTCTTTTTCGAAGGACTGATATTCATTTTTCCTTTTAATAATAACAGGACTAAGCTGACTACTGGCGGATATATCCTTGAAAAATTGATTCAAATCAACATCCAACGCACTTATGATATCAATAAGCACCATTAATGAAGGGACTGTACGGTTGTTTTCAATTTGCGAAATCAAACCTTTACTTACACCAGCACGATCAGCAAGTTCCTGTACTGTTGTATTCCTCTCTCTTCTTATTTCTTTTATTCTGTTACTTATCTTAAGTATAATATTCTCTTCCATAAAGGGGCAATTGCTCAAACTTAAGAAATTCGGCAGAGTTTAATCGTAAATATTAGTTAAAACTATGTCAAAACCCACCAGGAATTAAGTTACAGGTCAAAAAAAACAGTAAATCCGGATTTGATTGCTAATCGAACAGCTGTTTTATACTGGCTTCTGCATATCCTGCACTTGCAGTCATTCCTTTCCCACCTATACAGGTACGTATATGAATACGATTATCAATATCGTATTCTATTATATGTTTATCGGGATGCTGAGGATAAAAACCAGCCCAGGTAGTTGCAATCTGACGAACATCAAAATTTACAATTCTACTGGCTTCGGCAAGCATCAGTTCATTGATATGTGAATTGAGATTATAACCCAGCTCATCAAAATTGGTCGCTGCTGCATACTCATGGGAATCTCCGATAATCACACTGCCATCCGGAGCTACTTTGAAAAGCAGGTGAATACCATATGATTTTAGCTCTTCATAATGCGCAGGAAGGGGAGTGGTTTTGAATGAAGGGCAGTATTCTTCAAAACTTTCATACCTGCGAATGGTCAGTCCGGTCAGAATATTTCCAGGAAGTGCGATATTTTTTACGGGTACAGTACGCATCATCTGAAGTTTACTCATCACCTGCCCGCTTTCCCGGAAAAGATCTTTAAACAGTAGCTTAAATTCATAACCATTACATAAGACCGCTTTGGCAGCTTTGAATTTATCGCCATTGCTTAAACGTACTTCTACCTCCTGTGCGGCAGAATAACAATCAACCACGGGCGAATCATATAATAGTGTGAAATGCTCAAATTTCGTCTTCATATATTCGTGCAGACGATGAATCATGAGATTTGGTTCCACACTGATCTCCTGATCAAAAAACAATGCTTCGCGGGCATATGATTCTTTAATAGAAGGATATTTGCTCAGAATCTGTTCTTTATTTAAAAGACTGTGAGAATAGCCTAATGTATCATAATAAGCACTTAATTCATGGATTAATGTTTGCTCATCCTGATCGGAAGCGATATATACGCTACCGTTTTTTCTAACTGAAATATCAAATTCCTGCTGTATCTGCTGATAAATCTCTACTGAACGTAACCCGTAATTAAACCATTCACCTGTCATTCCTGAAGGAATCACCTGGCCAAAATTTCTAACGGTTGCACCGACAGGGAAATTGTCTTTTTCCAGCTGAAGTACTTTCTTTCCTCTTGTCAGGGCGTGGTATGCATGAAAAGTACCTAAGATTCCGCCGCCTATAACAATTAAATCGTATTGATCATTATTCATCCTGTCTGTATGTTAAGAGTTGATAATCGTTATAACTTCTGAAATATCATCAATAATATGTGTTGGATGGTGAGGTTCCAGCTCCTGTCTGGTAAAAGCTCCGGTAGTGATAGCGATTACATATTTGCAACCTGCATTTATGCCTTCATTAATATCAACTTCGGTATCTCCAACCTTTACCACCTGATCAGTTGGCAGGATATTCAATTGTGCTTTGATCTGATTAATCATGTCCGGATAAGGACGACCATTTTTTACGTCGTCACTGGCTGCCATGACATCAATTTTGTCTTCCCAGGCCAGACGACTGATAATCAATTCTGCAATATCTCTGGAAAAACCAGTGTCCAGGCCAATTTTAATACCCATATTTCTTAATTCACTAAATGTATTTTCAACATTCGGAAGTGGTTTAATATCTGTGGAATGGGTGTAAAAATCAATCATTATATTTACAAAATCAGTATGTATCTGACCGATTAAATCTTCATTGATTTTTTTTGTATCAGTTTCATATTTATCCAGCATCATCTTTATTGCAAGTGGCTTTTCATAGCCCATCAGTGGATTTACATCTTCCACTTCCATCATATATCCATGCTTTTTCATTGCTTGCTGAAATGATAGGGCTACGTAGTTTTTATCACTTACGGTTGTACCTGCCATATCAAACACTACTAATTTTATCGACATCACTTATAATTTTGTTTGTTTACAATAATAGTGTTTTTGTTTAATATTTGTAAACAATTTTGTGTTATATTATTGTTAATTTTTTCTCGTTTAGTGATTTTTGAATGCTTCGGTAACAGGTTTCCCTCTCCAGCTTTGTGGTTCTTTCAAACCCAGAAGCCAGGCTAGGGTAGAAGCAGTATCATAAGTAATAATCACATCCTTGATTTCATGTCCTTTTGATACCCCTGTGCCATTGGCAATCCATGGAATCTGAACCTCGTCCAGGGATTTACCGCCATGTCCTTTACCGGTACCACCATGATCTGCTGAAACAATAATTACCGTTTCATTAGCTATACCTGCTTTTTTTACTGCATCAACGATTTTTCCTATCCGTTTATCTACATTTTCCAGTTCTGCATAATACGCTGGTGTACGGTGACCTATATTATGCCCGGTTCCGTCAGGCTCGGAAAGATGTACAAAAGTCAGTAAGGGTTTTTCTTTAATGATCAATGCAGCTGCTGTATCTGCGCAGAAATTATCATTGTCACCTGACGGACCTGGTACGACAAAGGTTATGGCATCCTTTTCAATTAATGGACGAATGCCCTGCCAGCTATAAATTACAGCGGTTTTGGCTTTTGGCCTTTGTTCTTTAATCAAAGTGAAGATACCGGGAAATAATCCGTACTGGGATTTAACGGCAGAAGGGATCTCCGGAACAGCACTGTTCCATTCGGTATAACCATGTTCTGTTGGCCCTGCACCCATTAACATCGATGCCCAGTTCACTGCACTTGATGAGGGCAACACACAACGTGCTTTTAATGACCATGAGCCTGTGCTCATTAATTGTTTCAGGTTAGGCATTTTTGCTTCGGGAATGGCATAGGCACCAAATCCGTCACAGCCAATCAGGACAATGTGTTTAATGTTTTTTGGTTGTGCTTTAAGCTGGAATCCTGCACAAAGGATAGCTGCTGCTAATACTAGTTTCTTCATCGGAATATTTTTAATTTCGTTTAGAGGTTATATACTATAAGTATAGCAAAACTAAACTTAGTTTATAAATACTAATATAAACTATTGTTAAGTATTTGTAAACAATTTTGTGAATATTTCTTAGCATCATAATTGCTTGCTCTTATTTTCACAATTACATTATAAACAGGAATTTTATGAAGCAACAATTACCACTGCCCTTATGGACAATAGTAGCGCCCGTGTTAGCCTGGCTGGCTTATTTTGGAATTTCTCTGGATCTTGGTGTATTCTATACCTTTTTTCTTTCTGCTGTATTAATTGGTGGTGTACTGGCTGCTGTACATCATGCCGAAGTTGTGGCACATAGGGTAGGTGAGCCTTTTGGTACTTTATTACTGGCTCTGGCGATTACTATTATTGAAGTTGCACTGATAGTTTCGCTGATGCTGACCGGAGGGCCTGACACGGCTGAGCTCGCCAGAGATACGGTACTTGCTGCCGTGATGATTATCTTAACGGGAATTGTGGGCATGAGTCTGCTGGTGGGGGGTGCAAAGTTTAAGGAACAGGTGTTCAGTTTGCCAGGCGTAAGTGCTGCATTGGTCACACTTACCGCAATTATGGTACTGACGCTAATTCTTCCAAATTATACGACCAGCCATCCTGGTCCTCAGTATACCCAGGTACAGCTGATTTTTGTGGCAATTATATGTCTGGTTTTGTATGGTGCTTTTGTGATGGTTCAGGCAGTAAGACACCGTGATTATTTTTTGCCCCCTGAAGCTGATGGAAATGAGGATATACATGCTGATCCTCCAACAAAAAAAGTGGCATTAATAAGTGGCTTGCTTCTGGTTTTATGTTTAGGAATTGTTGTTTTACTGGCCAAAGCACTGGCTCCTGATATAGAAAAGGCAGTAATCAATTTTGGTGCGCCAAAATCTCTGGTAGGGGTAATCATTGCTGCTGTGGTATTATTGCCTGAAGGGCTTGCTGCTTATCGCGCTGCTAAAAAAGACCGTTTACAAACGAGTCTTAATCTGGCTTTGGGCTCTGCACTTGCAAGTATAGGGCTAACTATTCCTGCGGTTGCAATCGTTTCTATTTTAACAGGTATGAGTATTACTTTAGGAATTGATATGAAAGCGACTGTATTGTTGCTGCTGGCCCAGTTTACAATTATGTTATCACTGGCTACCGGCCGTACCAATATATTACAGGGGATAGTTCTGCTGGTGATTTTCTCGGTTTATCTGTTTACTATTATTGCACCTTAACCGGCTATTTCCAGAATCCACAGGATTTTACCCAGACTTCAAAAAGTGCGGGCCAGGCTGCAGTGGGTGAGTTTGATTTGCCCATTCCCCAGGCATGTCCGCCAGTTTGAAAAATATGCATTTCAACTGGTATGCCTGCTTTTTTTAAAGCGGTATTCATTAGATAGGAATTGTTTACCGGCGATATAGGATCATCAGCGGCCTGAGCAAGAAAAGTAACCGGAGTGCTGCTATTGACCTGCAGTTCTACTGAGTATGCTTCTTCCTGTGCTTTTGCCGGGGTTTTTCCAAGAATACTCTTTTTCGCATGGGTTTTGTTAAATGGAGGCAGCATAGTGAGTACGGGATAAATGAGCCCTGCAAAATCCGGTCTTGCTGAAAGGGCATCTGCAGCATCAATAGGTTTATAGAATCTTTTATTGGATTGAGTTGCCGTTATTCCGGCAAGATGCCCGCCAGCTGAAAATCCCAGTATGCCAATTTTATCAGGATTTATATGATATTGTCCGGCTAAGCTGCGAATGATTTTCATCGCACGTTGTGCATCCTGAAATGGGACGTCAGTAGTTTTCCAGCCTTCTTGTGGTAATCTGTAAATGAGTTCAAAGGCAGTGATCCCCTGCGATTGCAGCCAGTTTGCTACCGGCGCACTTTCTTTTCCCATTTCAATATGTGCATAACCACCTCCGCTGATGACCAGAATTGCCGTCCCGTTAGGTTTAACGGGTTGATGAACGATTAACCGGGGATTTGATATATTGGTTATGGAACCGGAGGCCGTTATTTTTTCTGCACCCAATGGGCCCGGACCATCGGGTACAGCATTACTCCAAAGGGAAAGCTGTTTTAAATCTTCTGGTATCCCATGATTGCCGTTTATAGAAGAATGCCTGGATTGGGCAGATACGGTAATACCTGCTATCAGCAGTGCTATAATCAGTTTTATCTTTCTCATTAGATTTTTAAATTCTGACCGGTCTGTCCCACACTAAAATAAACTACCTGCTGGTACTTCGGAATGGCTTCTTTCAAACTTAAGCAGCCATTTTTTCTTTTCTATTCCGGCGGCATATCCGGTCATGGTTCCGTTACTGCCAATTACCCGGTGACAGGGGATGATAATAGCCAGACGGTTCCGGCCGTTTGTAGAGGCAATTGCGCGTATGGCCTTTGGATTATTCATCATGTCGGCCTGCTGTTTATAGGAACAGGTTTCTCCATAGGGGATTTTCTGCAGGGATTTCCAGACCGTCTGTGAAAAATCATTACCTGGAGTATGCAGAGGAACGGAGAATGTTTTTCTTGTTCCGTCAAAATATTCGGCTAATTCTGTTTCCAGCTGTGTTAAAAATGGGCTTTTACCGGGTACTAAAACTGCATTCAGCAATAGCTGCAGGTCTGCAATTTCTTTTTCCAGTTTAACACGGTTGATGAATTCAAGTATACAAATACCTTTGGTAGACGCTCCTGCCAGCATAGGGCCCAGCGGAGTAGAGATTTCGATCGTGCTGATTATCTGGTCAGCTGACTGGTCTTGTGGTGTATGCATAAGATAAAGATCAGACTCAAAAATACGAAATGAATAAGCAGATTGAAACCCGTTTATTGCTGAATTTTTTTGGAGCAGAGATTAATTAGTCAAAAAATGTCTGATTATGCTTGTTTATGAGTTATTATATTATATTTGGAATAGGCTGTTTGCTGAGGATTGAGTAAAAACGCCCTGAAAGAAACGTTCAGACATAAAAAAACCTCTAGAGTGTTACATCTAAAGGTTTGATTATCAAGTAGCGGGGAGCAGGATCGAACTGCCGACCTCAGGGTTATGAATCCTGCGCTCTAACCATCTGAGCTACCCCGCCGTGGGTGTCTCTTTTTTAAAGAGTTGCAAATATAGAATAAAATACTTTTCTTTAGAAAAAAAAGTTAAAATAATTTACAAATAACAAGATATAAGCGATTTAAGATGTCAGAAAAGAAAAAATTTACACTAGAATATGAGTTGAAATCGTCTCCACGTATTTTGTTTAGTTTTATAAGTGAGCCAAACGGCTTATCCCAATGGTTTGCTGATGATGTTGTTTTTCGCGATCAGGTTTATACTTTCACCTGGGATGATGAAGTCCAAAAAGCGAAAATGTTAAGTTTTAAAGAGAATAAAATGGTTAAGTTCAAATGGATTGACGACGAACCTCATTGTTATTTTGAAATGGAAATTGTACAGGACGAACTGACTAATGATGTAGCTTTGTCTATCACTGACTTCGCCACTGAAGAAACACTTAAAGAAAGAACACAGATTTGGGATAATCAAATTACCTACCTGCATAGCGTAATTGGTGCATAGTATTGTAATTGGTGCATAGTATTTCAGTTGCATTGCCTACATTTGTACATTGAAAAAGATCCACATACTGCTTCTTAAAGCATTCATAAGACCATTTATCGTCACGTTTTTTATAGTGATGTTTATTTTGCTGATGTTTTTCCTGTTCAAATATGTTGACGATCTCATAGGAAAAGGATTTGAATGGTACACTATAGTCGAGCTGATGTTTTATGCTTCGGCTGCGAATGTGTCCATGGCTTTGCCACTGGCAATATTGTTGTCTTCTATCATGACCTTCGGGACATTAGGGGAGAACTATGAACTGGTGGCTATCAAGTCTGCAGGAATATCTCTTCAAAAAGCTATGCGACCGTTGCTGGTTCTGATTATAGGAATAGCTTTTTCTTCATTTCTGTTCTCTGAATATATGTTACCTAAAGCCAATCTTAAGTTTGGCTCTCTGTTATGGGATGTGAGAAATAAAAAACTCTCTTTTCTGATTAAGGAAGGGGTATTTAATAATAGTATCCCCGGATATTCAATCCGTGTGGATCAAAAGGGTAAAGATGGTACTACGTTAAAAGGGATCATGATTTATGATCATACCGGAAATAACGGTGTCGCAAAAATTATTGTGGCCAGGGATGGTACAATGAACACGACCAAGGATAAACAATATCTGATTCTGAAACTCAATGACGGGGTTAGATATGAAGAATCCAGCGGACAGAACTCGGGTTATGATCCAAGACAACAGTTAACCAGAATGCGTTTCGGACAGACGGAACAGAAGTTTGATTTATCCAGTTTCAAAATGAACAGGACTGATGAAAACAGTTTCAGGTCAAATAACCAGATGCTCAATCTTAAAGGACTGACCCATAAGGGAGATTCTTTAACTAAAGAACTCGATAGTGTAAACCGTTATGCAAGAGCTACTGTGAGTAGTTATTATAAGCAGAATAATTATACTAAAGGCTATACAAAACGTCAGGTTAAACCGGTTAAGATTGATGCGGCTATCCTGAATAATATACCGGAAGATAAAAGGGCGAATACAGTTCAGGCTGCTCTGGACCAGGCTAATTCTATCAAACAAACGGTAGAGGGAAGGATTCCTGATCATGAAGACAGGGTAGTAAACCTGATCAGGATCAGAGTTGAATATCAGCGGAAATTTACGCTTGCCTTCTCTTGTCTGATGCTGTTCTTTATCGGTGCACCTCTGGGGGCAATTATCAGGAAAGGCGGACTGGGTTTACCGGTCGTGATGGCTATTATTTTCTTCCTGTTTTATCACATCATTTCTACTGTAGCAGAGAAGGCTGCTAATCAGGGCAATATCAATCCTGTCGTGGGTATCTGGATGGCTATTATTGTACTTTCACCGGTCGGGGCATTCCTGACTTATAAGGCAACGGTGGATTCTGCTCTTTTTGATATTACTTATTATAAGTCTTTAATCACGAACCTGTTCAAAAAGAAAAAAGCAGTCGGAAAGTAATATTTTCTGAAATCTGTATCCATTAAACAGACTCTTACTTAATGATGATATTTTATAATATATATTATCCGGGGAAGGTTGTAACTTTGTTTATGATCTTAAACTGGATTTAATGATATGTCCTTCGTTTAAGTGGTTTGATAAAAAATGGAAATTAAACTGAACGCAATAGAAGATGCTGTTGCAGATATAAAAGCCGGTAAAGTTGTGATTGTTGTAGACGATGAAGATCGTGAAAATGAGGGTGACTTCCTTACTGCTGCTGGCAATGCAACTCCCGAAGTAATCAACTTTATGGCCACTCACGGAAGAGGGCTTATTTGTGCGGCAATTACTGAAGAAAGATGTGATGAATTGAATCTGGAGCTGATGGTAGGTAAAAATACCGCTGCTTATGAAACTAATTTTACAGTTTCTGTTGATCTGATCGGTCATGGTTGTACCACTGGTATTTCTGCGTCGGATCGTTCTAAAACTATACAGGCACTGATTAACCCGGACACAAATCCTGATGAACTGGGCAGACCTGGTCATATATTCCCTTTACGTGCCAAAGATGGTGGTGTACTGAGACGTGCAGGCCATACCGAGGCTGCTGTAGATTTAGCCCGTTTAGCAGGAATGGTGCCTGCAGGTGTCCTTGTAGAGATTATGAAAGAAGATGGGGAGATGGCAAGACTGCCGGATCTGATCAAAATAGCTGCTCAGCATCAGCTGAAAATAATATCAATTAAAGACCTGATTGCTTATCGTCTGAAAAATGATAGTCTGATTAAAGAAGAGGTGACTATTAATTTACCTACCGAATGGGGCAATTTCAAAATGACGGCTTATACTCAGCTGGAAAACAATGCAACACACCTTGCGCTTAGTAAAGGGGAGTGGACAGCGGATGAAGCTATCTTAGTCAGAGTCCACAGTTCTTGTGTTACTGGTGATATTTTTGGCTCCTGCCGGTGCGATTGCGGCCCTCAGCTTCATAAGGCTTTGGAGATGATCGAAAAGGAGGGTAAAGGAATTGTGGTTTACATGAATCAGGAGGGCCGTGGTATTGGTCTTGTCAATAAATTATTGTCTTATAATCTTCAGGATGCTGGTTTTGACACTGTTGAAGCAAACATAAAACTGGGCTTTAAAGGTGATGAACGCGATTATGGTGTTGGTGCTCAGATTTTAAGAGCTCAGGGTGTGCGTAAAATGCGCCTGATGTCCAATAACCCGACAAAAAGAGCTGGCCTGATTGGCTATGGTTTAGAAGTTGTAGAGAATATTCCTATTGAGATAGTGAGTAACTCACATAATGAGACTTACCTGAAAACCAAAAGAGATAAAATGGGTCATACTATAATGAAGGGCTAGGAGGAGTTACTTTTTGTAGTAATCTTTTCTGCTCTTCGGTTACGGCATCTTTATTTACAGACTGTTTAGTCTCTTTATGCTGATGCATGTCATCCAGTTTTTTCTTCTGGTTTTTGCGGTATTTTCCGGTAACCTTTTGAACAAACTCTCTGAAATTATCAAATTGCTGTGAATAAATCAGACCAAATGAAGTTACATTCATGTTCTGATTTATTCCGGTATTTACAAAAATACTTTGCTGGGTAGGTGGTTTATTGGCCAGCTTACCAATGAGTGTACCATCTTTACGGATCAACGCCAGAACCTCAACCTCACTGCCTACACTGTTTCTTGAAAATCCAATAGGTGAAAGATCACTCGTACTTCTGTTGTCAATGACACCCGCATTTACAATAATCCGGTTATTGAAGAACTTGAATGATGCACTGGCTTCACTCAGTGAACGGATGTTGATATCCACAAAATCAAGATTCAGTGAAGAGAGTACATTGTTAAACTGATTGAAAAGCAGCTCCGTTGCTGTACTGGCTACACCTGAGGTGACCTGTTTACCAAAATCTTCTTTACCTGATCCTGGTGCAAAGCTTCTCCTGATAATTAAACTGAAAGCCTGCAGATTCAGGTTGTTAGGATCACTGAAATAAGCCTGTAATTCTTCTTTGATAGATGGATTTGAAGGAAAGAAAATATCAAGTTTGATGTCTGGTTGCAATAACAAACCACTCAGTCCCATTTCAACTTCTACAGGAACCCTTAAATTAGCGTTGCTGCTGAAGTCTCTGTTAGCAGCACCATATAGATCATTCAGTCCTGCTCTGAGCTCGTAGATAGCCTTAAGCTGTATCTGTGCCTGGGTAGGATTACCGGTCCATCTGATTGTACCGCCTTGTCTGATGTTAAACTTTTTATTAATAATCTCCTGAGCGGTAAAGTCAAAACTACCGGATTCGATAATATAGTCACCTGACATCTCGAAATCTCCAAGGCTGTTAATCTCCAGATTGAGATCTGCATTTCCTTTTCCGCTTAAATTCCCCAGACTGGTAAACAGATTGGCCGTACTTTGCGGGTCTACCTGCAGCTTAAAGCTCATGGTTATACCATCAAAATTGATTGCCTTTTTAACATTTGCTGTAGTATCCTTGTTCAGGAACGTGATAAAGTCTTTACTTGATACGGTTTCTGAACTGTTTAAAGGGAGATTAAATACGGTCCCTTTTTCTGTTTTTGCATCTATACCAATGAAAAGCTTGTTTGTTGGCCCGCGAAAGATGAAAGTACCAGTGGCATATGCCTGACCAAAGTAAAGTTCATTATCTTTTATTGTTGTGTTCAGGGCCATGAAGTCCCTGGCTTTAATATTTATATCAAGGGTGGGTGTATTGATATTGTTCAGATCTACTGTTCCGTGAGCATTGGCAATATTTCCTCCGGAATCTTTTAAATCGAGATCCTCAATCATTAAAACGCTGTTTTCAACAATTACTTTATTGGTTATAGTATAGGACGTTTGCAGATAATTAACGGTAAGCTGTGCTTTGTCCAGGGTGATATCTCCATCTATTTTAGGTGCGTTGAAGGCTCCTTTTATAGTCAGATCAGTAGAAATATGTCCTTTAAGATTAGATACCAGGTCACTTACGAATGGGGATAATACGGTAAGCTCACTTTCATCCATTTTAACTGTCAGGTCTATGTTTTTCTCTTTCAGATCCAGATTTCCATTGACTTTAAGGGTTTCTTTTCCTTCTCTGTTAATGCGCATGAATACATTGGCACGATTGGACTCCTGATTGTAAGATGAGGTGTCTATCAATGAGCCTATATAAGTATCATTAAAATTCAAAGAGTCGATTTTAATGTCGTCGTTTATTTTTGGTGATTTAAGCAGCCCGTAAAGTTTTGTCTGTCCGTTTACATTTCCTGATAACTGCACCCCTACAGTTTTAAGGAATGGGTTAAGCGTGGTTAAACTGAATGCCTTAAACCCGACTTTTAAGGCATCTTTGGGATCTTCAGATAAGATACCATCAACGGTTAACAGCTGGTTGCCATTTCGCAAGTCAAAATTACTGATCTCTGTTTTTCCGCTTTTGAAACTGATTCTTACTTTATCCTGTACGGCCCAATCCTGGCTGTTTATTTTAAGTAAAGAAGGAAGTACACTGATACGTGTACTGTCTTTTCCAAATTCAACCAGACCGTTTAAATCCAGCTGATTTGCATCGTCAGCATTTGAGAGTTTCACGTTGAGCGCAAGACTATCGTTACGTAAAACATTTGAAATATTGATATTTTTGATATACAGACTATCATTCAGGTCTACCCGGTCTGAGGTTATAATCGCCTGAAGCTGATTGGTAGTTGTGTTCTCATCAATAATTATATTGTTTGCAACCACACCTTTATATTTCAGTTTTTTGATAAAACCATTCAGAGTGGCTATTTTCTTTTCGGAATCGAAATTTCCTATTAATTCTGCCTGATCCTCTATCTCCAGACCAGGAGCAATTAATTGGGCTACAGGTTCAAACCGCTTGATCTTAAGCTGGAACCTGAAGATCTGGTTTTTGAAATTTACGATATCGGCCTTGAGCGAAGGGATGTAGGTTTTAGCCAGTGATTTATAATAGGATGGCAGGGTATTCAAATCATATTGTCCCTGGATACTTGCTTCAAGGACATCAGAATTGACTCTCAGCGTTCTGTCGGCTCCAATTCCTTTGGCCTGCAGCTGTACTGAATCTATATTGTATATGCCTTTAACATTATTGAGTTTTATCTTTTCTATCAGGAGATTTCCCTGGATATTATTGAGGTTGGTTCCTGAGAAATTGGTGCTGAATTCTGCATCAACCATCAGTGAATCCTTAAATAAATGAAGGTTACGGAGTTTGGCCTTTTTAATGGAGGCTTTAAAGTCGAATACGGGAAGTTTAGGATTTAAATTTACTCCTCCGTCAAAGGCGAGCTGTATATTTTTATCATTTATATTCAGTTTGCCATCGAAGTATTTTTTATCAAAAGTACCATCGATTTTAACATTGGAATAACGGTAATCATTGAAATCTATATATTTTATGTCACCATTGATTTGTTCGGATAATTCATTCAGCTCTGTTCCTCTACCTTTAACATAGGCGGATGCAGTTATACGTCCAAGACTGCTCTCATCGATCAGGTTACCCAGATTAAAGTCATATGTTTTAACATTTCCTGAATAGGAAGGGACACCTTTTTTACTGATTTTCATGTTTACATCAGAAACAACCCTTCCTAATTTTGTCTTAAACTCTCCATAGGCTATAAAGTCATTCTGGAAACCAGTGAAATTCCCGTTAAAATAGATGTCTCCGAACTTCTGTACAATAACAGGAATTACCTTTTTGCGATTTCCGGTAATGTTAGTCACAAGTTCATCTAAATCCTTTTTATTAGTAGAAGCCATGTCAACTTTCATCTCCATAAAAGTTTCGTCCAGGTTAGGTAAGCCTTTAAGATTGAAGTCCCCTTTGACATAAGTGGCCTTTCCTGCTTTTACCGCTAGTTTTTTTGCTTTCAGGTTGTTTACTAATCCGGTAATCTGCCCATCTATATCAATGTTGAGGTTCATGTGGGCTACCTCAGAAGTGAAATATGCAACATCCTTTGACTCCAGGTGACTGTTTTTAAAATGAGCTTTCATTCTCACTTTATTGACATAATCATTAAAGTCATCATAGTCATGGAACTTCATTTCGAAGTAGTCTGTAAGATGACTTCTGTTGGTATTAAGTAATAGCTTTTTAAGTTCTATACGGTTGGTATCTATCGTAGTAAAAGCAGTAAGATTTTTTAGATAAAAACCGCTTTTCTCTTTGAACGTGAGATTTTTTATATCTGCCTGTAAAAGATGGTCTGAAGTGTTCAGTTTTTCAAAAATACCATTGAGGCTGGTTAATTCTACATCTTCGAAGTTTACACCATTGATGACTGTATCTACGTTGAGGTTTTTATATTTTAGCTGAAGATTGTTAAGAATTACCCGGTTAAAAGATATTTTATATGGTTTTTTCTTTTTAGCTGTTGTGGTTGTGCCGGAGTCAAAGTAATCGATAATAAAGTCAAGATTTGTTCCTTTATCTTTTCCTTTATACTTTTTCAGGAAGAAAGTGCCATTGTTTACCTGTACTGTATTGACATCGATAATCCGTCTGTCCAGAGACAACAGGTTAAGATCGACAATAAATTTAGGGGTACTCAGTAGAGTGTCTTTTTGCTGATCGAGAACCAGAAGGTCTTCGATAACCACAGATTTAAACGGCTTAACGTAAATGCCATGTAAAGAAATCGTCGTATTTAATTCTTTGGAGAGATAAGCGGCTGCTTTTTTTGCTACAAATGTCTGCACAGGACGAAACTGAAGCGAAAATATGATAATCGCGAGCAGCAGCAGAATCGATGCAATAAACCAAAGAAGTATTTTTAATAGTTTTTTGATAGTTTTGTAGCTTAATAATAATCAACGTGTCAGTAATACTTGCTATCGAATCCTCTTGTGATGAAACTTCTGTTGCTATTTGTACTAACGGCAAAATTACTGCCAATGTTATTGCAAACCAAACTATTCATCAAAATTATGGTGGTGTAATTCCTGAATTAGCTTCAAGAGTACATCAGCAAAATATTGTACCGGTTATTCAACAAGCATTAATCGATGCTAAAGTTAGTAAAAAGGATATAAATGCCATAGCTTTTACCAGAGGACCAGGACTATTGGGGTCTTTATTGGTAGGTGTGTCATTTGCCAAATCATTTGCCCTGGCTCTGGATTTACCTCTTATAGCTGTGAATCATATGCATGCGCATATTCTTGCTCATTTTATTGATGACCCAAAGCCTTCATTTCCATTTTTGTGCTTAACAGTTTCAGGTGGGCACACGCAGATTGTTCTAGTCAAAGATTTCTTTGATATGGAGATCGTAGGGGAATCTCTGGATGATGCCGCCGGAGAAGCTTTTGATAAAACGGCCAAGATCTTAAATCTCCCTTATCCGGGCGGTCCGCTTATTGACAAGCACGCTGCTCTTGGGAATCCGCTGGCCTATAAATTTCCTGAACCTCAGATTAAAGATCTCAATTATAGTTTTAGTGGTTTAAAGACGGCAATATTATATTTTATCAGGGCTCGGGAAAAGGAAAATCCTGATTTCATAAAAGAAAATCTGAACGATATTTGTGCATCTGTACAGCATAGTATAGTCCAGATTCTGTTAAATAAAGTGAAAAAAGCTGCGAAGCAATATCATATTAAAGAGATTGCTATTGCTGGTGGTGTTTCCGCGAATACTGGATTACGGAAAGCGCTTGAAGAGAAATCAGTAGAGCTGGGCTGGAAGGTTTTTATTCCGGCATTTGAGTATTGTACGGATAATGCTGCGATGATTGCGATTGCAGGACATTACAAATTTATAAATAAGGAATTTGTTGGTCAGGACATTGCTCCTGCATCAAGGATGGAGTTTTAAATATTAATCATACTAATTTTTTGTTATGAGTTCAATGAGTTTTTTGTTTTTTGGCATGATGTTGATCCCCTTTATTTTGCTTTTGATCTGGATGATTAAGCAGGATAAGAATAAGAATTATATCGGTCTTGTCGTATTAGTAGCTGCTATATTTATCGCTGCTTATGTGGCGGTTAATGTTGATATGAAGTTTATGAATCCATAGGTTCTGCTGAGACTAATAGGATTGGGGATAATGCCCTGGTAATTTGATGATGGAGCAGGTAATCATCATTATGTACATGGTGAATAGCCTATAAATAAAAAGCGGCATACCGATATGAAGTGAACCCCAAAAGTTGGACAAAAACTTTTGGGGTTTATCAATAAGGTATGCCGCTTTTTATTTATTTGAAGCTGTTTTTATCTGCAGCCCGTTGAATTATAATAATTCTTCCAGTTTCTCACCAGTTACTTCTTGTCTGATTTTAGCTTCGATCTCATCAGCTAATTCAGGGTTATCCAGTAATAATTGCTTGACAGCATCTCTTCCCTGTCCTAATTTGGTCTCTCCATAAGAGAACCATGAACCTGCTTTCTTGATAATGTTGAAGTCTACACCCAAGTCAATGATTTCACCAACTTTAGAGATTCCCTGACCAAACATGATATCGAATTCAGCAATACGGAAAGGAGGTGCAACTTTGTTTTTAACGATTTTTACTTTTACCCTGTTACCTGAAACCTCATCAGAATCTTTAATCTGAGATGTTCTGCGAATATCAAGACGTACTGACGCGTAGAATTTTAATGCGTTACCACCGGTTGTTGTTTCCGGGTTACCGAACATCACTCCAATTTTTTCACGTAACTGGTTGATGAAAATACAGCAGCATCCTGTTTTAGCAATTGTTCCTGTTAACTTTCTCAATGCCTGTGACATTAAACGTGCCTGAAGACCCATTTTAGAATCACCCATTTCACCTTCAATCTCAGCTTTTGGTACTAAAGCAGCAACAGAGTCAATAACGATTACGTCAATAGCTCCTGATCTGATCAGATTGTCTGCAATCTCTAATGCCTGCTCACCATTGTCTGGTTGTGCAATCAACAGATTGTCTACATCTACACCCAGCTTTTTAGCATAGAATTTATCAAAAGCATGTTCTGCATCAACAAATGCTGCCACACCGCCCTGTTTCTGTGCTTCGGCTATGATATGGGTTGCCAAAGTTGTTTTACCTGAAGATTCAGGACCGTAAATTTCAATTACTCGTCCTTTTGGTACACCACCAATACCTAAAGCAATATCTAAACTGATAGAGCCGGTTGAGATAGACTCAATAGATTCAGTAGGAGTATCACCTAATTTCATCACGGCACCTTTACCGTAAGATTTTTCTAACTTATCTAGTGTAAGTTGTAATGCTTTTAATTTATCTGGGTTTGGGATCATCTTATTTAATTAGGTCGTAAATATAAAATATTTAAAACTATATATCGTAGTAATTATACTAATTTATTTAGCAATATTAAGTAATATTTTTCAATAAATAATAAAATATCTAAAAATATTGAATTTAGTGTTCAGTCTGGCTAATAGCTTTAGCCGGTTTGTTTAACTTCTCGTAGTATCTGCAGATCGAAGTGATTTCGCAAATATTGCATTTTGGTGAGCGTGCAACACACACATATCTTCCATGAAGTATCAGCCAGTGGTGTGCCACGTGGATAGTTTCTTCCGGTAAATATTTAACCAGATCTTTTTCTACAGCAAGTGGGGTTTTTCCGTTGGTAAGCCCAATACGGTTAGCTACACGGAATACATGGGTGTCTACTGCCATTGCCGGTGCATTGTAAATTACAGATGCAATAACGTTGGCTGTTTTACGGCCTACTCCCGGCATTTTCTGTAACTGGTCAATATCCGAAGGAACCACATTGTTGAATTCATTTAACAGGATGTTTGCCATGCCTACCAGGTGCTTTGCCTTGTTATTCGGATAACTTACACTCCTTATATAATCAAAAACAATGTCGGGGGTTACTTCGGCCAGTGCCTTTGCATCAGGAAAACGCTGAAATAAGGCCGGTGTAACCTGGTTGATTCTTTTATCAGTGCACTGAGCAGATAAAATGACGGCTACCAGTAATTGAAAAGGATTGTTGTAATGGAGTTCTGTTTCAGCATCAGGCTGTTTAGCAGAAAAATAGGCTACAAATTGTTTATATCTTTCTTTTTTGAGCATAGTGGGACAAAGATAAAACAAAAAAAGCTGCCCTGAAGGCAGCTTAATTTTTTTTTAAGTCAATTACAGTGACTTGGAGTAAGCCAGGATTTTGGAAATAGTTTCCTCATCAGGGTTCTTATTCAACAAGTCCATCTGTGATTTAATGCTTTCGTAAAACATTAAATCCAGGTCGTTGAAATACTCACTACTTATATTTTCAGCATGCTGATTTAAGTAGTGTGAATTTGAAATAGGAGTAGAGGTTGTTATCATAAGCATTAAACTGTTTTTGTTTTCTAATTTAACGAAACAATTCAACATTTATTTTCATCAGAACATATTGTTTTTTCGTGATGCCTGTTTTTCTTGTACTCAGGCGCACTACAATTATAAAAATATATCCCTGATGAGTGATAAACCCGTATTTAGGTTACTTCCTTCACTTTCATCATTTTGCGAAGATTACTCAGTGCATATCTCATCCTTCCCAATGCTGTATTAATACTGACATCTGTAAGGTCTGCTATTTCTTTAAAACTAAGATCTGCATAATGACGCATGATGAGTACTTCTTTCTGTTCATCGGGAAGAAGCTGGATCAATACCCTAAGATCGGTATGTGTCTGCTCTCTTAATAATTTATCTTCTGCATTCTCCTCATGGATCTGCAGCATATTAAGCACATCAGTGCCGTCTGCACTGGTGATAACCGGTGCGCGTTTTTCACGTCTGAAATAATCGATGACTAAATTATGCGCAATACGCATTACCCAGGGTAAGAATTTACCCTCTTCATTGTATCTTCCTGAACGGAGTGTATTGATTACTTTGATGAAGGCATCCTGAAAAATGTCTTCTGCTAAGTACTGGTCTTTGACTAATAAATATATGGAAGTGTATATTTTGGATTTGTACCTGTTCAACAGTTCTTCGAGAACGGATTCATTTCCTTTTAGGTATAACTTCACTAACTCCTGATCACTATATGATTGTAACTTCATAGGATTATCTAAACTAAATTCCTTTGCTTTGGTGTGCTAAAAAAGATTGAGTAGATGTTTTTGCTATAGTGGTTCTCCTATGATTTTTTAAGTTGGTGATTTAATTGATTGGCTTACAAGTTCAAAAGAAGCATTTTTTTATCAGATTACAAGAATAAAAGTAGTAAAAAAAATTAAATTAGTTCAAAGAGCCGTATTTTTGCACCCTCCCTACAAACTAATTTTGTGTTTTTTGGGTTATATTAGCAAATCCTATAAGGAAGTAAATGAGTAAGGAAACGGAGAAAGATCCACATAAAAACATTATTATAAAGGGCGCCAGGGTACATAACCTCAAAAATATTGATGTTGCAATACCTAAAAATAAACTGGTTGTCATCACTGGAATGTCCGGCTCTGGGAAATCTTCCCTGGCTTTTGACACGCTTTATGCTGAAGGACAAAGAAGATACGTCGAAAGCCTTTCTTCTTATGCCCGTCAGTTTATGGGCAGGATGAATAAGCCGGATGTTGATTACATTAAAGGTATTGCCCCTGCAATTGCGATTGAACAAAAGGTAATTACCTCCAATCCAAGATCTACTGTCGGAACCTCAACGGAGATTTATGATTATCTTAAATTGCTTTTTTCCAGAATTGGCAAAACCATTTCCCCGGAATCGGGTGAAATTGTTAAGAAAGATACCGTAAGTACTGTCGTTGATTTTGTATCCCGGCTGGGTGAGGATAGTGTAGCGACGATTTTTTGTCCGCTTCATCCGCATAATAACCGGTCAATTAAAGAAGAACTTGCTGTTTTACTGCAAAAAGGATTCCTGAGAGTTTATATCGGTGATACTGTGCATAAAATAGAAACTGTTCTGGAGGATGTGGAATTTAAGGATACTGAACTTAAAGACGCTGATACGATTAAGATTCTGATAGACCGCATCGTTTTTCATGAGGATGATGAAACGATGAGCAGACTGGCGGATTCCGTTCAGACTGCCTTCTTTGAAGGTAAGGGTGATTGTTATGTAGAACATGAAGGGAAAATCACACATTTCTGCGATCGTTTTGAACTGGATGGTATCCGTTTTGAGGAACCAACCCCAAATTTCTTCAGTTTCAATAATCCTTATGGTGCCTGTAAACGATGTGAAGGTTATGGAAATGTAATCGGCATAGATGAAGATCTTGTTGTACCTGATAAAAGTAAAAGCCTTTACGATAACGCTATTGCTCCATGGCGCGGAGAGAAAATGCGGGAATGGTTAAATAAACTGATCAAAAATGCAGCGAAGTTTGACTTTCCTATTCACAGACCTTTTAATGAACTTACTGAAAAAGAACAACGGTTAATCTGGACCGGAAATAAATATTTTGAAGGACTGGATGCTTTCTTTAAAGAATTAGAAGAACAAACTTTCAAAATTCAGTACAGAGTCATGTTATCACGTTACCGCGGAAAAACTATTTGCCCTGACTGTAAAGGATCAAGACTGCGTAAAGATGCTTCCTATGTAAAGATCGGTGGGAAATCTATAGTGGACGTGGTATTAATGCCTTTGTCTGTTATACAGGATTTCTTTGATAATCTGGAGCTTTCTGAAACAGACGAAAAGATATCAAAACGTTTACTGGCCGAAGTTACCAGCCGGGTACTTTACCTGAATAATGTAGGATTAGGATATCTGACACTGAACAGGTTATCAAATACACTTTCTGGTGGTGAGTCGCAACGTATTAACCTCGCAACTTCATTAGGCAGTAGCCTGGTTGGATCTATTTATGTGTTGGATGAACCCAGTATTGGTCTGCATCCCAGGGATACCAATAAGCTGATTGGTGTACTGGAGTCTTTACGTAATGTAGGCAATACGGTAATCGTGGTTGAGCATGAGGAGGAGATGATGCGTGCTGCAGATCATATTATAGATATTGGTCCTGAAGCTGGAACTTTAGGAGGGAATCTGGTTTTCACAGGTACCTATGAAGAAATTATTAAGGACAACAAGAGTCTGACTGGAAAATACCTGTCAGGCGAAGAAAGTATAGCAATTCCTGTAAAGCGCAGAAAATGGGCTGACCATATTCTGATTAAAGGAGCCAGAGAGAATAACCTTAAGAATATAGAGGTGAAATTTCCATTGGGTGTCTTTACTGTTGTGAGTGGTGTTTCCGGATCTGGTAAAACGAGTCTGGTTAAGAAAATACTTTATCCTGCACTGCAAAAAGCAATAGGTAATTATGCTGGAGAGCAGACAGGATTATATGATGGTATATTTGGTAACTATGAGCTGATCAGTCAGGTAGAAATGGTAGATCAGAATCCTATAGGGCGTTCTTCGAGATCAAATCCGGTTACCTATGTAAAGGCATGGGATGATGTTCGTGCATTGTTCTCTGCTTTACCTGTCGCTAAAGCTGCGGGATTAAAGCCAGCTGCTTTTTCTTTCAATGTAGAAGGCGGACGTTGTGACGTCTGTCAGGGGGAAGGTGAAGTGAAAATAGAAATGCAATTCATGGCGGATATTTATCTGCCTTGTGAGGCTTGTGGTGGCCGCAGATTTAAACAACAGATTCTGGATGTAACCTATCAGGATAAAAATGTTGCTGATATCCTGGATCTGACCATTGATGAAGCAGTAGAATTTTTTAAGAATGATCCTAAAATTTTAAATAAACTGCAACCACTGGTTGATGTGGGATTGGGATATGTCCATTTAGGGCAGTCTTCCAATACATTGTCAGGTGGTGAGGCACAAAGGATTAAACTGGCATCGTTCTTAATTAAAGGAAACAGTGCAAGTAAAACGATGTTCATTTTTGATGAACCTACTACTGGGCTTCACTTTCATGACATCAAAAAATTACTGATTGCATTGAATACGCTGATTGAACAGGGGAATACTATTTTAGTAATTGAGCATAATATGGATATGATCAAATCTGCGGATTGGGTGATTGATATTGGACCGGAAGGTGGTGATAAAGGAGGGAATGTCGTTTTTGAAGGGACACCTGAAGATCTTATTCACGCAAAAGATTCGTATACAGCAAAATATTTACTGCCGCATCTGAAGCCATCTTTGGCTGATAATTAACGTGTAATATCATGTCTGGCTAATGAAGGTATCATTAGCCAGACAATGACCAATACTACAGATCAATTAAATCTTTATATTAGCGCATGCTTTTTCTAACCCTATTCCTAGGAATAATTCTTAATTCGATAGGTTATATTCCTCCCGGAAACATTAACCTTACGGTTGTACAGATTACCATCACCCGTGGAATAAAACAAGCTTTATATTTCATTCTGGCATTCTCCTGTATTGAGGTGCTGTTTACATTCGGTGTAATGAGGTTTGTACAATGGTTATCGAGTGAAATTAAGGTCGGTAATTATATTGATGTTGTCATGATTGTGATGTTCACAGTATTAGGAATAATTACCTGGAGATCCAGAAAGGAAATGCCTAAGGCTGATTATTCGAAGAAGGACAGTATCCGTTATGGTATGTTACTAGGTGTGCTTAATCCGATGCAGATCCCTTATTGGTTATTTGTAGGAACCTATCTGATTTCTCATGAGTGGATTGATATTGGCTATCTTTCTTTGACAGTGTTCAGCATTGGGTCAGGAATTGGTGCAGGGGTAGCCTTATATGGTTTTGCCAGATTTGCACAGTACATTCAGACAAAGTTTGCACTAAGCAGTTATGTCGTTAACAGAGCCATTGCAATTCTATTTTTTGCACTTTCTATTTATCATGTGATCAAGCTGGGACTCGTTTATCTGAAATAAAAGGACTCCCTATTTTTTAAGGAATTCTACATTCCAGATCTTTTCAGCCTTACGTCCGATAAGCCAGAAGGAAGCTGCCAGCACACTAAAGAAAAGGGCTTTATGCCAGCTGTCCCAAAAATATTCAAAATAACGGGTATAGAGATTGATGAAAAGAAAGGTAATTCCGAATTCTCTGGCTATATCATCCCTATACTTTAATCCAATAAAAATACTGGTTACACAAGCAACTGCCGAAATAATAGCCCAGTAGAAAAGACTTATCTGCTTGATGGTATACCATTTGTCCAGCGTGCCGAAATTACCAAATACAGAGATTAACCACAGGGAAACGAAAAGATAAATCATTCCGCAGATATAGGTAGTATCATAAAAGTAGGTAAAGACTTTAACCTTTTTCAAAGAAAGGGATAAAGCAGTTAGGACGAAGCCAAAGGCGACGAATCTTAAAGGATAATTCATCCCCAGAAAATATAGATTATCACGGGAAAGATAGCCAGTCTCTGTCCCAAACCATGCTCCAAGGGAAATCAGAACAAAGATCCAGATGAGGCGTGAATTAAAGATATAGGCTAATATTCCATAGATTATTACAGAGAGCAGGATAAGTATAGAGAAATGCCCGTCTCCTTTATCAAAAGCCTTCCCCATATAGGCTATAGCATTTGCAGTAAGCATTACAGCAGTAAAAATAATAGCATCGTTACTGAATACCTGCATAGGCAGAGTCTTTTTTCGGGTAAAGCTTATTTTGTAAAGTATACCAGCTGCGACTGCAGAGATTAAGCTTATAATACTGTTGGGAGTATCATAAAGATTCTTTAGATAATCGAGGAATTTATTGTCGATCAGTAATGCACCAAGAGAGATTACACCACAAGCCATTGCCACCCAAAAAGAATACTGGGCAAGCCGGCGCCAGTCGAAGGACTTGGCCTCATAACTTGCTTTTAATTTCTCAACATCACTGGAGGTGAGCAGGTTTTCTTCCTTCCAATGCTCCAACATTTCATCTAAAAAATCACTCTTTTCCTGGTCTATCTTCATTAACTGGCTGGTTGAGCCTGAACCATAATTTTAATACGATTCAGGCTTAACGAAGCTACTGGTTTAATTGAATAAACAAAAAAATAATTTAGGACAGGCCAGAGACTATAAAGTTCAGGGATTCAGTTTGCTTAAGCATTTTCAGCTTTTCTTTAGCAGATCCGGGATCTTTTTAATATTGCCCACAATCCAGACGATATCTTCATTTTCAAAAATGAGATCAGAATCAGGGTTGAGGATACGCACGCCATTTCGTTCAATACCAACAACTAATCCTTGTGTTTTCTCTCTGATTCCGGATCCGCGAATGGTCTGGCCAAATACAGGTGAAGAGGCGTTTATAACGATCTTTTGTAATGTCATATCCTTTTTAGGAAATGTACTCTCCTGGTTTTCGTTTGTAGTTCCTTTAAAGAGTTCACCAACTGCTGCCAGTTGATCATCTGTCCCGATCAGCATTACTTTATCATTGGGATATAACCTTTCATCACGTCCGGGAGTAGGGATCATCATATTTCCTCTTTCAATAAGAGCAATATTAACTCCGTATTTTTCTCTGACGGCCAGTTCTATCAGAGACTTTCCGACAAGTGATGATTCAGGAGCAATAGTCAATTCTGTTAGGTGGGTATCCCAGGGTAATATCTCTGGTTGTTTGTTCTGCTCTTCGCGCGCATTCAGATTATAGAGAAAGCGATGTTCCAGTCTGTCATAAAATGCCTGTAGTTTCCTGGAGAAAATAATCATCCCGCTAATAATTAAGGCAAGCGCGATGACAATAGCGATCCAGGTATTGTAAAACTGGAAGATCAGAAAACATACAGCAAATAAGGCTAAGGCTACTCTCAGTACCTCAAGAGCGATTAGTGGCCCCCGGGTATATTTTTTATTCAGCCATAAATGGGAATGGGCTTTCCTCTCAATTCTTCTGATGGCCAGTGCCCATAAAAAAGGAGCCATAATAATCAGCGAAACTATCAGACTGATAATAATTCCATTATTGCCATTAACCAGATTTTTTGTAATAAACGGGTGCAGATAACGTGAACCTAAAAAAATAATCGCAATCAGGATTACCGAATGAATAATGGTATTGAAAGTATAGGATTTTAGCAGTGTTTTCCAATCACTCATTGCCGTAATCCCTGCGGTACTGGAGCTGTATCTGTTAATTGCAGCAACCCAGCTTTTTGGAAGGGTACGTTCCAGAAAAAGATAAAATGGTTCTGATGCTTTAATCAGATAGGGGGTAGTAAAAGTGGTAATTGCAGAAACAGCTACAGCAATCGGATACAGGAAATCACTGGTTACCTTCAGTGTCAGACCAAGGGTAGCAATAATAAACGAAAACTCCCCGATCTGGGCTAAACTCATCCCGGTTTGAACAGAGGTTTTTAGCGGCTGACCCGATACCAGAGCACCTAAACCTGAACTCAGAAACTTACCCAGAATTGTGGCTATAGTGATCACCAGAATTGGGACTGCATAATCTATAAGGATGCTCGGATCAATTAACATCCCTACTGAAACAAAGAATATAGCAGCAAATAGGTCTTTTACTGATTTAGTAAGATGCTCGATTTTTTCTGCCTGTGTGGTTTCTGCAAGAATTGAACCCATAATAAAAGCCCCGAGTGCAGGAGAGAAACCTACTTTTACAGCTAATAATACCATTAACAGACATAAAGCAATAGAGACAATCAGCATGGTCTCGTCGTTCATTAATTTCTTTGTGGCCTTAAGAAAGGATGGAACAAGGAAAATACCACCTATAAACCATAAAATCAGGAAGAAAAAGAGTTTGAGAATAGAGAGGAACATTTCTGTTCCGGCAAATTGCTGACTTACCGCTAATGTAGAAAGCAGGACCAAAAGTAAAATAGCTACAAGATCTTCGACAATAAGAACACCGAAAACCAGACCAGCAAACTTCTTGTGTTTGACACCTAATTCTTCAAAGGCGCGTATAATAATTGTGGTAGAAGATACAGATAGAATACCTCCAAGAAATATACTGTCCATAGTTGCCCAGCCCATTGCCTTTCCGGCAACAAAGCCAATCAGAAGCATGCAGACAACTTCTACAATAGCGGTTATGGAAGCTGAACCGCCAACTTTAACCAGTTTCTTAAAACTGAATTCCAGTCCAAGACTAAATAGCAGGAAAATAACTCCTATTTCGGCCCAGATATGAATGCTGTCATTGTCTGTAACTGTAGGGACAAATTTAATATGTGGGCCAACCAGTAAACCGGCCAGGATATAACCTAATACCAGTGGTTGTTTGATTTTTTTGAAAAGCAGGGTTGTAATTCCAGCTGCAGCGAGTATTAAACCTAAATCAGTTATTAATACGGGTAGGTGAAGCATACGTAATATTTAATTGTAAAAAAACGGGTTAATGGATTTGCATTACTACATTACCAGAAAACATGCTTAGGATACAAAAAATCGTGTATGAAATTATAAAAGAAATGCGTTTGTGCATTGTAAATTTTGAATGGAGTATTACTGACTGTTTTATTCTCAGGCAGACGGAGTAACTGCAGACTAACTATATATTGTTTATTCAGACTCTGCTGGATCAGCGTAGGATACGTTGTATCATCTTCATTCAGATTAGATACGTCTTCCTGTTGTGTTTTATTAAACAGATTATGAAGAGAAACTGGTTTAATTTCCAAACCCCGCAGACTGGCAGTGAGAGCAGGCTCAGGCTTTAAGGCAAAGCATGAATTCGTTATGAAAAAGATTGTGATAATCATTAAAAAACGCCTCATTATCGTAAATATACAAAAAAAGAGGCGTTTATTTTAGAAAAATGACGTTTATTTCGATAACCAGAGATAGCTATCTTAATTAGCTGATGCCTTCAAAATAGGCCAGTGTATCTTCTTTGTCTTTTTGAAGTTGCAGCTTAAGAGCTTCCAGACCAGTGAATTTTACATCATGTCTCAAAAACTCCATAAAGTTCATTTTGATGTATTGGCCGTATATTTCTTTATTAAAATCGAAGATATTAACTTCTATATTTCTGGTCATTCCGTTAATTGTTGGACGCTGACCTATATAAGCCATTCCTTTATAAGATTCATTTTCCATCTCTACAGTTACCGCATAGATCCCGTCCGAAGGGATCAGCTTATAAGGCTGCTCAATAAATATGTTTGCCGTTGGAAAACCAATGGTCCTGCCTATCTTATCACCTTTAATAACCGGCCCGTATAATGAAAAATGATAACCAAGATATTTTGCTGCGAGGCCTACCTGTCCTTCCAGCAGGGATTTTCTGATTTTTGTAGAACTTACAGCAACATCGTTGATGTCCTGTTCTTTGATTTCCTCAATCTCATAGCCATAAGGACCGGAAAAGGCAACCAGATCTGTCATGCCACCAGAACGGTCTTTCCCAAACCTATGATCGTAACCTACTATCAGTTGCTTGATTCCTATGGTATCTACCAGAATATTCTTAATATATTCAGCAGGGCTGAGATTAGAAAAATCACGCGTAAAAGGAGTAATGATTAAATGATCAACTCCTAAACCAGCTAAGATTTCGGCTTTTTCTTCAATCGTATTGATCATTTTCAGATCCTGATTTTCGGGGTCAATAATCAGTCTGGGATGAGGGAAAAAAGTAAGAATTACACTTTCTCCTCCGCTGGTTTTTGCAAGCTCGCAAAGTCTGTTAATGATTTTCTGATGCCCAAAATGTACGCCATCAAAAGTGCCTATGGTTGCAACCGCATTGTTCAACCTTTTAAATTCAGAAAGGTGATTATATATTTTCATCAGAATATAATTGTTATTTATTGATGATGAAGCTATCACGTGCTACCTGGTTCCTGTTCATTCCGGTTTGTGTTCTGCAGCACATGATGGTTTCAAAATCTTTAAAATTAATGCAGGGCATGTCGTTTTACTACTCCGCCCTTGATGTCAGAAATTTGTTGCTGCACGATAAAAGCATCCGGATCAATCTGGCGGATTTCATTTTGCAGTTTACCCATTTCAAGTTTAGTTACTACTGTATATAAAATATCTATTTTTTTCTTCTCTCCATATCCGCCTTCTCCTTTATAGATAGTCACGCCCCTTTTCATGTCATTGATCAGGAACAGTTTAATGTCTTCTTTCTTTTCAGATATAATAGTTACCCCAATATATTGCTCTAACCCATTTACTACAAAATCAATGGTTTTAGAGGCCGATAAATAGGTCAGAATCGCGTACATCGCAGTTTCTATATCCAGTAAAGTTGCCGCTACTCCAAAAATGAGGATATTGAGGATCAGAATAATATTTCCTACAGTCAGCATACTGTTTTTACTGATATATAGCGCCAATACTTCAGTCCCGTCAATTACACAGCCGCCACGCATAGCCAGACCAATACCACCCCCTAAGAACAAACCACCAAAAAAAGCAATCAGTAATTTATCATGAGTAATAGGTTGAAAAGGCAGGATAATCAGAAATATTGCCAGTATAATAATTGCAAAGGCCGTTTTTATAGCAAAAGCTTTTCCTATCTGCGAATAACCCAGAATTACAAATGGGATATTAATCAGCAGAATCAGATAAGAAAGTTTAAATCCTGTTAGCGTACTGATCAGCAGGGATATGCCCGTTACTCCACCATCAATAAACTCACTTGGCATCAGAAAACTTTTAAGACCGAAACAGGCAGAAACAATGCCCAGTCCAATCAGGATAAAATCTTTTAGATGACGCAAATAAGAGTTTTTCAGGTGATTGTGCATATATATTAACTTTGTGAGGTCGGTTGTTCAGCTGAGAGCTTTTCTCTTTTATTTTTAAGATACTCAACCAGATCTGTGACTTCAAATGCATCTTCCAAAAGAAAACTGCCACTCCTGGTGCGCGTTAGTTTAGACAGATACGCACCATTGTCCAGATGTTTTCCAAAATCAGATACTAATGATCTGATATAGGTGCCTTTGCTGCAAACTATTCTGAAGTCAACTTCCGGTAAAGCAATACGGGTAATTTCAAAAACGGGTACAGAAACAAAACGGAGTCTTAATTCCTGTTCTTCGCCTCTGCGTGCTTTGACATATAAGCGCTCCCCATTTACTTTCACTGCAGAGTGGGCAGGTGGGTATTGTTGTATATCGCCGGTAAATGGTGAGGTTGCAGCATAAATTGCTTCTTCCGTTAAATTTGTAAGCGGATATTCCTGATCAACTTCTGTTTCCATATCAAAGGAAGGAGTCGTTGCCCCAAGAATCATAGTTCCGGTATATTCTTTATCTTCTGCCTGAAAGGTGTCAATCTGTTTTGTCAGCTTTCCTGTACATAAAATCAGCAAACCAGTAGCCAGGGGATCTAATGTACCCGCATGACCAACTTTTAATTTCAGGGGTTTTAACGAATTCCTGATCTTTCCTACTACATCAAAACTTGTCCACTTATAGGGTTTATTGATGAGTAATAACTCTCCTTCAGCAAAATTGAAGGTTCTTTCCAGTAACTTTTCTGCGCTCAAAATGGTAATCTAAATTAAGCTGCAATTTACACATTAAATTATTTGCAGGTTATGCCCGCTATATATTAATACAATGATGATCAATCCAGCAATGATACGATACCAGCCAAACACTTTGAAGCCGTGTTTGTTCAGGTAACCAATAAAACTTTTAATAGCCAACAGGGCTACGATAAATGCAATGATATTACCAACAGCTAAAAGCTGTAATTCTTTAGGTGTAATCTGGTATCCGGCTTTATAGAAATCCAGTAACTTCTTGGCTGTAGCAGCAAACATTGTTGGTACGGCTAAAAAGAAAGAGAATTCTGCAGCTACTTTTCTACTTAATTTCATCGACATACCACCTACGATACTCGCGCCAGATCTTGAAACACCAGGAATCATTGCAAGGCATTGAAAAAAGCCAATTTTTAAAGCAGTCAGGTAATTAATCTCTTCCTCTTCATGAATTACCGGCTTGTTAAACCATTTGTCCACAAAAAGAAGAATAACCCCTCCAACTACCAGTGAAACAGCAACTGTCATCGGGCTTTCCAGCATTTCGTCAATCTTTTTACTTAGCAATAAGCCAAATACAGCTGCGGGAATAAAAGCAACCAGCAGTTTAAAGTAAAAATTTACAGACTTAAAAAAACGTTTGAAATACAGAACCAGCACAGAAAGAATAGCTCCCAGCTGAATTACAATAGTAAATAATTTAACAAAAGGATCAGATGCGATTCCCATAAAGGAAGAGGCAAGGATCATGTGACCGGTAGAAGAAACAGGTAAAAACTCCGTCAGCCCCTCTATAACAGCGAGAATAATAGCATGTAAGAAATTCATGAACAGGTTACTTTTTCAGGATTGCGTAAATACCAAATCCAAATCCAAAAAGTACTACCATTGGAGCCAGAAGAGTTTTTCTAACATCATAGATATCAGTTTTGCCTATCATTAACATAAATCCAACTACAACAATGGCAATGCTGATTAACAGCAATTGATAATTTTTTTTGGTAAAAACCATTTCATTTTTGGCGTCCTGCGTTGCCGGACTAGTTTTTTTCTCAATCATTTGCTATTATCTGTAAAGGTCGTAAATTTTTAAACGTAAATATCTGCTTACTGCAAAGGTTGTACTCAGCGCTGTCAGGAAGATTCCCATTCCTATCAGACCAAGAAGAACAATACCAAATTCGGTATAATTTCTTAGAATAATGATTTCAGGAATTTCTTTCTGAGCATAGTATAAAAGTCCAAGCAGAATAAGGATGGCAATAAAAGAAGCAATCAAACCATGCAGCATTGCCCAGAAAATAAAGGGCTTGCGGATGAAGTTCTTCGTAGCACCAACCAGTTGCATACTTTTGATCAGGAAACGCTGAGAATAAATGGCCAGCCTGATCGTGTTATTAATTAATGCAATGGAGATTACCAGTAAGATGGCTGCAAATCCCAATACAATTAAACCAATTGTATTGATGTTTTTGTTGACCATATCAATTAATGAACTCTGGTAGATTACTTCTTTGACAACAGGATTTTTACTGATGGTAGCTTTTAATGCATCAATACTTTTATTGTTGGCATAATCAGCTTTGAGGTAAACGTCTACGGTTGATAAAAGCGGGTTATAGCCCAGGAAATTAACAAAATCTTCTCCTAAATCCTGAGTAAGATTTTTTGCAGCCAGCTCTTTATTGACATATTGCGTCTGTTTAATAGCAGGATTGGCATCCAGTTCCTTTTTGAATTGCAATACATCCGCTTCCTTCGCGCCTTCGTCAACTATAATATTTAATACAATATTTTCTTTTACGTAGTTAGAAAGATTCTTGGCATGTACCAGTATGAGTCCCAATACGCCAAGCATTAACAAAACCAGGGTTATACTAAATATAGTAGAGATATAAATGGTTTTCGTCTTCTTAGAAGCATCACTAACTTCAAATTCTTCCATATTTTATGTGTTGGGTGTATTTTATGTTCTGCGAAAATAAAAAAATATATGCAAAAAGATACCTTTTAAACGGGTAAAATATCTTGTTTGGTATGAATATCGTTTATATCGCTAAAGTTCTTTTGATAAGGCTTCTAAAACCTCCTTAATTTCTTTATTTTCGCCGTATATAAAGGATTTTTGTAATGGATTACCAATTTAAAGAAATAGAACAGAAGTGGCAGGGGTTTTGGGCGGCACACCAAACGTTTAAAGCAGAGGCGACATCAGCCAAACCTAAATTTTATGTGCTTGATATGTTTCCTTACCCATCGGGTGCAGGTTTACATGTTGGCCACCCACTGGGCTATATAGCCTCCGATATATTTTCAAGATACAAAAGATTAAAGGGGTACAATGTCCTGCATCCTATGGGGTATGACTCATTCGGACTGCCGGCAGAACAATATGCGATACAAACCGGTCAGCATCCGGCGGTAACTACAGAGGCAAATATCAGTACTTACCGTCGTCAGTTAGATCAGATTGGTTTTTCATTTGACTGGAGTCGTGAGGTGCGCACCAGTGAACCCGAATATTATAAATGGACGCAGTGGATCTTCATGCAGTTATTCAATTCCTGGTATAATCTGGAAACAGATCGTGCAGAAGATATCACTACTTTAATTGAAAAGTTCAATGCTGCGGGTAGTGCTGATGTAAAAGCAGTCAGTGATGAAGATGTAAAAAGTTTTATGCCAAGCGACTGGGCGGCTATGACTGCCGAAGAAAAACAGGAAGAACTGCTGAAATACCGTTTGACATTTTTGAAAGAAAGTACGGTGAACTGGTGTGCCGCGCTAGGAACTGTATTAGCTAATGATGAAGTGAAAGATGGTTTTTCTGAGCGTGGCGGACATCCCGTAGAACAGAAAAAAATGATGCAGTGGAGCATGCGTATCTCTGCTTATGCAGAACGTTTGTTACAAGGACTGAATACTATTGACTGGCCTGAGCCGGTTAAAGAAATGCAGCGTAACTGGATTGGTAAAAGTGTTGGAGCAAGCGTTCGCTTCAAAATTGAAACTGAAGCGGCTGTAAATACTGACTATATTGAGGTTTTTACCACCCGTGTGGATACAATATTTGGTGTTTCTTATGTGGTATTAGCTCCGGAACATGAGCTGGTGTCAGCATTGACTACTCCTGAACAGCAAAACAGTGTTAAGGATTATATAGAGCAAACAAAAAAGAAATCTGAATTAGACCGCATGGCGGATACTAAAACAGTTTCCGGTGCTTTTACAGGTACTTATGTAGTTAATCCTGTAAGTGGTGAGCGTATTCAGTTATGGATTGCTGACTATGTACTTGCCGGTTATGGTACAGGTGCAGTAATGGGAGTGCCGAGCGGGGATCAGCGTGACTGGTTGTTCGCCACACATTTCAATTTGCCAATTGTTCAGATTCTTGATGCACAGCAGGAAATTGAAGTACAGGCAGACCCAACCAAAGAAGGAAAATATATCAACTCCGGTTTCATTAACGGAATGACCTATACAGAGGCAACTGCAACTTTAAATAAGTGGCTGGAAGATCAGAAGGTAGGAAAAGCTAAAGTTAATTTCCGAATGCGTGATGCTATTTTTGGTCGTCAGCGTTACTGGGGAGAACCAATTCCTGTTTACTTTAAAAATGGATTACCTTATCTGATTAAAGAAGAAGAGCTGCCTTTGCTGTTGCCAGAGGTTGACAAATATCTCCCGACTGAAACAGGTGAGCCGCCATTGGGTAGAGCAGAAAACTGGACTTATGAGCATCAGTATACCTATGAGCTGAGTACAATGCCAGGATGGGCTGGTTCAAGCTGGTATTGGTATCGTTATATGGATGCCCATAATTCTGCAGCATTTGCCGGTAAAGAAGCAATTGAGTACTGGAAGGATGTAGATTTATATATTGGAGGTGCTGAACATGCTACCGGTCACCTGCTTTACAGCCGTTTCTGGAATAAGTTTTTGAAAGATCTTGGTTATGTAAATGAAGAAGAGCCTTTCAGAAAATTAATCAATCAGGGTATGATTCAGGGTAGAAGTAATTTTGTTTATCGTGTAGTTGACGAAAGCGGAAGAGGTACAAATACCCTGGTTTCTCATGGATTGAAAAACAATTATAAAACATCTGCATTGCATGTGGATGTAAATATTGTGGAGAATGAGATTCTGAGTATTGAAAAGTTCAAATTATTCAGACCTGAATTTGCTGAAGCAGAATTTATCCTGGAAAACGGAAAGTATATCTGTGGTGTAGAGGTAGAGAAAATGTCTAAATCCAAGTTTAATGTTGTTAATCCGGATGTATTGATTGCCAGTTATGGAGCCGATACCTTAAGGATGTATGAGATGTTCCTGGGGCCACTTGAACAAAGTAAACCATGGAATACGAATGGTATTGAGGGCGTGTTTAAATTCCTTCGTAAATTCTGGCGCTTATTCCATAATGACTCCTGGGAATTTACTTTGTCGGATGCCGAACCTACAAAAGCAGAATTGAAAGCTTTGCATAAAATTATTAAAAAAGTACAGGATGATATTGAACGTTTCTCTTTCAATACTTCAGTATCCAGTTTTATGATTGCTGTGAATGAATTAACAGATCTTAAATGTAATAAACGCAGTATCCTGCAGGAATTGGTTATTGTACTTTCCCCATATGCGCCGCACATTACTGAAGAGTTGTGGTCATTACTGGGTAATAAGGAAAGTTTGTCTTATGCTACTTATCCTGAGTTTAATCCAGCTCATTTAGTAGAAGATGAATTCAGCTATCCGGTTTCTGTAAATGGAAAAACAAGATTAAACTTAAATCTGAGTTTGACTCTTGAAGCCAGAGAGATTGAAGAAATTGTACTCGCAGATGAGCAGGTTCAAAAATATCTTGAAGGTAAAACACCTAAAAAGGTAATTATAGTTAAAGGCCGTATTGTTAATATTGTGGTTTAATACCCCATAAGCATATTTTAATCCGGAGTGGTTATTAAGGAGTAAAATCCTTAATAACCATTTTTTTTATCCGGGTTTAATAGAGATTGTAATAAATTTATTATACAGTTAAGCGAATTAAAATTTCAGAATGGAAAGGTCTGAATTAACCTATTTGAAACAGAAAAGCACCCTGTGAAATTCATAATTGAATCGGGAAATTCTGGCCGGATGCTTCACCGGCAAATTCCAGTGATTCACCGGTTATAATCCCCTGAAGGACGAAAACTATTTTAAATAGCCTGTAACAAAGTTAGATTTGTGCTGACTAATGATGAAATAACCGAATCACACTATTACAAATTATGAAAAGACTATTACTATTATTTGCCTTTCTGGGATTGATGCAACAGGTGAACGCACAGTTCAATCTGGGTGGGGGAGCACAGAAGGTAACTATAACGGGCAGGATAAGTGCAGTAATTATTGACTCTGCTACAAAACAACCTGTTGATTATGCGACAGTATCACTGATAAGAATTAAGGATAATAAATCAGTTAATGGGGGGGTAACTGATGCTAAAGGAAAAGTTGTTCTCCAAAATGTATCACCTGAGCAGTATAAATTACTGATTGGCTTTATGGGCTATAAAAGTAAAACGATACAGGTGAAGACCAGCCAGGAAAAACCAGATTTGAATTTAGGTAATATTTATCTGAGTGGTACCGAAAGTAACTTAAAAGAAGTTGCTATTGTCGGTAAAACTCCGATGGTAGAAACCAAAATTGATAAACTGGTTTACAATGCAGAACAGGATGTGACTACTGCAGGCGGTAATGCGAGTGATGTCATGCGCAAAGTACCTATGGTTTCTGTGGATATTGATGGCAATCCATCACTTCGCGGAAGTTCAGCTGTGAGAGTGCTGATTAACGGAAAGCCATCGGGAACCATGTCAAACAGTGTGGCCGATGCTTTAAAAATGATTCCTGCCGAAGAGATTAAAAGTGTTGAGGTAATTACGAGTCCATCAGCAAAATATGATGCAGAAGGTGCTGGTGGGATTATTAATATTATTACTAAAAAGAAAACTGCTCAGGGTATAAATGGAAATGCAGCAGTATCTGTTGGTACCCGTCAGAATAATGGAAACTTTAGTCTGAATGCCAAACAGGGACGTTTGGGAATCAGTTCTAATTTTGGTGGTCAGTATGCTATTCCGCAGGACACAAGAGTTGTTCTGGAAAATGATGTTTATAGCAAACAATCTCATATTTTTCAGGATGGATTTACCAGGGCAAAACGATACGGCTATAATGGAAGTGTTGGGCTGGATTATGATATAAACGGATATAACAGTCTTTCTACCAATATCAAGTATAATAATTTTACAAATGGATCAAATGGTAGTTCTGACGTAACCAGTACCCTTTTGGAGAATGCTATACTGAAAACCACGAATTATGTACGTGCTTCAGATAACAATAATAGTTTTAAAAATATAGACTGGAGTGCTGACTATAGAAAAACAACAAAGAAAGAAGGAGAAGAGTTTACGGTTTCCGGACAAGCTAGTTTTGGCAGAAATACTGCAGAATTTAATACCAGGCTGATTAACCCTGACGGATCGCCATTAGCTCCGACTGTTATCGGGGATAATACAGGTAAAAATAACGAGTATACTTTACAAACTGATTATGTATATCCTTTCTCTAAAACTATGACTCTGGAAACAGGTGTTAAGGGGATCTTAAGAAACATAAAAAGTAAATATGAGAGTAGTGAGCAGGACTTTGATTACAAACAGGATGTAGGTGCTGCCTATGGTGTTCTGAGTTTTAAACTGGCAAAAACGCTTGACGTGAAAGGTGGTCTGAGAGCTGAATACACTGATATCAGTGGTGTATCCGGTTCTTCTCTGAATTTTAACAATAACTACTTTAACCTATTCCCAAGTGCGATTATTTCAAAAACGCTGAAAGGAAATTCAACCTTGAAACTGAGTTATAACAGAAGGATGCAAAGACCGAGTTTATCTTATCTGAATCCTTTCTTAAACAGGAATGATCCGGAGAATCAGCAACAGGGTAATCCAAATCTGAGTCCTGAGATAAGTGATATCATAGAGCTGGGTTATTCAACCTTTATTAAGGGATCGGTGATTAACGCTTCTGTATTTTATCGTAATACGCAGGATGTGATTGAGAGTCTGTTTATTCCTGAGCAAAAGCTGACTACCTATTTTAACGTAGGCAGAAATAAGTCATTTGGAGCTAACGTGTTTGCTACATATAATCCATTGCCTAAATGGACTCTGATGGGGAATTTTAGTTTAAATACTTATGATTTGAATAACTTTCAAACTAATCAGCGCACTGGTGTATATGTTAACTATTCTGTGTTTGCCAGGTCTGCAATTTCATTCAAGGGCGGTTGGAATACAGAACTTTTTGGGGTGTATAATGCTTCAAGAAGAACTTTTCAGGGAACTTCAGGGCCGATGGCTTTTTACGGAGGTGCGTTTAAGAAAGATATCATGAAAAAGAAAGCTACTGTAGGTATCAATGTGCTGAATGTGTTTTCAAGAGATCTGCATATTCATAATGAGAATAAAGGAGATGATTTCCGCCAGAATATGAATATCTATTACCCGTTAAGATCTTTTGGAGTTAATTTCAGCTATAAATTTGGAAAAGTAACCTTTACGGGGCCTAAAAAGAAAAAAGGGATTAATAACGATGACTTAAAACAGGATGAAGGTGCCGGAGGGCTTGGAGGAGGAGCTGGCGGAACCCCGAAACAGTAAACCTTTAATATAAAAAAACACGTTTTGTTTTTGAATGCTTTTCTCTGACAGGGAAATACAAGCCCAAAAACAAAACGTGTTTTTTTTGCTGTAAAATTTGTCTGAGCTGCAGAGACGGAGATTATTTCTTTTTAACTCTTTTCAGGATCATTATACTTAAAGGATTAATAGGGTAACCGCTGATATTATTTTGCAGCATCGTAACAGACTGGTCATATAAAATAGGTACAATAGAAGCATTTTCTGTTACCATATTATCCATTTTCTGGTAAAGCGCATATCGTTTTTTTGCATCCTTTTCGAAATAACTCTGTTCAAACAGCCTGTCAAATTCTTTGTTAAAATAACCTGTGTAATTCGGTCCATACGGCACCCGGTTTTTGGAGTAGAAAACCGAGAGATAATTTTCAGCGTCAGGATAATCAGCAATCCAGGAGCCCCTGAAAAAATTAACCTCATTTTTAGACATTAATTCACGCAGGCTGGAGCTTGGAGTTACATCTACTTTGACTTTAATACCCAGGGCATTGAGCTCTCCCTGAATAAACTCAATCAGGTCTTTATAAGTGGTAGAGGTGCTCAATGTTAATTCAGACATTCCCTTTCCATGGGGAAAACCTGCTTCAGCAAGTAATTTTGCCGCTTTAACAGGGTCATAGTGATAGCCCTTTACTTTGAGGCTATCAAATCCGGGCATACCTTTGGGTACAAAACCCGAAGTAGCCGGGGTGCCAGTGCTGTTTCGCAGATATTTGATCAGTTTTGGTTTATCTATTCCATAATTGATTGCCTGACGTACTTTTTTGAATCTTAGCGGAGAGTTTCTGACTATAGCCTTTGAGGTGTCAACTAATATCCCTACATATTCTGTACATAGATAAGCCCCTTTGATCAACTGAAATTTTCCTTTGTATTTGCTGGTCATATGACCGCTTTTTGTCAGAATATCATCGCGGTAACTTCCATCCACACTGTAAAAAAAATCGAGATCTTTTTTGATAAAAGACATAAAGGCACTTTGTTTATCAGTGATAAAAGAAACCTTAACAGCATCCAGATAAGGTAGTTTTCTGCCATTTTCTTTCTCCCAGTAATTTTCATTTTTCAGCAGTACGAGTATTTCTTCTTCTTTCCAGTATTTAAAACGGAAAGGGCCGGTTCCTATAGGATGGCTTCTGAAGTCTTTTCCATAATGATCTGCCACTTCATGAGGGACAACTACACAGTATTGTGTAGTCAAAAGGTTAAGAAAGGCGGGGAATGGTTTGGTTAAATGAATAATTAAAGTGCTGTCATCAGGTGCTTCAAAGCTATGTGCGTCCTTTACTTTATCACTGAAAATCCATCCTCCGGAAGAAGCTACTTTGGGATCAGACAGGCGGTTAAAGCTGTATGCGAAATCTGATGCGATTACTTTTCTGCCTTTTCCGTTTAAAAAAAGCGGATCATTATGAAAAAACACGTCATTCCGGAGATGAAAAGTGTATTGCTGACCATCTGCAGACACTTCCCAAGATTTGGCTATAGCAGGAACAGTGTTTAGCTGACTGTCTGCCTGGACCAGTCCGTTATACAGCTGATTCATCATCCATATTGCAGGTTGATTACGTGCAAATGCAGGATCTAAAGAAGTCAGGCTTTGATCAAAGTTCAGATTAAAAACTTTTTTGTCCTTGTCTTTAACCTCAAAATGACAGCCATAGACTGCAATAACGCATAAAGTGTAAAAAATATTTTTTATAATTCGGGGCATCAGGTCAGGAATATTACTTTTGCACAAAGTAATAAATTAATCGGTATGTCTTTTTTAAATGCAGTTATAAATAATGTTGAGGATGAAGCGCTACGCGAAGATCTGCAAGAGCGTGTGGATATCATTCTGCATAAGATTAAGTTTATGGACAAGGTGCCAGTGACCTGTCTGGATACGCATAATACACCCAATGGTGTTTTAAATGTGCTGATTGAATGTGTGGGTGGAGAAATTGTTGAGATTGTGCAGCAGGCAAAAGTCCTGATCTATCATCAGACCAATATGGGAATTGGGCAAATGATGGGTCTTATCCCTTCTCTTCTGGAAAAGGAATGGCCTGCAGTAGCTTATAACAGAGTTTATCTGATGGAAGACACTTCTGCCTTTTTAAGTGATCCCTTATCCTTTGTAGAGGCAATGGAAGACATGGCAGAAATGCTTTATCCCGGTTATTTTATTTTTGGTAATGAAGGTAAAAACTGGACGACCTTTGCGGTTTAGTAAGCGATAAACTTATCCATCTGCTGTCCGGTAAATCTGACTGTATCCTCCTTATAGAAATTACCCTGTTCATCCAGTTCTGTTTTAATCGCAGGAATATGCAGGCGTAAAGGGAGTACATGCAGATGCAGGTAACTGCAAACCCCACCAAAATGGTCAATCCCGCGGATGTTTCCATATTTACCTGAAGAAATTCCTACAAGGCATGCTTTTTTATCATAAAAGCTGTCGGGGAAATCGCATGCATCTATGAGTGCTTTGAGAACACCGGGGAAGCTTCCGTTATATTCAGGAATGATGAACACGAATTTTTCAGTTGCGGTAATCTGCTCCTGTATTTTTTTAAATCCGGGGGATCTTTTTCCGTATAAATCCGAGATAATTAAGTCTCCCGGGAGATCTGTCAGGCTCAGTATATTAGCCTTTTGTCCCTTTTTAGTAAGTGAGTTCTGATAATATTTTGCTACTTTCAGCGTATTGCTTTCAAGTCTGTTTGTGCCGGAAATGATCGTAATCATGTAAAAATTGTTAATAAGATGTTTAAAACACTCTATTGTTTAACGCTAATATTGTTATTTAGTTTGTATCTTAGCTAATTGTTAAAAAGCCCCTAAATGTAGGTAAAAATAGCGTTTTTTACATAAAGGATCTAATTCACAAATTCTCAGGAAATAATTGGTAATTATTAAAAAGATAAATGAGTAAAATTATTGCATTGGCAAATCAGAAAGGTGGAGTAGGTAAAACAACTTCGTCTATAAATTTAGCCGCCAGCCTGGCCGTGTTAGAATATAAAACTTTATTAGTAGACGCAGACCCTCAGGCCAATTCGACGTCTGGAATTGGATTTGATCCCAGAAGCATCAAAAATAGCATTTATGAATGCATCATTAATGATGTAGAACCTTCTGAAGCTATTCAAAAGACCGAAACGCCTAATCTTGATTTATTACCAGCGCATATTGACCTGGTTGGAGCAGAAATAGAGATGATCAATCTGACCAACAGGGAATATAAAATGAAGGCAGTTCTGGAAAAAATCAAAGACCAGTATGATTTCATTATTATTGATTGTTCTCCTTCTCTTGGTTTGATTACAATCAATGCTTTAACCGCTGCAGATTCTGTCATTATTCCTGTTCAGTGTGAATACTTTGCATTGGAAGGATTAGGTAAATTATTAAATACTATAAAAATAGTACAGAACAGGTTGAATCCTGAACTGGAAATTGAAGGTATTTTACTTACCATGTACGATGTGCGTTTACGTTTATCCAATCAGGTTGTTGAAGAGGTAAGAACACACTTCCAGGAACTTGTTTTTGATACGATCATACAAAGAAATACCCGTTTAAGTGAAGCACCAAGTTATGGGATTTCGGTCATCATGCATGATGCAAATTGTAAGGGAGCAATAAATTATCTGAACCTTGCCCGGGAGATTGTCCGCAAAAACGGATTAGTCAAAGAAAGCCAGGGTTTGACTTCGGCAACTATTTAAATATAATTTAATGACATCGTTTCAGCGAAAAACAGGTTTAGGCAGAGGATTAAGTGCGCTTTTGGATGATTCAGATTCGGCTCATCCGCCAAAGAATGTGATTAATCCGGTCAGTGAAACTGAACAGAAAACGCCATCAAATAATATTGGTAATATCAAAATCAATGATATTACAACTAATCCTTATCAGCCACGTTCTGAATTTGATCAGGTAGCTTTAAATGAGCTGGCTGATTCCATCAGAGTGCAGGGGTTAATCCAGCCTATTACTGTCAGAAAAGCTGAAGGTGGTACATATCAGTTAATTTCAGGAGAGAGACGTCTGCGGGCATCTAAGTTAGCGGGATTAACAGAAATCCCTGCTTATGTCCGGGAGGCTAATGACCAGCAGATGCTGGAAATGGCTCTGATTGAAAATATTCAGCGGGAGAATTTAAATGCGATTGAGGTTGCTTTGAGTTTTCAGCGGATGCTTGAAGAGTGTAATCTGAAACAGGAACAGTTGGGTGAGCGGGTAGGTAAAAACCGTTCCACTGTTACCAATTATCTGCGTTTACTTAAATTACCTCCGGCAATACAGGTTTCTATTCGTGATCAGAAAATCTCTATGGGTCATGCCCGTGCACTGATTAATGTGGAAGAGACGGATAAACAATTATTTATTCATCAGGAAATTATAGACAAGGGGTTGTCAGTTCGTAAAGTAGAAGAGCTGGTAAGAAGTATCAATAGTCTTCAGCTGAAACCTAAAAGCACAAAACAGCCGGTAGGTGTGTCTTTCGAATATCAGAAATTACAAAAGGATCTGGCTTCAAGATTTGCGACTAAAGTGAAACTTAAGGTAGGTGAAAATGGTAAAGGTGCAATTGAAATTCCGTTTGTATCTGATGACGATCTGAGCAGAATATTAGAATTATTAGATTGGTAATGCCAAAAAACTTACTGTTATCGGTTTTGTTCTGCTGTACTTTTTTTGCAGTTAGCGGACAGGAAAAATTTACTGTTAAAGGCGATAGTCTTAAACGCGCTCCTGTGAAAGCAGATACAGGCTATGTTAATCTGGGGCGTATTGCTGGCAGAAGGGCAGCACTCAGATCTGCAATGATTCCGGGATGGGGGCAGTATGGAAATGGACTTACTGTTTACCGTGGAATTAAGATTGCTGCTATTTATACCGGGGGAACGCTGCTGGCTATGTCTTATATTCAGAATAACAACAAGTATAAAGAATATCTTACTGAGCTTCAGGAAAGAGCCAGGACTGGTAGCCCTACCCAGGGAAGTCCGTTGGCAAATATCAGTACTCAGGGATTAACCACGGCCAAAGAAATTTACAGAAGAAACAGAGAGGTTGTCCTTTTTTCTTTCGTAGGATTATATGTGGTGAATATTGTTGAGGCTTACGTTGATGCAAGACTTTCCTATTTTGATGTGGGAGATAACCTGGCTATCAGAATTTCGCCTACAGTAATTGGCTCACAAACCCTATATGGCTATAATGCTTTTAATCCGGGCTTAAAGATTGCCTTTAGATTCTAGATTTCCATATGATTGATCAACCATCTTTTTTAAAATACATATAAATGAATATAGCTTTAATCGGTTACGGTAAAATGGGTCAGATTATTGAACGTTTTGCTATAGAAAGAGGACATGAAGTTGTCCTGAAAATCGGTAGAGATAACTTGGCCGACCTAACTGTTTCTAACTTAAGAAAAGCAGATGTAGCGATAGATTTCAGTACACCTGATGCCGCTATAAATAACATATATACCTGCTTTGAGGCAAATGTGCCATTGGTTGTAGGTACAACTGGCTGGTATGGACAATTGCAGGAAATTAAAGACGAATGTCTGCGTGGTAATAATACGCTGTTATATGGATCTAATTTCAGTATTGGAGTAAACCTGTTTTTTCATATTAATGAAGTGCTGGCAAAGGTGATGAATAACTATCCGGTATATGATGTACAGGTAGAAGAGATTCATCATACACAGAAGCTCGATTCGCCAAGCGGTACAGCTATGACACTTGCGGAGGGAATAATAGAAAATCTGGATCGTAAGTCGGAGTGGGTAAATGAACTGGATGGAAATCCGACTATAGATGTGCTTAAGCAGGAGCAGGTTTTAATTGCTTCGCAGCGAATAGAGAATATACCAGGTACACATACTGTGATATATAGTTCAGAAGTAGATGAAATAGAATTGAAGCATACTGCTCATAACCGTGCTGGTTTTGCTTTAGGTGCGGTTGTCGCAGCTGAGTGGTTACAAAATAAGCAGGGATTCTATAATATATCTGATATATTTAATTTAAAATAACAAAACATATGAATTGGAAGTTCTGGCAAAAAAATAATGATGCTGCACCAAAAAAGAAAAAGACAAGAAGCAGAGAATGGTTTGATGCTGTTGTTTTTGCAGTAATTGCCGCCACGGTTATCCGTGTATTTTTTATCGAGGCCTATACAATTCCTACGGGCTCTATGGAGAAGTCGCTGTTGATAGGCGATTTTTTATTTGTGAGTAAGGTAAATTACGGAGCGAGAATACCAATGACTCCTGTTGCTTTCCCTTTTGCGCATCATACCATGCCTGTTACCGGTACAAAAGCATATTACGATGGAATACAATGGAAATATCGCAGATTACCTGGAATGCAGGATATCAAAAGAAATGATGTTGTCGTTTTTAATTTTCCGGATGGAGATACCGTAGCGCTTGAAGCTCAGGACAGAGATTATTATGATATGGTGCGTGCAGTTGGCAGGCAGGCGATTCAGAGTCAGTATACCATTGTAAGCAGGCCTGTTGATAAAAGAGAAAACTATATTAAGCGTTGTATCGGAATTAGTGGTGATGTATTAAGTATGTCGAACGGTTTGGTTACAATCAATGGAAAGCCTGAGCCAATGAAAAATACCGGACAGATTGATTACCTGGTGAAATTTAAATCCAGTGACGTTAATTTCCAGTTATTTGAAGATATGGGTTTTGTGATAGACAGGGATATCAGTGCTTTATCTCAGGATAGCTATAATTTTGTAGGTACACCAGTAATGATGGAAAAGGTAAAGAAGCTGGACTTTGTTGCTTCGGTGGTTACCCGTACTGCTGCTCCCGGAGCGGTGGAAGCGAACGTCTTCCCTCAGGATCCTAACAGAAAATGGAATGCTGATAACTGGGGTCCTATTCAGGTTCCTAAAAAGGGGTGGACTGTAAAACTGGATAGTGTTTCTATGCCTTTGTATCAGCGTGCAATAGCTATCTATGAAGGTAATAAAGTAGAGAAGGTTGCTGGCGGATGGTTGATTAATGGTAAACCAGCTTCGACTTATACCTTTAAGATGGATTATTACTGGATGATGGGAGATAACAGGCATAATTCACTGGATTCAAGATATTGGGGGTTTGTGCCTGAAGACCATGTCGTTGGAAAGGCTTTGTTCATCTGGATGAGTTATGATACGAATGGGTCATTCTTTAGTAAGATCAGGTGGGGCAGACTATTCAATAGTATTCATTAGGTCTGTGTTAGCATAGGCTGGCTCTAAAAAAAAAGCGTGTCCTGTCTTTCCGGCTGGCATTCCCTGAAGGGGGAATGATGCCTGGAAAGACAGGACACGCTTTTTTTTAGCACCCCAGAAGGATGACTCTCCAAGACCTATCTCATTGTTGGGGGGGAGAGTGTTTGTTGGTTTTTAGTTAGTTAGTTAGTTAGTTAGTTAGTTAGTTAGTTAGTTAGTTAGTTAGTTAGTTAGTTAGTTAGTTAGTTTTTAGTTATGCTGATTAATAATTTTTGACTATCAGACAAACCAAAGGACTGAAAATGGTCCATCCAGGGCAGGTGTAGCAGGCTGACATCACCTATATGCTGATATTCAGAAGCTTCATGTTCATGTTTGCCTTTTTTATTGATATCTACAGCCAAAAGATCGTGGGCTAGGGTGTTTCTAGTGCGATGACCTTGGAGTATTGCAGAGATATTTTGTTACTTATTCTATCAAACTCATAAGAAAGTGTCATAATTATCTTGAGTTTGGTCAAAGCTTGTCCAACAAACAGGGAGTAATTTAATTGCACTTCTGTTTATGGATTGATTATCTGTGGCTCAGTTCGTGTCTTCAATTATGAGTGCTGTATTAGTAGATTAGGGATTCTGGTAATTTCTTTGTTATCTTCATCAGAATTATATGATGATTATTGGCATTCATAGGGATTGTGTTGGTGGTGGTACTAAGTTTTGTACCATGTGGTGATGATGCTTTATCGTCGTTGGGTGGGGGAGTTAAGATTGAGTTTTCTTCTCATGCCCGGCAGGATAATGATGATTGTACTTTTTTTGTAATTGTTCGTGTTGTTCTATAGCTTCTGTGACTAAAGAAGTGATGGTGCTTACAATTTCATCCGTTTATTATATTCCTGAGCTTTCGGCTCATTTGACTGGAGAATTTAAGACTATAGATCTTTCGTTCTGGCAGCCTCCAAGGTTAATCTCCTGATTATCTTCATTTTTTCACGTATACCCAGTAAGTGAAGTATTCATTATGAGGTGGGGATGAATATGTATGGATAATTGAATGTTTTTTTTAGAAACGCGGTATAAATTACACGTATAGATTAATCTAGTGGGGATTGTTGTCCTCTGTCAGCTATAGAATTATCCTATGAATTTTTTAAGACTTATCGCCATGGTATGTTTGCCAGGGGTGGTGTGCGCACAATATAATATCCAGAATAAGGATTCGATTAAAATAAACAAAGAAATAACTACGATGAATATCCGGGGAGTAGATCCTCCGGAGATGAGATCATTTATTATCCCGGCAGTTTTATTCAGTTATGGTTTGGTTTCTCTGGGGAACAATGCAGTCAGAAGATTGGATTTTAATATCCAGGCGAATTTGCAAAAGAAACATCCTGGTTTTTCAGTCCGTATAGATGATTATCTTCAGTTTGCGCCTGGGGTTGCTTTTTATGCTCTGAATCTGGCTGGTGTGAAAAGTAAACACAGTTTGGTTGATGGTACGGCTATTTATATTTTATCCAAGGCCATAATGGGAGTTGCGACCTATTCAGGTAAGTATGGGTTTGCCAGGGAGCGTCCGGATTTTGCAGATACGAAGTCTTTCCCTTCAGGACATGCTGCCAGTGCATTTGCCAATGCTGAGTTTCTAAATCAGGAATACCGGGATGTATCACCCTGGATAGGTTATGCAGGTTATACTGTAGCTACAGCAACCGGTGTGTTAAGAATGTACAACAACAAACATTGGCTAAGTGATGTCATTGCAGGTGCCGGAGTTGGTATAGCTTCGACCAAGCTGGCTTATCTGATTTATCCCAGTTTGAAAAAGCTGGTTGTAGGTAACCGGGCCGTGAAATATTCTCTGATGCCAACTTACCAGCAAAAGGCCGTAGGATTAGCTTTCAGCGGTACCTTCTAGAAAATGTCCGGTCATATATCCGAATCAGTACATATGACCGGACATTATTAAATACCCTCAAAAGTCTTCTTTTGGAGCGGGATCACTGGAAAACTAATGAACCGAGGTCTTCAAAAGTATTTCTAAGCATTGTAAATCTGAAATTCCAGTAAAGAGCAATACTTAAAAAACATTTCTGAATCGCATCACCGGAAAACTAATGAACCGAGGTCCTCAAAAGTATTTCTAAGCATTGTAAATCTGAAATTCCAGTAAAGAGAAATACTTAAAAAACATTTCTGAATAGGCATCTCCGGAAAACTAATGAACCGAGGTCTTCAAAAGTATTTCTAAGCATTGTAAATCTGAAATTCCAGTAAAGAGAAATACTTAAAAAACATTTCTGAATAGGCATCTCCGGAAAACTAGTGAACCGAGGTCTTCAAAAGTATTTCTAAGCATTGTAAATCTGAAATTCCAGTAAAGAGAAATACTTAAAAACATTTCTGAATCGCATCACCGGAAAACTAGTGAACCGAGGTCTTCAAAAGTATTTCTAAGCATTGTAAATCTGAAATTCCAGTAAAGAGAAATACTTAAAAACATTTCTGAATCGCATCACCGGAAAACTAGTGAACCGAGGTCTTCAAAAGTATTTCTAAGCATTGTAAATCTGAAATTCCAGTAAAGAGAAATACTTAAAAAACATTTCTGAATAGGCATCACCGGAAAACTAATGAACCGAGGTCTTCAAGAGTGTTTCTAAGTGTTGTAAATCTAAAATTCAAGTAAAGAGTAATACTTAAAAAACATTTCTGAATAGGCATCACCGGAAAACTAATGAACCGAGGTCTTCAAGAGTGTTTCTAAGTGTTGTAAATCTAAAATTCAAGTAAAGAGAAATACTTAAAAAACATTTCTGAATAGGCATCACCGGAAAACTAATGAACCGAGGTCTTCAAAAGTATTTCTAAGCATTGTAAATCTGAAATTCCAGTAAAGAGAAATACTTAAAAAACATTTCTGAATAGGCATCACCGGAAAACTAATGAACCGAGGTCTTCAAGAGTGTTTCTAAGCGTTGTAAATCTAAAATTCAAGTAAAGAGTAATACTTAAACATTTTTCCCAAATGGCGTAGGATTTGGATGCACTCTATACTATTTTAAAAAAATATATGCTAATGTGAAAGGCCTAGCGTTCCGTTGCCCCGAAGGGCAAAAGAGAATGCAGCCTGAACATAGCATGTATTTTTTTAAAATCCCTTAGATGCCGCTAATCCGGAGCTTCTTAGCGAGGGTATCCAAATCCTTTACCACTGCTTCCACCAGTGGAATACCTTTCACTTTGCGTTCCAGTTCAAATGCATATTCCGGTTCGCCTGGTATAATTACTTTTTTGTCAGGATCAATAGTTCTTGCATTTTGGAAGCGTTCGATCCAGTTGTCAAGATGATTTTTAAAATCTGTTGCGGGGCGGAAGCCATCTATGCGCATGGCGCCAAAGAAGTGTCCCAGGCCTTCACCAACAGGATTTGCAGAAGGTTCAAGGAAAGCGACAAAAGGAGGGACCCACGGGCCGTAATTGGCTCCCGAAAGTACTGCAGTCAGGATATCGACAGTTGCACTCAGGCCGTAGCCCTTGTGACTTCCATGGTCTTTATCGCTGCCCAGAGGAAGTAAAGATCCTCCATCTTTCAATGCATTCGCATCAGTGGTTGTTTTACCATCTTTATCCTGTGCCCATCCCTCAGGAATTGGCAGGTTTGCCCGCTGAGCAATTTCCAGTTTACCATTTGCAGCAGCGGCGGTGGCCATATCAACAACTACAGGAGGGTATTTCCCTGCTGGAAACGCGTAACACATAGGGTTGGTGCCCAGTAATCTTTCATTCGCATAAGTAGGCGTAACTAACGGACTGGCATTAGTCATGCTGATTCCGATCATATCCTTTTCAACAGCCAGCAGTGCATGATAACCAGCGATGCCAAAGTGATTGGAATTTTTGACAGCAACCCATCCGCTGCCATAGACAGCAGCCTTTTCCATGGCCACTTTCATGGCGAAAGGTGCTACTACCAGGCCGAGCCCCGCATCACCATCTATAGTAGCTGTAGTTGGAGTTTCATGTACTACCCTGATGTTTGGTGTCGCATTGATTCTTTCTTTCTCCCAGAGACGGATATAGCCACTCAGGCGCGCTACCCCATGAGAATCGATACCTCTGAGATCAGAACGTATTAAAACATCAGTAGCTAAATCTGCATCCGTTTCAGAGCATCCCATCTTCAAAAAGACGCTTTTAGTGAAATTTCTTAAACGTGTTTCTGTAAAAGTATGGAAGGTCATTTGAATGAATTAAGCGTATAGAACTGTAAATTTATAATCAAGAGGTTTGAATGCAGCTAAAAGACTTTCAATAAAGTCATCCCCGTAAAGCACATACATTGGTGCGATGTTCAGCACACGCTCCTGTAAAACACCAGATGGAAATAACTTATTCTTCAAGGCGTCAATTTGCTGCAGAGAAGTCGTATGTTTTCGTTTTTCGGCCCTTAGAAGCTTCTTCTCCAGGTTAGTGACCAGTTTCAGTGCTTTTGTTTTGGCTGCTTCAGCAGACATAGAAAGTGTTTTATCTATTTTATAAGAATTCAGTTTGATCTGATCAAAAACTGCTCTTATGGCGCGTTGCTCGTCATCAAGACAAAGCGAATCGCCAACATGCGCTTTAATCCACTGATTTTTCAACTGCTCGTCACTATTAAACAAAGTGATGGGGCTGATATCCAGGATCTGCATTTTTCTTGCACTTCTTTCATCGATGACTAATGCAGAATTCCTCAGAATCAGTATCGGATATGGAATAGTATAAAAATCAAAATTAGCTTTAAGCTGCAGCCAGTAAGTTACTTCAGCGCCGCCACCTATATAAGCCAGATTAGGTAAGATCAGCTCCTGGTATACCGGGCGCATAACCACATTGGGGCTAAAGCGTTCAGGATGATTATCAATTTCCTGTTTTAACGTCTCTTTGGTGAAGCTGATAGAAGTATTCAATACCTTATACTCCCCATGCTCTTCCACCAGACGCTCACGAAGCTGGTCATCCATATAAAAGAAATTAATCTCTCTTGGATTTACCTGTGGCTTATAACCTTTTTTCTCTAAAGCCTCACTGCTGGTATTAATCTGCGCAAAACTATTCTGCTCGGTAATATCACGATAGATAACAGGTGCAAACTGCTTTTTCAGCGCAGCATCATCTGCATCCACACAGACCAGTCCTTTTTTGCCAAATAACGCATCTACCAGCTCACGTGTGGCAGCAGTAAGCGTTTTGTTGGTCGTATATGCTTTTTCTACAATTTGTGAAAACTCAGTACCATTATCGCTGATACCCAGATAACCCTTATAACCCACAAGTGCATCGTTGATATCAGCAGTAGTTAAACGGCCGGTTGCACCTGCAGCATTTTTTTGCCAGGTCAGCATTTTATCCTCTACTTTGACATGATTGATTTCTTCAAAATCATGATCTTCAGTAGCCATCCAGTAGACAGGAACAAAATTAAAGTCAGGAAAACGCTGCTGTAGATCAGCTGCCAGTTTAATAGCAGTAACTATCTTATAGATGAAATAAAGGGGACCTGTAAATATATTCAGCTGATGACCGGTCGTTATGGTAAATGTCCGGTCATCAGCCAATAAACTGATGTTTTTAAGAACTGAAGCAGAAGGCTGTAAATGCTGATACTGCTGGTGCAGGCTGTTTACTAATAAGCTGCGGTCACCAGAATACTTCCGGTCTCCGATTGCTTTTTTAAAACCCTCTAAAGTAGGGGAGTACTTATAAAAAGACTCCAGGTTATCTTTTCCATCTATGTAATCCAATACAATGGACGAAAAAGCGTGTGTTTGCTGATAAGAGATGTACTTGGCCTGCATTGCTACGAAATTAAGCTAATAAACCATAATTCAGCAAATCACCATATTATTTTACAATCCGTCCATATAGATCGAAATCTTCGGCGCGGTCAATCTCTACATTCACAAAACTGCCATTTGCGGCGTAACCAGTAGAAGCTTCGATCAGAACCTCATTATCAACCTCCGGAGAGTCAAATTCAGTACGTCCGATAAAGAAATCACCCTCTTTACGATCTACCAGAACTTTATAGGTCTGACCTACTTTTTCCTGATTGATTTCATATGAAATTCCCTGTTGCAGCTCCATGATTGCGTCAACACGTTCCTGTTTAACTTCATCAGGAACATCATCTACCAGGTTATGTGCATGTGTTTTTTCTTCATGAGAATAGGTGAAACAGCCCAGTCTGTCAAAACGGGTATCCTCTACCCAGCGTAACATCTCTTCAAAATCACGTTCAGTTTCACCAGGATAGCCACAGATCAATGTAGTACGCATAGCGATTCCAGGAACTTTATCTCTGATCTGGTTCACAATGTCAATAGTCTTTTGTTTAGTGATTCCACGTCGCATTGACTTTAACATATTGTCCGTGATATGCTGTAAAGGCATATCCAGATATTTACAGATGTTTTCTCTTTCGTTCATGGCATCCAGAATTTCCATTGGGAATCCTGAAGGATAAGCATATTGTAATCTGATCCATTCAATACCATTGATATCAGAAAGACGTCTTAATAACTCATCCAGATTACGTTTTCCATAAATGTCAAGACCGTAATAAGTCAGATCCTGTGCAATCAGAATTAGTTCTTTAGTTCCGTTTGCAGCTAAAATTTTAGCCTCTTTTACCAGAGCTTCCATTTCAGTTGATACATGTTTACCACGCATTAGCGGAATTGCACAGAAAGAGCAGGGACGGTTACAACCTTCCGCAATTTTGAAATAAGCAAAGTGCGATGGAGTAGTTAGCAATCTTTCGCCAATCAGCTCATGTTTGTAATTAGCACCAAGTGAGTGTAAGATATTCTGCAGATCGTTTGTGCCAAAAAAAGCATCAACGTTTTTGATTTCAGATTCCAGTTCAGGTTTATAACGTTCAGAAAGACATCCCGTTACAATTACTTTACTGATCTTACCTTCATCTTTTAACTGGCTGTACTGAAGGATGGTATCAATAGATTCCTGTTTAGCATTGTCAATGAAGCCGCAGGTATTGATTACGATAATATCATCCTTATTGATGTCGTTAGCTTCATGAACCACATTTAAGCTATTCCCTCTTAATTGTCCCATTAAAACCTCCGAGTCGTAAATATTTTTGGAACAACCAAGCGTAATTACATTGATTTTCGGTTTTTTAACAGGGATAATTTTAGAAGTCGTTTTTGTGTTCATTTCGTATGTATATATACTCTTAAAGAAGGCTTATTTGAACAGGCCGTCAACAAAAGATTTTTTATCAAATAATTGAAGGTCATTTACACCTTCACCTACCCCGATGTATTTTACAGGGATTTTAAACTGGTCAGAAATACCAATGACTACACCACCTTTGGCTGTGCCGTCCAGTTTGGTAATCGCCAGTGCATTTACATCTGTAGCTTCTGTAAATTGTTTACATTGCTCAAAAGCATTCTGACCGGTTGATCCGTCGAGTACCAGTAAAATCTCATGTGGTGCACCAGGAATTACCTTTTCCATCACCTTTTTGATTTTTCCCAGTTCGTTCATCAGACCAATTTTATTATGCAGTCTGCCTGCAGTATCAATGATAACTACATCTTCTCCGTTGGCAACTGCCGATTGTATCGTGTCAAATGCGACAGACGCAGGATCAGAACCCATAGCCTGGGCAACAACTCTGACGTCAATACGTTCACCCCATAATTTAATCTGTTCAACGGCTGCTGCCCTGAAGGTATCCGCTGCACCGAGAACTACTTTCAGCCCTTCAGCTTTAAGTTTGTTCGCAAGCTTGCCAATGGTCGTTGTTTTACCCACACCGTTGACACCGACTACCATGATTACATAGGGTTTATGGTCTCCGTATTCAAAATTGCGGAAATCATTGCTGTTATTCTCAGCCAGTAATAACTGGATTTCATCACGGAGGATCAGATTCAATTCTGAGGTAGACAAGTATTTGTCTTTTGCCACCCTGTCCTGAATTCTGTCAATGATTTTAAGGGTTGTTGTTACCCCAACATCCGAGGTAACCAGTACTTCTTCCAGATTGTCCAGTACATCATCATCCACTGTTGATTTTCCGGCAACAGCCTTGGTGATTTTATTCAGAAATCCGGTTTTAGTTTTCTCTAACCCTTTATTTAATACTTCCTGAGCTTCAGGAGCAGTTTCCTTTTTCTTGAAAAAATCGAATAGTCCCATAGAAATGTAGATGAAAACAAAAAAAGCCCTCCCATAAATATAGGGACGGCTTTAATATCATTAAATATTAAAATTACTTGCCTTGTCCAGCAATAGCATCTTTAACGTGATCGTTATGAACGATAACTTCTTTGAAAGAATAAGCACCAGATTTTGGTGATTTAGTCATCGTGATAACTTTTGAATATTCTTTACCTTTACCCGTTTTAAGGGTTGCAACTACCTTTTTTGCCATGATCTAAATAGATTGGAAATGTATTACTTAATTTCTTTATGTACAGTTACTTTCTTCAATACCGGATTGAATTTTTTCAATTCTAATCTCTCTGTAGTATTTTTACGGTTTTTTGTAGAGATATATCTAGACATACCAGGCATGCCGCTAGTTTTATGCTCTGTACATTCTAGAATAACTTGTACTCTGTTACCTTTTTTTGCCATTTTATTAATAATTTAGTTGATTCACATCAACAATGTTTTTACAAAAATCCTTTTTTTACGAAACGGTTAATAGCTTCAGTAATACCAACTTTATTGATGGTTTTGATAGCTGAAGTAGAAACTTTCAGTGTTATCCAACGGTCTTCATCAGGAATATAAAATTTCTGAAGTTGTAAGTTGGGATAAAACTTACGTTTAGTTTTAACGTTTGAGTGAGAAACATTAAAACCACTCATAGCCTTTTTTCCGGTTAAATCACAAACTCTAGACATGCCTTTAATATATATTGTTAAATTGTTCTTCGCTTAATTTTTTAAGAGTGTGCAAATATCATGAAAATATTTGTAACGATCAAGAGTCCATGTGATTATTTTTAAAAATTTACGGATTCTTTCCTGCTGCTCTGTGGGCAAAGATACACAAATACCCCATAAATACGAATCTTGGCCACTTCATTGTGCTATTAGGACTGATTGTAATAAACTGACTATACATATTTTGCTGTAAGAATCTTTTAATACCTTTCAAAAAATTATATTAGCTTAAAATTATCACCAAATATATTATGCAAATTAAATCTTTAGCCGAGTACGAAGAAACCTACAAGTTCAGTGTCGAGCAGCCAGAAGAATTCTGGGCTGGAATAGCAGAAAAATTTCAATGGAAAAAGAAATGGGATAAGGTCTTATCCTGGAATTTCACTGATCCGCAGATTAAATGGTTTGAAGGTGCAAAGCTGAATATTACGGAGAATTGTCTTGATCGTCATCTGGAAAAAAATGGAGATAAACCTGCAATTATCTGGGAATCCAATGATCCGGAGAAACCAAGTGTTACCTTAACTTATAAAATCCTTCACGAACAGGTCTGCCGTTTTGCTAATGTGTTAAAGAAAAATGGGGTAAAAAAAGGCGATCGTATCTGTATATATATGCCGATGGTACCAGAACTGGCTATTGCCGTACTGGCCTGTGCACGTATCGGAGCAGTACATTCGGTTATATTCGGTGGTTTTTCAGCTAAATCGATAGCTGACAGAATAAACGATTCGGCCTGTAAACTGGTTATCACAGCAGATGGCTCTTTCCGCGGGAATAAACAGATCCAGCTTAAAGAAGTTATTGATGATGCGCTGATCGGTTGTCCGACTGTAGAGAAAGTGATTGTACTGACACATACCCGTACACCGGTTTCTATGTTAAAAGGTCGTGATTTATGGTACGAAGATGAAATTAAACTGGTAGATACCATCTGTCCTGCAGAAGAAATGGATGCAGAAGACATGTTGTTTATCTTATATACATCAGGTTCTACCGGTAAGCCAAAAGGTGTGGTTCATACCGTAGGCGGTTATATGGTTTATGCAGGATATACCTTTGCCAATGCATTTAACTATCAGCCTGATGAAGTGTTTTTCTGTACGGCTGATATTGGCTGGATTACCGGGCACTCCTATATAGTATACGGGCCGCTTTCTCAGGGCGCAACCACACTGATATTTGAAGGAATTCCTACTTATCCCACACCATCAAGGTTATGGGAGATTGTAGAAAAACATAAAGTTAATATTCTTTATACAGCACCTACAGCCATCCGTTCGCTGATGAGTTATGGTAAAGAACCGCTGAAAGGAATAGACATGAGCAGTCTGCGTGTTTTAGGCTCAGTCGGAGAACCGATCAATGAAGAAGCATGGCATTGGTTTGATGAAGAAGTAGGTCATAAAAACTGCCCTATTGTAGACACCTGGTGGCAAACGGAAACCGGAGGATTAATGATTTCCCCGATTGCATTCGTAACTCCTTTAAAACCGGCCTGTGCTACTTTACCTTTACCCGGGATTCAGCCTGTACTGGTTGATGAGAACGGTAAGGAGATTGAAGGAAACGGGGTAAACGGTAACCTGTGTATCAAATTCCCGTGGCCGGGTATATTGAGAACCACCTATGGTGATCATGAACGTTGCAAACAGACATATTTCTCTACCTATCCGAATCTTTATTTTACAGGAGATGGCTGTATGCGTGACGAAGACGGTTATTATAAAATTACCGGCAGGGTAGATGATGTGATCAATGTTTCAGGACACAGAATTGGCACAGCCGAGGTAGAAAATGCAATTAATATGCATGCAGGTGTTGTAGAAAGTGCTGTAGTAGGTTATCCGCATGAAGTAAAAGGACAGGGGATTTATGCCTTTGTTATTTATCCTAAAATGCATGATGAGCCTGAATTAACCAAAAAAGATATACTGCAGACCGTAACCCGTGTAATTGGTGCAATAGCCAAACCAGATAAAATACTATTTGTAAGCGGTCTGCCAAAAACACGCTCAGGAAAGATTATGCGCAGGATTCTTCGCAAGATTGCTGAAGGAGAAACATCTAATCTTGGAGATACCAGTACTTTACTTGATCCGGGAGTCGTAGAGGAAATTATCGGTTCTGCGCAGAAGTTATAAACAGGCAGGGCTATAAAAAACAGGTGTAAGCCTCAAGACTTACACCTGTTTTTTATCCCATTCAATCAGTCTTTAACTAGCTTTCATTGCAACAACTGTTACGCCATTCAACGTTTGGTGCATACAGGTAGAGAGTGCATTAGCAATAGCAGTTTTTAAATCGTCTGAAAAAGGTGACGCAGGAATCGCAGCACAGTTCGGTGCAAAAATAGCACAGAGAGCACAGCCGTTAAGACATGACGGAAGTGAACTGGCTAAAGAATAACTCACAGCCTGGGTGGGATCACCAACACCATTATAAGCATACCAGCAATTAGCCATAATCGAAATACTTTTATCCATCAAAAAGTGTTAAAAACTTTAAATTGAGCTTACTCTTTAAGGTTTTCAGCTTCTCCTTTATCAATTTCGGATATCCATTGATAGTACCAATTTGCCTTTTTCTGCTGGGGTCAGCCGGTGACATATGACCCCGAATTATTAGTCTGAGCTTTTCCTGTTTAATAGCAGAGCTGTATGGAATAAAACAGTTTTAAGATAAAAACCCGAAAACAATTTTAATTTCCTGCTGTTCTTTAACCGAAACAAACATTAATTTAAAACAGATACTATGGACAGTTTAGAGTTAAAAGGAAAATGGAATGAGTTGAAAGGTAAAGTTAAGCAGGCATATGCAGAACTTACTGAAGATGATCTTAAACATGAAGAAGGTAAAGAAGATGAGCTTTACGGTAAATTACAGCAAAAAACAGGTAAGACACGTGACGAAGTAATCAACTGGTTAAAATCGTTATAAGTCGGATTATAGGAGTAAAAAAAAGGCCCCGGAATTAGTCCGGGGCCTTTTTTTTTGCTGGAATACAAAAAATTAATAACCGAATATCTGCTCCAGTGTAAGCGTGTTCAGTTTACCAAATTTCTCCATATCCTCTGTTTTTACTTTTTTATCAGAAGCTACAATACAATAATTATAAGGCTTGTTAGCCACATTACCAGCATGGAAAGCTTTGATATCTGCAAAGGTCAAAGGCTGTAGTCCTTTGTATTCATCAATTCTTGAATCATGATCAAGACCTAATCTTTTATCTGCATAATAACTGTTAATAATGGCTTTTTTAGTAATCCTTGAGGTCTCCAGTGAGTTTAAGGAATTCGCCTTCGAAGACTGAAAGTTTTTCTCAGATTCAGGTAAAACATTCAGCAGCTCATTCATTGCACCAACTGCATCATTCATTTTATCAGCCTGACTACCTACATAAGCCATCATTGAATTATCTTTTTCTTTCTTATCAGGAGCAGAATAGAACGCATAGGTTGAATAGGCCAGTGCTTTGGATTCTCTGATAGTCTGGAAAACTATAGATCCCATTCCGCCACCAAAATAGCTGTTAAACAGACTGATTTTAGCTATATCTGCCGGCTTATAAATACCGTCGTTTCTTACCCAGCGGATTTCTGACTGTACCATATCATAGTTGGCAAAATAAACCTGATTGTCTTTGTTGTCTGTATAATTGAATTTAAGAGCTGCAGGTATTTCAGTGAATGTCTGCGGCAGTACATGCACTTTATCTATGTTTTTAACAAAGGCATCAACAGTTTCAGGACCATAATAATTAATCGAATGTCTGAAATCATTGATGTGATGTAAAATATCCAGTAATTGCGCTGAAGTTATTTGTTTGACCTCTTCATTACTCAATACAAAATTAGTTGGATTTTTAGGTCCGAACTGTGCATAGTTCATGAGCCCGGTAAGAATCGATGCTTTGTTCAGTTTTGTATTTTCCCTTGATTTAAGAATGCTGCTTTTCATCTCTTTCAAAGCTTCCTCATTGGCTTTGCAATTGGCAAATACATGTTCCACTAAACTGACAGCCTGATCAAAGTTTTCCTGTAAACCACTGATTTCAATGGTAGTCACGTCGCTTTTAACCGATACTGAATAAGTACAGGCAATATTGTAGAACTGTTTACTGATCTCTTCTGCTGAATATTTATCCGTACTTAAATAAGTCAGGTATTTTGTAGCATAAGGCAGTAATTTATTATTCCAGGAACCCATCTCAAAACGATAAGTCAGATTGAAAATACTGTTTTCTTTATTCTGGACAGTGACTACATCGGCAATGCCCGCTTTATTAAAATTCAGATCTTTCTGGTAATCCAGGAATTTTGCTTCAATAGGTTTTGAAGGCGCCGAAAGTAAATTTTTAGTAAAAGCAGACGTTTCATTGGTATTGGTTTTAACCGGGGTAATTAAGGGCTTGTCAACTTTCTGAATATTTTTATCCTCACCTTTATGCTTTAAAATAACTACATAATTGTCTTTGAAGAATTTATTCGCAAAATCAACTATCTCTTTCTTACTGATTTTAGCCATATCATCCGGGTTGCTTAATGATTTATCCCATTTTGTTGCACGGTTTAAGATAAATTCATTTGTAGCAGCCTCTACACGGAAATCATTTTTATCAAAAGATTCCAGTAAACTCAGTTTGCTGTTAGCTACCGTAGCTTTAATCAGGCTTTCATCAAAATCACCTTTTTTCAGTGCAGTCAGCTGATCAAGTACTAATTGTTTGGCCTGTTCCAGCGATTGCCCCTGTTTAGGTTGTGCAGTCAGTACGAAAGTTCCATAATCTTTCATCTGCTCGTAGTTTGCACCTGCACTTAATACTTTCTGCTGTTTGTTTAAATTAATATCTATCAGACCAGCTTTACCATTGGCAAGAATTCTTGCGATCAGGTCAAGCATCATACTTTCCCTTGTACTTTCAGCATATCCTCTGTAACCAATTTTTACAGCTTCAGCACTTGGTCCGTTAATATCAGCAGTCTGAATTTTAGTCAACGGTTTTTCGGGAGCCGGAGCATACAGACCGAAAGGTTTCGCTTTCATATAAGAGAAAGCATGATCTACCTTTTTGATCATTTCATCAGCTTTAAAATCACCCGATAAAACGACTGCCATATTATTAGGGACATAATACTTGTTATAGTATTTGCGTATTTCTACCAGGGATGGGTTTTTTAAATGTTCAATAGTTCCGATAGTAGTCTGCTGACCGTAATTATGTGTAGGGTACAGCAGATCGTTCAATTTCTCTTCTACTTTCCAGGAGTCATTATCAAGCCCGCGGTTTTTCTCTTCATAAACGGCTTCCAGTTCGGTATGGAAAATGCGGAATACCGGGTTACGGAAACGTTCAGATTGTATGGCAAGAAATTTATCTACGGCATTAGAAGGTAAATCTTCATTGTAAACAGTTTCTTCATACCAGGTATGGGCATTGGTAGATTGCCCGCCAATAGATTTAATCATTTTATCATACTCATTGGCGATAGAATAATTAGAAGCTTCACCAGAAGTTTTATCAATCAGGGCATAGATTTCTTTACGTTTAGCCGGATCAGTTGTTGCGTGATATTTCTCATACAGGGCCTCTATTTTATCCAGCAGGGGTTTCTCTTTAGCATAGTTTAAAGTACCAAAACGATCAGTTCCTTTAAAAAGAAGATGCTCAAGATAATGTGCCAGACCGGTAGAAGTGCGCGGATCAGTATTACTACCTGCTCTTACAGCCATACGGAACTCAATACTTGGTTCTTTGGCATTCTCAGAGAGAATTACAGTAAGACCGTTTGGAAGCGTATAAAAGCGTGATTTGGTAGGATCATTAGTGACATACTTGTAGGTATATCCGCCCGAGGAGGCCGTTTTCCACTGATATCCCACCTGTGCCATCAGAGATGACCCGGCAAGAATAAAGCAGGATAAAAGAAATAATTTTTTTTTCATATTAAATAAGTTATGATCAAATATACTTTTGAAATATGAGAAACTAGTTATATATATCCTATAATCTTGTACTTTTACTGCCATGAAGAAAGAGCAATCCAGACCCAATATTTTAGTAGTAAATGATGATGGTGTTACTGCACCAGGTATCAGGAATCTGATTGAAGCAGTTAAAGAATTTGGCAATGTAGTCGTTGTGGCACCAGATGGTCCGCAGTCAGGTATGGGACATGCAATTACCATTGGAAAGCCCCTGCGTTTTGACCGGGTGCATCTATATGAAGGTGTGGAAATGTATAAATGCTCAGGTACACCGGTAGATTGTGTGAAACTGGCTGTAAATAGAATATTTAAAGGTAAAAAACCTGATTTATGTGTTTCTGGTATTAACCACGGACTCAATAATTCAATCAATGTAATTTATTCAGGAACGATGTCGGCTGCGGTAGAAGGAGCTATTGAAGGTATTCCTTCTGTAGGTTTTTCTCTGGATGATTTCTCTGAAGAAGCGGATTTCAGCCACTGTTATAAATTTATTAAAACTATTGTACGTCAGGTATTGGAACATGGCCTGCCGCAGGCAACTCTGCTGAATGTGAACTTCCCTAAAGGGGCCGATTTAAAAGGAATTAAAATCTGCAGACAGGCCAATGCAAAATGGGCAGAAGAATTTGATGAGCGTAAAGATCCTTATGGTCGTCCTTATTATTGGTTGTCAGGTGTATTTCAGAATAATGATAAAGGAGAAGATACGGATGTATGGGCATTGGAAAATGGTTTCGTATCCGTAGTTCCGGTACAGTTTGATTTAACTGCCCATCATGCTATTCCAATATTAAATTCGTGGACACTGAATGATTAAGCAAATTAAAAACGAAGTCTGGACAGGTTTTGGTATTGGTATCCTGTTACCAGGGATACTGCTTGCTGCTGTATGGTTTATCATGCATAAAGTTGCCTGGCTGGCAAAGGCCGATCTGTTGCTTATCGGCTGTATTGGTGTGAATGCTTTGCTGCTGAAATATTTTTTTAAGATTAATAAAGAGAATACCGGAAGGGGAATACTGGGAGCCACTTTTATCTGGGGCCTGCTGTTCTTTTTCTATAAATTATCACAAACATGAGGTATTATCTTGTAGCAGGTGAGGCCTCCGGTGATCTTCATGGGGCTAACTTAATGAAGGCACTGAAAGATCAGGATCCGGATGCTGAATTCAGATATTTTGGTGGAGATAAAATGAAGGCTGAAGGCGGAGTGCTGGCAAAGCATTATGCTGAGATGGCATTTATGGGATTCACCGAAGTATTGCTTAATCTGCGCACGATATTCAGAAATCTGAAAACCTGTAAAGAGGATATCCGGGCCTATGCTCCTGATGTACTGATCCTGATTGACTTTCCCGGATTTAACTTGAAAATTGCCAGCTTTGGTAAAGAGAACGGGATTAAAGTATGCTATTATATTTCTCCCAAAGTCTGGGCATGGAATCAGAAAAGGGTACTTAAAATTAAAAAGATAGTTGATCATCTGTTCTGCATATTGCCTTTTGAAGTTGATTTTTACAGAGAATGGGGGATGGAAGTCGATTATGTGGGTAATCCTTTACTGGATGAGAAAGCCTCTTTTGTGCCAGATCCGGATTTCCGTACTAAAAATGGCCTGCACGAAGGTCAGTTAATTGCACTGCTTCCGGGAAGTCGTAAACAGGAAATTGAAAGGCTGTTGCCAGCTATGCTTAGTGTGACCGCACAATTTACCGGGCAGCAGTTTGTTGTTGCAGCTGCACCAGGGTTCCCGGTTGTTTATTACCAGCAGTTTATCGGGGCAAAAAATGTCAGACTGGTTTTCGGACAGACTTATGATCTGCTGAATGTGGCTACAGCAGCGATTGTGGCTTCAGGTACGGCAACATTGGAAACTGCCTTGTTTCATGTACCGCAGGTTGTTGTTTATAAAGGAGGTACAATTTCTATAGCCATTGCAAGGATGCTGGTAAAGATTAAATTTATATCTCTTGTCAATCTGATTATGAATAAAGAGGTTGTTACCGAACTGATTCAGGAGGATTGCAATACCCTAAATATTACGGATAATCTGACCAGGCTGATTGATGGTCCCTGGAGAGAGAAAATGCTGAGTGACTATAATGATTTAGCGAAAATCATGGGTAAACCAGGAGCATCTGCCCGGACAGCATCACTGATATTAAAGTATCTGCAAAAAAACTAAATGTCTGCCTTGTTCAGTACAGGGCAGACATTCCGTCATTTTCTAGGCTGTTTTTTTAACCAGCAGATTATTGATTCTTTTCACTACATCGTCCAGATCAAATGGTTTGCTGATATAGTCATCAGCACAAGCCTGCGTACTCATTTGTTTACTTCTTGGATTGGCAGACATCACAATAACCGGAATATGTTTGGTGAACATATCATTTTTAAGGTCATCGCAAATTTCAATACCATTTCCGTCAGGTAACATTACATCGATAATAAACAGATCAGGTAAGGAGTCTCTTAGTTTACTTTTAAGTTCACTAACTGACGAAGAAAGTTGTAATTCATAACCTTCATCCTTCAATAAATATTCAATGATATACCTGATATCACTGTCATCTTCAAGTACGTGTATCCTTTTGATCATAATTAATTATGTTGGGCTATTTATGTCCGCAACTTCAACAAATAGTGTTCCATAATAGCGATAAACAACGGTGTCGGGTTAAATATTACATAACAATGTGCTAAAATTATTCGTTTAAATAAAAAAGGCAGATCAACGATACCGATCTGCCTTTTAAGGTGAAATATTTTAATTATGCAGCATCAATTGCTTCGCGTAAAGCCTTTGCAGCTGTTGCGGGGTCCTGGGCTCCATATATCGCAGCTCCGGCAACGGCTACTTTTACGCCGGCTTTAATCACAGCGTCAATGTTGGTGATATTTACACCACCTGCTATGGAAACCGGTACACCTGCACGCGCGGCCTCGTCAATTAAAACCTGGATAGAGTATCCGTCAGTCCATTGCTCATCTAAACCAGCATGTAGTTCTACGAATTCAGCACCTAATCCGATGACTTCCTGAGCACGTTTAACACGGTCAGCCACGCCAATTGTATCCACTACCACGCCTTTACCATGTGTTTTTCCTGCTTTAATTGCGCCGGCAATTGTTGCATTACCTGCTGCACCCAATACGGTTACCAAGTCGGCACCTGCCTTAAAAGCAATATCTGCTTCCAGTTCACCTGCATCCATAGTTTTCAGATCTGCGAAAACCAGTTTATCAGGATGCGCCTGTTTCATTGCAGTGACTACCGCGATACCTTCATTTTTAATTAATGGGGTACCCAGTTCAATAATATCAATATAAGGAGCGATTTTAGCAGCTAGTGCCAATGCGTCTTTTGTAGTTAATAAATCTATTGCTACCTGTAACTTTGCCATGTATTTGTTTTTATTTTTAATCGGTTATTTTATCTGATTGTATTTATTCAAGATTGGCGTGTCTTTCCCAGAGTTTTTCTGCAGCTGTGCCATCTGCAGCCCACAGGGTTTGAAAAACAGCATCTGTCAGTAATAGTAATGCCTGTTCAAACAGGCTGCCTGCATATTGTCCGGAAATGGTTTTTCCATGATCTTGTTTTTGTGCCGCAGGTATGATCAATACCAGGTTTGCCAGATTGGCCAGCGGGGAATCGCTGCTGGTAGAAAATGCAATTACTTCTGCACCTTCGGCAACAGCTTTTTCAGCTGCCCTGACAATTGTTGCTGTTGTTCCTGAGCCTGAACCAGCAATCAGGAGATCTCCTTTTCTGATAGCCGGGGTAGTTGTTTCTCCTGCGACGAAGACTGTAAAACCAAAATGCATCAACCGCATGGCGGCAGCTTTTAAAGCCAGACCAGTACGCCCTGCACCAATGATAAACAGACGGTCTGCCCGCTGTAAATGAGGGATTACGGCGGCTAGCTGAACAAAATCTATCTGCGCTGCTAATTTCTGGTTTTCCTGTAATATCAGTTCAAGATTTGTCTTTAAACTGATGGCCTGCTGATTGATGTCTGGACTGCTCATCTCTGGTTTTTGTGTGTGGTCAAAGGTAATTGAAGGGCAGAGGCAAGCTGTTACACTATATGCGCATAGTATGGGACTATTTGGAAATAGGTAGTGGATCGCTCAGGGGTCGGGGTTGGTATAGGGTTGGTATACCCCCGGGGTATACCAACCCTATACCAACCCCGACCTTTAACATATCTCTGATTTATCTTTTATCTTTGCCCCTTAATCCCTGATCCGGATAATTTCAGGAGGTCAATAAAAGAAAAATCAGCAGATGGAAGAAAATACGAGCGTTGGATTAGAAAAATCATTGATTTATATCAGGAATCTTGAAAATTGTCCGCCCAGTTACCTAAACGATCCAGGCAGGAAAGACTTCTTTGAAATTGTCTGGTTACAGCAGGAATTTCCACTGCATGCTGTCAGAGACGAGGAAGACCCGGGCAGGGGAGACTGGATTTACCTGATTCCGCCGTATCGTGTGCATCAATTGAATAAAGCCGGGAAAAATGGTATTCTGCTCTCTTTTAAAAGAGATTTTCTGGATGAAGAAGATAAGGAGTTCTATCTGGATATCTTTAAGATTTTTAACATACAGGGGGAGTTTTCCTGTTTGCCTTTAACTCTTGAAAATGCTGCTGAGCTCGATAAAATTTATCAGTTACTGGAAGAAGAATATAAAGAGCAGACCAACAGCTTCCTGATTTTAAAAGCATTGTTAAAAGTGTTTTTACTAAAACTGATTCGTATCAAGGAACATGTTTTTACTACTCAGGATGTAAATCAGAAAAGAGTATATGAGTTTATGATGTTGCTTGAAGAGAACTATCAGCAACAGCGCAATGCTGATTTTTATGCCGGGGAACTGGGGCTGAGTGCCAAACGTCTTAACCAGATTTTAAAAGACAAACTGGATAAAACGGGTATGCAGCTGATTCACGACCGCATTATTCTGGAAGCTAAAAGACAAATTATTCACAGTGAAAACACGCTTAAAGAAATTGCCTGGAACCTGAATTTTACAGACCGGTCTTATTTCAGCAGGTTTTTTAAAAAGCAGACGGGGCAATCTCCTGAAGACTTTCAAAAGCAGGCCAGAAGTCATATTGAGTCCAGATTTAATACCCTGATTGAATAGATATATCCTGATAAATATTCCTTAGCTTTATTTTCTAAACCCAAAATTTATGAAAAGAATAGCCTTTGCCTTCCTGCTTGTCAGCACTATTGCGGCTTGTAAACAAGAAGACAAAAAAAGCAACGCTAATGCGCAATTTGGAAAGCTGTGCGATCAGTATTACCAGGATTATTTAAAGTTGAATCCCATTTCTGCTACCTATGCAGGTGATGAAAGGTATAATGGTGAACTGCCAAATGATGGCTCTGCTGCTTATCTGAATACCACTAAAAAATTTTACAGACAATACCTGGACAGTTTAGGTAAATACAAGCGTGATGACCTGAGTGCAAATGATAAATTATCTTTTGATGTATTAAAAGATAATCTGGAAACTGGTCTTGAAGGTTTAAATTATCATTTTGAGTATCTTCCTTTTAACCAGATGACTGCATTACCATTAACTATTGGTCAGTTTGGATCTGGTACAGCTGCACAGCCTTTTAAAACTGTTAAGGATTACGAAGACTGGCTGAAACGTATAGATGCATTTGCAGTATGGGCAGATACAGCTATTGGGAACTTTAAAAAAGGGATGGCATCTGGTATCGTTTTACCGAAAGCACTGGTTGTAAAAATGTATCCGCAAATGCTGGGTATGGTGGTAACCGATCCGGCTAAAAGTTTGTTCTACGGACCAGTTAAGCAAATGCCGAAAGGATTTGCAGAGGCTGATAAGAAAAGACTTACTGAAGCTTATCGCAAGACAATTATGACCGTTATTGTTCCAACCTATAAAAAACTGGGTAATTTCCTGAAAAACGAGTATTTGCCAAAAGCAAGAACAACTTCGGGTTTCTCTTCATTACCGGGTGGGACAGCCATGTATACTTATCTGGTCAAACAACAGACAACCACGAGTAAAACACCTGAAGAAATCTATCAGACAGGGCTGAAAGAAGTGGCCAGAATTCATTCTTTAATGGATAGTATCAAAAATAAAACAGGGTTTAAGGGGGATCTGAAAGCCTTTTTTGAATACATGAAAAATGATCCTAAATTTATGCCCTATCATACACCTGCCCAGGTGCTGGCCGCATTTGATGACATCCATAAAAGAATGGAACCAAACCTGAAGAAGATGTTCACTGTTGTGCCGAAAACACCTTTTGAAATTCGTCAGACAGAGGCTTTCCGTGCTGCATCTGCAAGTGCAGAATACAACCAGGGGTCTGCTGACGGGAAACGTCCGGGAATATTTTATGTACCTATTCTGGATGCAGCTAAATTCAATACAACTTCTGGTATGGAATCGCTGTTTCTTCATGAAGCTATACCAGGTCATCATTACCAGATTTCACTAACCCAGGAGAATACAGAATTACCTGAGTTCCGTCGTTTTGGCGGACATAATGCCTATGTGGAAGGCTGGGCGTTATATTGTGAGTCACTGGGCAAAGAACTGGGCTTATATACCGATCCTTATCAGCATATGGGCGCACTGGGTGACGAGATGCACCGAGCTATCCGTCTTGTTGTGGATGTGGCTATACACACCAAAAATATGACCAGAGAACAGGCTATTAAATATATGATGGACAATGAAGCGATTAACGAGCAGGGTGCGACAGCAGAAATAGAGCGTTATATGGGAATGCCTGCACAGGCTTTAGGTTATAAGATCGGAGCGATGAAGATTCGTGAACTGCGCAGTAAATATGAAAAACAGCTGGGTGCTAAATTTAAGCTTTCAGAATTCCATCATCAGGTACTTAAGGACGGCTCATTACCATTGAGTGTCTTTGAAGCTAAAATGGATGACTGGGCAGCTACAGTAAAATAACAATATTCAAACGTGATCAGGAGAATATCCTGACCACGGAAGAGGAACGTCCGGTATTGAGTTTATGGCCATGTGCCACCGGATATGAATTCTCAATTTCAGGCCCGATAAAAGCGGCCGAAATCAGGTCATCAGGATTGGAACGGAATAATACCGACCATTTACCTGATGACCTGTTTTTATAGATTTCCAGAATCCCTTTTTTGTGGACTACCCTGAACAAAGGAATGTTTGGTGATAATCGTTTGACCTGGAAATTCTCGCCGTAAAGTGAAATTTTATAATAAATCATACAGACATTTTTAGGGGCCCTAAGCTAGTTGATTTTCAACACGCTTTAATAAATCGTCTAAATCGAATGGTTTGCTGATAAAGTCATCTGCGAATGCATATTTGCTGCTTTCTTCAGAACTCGCATGTGCGGAAATAATAATAACAGGAATATGTCTGGTGTCCAGACTTTGTTTGAGTTTACGGCACAACTGTATCCCATTTCCATCCGGAAGTTTAACATCCATTAGAATCAGGTCAGGCAAAGTATTAAAAAGGTTGGTTTTAAATTCTCTGGCATTGGATGCCACAGTAACATCAAACTCTGATTGTTGCAGAATATACTCTATTACATCACGAATAGCTTCGTCGTCTTCTATGATCTGAATCAGTTTTGACATGAGTAAATATAAGATCTGTTGATAAAGATTAAACGAAGATCTTATACAACTTGTTGCAATTGGAGGATGAAAAAAAAACGATTTCTGGCAATAAGTGGCAAACCATAGTCTTAAAGCCAGTATTTTTTGATGAAAAATAATTTACCGATGTTACCACCAGACGGGATTTCCGGAAAAAATAAATCCCCGCTGTTAAGCGGGGATTTAAATTTTTTATTGTCTGACCACTTTGAACTCCGTTCTTCTGTTGAGCTGATGCATGGCATCGCTGCATTTCACACCGTTTGCACAGCGGTTGATCAAATGAGTTTCTCCATATCCTCGTCCTGTAATCCTGGCTTTGTCTATACCTCTTGAAATGATATAGCTAACCGCCGAATTAGCTCTTTTCTGAGATAACCACTGGTTATATTCATCGCGTCCTCTGCTATCGGTATAAGAGCTGAGCTCAATCCAGATGGTTTCATTGGTTTTGAGTGTAGAGACCAGTTTATCAAGTTCTCTTGCTGCATCGGGACGAATGTCCGCCTTATCAAAGTCATAATAGATATTTTCAATCCTGATTGGTTTATTCAGAACGATAGTTTCCAGGAAGAGGTCTTTATGCAAGGTTTCAGACTGGTTAAGATTTTTGGTGGTCAGTGCTGCTGCATCAGAGCTGTAATTTGCTTTTTCGCCTTTGAGGGTATAATCAGCAGCTTGATCAAGATTGAAATTGAAAGTTCCCTGGTTATTGGTCACTGCGGTTAAAGTTCCGCCATTCTGTTTGTTGAGGGTTACTATTGCCCCGCTGAGTGGCAGGTTAGTTTTGCGGTCGTATACGGTTCCTTCGAGCTTGAAGTAAAGGATCATTTGAGCAGTGAAGCTGTAGATGTCGTCATTGCCGGTTCCTCCTGGACGGTTAGAGGCGATAAAGCCTTTACCTTTGAGATCCATGTTATAAGCAAAGTCATCCTGAGGTGAGTTCACCGGATACCCCAGGTTAACCGGATTGGCTAACCCGGCTGCATTTTGTCTGGCTTTATAGATATCGAGTCCGCCCATACCGATGAGTCCGTCACTGCTGAAATAGAAATTACCATCGGCAGCAGGGAAGGGGTTTCTTTCATTTCCGCTGGTGTTGACCGCGGCAAGGTTAACGGCATCAGCCCAGGTTCCGTCTGAATTTTTAGTGGTCCTGTAAATATCTGTTCCCCCTTTTCCACCAGGCATATTGGAAACGAAGTACAGGGTGTTTCCGTCGGCAGCAATGGAAGGATCTCCTACAGAATATTCATTAACGCGGTTGTATCTGAAAGGTACTGGTTTCCCCCATGTACCGTTAGCATCTTTGGTACTGCTGTATATTTCCAGGTTAATGGTTGCGGTCTGTCCTTTTTTACGGGTAATTTTTTCAGGAATCCTGGTCATGGTGAAATACAGTGTATTCCCATCTGCAGTGAAACTGGCAGCGCCAATATGGTAATTGGTCTGTGCGTTAAGGGCAAAGAATTTCAGACTGTCTGTGGCTTCACTTTTTTCATACAGGCGGAGATATTCATTTCCGGTCCATCCGTAATTGTTGGGATCAGGTAATTTGGTAGGTCCGTCAAATTTGAAGAATGGTTTTGATTTTTTAGTGTCTCCGGACTGATTACGATCAGAGGTGAAAACGATTCCTTTATTATATGTGATTGCACCCCAGTCAGAGCCGGTGCTGTTAAGTCCTTTTTCATTTAAAAGAGTTACTGGTACAGGATTTTTGATCCAGTATTTTGCTGAATCGCAGGAGGCCAGCCAGATCTGCTGCTGAGCCGGGCTGACGTCTGGTTTCAGACTGATATATTTCTGATAGGCAGTTTTAGCTTCATCGTATTTGGCATTGTTCTGCAGAGCTTTGGCGTAATACAAAGTATTTTCGGGATTGCTTTGAGGCATGGCCGAAGCGATAGCATACCAGCTTTCGGCCTGCGGGTAATTATCTACGAGCTGATAGGTTTCTGCCAGGCGCTGTGCAGCATGGAGTGTTTGTTTTTTATGATAAGCCTTTTGATATAATTCTATGGCTTTGTTATAATTGAATAATTCAAATTGGGTATCGGCCTCTTTGAGGACGTACTGTGCTTTTACCTTAGCTGTCAGTGACAGCAGGAGTATGGCGGTGAATATACCTGACTGGATTGTTTTCATGCTATGGATCAATGGGACGCGTTAGGATAAATTATAAATTTATTGATGTTTCGATACGGCTGAATGATTGATCTAGAAATACCTCGGAGATCTCATTCTGGTGTTTTTGGTATTGAAATAATAGCCGATAGATATTTCATGAGTACCACTGCTGTATCCCTGCAAAGGCCCGATGGAGATGTCATAAGCATAACCTACTCTTAAGGATTTGCTTGGGAAGACCTCGATGGCAGCAACTGCAGAGTTTCTGTTACTCAGGTCTCTTTGCAGATAATCTTTGTTATAGAGTTTTACCCCCGTACGGTAAGCACCACCTACCCATATTCTGTCCATGAAGAGTACAAAAGCATTGATGTCTAAACTGGTTGGTCCGCCGCGGTCATCCTTAAGCAGGAAGGAAGGTTTTAATAAAATATCCTGTCCCAGTGGAATGAGTGTACCTGCGGTTAAGTAGTAATGTGGTTTAGGTTGGGGAATAAAGGCATAACGGTCCACATTGATGTACTGAGCAATCAGGTTATCGGCAGAGAAACCAGCAAAGAAACGGTCATCTGAATAATATACCCCGACCCTGGCATCGGGCAGTACGGTATTTTGTGTTCCCGTAGGCTGATCAGGCTCCCTGTCATTAGGATCTAACATCGAGCCGTCGATTCCTAATTGCACCATGCCCAGGCCCACACCAAAGGCAAGTCTTGAAGTGCCGCTTTCATTCATCTTCAGTCGGTATGCATAATTGGCATAGGCAGCCAGATTACTCTGGGCGCCGAGTTTATCGGCTGATACCTGCAAAGCAAGTCCGACATTGCCGTTGTTGGCATTGGCATCCACGGCCAGTGAGAAGGTCGTGGGAGCGCCTTTGATCCCTGTCCACTGACTGCGGTAAAAACTATGCAGGTTCAATTGTTCTTTATAGCCCGCATAAGCCGGGTTGATATAAATACCGTTGAACATATACTGGCTAAACTGTGCATCCTGCTGAGCTTTGATGAGTTTAGCAGGAAGGAGCAGGCTCAAGACCAACACTAATAATAACAAGCTTCTTTTCATACGGGTATAATTAATTCTATTCTTCAATCTGATTGTGTTTCGGTAGTATTTTTTAATGTGCCCGGACTATCAGTTAAGTCCGGGCTGTCAGCTATTATTTTTTGAAAGCCCGGATCAAGGTGATATATCCTTTAAAGACCTGCCATTCCGCATTTGCTCCTTTAGGTTTGACACGCAGCAGGTAGTAATAAGTACCTTCATTTAATCCTTCCCCAGTCCAGGTGTTCTGGTAGTTTTTCTGTCTGTATACTTCATTACCCCATCTGTTGACAATGCTTAGTTCATTATCTCCATACTGGTTGAGTCCTCTGATTTCAAAGACATCATTTGTACCATCTCCGTTTGGCGTGAACAGGTTAGGGATCTTGACTTCAAAGAAGTTCATGGTGATGGCTACCGAAGCAACATTGGTCAGATAGCCGTAGCTATCTTTCACCTGGTAGGTAAAATTATCATTTCCAGTATACCCGGGATCTGGTGTATAAGACACAGTACCATCACTGTTCACGGTGACTTTACCATGTAAAGGAGGCGTGATAATCACTACACTTCCTTTGTCAAAGCTTGAATTACCTGGATTATCATTGGCCAGGATGTCAATGACAATGGTGGTGTTGGCTTTGGCTTCTGCTTTGTCATCTACTGCCACCGGTGATTTAGGCACTACGATAACCGTAGGGTTATTGTTGGATTCATCAGTACCGGATGTTGCGGTGACCTCATTTCCAGCCGGTGCTTTTGCTTTGGCAATTGCTGTATTGGTTACCTGACCAGCATCTTTATCTGCCTGGGTTAAGGTATATACTTCAGTCGCTGTAGCTGTAGCTCCGGGTGCAAGACCTGTGCCCACGTTAATTGTTCTGTTACTGATACCGAGTTTCGCATCACTGAAAGTAACCGGGTTCAGGGTCACATTACCTGTGTTTTTCACGGTAAAGGTGTAGGTAATCTTATTATCCTTGAACACTGCTGTTTTCACTAATGTTAATCCGCCGGCAGGTGTAATAGGTGTTACTGTCGGTGTATCATTGTTGGCAGCAGTACCGGAAATATCTGTTGCAGTTGCTCCTCCGGTTGCTGTTGCTGTTACTGTAGCCGTATTGGTTACATTTCCTGCATTTTTATCTGCCTGTGTTAAGGTGTAAACCTGGGTTACTGTTACAGAAGCTCCCGGAGCCAGTCCTGTGCCTATTGATACTGCCAGGTTACTGATACCTAATTTGGCATCATTTAATAACACTTTGTTATAAGTCACGTTACCGGTATTCTGAATAACAAATGTGTAAGTGATACTATTGCCATTGGTACTGATAACTCCAGTTTTAACTAAAGTAACTGCAGGTTTTGCACCGATAACTACTACAGTAGGATCATCCACAGCCGGAGTATTCGGGTCATCAGATTTCGGTTTGGTAACCGGGTTGCCTGTTGGATCTGTACCTTTGGCACCTGCCTGATTGCTGAAGGTACCTGCATCCACATCTGTTTGTGTTAACGTATGTTTAGCCGTTACAGTTACATTAGCACCAGGAGCAATAGTTGGAATAGTTGCCGGAGTGATACTTCCTGCATCAGCTCCCGGATCACTTACAACCACGTTGCTTAAGGTTACATTACCTGTGTTGGTTACCACCAGAGTATAGTTGATCACATCACCAGTTTTAGCGCCAGTATTGTTGGCTACTTTAGTCAGGGTCATTGATGGAGCCGGAGTAATTTGAATTACCGTAGGATCATCTGTGGCCGGAGTATTCGGGTCATCAGATTTTGGTTTATCCACCGGATTACCTGAAGGATCCGCACCTTTGGCACCTGCCTGATTGCTGAAGGTACCTGCATCCACATCTTTTTGTACTAAAGTATGTTTAGCGGTTACTGTAGCACTTGCACCAGGGATTAAAGTGGTAATGTTAGCCGGGGTGATACTTCCAGGATCAGCACCCGGATCGGTCACCACAATATTGCTTAAGGTTACATCACCTGTGTTTTTCACGACCAGTGTATAGTTAATGACATCACCGGTTTTGGATCCTGTATTATTGGCCACTTTAGTCAGTGACATTGCAGGTTTTCCAGGGGTTAAGGTAATGGTGAAAGTTTGTGGTGCAGACTGGTCTATTCCTCCGTTAGCTGTTCCGCCATCATCTTTGAGAATGACCGTTACAATGACTGTACCTGTTGCTCCAAAAGCAGGCGTGAAGGTGAGTGTACCATCAGGTGCAATTGCGGGCTGGGTGGTGAACAGGGCGTTATTGGCATTGGTCACGATGAAGTTCAGCTTCTGAGCTGCTTCATCCGCAGGTCCTGCACTGATTGCAGTGGCCCATCCTGGAACCGTTTGTGCTCCAGTATATTGTAACAGCACCTGATCCGCACCTTTGACAAATGATGGTGCATCATTGACCGGAGTGATAGTGAGTGTTAAAGTACTTGTCGCTGAACCACCTTTTCCATCGATAGCAGTATAAGTAATTAGCGGAACAGTTCCGTTGTAATCTTTAGCAGGGACAAAAGTATATCCGCCATCAGCATTGATGGTGATAGTACCTTTACCAGGGATCAGTACCGGAGTGCCAGTTGATTGATCACCTGTGATTCCTGCGATGGTAAATTTGCTGACTTTTAATACATCATTATCTACATCTGTATCATTGGCGAGCAGCCCATTTGCCGCCGTTACCGTCAGGGTCTGATCTTCGAGCAGGGTCGCTGTATCAGGGTTGGCCACCGGATCACTATTAACTGCATTTACGCCAGCTGTAGCGGTATTATTGGTTAACAGGGGATCGGTTTCTGTACCAGAAACGACAGCTGTAGTCTGATAAGGACCACCTACCACCAGGTTCGCCTGTATGGTTAAGGTTGTAACTGCGCCATTGGCCAGGTTACCGATCGTCCATAATCCTGAAGCAGGATCATAGGTGCCAGAGGTTGCAGACTGGCTGGTGATGGTATAACCTGCCGGCAGCAGATCAGTGACTTTCACGCCCGATGCATTACTAGGCCCGTTGTTGGTTACCTGAACGGTAAAGGTTACCGGTTGTCCTACTTTTTGCAGTGTCTGGTTGACGGTATTGGTTACCGCCAGATCTGTCACTACATCGACTTTGGTATCTACCGGCGGAGTTGTCTGTGGGTTAGTCCCCGGTTCGATTGGTGTAGCGGTTGCGGTGTTCTGCAGATTCGCTGTAGCTCCTGCAGGGAGGAATCCTGTGACCCTGATGGTTACCGTGTTGGCGTTTCCAGCCGGCATGTTGACTGTAACGTTTACATTGTTGGTATTTCCTGTAGCTCCGCTGACAATGGTTGCAGTACCGGCAGGAGTTGCTGTCCAGGTAACCCCAGTCAGCGCTGCAGGGACATTATCAGTAATCAGGGTACCTACTGCATCACTGATGCTGGTATTGACCGCGGTAATTATATAGTCTACATTGGTACCAGCGGCAGCATTTGCAGGACCGGATTTGGTGATTTCAATAACCGGGATTCTGCTGACTGCTGTGCTTACCGTAGAGGTTACCGGTATTACTCCAGGTTCAGCAGGTGTTGCTGTTGCTGTGTTAACCAGTGGCGAGACATTATTGTTGGAAGGGACTTTACCCGTTACGCTGATGGTAATGGTATTTCCGTTTCCAGCGGGCAGGTTGGCTGTTAAACTGATATTGCCTGTTCCCGTTGCCGGAGTCGTCAGAGTCGCAGTACCAGTGGTGGTAGCCGTCCAGCTGACATTGGTAATGGCAGCAGGTACGACATCGGCAATAGCCAGATTCAGTGCATCACCTGTTCCCTGGTTATTGACCGTGATCAGGTAATTGATATCGGCGCCTGCGGTTAAGGTTGCAGGACCTGTTTTAACAATTTTGATGACCGGTTTTCTGCTGACAGTAGTGACTACCGGAGTAGAAGTTTTCGGGTTTGCCGGATCTTCAACGGCTGTAACTTTTGCTGTATTGGTAATGGTTCCGCTAAATGAAGGGGCAACAATTCCATTGACTGTAATGATGATGGCATCACCCGGGGCAGCAGTTAAGTTGGCCTTGGTGGCTATGGTATTTGAAGTGCCTGAACTGGCCCCTGTAATCCCAGCATTTCCGGTCTGAGTTACCGACCACTGCACATTAGTAATGTCAGCCTGAACGATGTCATCAATAGCCGCATTGAGTGCGGTACTTGGTCCGCTGTTGGTGACACGGATCTGGTAATTGATCTGTTCACCGGCAAGCAGGGTAGCCGGACCAGATTTGGTGATGTTCAGGTTGACTACAGGTTTAACCACGGTTGTGACTGTAGAGGTAACCGGTGGGATACCTGGTTCAGCAGGCGTAGCCGTTGCGGTGTTGGTTAAGCTGTTGTTATAGGTCGGTTCAATGTCACCTGTAATGGTCACATTCACTGTACCACCCACAGGGACATCAACATTTGCAGCGACCTGGTTACCAGTTCCTGTAGCACCAGAGTTGATGATGGCACCACCACTGCTTGTTGCTGTCCACTGCACATTTTGCAGCGCAGGGGAAACCACATCGGTAATAGCTGTACCTGCAGCATCAGATGGACCGGTGTTGGTCAGGCTCAGGGTATAAGTGATTTTCTCTCCGCTGGCTGCTGTGGCAGGACCGGATTTTACCAGTTTTAAACCTGGAGTTCTTGTTAAGGTAGTAGTCACTTCATTGGAAACTACTGCCGGGTTACCCGGTTCAGTAGCTGTTGCTGAATTCACCAGTGCAGCTGTTGCTGATGATGGAATATTACCTGTTATAGTAATCAATACCCTGGCATTAACTGATCCCGGGATTGCAGCAACAACGTTCAGCGCATTACCTGTTCCCGAAGCACCGGAAGTAACAGACGCCCCGTTTTGTGCGGTAGCAGTCCATTGAACATTTTGTAAAACAGCTGGGATAGCATCAGTAATTGCTGCTGCAGCTGCATTACTTGGTCCTGCATTGGTTACCTCAATCGTATAGGTGATCGGCAGACCAGGACTGGTAGATGCCGGGCCCGATTTACGAACATTCAGCGCAGTAACTTTGCTGACCACAGTACTTACTGTTGGTGAAACTACTGCCGGATTTGCACCTATTTGTGCCTGGGCAGTATTGGTAAATGTACCCGTAAAGGCAGGGTCTACCGTTCCGGTAACATTAATAGTAATGATATTGGCCGGGCCCTGCGGTATATTTGCAGTAACTGCAGGATTTGTAGTTCCTGTAGTAGGGCTAGAAGTAATAGTGGCAGCACCAGCACTTGTAGCTGTCCAGGTGTAATTGAGTAACTGGGCAGGTATGGCATCGGTAATATTAACAGCCAGTGCATCACTTGGTCCGTTATTGGCTACCTGGATCACATAATGTATCTGCTCACCGGCAACGGCTGTCTGAGGACCGCTTTTCGATACCAGCAGCGTAGGATTATTCGTAACGACAGTGGTAGCAGTTGAGGTATTATTAGCCAGATTATAGTCAATTAAACCAGCAGGTAGCGTAATACTTGCTACGTTGTTTATTGATGATGGAAGCGTATTTGAAGGTACTTTTCCATTAACAGTAATCAGGATATAATTGCTGTTGTCTCCGGCAGGTATAGTGCCTGTAGTCTGTATGGTATTTGTAGTACCCGATAAGCCTGTTTGTACTGTTGCAGTTCCGACAGCAGATGCAGTCCAGTTATTTACTGTTACACTTGCAGGAACGACATCATTTACAGTCAGTCCGGTAGCATCAACAGTACCATTATTGAATACTTTGATGTTATAAGTGATATTCTCACCTGCAGCTATAGTCTGCGGACCTTGTTTTTCGATACGCAGATCGGTAGATCTGTTTACCGCAGTAGTTACGGAACTTCCATGGGTAGCACCAGCAACAACCGTTACCGTATTGGTAAATACAGGAAGTGCGGTTGTTTCTACAAATCCGTTAACTATGATTTCAATTGAATTGGATGTACCTGCATCTATATCCGCTGATGGAATGCTGATCGAATTGGTATTTCCTGTTACAACTGCATTTGGTACACCGCCGATTTTTGCATTGTAAAGCGCTGTAGCTGTCCAGTCAGTAACACGTACGCTGGTCGGAACATTATCCGTAATCTGTGCGCCGGTAATATTACCTGAACCAGAGTTGGTCACAACTATTTTATAGCTGATCGGATCACCCACATTTGCAGTTGCTGGTCCTGATTTGGATACTCTGAAATCAGGATCATTAGTAATTGTTGTTGGTGAGGTTGCTGTATTATTTGTGCTTTCAGGATCAGGAATTGTGCTGTTCGCAGTAGCGGTATTCGGCATAGATGACCCATTCGTTAAAGCAGGATCTACTGTGCCTGATATCATGACGATTACTGTACCGGTTGAAGAAGGGATATCAGCGGTCAGACTCACATTACCAACACCACTGGCCGCGGATACTGTAGCGCCTCCGGATGCTGTTGCTGTCCATTGCGGACTTAAAACACCAGCTGGCAGATTATCAGTAATCACAGTTCCTATTGCAGTACTTGGGCCGGCATTGGTAATACGAAGTTCGTATTGTATCGGTTCACCAGCACCTACGTTGGCAGGACCTGATTTTACAATTCTGACATTTGCCGAAGCAGATGTGGTTGTGGTCGCTGTACTTGTACCAGGAGTAGGGTCTGTAACTCCGGCTGGTGGGGTAATGGTCGCTGTATTGGTAACTGAAGCATTTGAATTAAATAAAGGATCCAGCGTACCGTTAATGGTTATATCCAGTGCATCCAGACCATTGGCTTTTAAATCTGCCAGTAAATCTACATTTCCTGCACCATTCAATAAATTGGCTCCGGCAGTTCCCGAAGTGGTTACCGTCCATACCGGATTCAGAATACTTGCCGGGATAACATCCTGTACTCTTGCTCCTGTCACATCGCTTGGCCCGGTATTGCTGACTTTGATAGTATAGGTAACCGGCTGACCTGCAACTGCTGTTGCTGTACCTGATTTAAGGATACGTAAATCAGCAGTTTTGGTTACACTGGTAGTTACTGTGTTTGAAGTAGCCGGATTATTTCCAGGCTCTGAAGGTGTTACTGTAGCTGCATTAGCAATTGATGTACCCGTGAAAGCAGGATTAAGTTTACCTGAAATCATCACATTGATATGATTTGCTGCGCCTGCCGGTACATTTCCGGTTACACTTACCGCGTTTCCGGTACCTGATGGGGTGGTAACGGTTGCAGTTCCTGTTACCGTTGCTGTCCAGGTGACATTGGTTAGGTTTGCAGTTACCTGGTCGGTAATTACAGCAGCCAGTGCATCGCTTGGACCATTATTGGATATGGTTAAATTGTAAACTACATTTTCCCCGGCATTTACTGTTGAAGGACCGGTTTTACTAATGGTCAATGCATTTTTATTGGCAATTGTTGTATTGACGGTGTTCGACTGTACCGGTGGAATACCAGGTTCAGCAGGTGTAGCTGTAGCTGTATTGGCTAACACAGTATTGGCTTGTGCTGCACTTAGTTTACCAGAAACAGTGATCTGTATTTTATTGGCATTGCCGACATTCAGATTACCTGTTACACTTACATTATTACCGGTTCCTGTTGCTGTTACCACTGTCGATGTTCCCGAAGGAGCAGCTGTCCAGGTTACACCAGTCAGTTCTGCAGGCACCACATCGGTAATCACTAATGCTGTTGCATTTGAAGGACCGTTGTTGACTGCATTAATAATATAGGTTACTGTTTCTCCGGCATTTGCATTTGCAGGACCTGTTTTGGTAATTGCAACTGAAGGTGTTTTGGTAATGGTTGTAATGACCGGACCTGCAGTTTTAGGAGTAGTACCCGGTTCGGCAGGAGTAACGGTTGCGCTGTTACTGATATTTGCAGTCGCAGCCGGATCAACCGTTCCTGAAATCGTAATCAGAATTTCATCAGCAGGGTTTCCGCCAAGATTACCAGTTACACTTAAGGCTGATCCTGTTCCTGTAGCACCGGCAGTTACTGTAGCTGTTCCGGTGGTTGAGGTTACCCAGGTTGGATTCAGGATACTAGCCGGAATTGCATCCGTAATTACCGAAGCAATGGCATTGGCCTGGCTGATATTTTTAACAGAAATGGTATAGGTAATCGCCTGACCGGCACTCAGAGTGGCCGGGCCATTTTTCTGTATCGTTAATACCGGTATACGGGTTACGTTAGTAGTGGCAGTGGCCGATACCGGTGAAGTTCCTGCTTCAGCAGGAGTAGCCGTTGCGGTATTGGTCAGCGTACCGCTGAACCCGGCTGCTACTTTACCAGTGATGACAATGGTAATATGATTTGCACTACCTGCGGCTACGTTACCGTTCAGACTGATGGTATTGCCTGTTCCGGTCAGAGGACCGGTAATCTGAGCATTACCAGTAGTGGTAGCTGTCCAGCTGACACCGGTTAAGGTTGCCGGTACAACATCGCTGATTGCAAGATTCTGTGCATCAGACGGGCTGTTATTGGTAACATCGATGGTATAAGTAATAGTTTCTCCTGCATTGATAGATGAAGGGCCGTTTTTGGTAATTGTCAGCACTGGTGTTCTGCTGGCTATCGTGTTTACTGTAGAAGTAGGGGACGGACTGCCTGGTTCAGTTGCTGTAACTGAAGCCGTATTTGAAATAGACCCGTTGAATGCAGGGTCAGATTTTCCTGTGATCGTGAAAATAACTTTATTGGCCGCACCAGCTGGTACATTGATAATCGCATCCAGTGTGTTTCCTGTTCCGGTAGCACCAGAGTTGAAAGTTGCTGTACCCTGAACAACTGAAGTCCATGCTGTATTTAAAATACTGGCTGGAATGGCATCCTGTACATGTGCTGCCACTGCATCACTCGGGCCATTATTTCCAACGGTTACTGTATAGGTAATGCTGCTTCCTGAGTTAACTGAAGGCGTAACACTTTTAACAATAGTTAGCCCTGATTTTGAACTCAAAGCTGTGTTTACCGCTGTAGAAGTAACAGGAGTTGTTCCTGATTCTGCTGGTGTAGCGGTTGCTGTATTGGTGATTGTACCAGATGCATTTGAGGCGATAGTCCCTGAAACTACAATCTGTACAGTACCGTTTGCACTGAAATCACCTGCTACCGCGATAGCATTTCCTGTTCCTGTCGCTCCGGAATTGATGGTCGCAGTACCACCAGTTACTGTCGCTGTCCAGCTTACGCCAGTTACGGCAGCAGGAACCGCATCTGTGATTTGTGTATTTAAACTATTTGAAGGACCTGTGTTTTTAACATTGATGGTGTAAACTATGGCATTACCGGCGGTTGCTGTAGCAGGACCGCTTTTGGTGATGGTAAATACAGGTATTTTTTTAACTGTAGTAACCGCCTGTGCATTGACAGGTGTACTGCCCGGTTCATGAGGAGTGGCAGTAGCGGTATTGGTAATTGTTCCGGCAAAGGCAGGGTTTATAGTGCCTTTTATAACCACAACAGCTTTGTTGGAAGTTCCGGCAGGTACATTTGCAGTAACATTGACATTGTTTCCTGAACCTGTAGCGCCTGTAGTGATGGCAGCAGTACCTACTAACTGGGTTGTCCAGGTTACACCGGTAAGGGAGGCAGGTACAATATCAGCGATCTGTACACCTGTTGCATTACTTGGACCATTGTTGGAGATTTCCAGCTGGTAAGTAACCTGATTTCCTGCTGTTGCAGTAGAAGGACCGGTTTTAGTAATGACTACTCCCGAAGTACTGGTGACATTGGCATTCACTGTTGAGTTGCTTCCTGTTCCGGTCGGTTCTGCAGGAGTAACGGTGGCTGTATTGCTGATTGTTCCTGTTGCTCCCGGATCGACTGTGCCGGTTATCGTTATGGATATAGTATTAGCAGCACCCGCAGGGATATTTGCAGTCAGGCTAACGTTATTTCCGGTACCAGTTCCACCTGTCGTGATTGTTGCAGCACCCGCTACAGTACTTGTCCAGCTCACATTACTTAGGGTTGCTGGTATAATATCTGAGATGGTGGCACCAACAGCATTACTGCTTCCGGTATTGGAAATATTTAAAGTATAGGTTGCTGTATTACCAGCAGTTAAACCTGCGGCACCCAGTTTGGTAATACTTAATACTGGTTTAGGTGTCAGATTTGTTGTAATGGTTGAAGTATTGTTACCTGGTGTCGGATCAGTTACGCCTGTTGGTGGTGTAACAGTTGCCGTGTTACTCAATGAACCAGTTGCTGTAGTTGCAATCTTGCCGGTAATGGTCAGGGTTGCAGATTGACCGCTGGCTAAAGTTAAGCCTGTCCAGTTGCCATTGTTGCTGGTATAGGTTCCGGCCGAAGCGGCATAGGTAGTAGCTGTAAATCCGGCAGGCAGATTATCTGTTACCTGCAGGATATCGGCAGCTGCCAGTGTACTTGGACCATTATTGGTTAAAGTAATGGTATAGGTTAAAGTTTCGCCTGGAATACCGGTAGCAGGGCTTGCAGTTTTGTTAACTCCAAAATCTATAACACGATTAATTGGGGTAACATCTGTTGCTGTAGTCGGTGTAGGGTCTGTCACTCCTGTTGGTGGAGTAACAGTAACGGTATTGGTTAGTGAACCGCTTGCAGTAGCAGCTACAGTTCCGGTAATTGTTAAGGTTGTACTTTGACCATTGGTTAAAGTTAATCCTGTCCAGTTCCCGTTACTGCTGTTATAGCTACCTGCAGCTGGTGTAAAGGTATTTGCAGTAAATCCTGCAGGCAGATTATCTGTAATTGTAACAATGTCCGAAGCCAGTAAAGTACCCGGGCCGGTATTGCTTAAAGTAATCGTATAGGTTAATGGTTGTCCGGCTATTGCAGGTTTTGGTGCTGCGGTTTTAGCTACAGTCAGATCAATGACACGACTGATTGGAGTGGTTATCGTCGCTGTATTGTTTCCTGGTGTTGGATCAGTAATGCCCGCTGGTACGGTGACGGTAACTGTATTGCTCAGTGAACCGGTTGCATTTGCAGCTACAGTACCGGTAATGGCCAGTGTGGTAGTTTGTCCGCTGGCTAGTGTCAGTCCTGTCCAGTTACCATTGCTGCTGGTATAAGTTCCTGAAGCAGGTGTATAACTGGTTGCTGTAAATCCGGCAGGTAAGTTATCAATTACCTGAATAACATCGGCCGCTGCAAGCGTACTTGGACCGTTGTTGGTTAAGGTAATTGTATAAGTTAATGTATTGCCTGTAACTGCAGGATTTGGGGTTGCAGATTTTGCAATACCCAGATCAATAACTCTGGTTACGGCTGTCACATCTGTTCCTGTATTGTTACCCGGCGTTGGGTCAGTTACACCTGTCGGAGGATTAACCGTTGCTGTATTGGTTAAGTTTCCTGCCGGAGTATTAGCGCTAACAGTTCCTGCAATGACTAAGGTTGTAGTTTGCCCGTTGGCTAAAGTCAGACCTGTCCAGTTCCCGTTACTGCTGGTATAAGTTCCTGCTGCAGGCGTATAGCTGGTGGCTGTAAATCCGGCTGGTAAGTTGTCGGTCACATTGACAATGTCACTGGCCAGCAAGCTGCTTACCCCATTATTTTTCAGGGTTAAGGTATAGGTTAAAGCTTGTCCGGCTACAGCTGGTTTAGGGCTGGCTGTTTTGGTGATGCTAAAGTCTATCTGTCTGGCTACACCAGTTAGTGTGGTTGCGGTATTGTTGACAGGTGTAGGATCTGTGGTGCCGGTTGGCGTGGTTACCGTTACTGAATTACTTAAGGTACCCGAAGCTGATGGTGAAGTGGTACCGGCTATAGTTAAAGTAGTAGACTGACCACTGGCTAAGGTTAAACCGGTCCAGTTTCCATTATTACTGGTATAGGTTCCATTGGCAGGGGTATAAGTTGTAGCTGTAAATCCTGCAGGTAGATTCTCTGCGACATTAGTGATATCAGCAGCGACTAAACTGGACGGGCCGTTATTAGTCAGTGTGATTGTATAAGTCAATGGCTGGCCGGCAACTACTGTCGTTGGATTGGAAAATTTAGTAACGCCCAGATCTAACACACGGCTCATAGGCGTCGTGATAGTTGAGGTATTGTTACCCGGCACCGGATCGGTAATACCGGCAGGGGTAGTAACCGTAGCTGTATTGCTTAAGGCTGTTGTTGCTGTCGGGCTGACCGTACCGGAGATCGCTATAGTACTGCTGGCTCCGTTGGCCAGTGTTAATCCTGTCCAGTTCCCGTTACTGCTGTTGTAAGTCCCGTTTTGGGCAGTATAGCTACTGGCTGTAAACCCGGCTGGCAGATTATCTGTGACATTGATAATATCTGTAGCGAGTATCGGACTTGGGCCGTTATTGGTTAATTTAAGTATATAAACTAATGTTTGTCCGGCAACGGCTGTTGTCGGTGAGGCCGTTTTGACCATCGCAAGATCGTAAGGGGCGATGGGGACGGGGGTATTGGTTGCTGTGTTGTTAGCTGGGGTCGGATCATATTCTGTTGCCGTTACTGTTGCTGTATTGGCGTAGCTGCCGGTTCCGAGTACTTTTGCATTAATAGTGAGAGTAGTTGTCGCTCCTGCTGCAAGATTACCAATAGTCCAGACTCCTGTGGTAGAATTATAGGTTCCATTGCTGGAGATAAAACTATATCCGCTGGGTAGCTGATCGGTAACGCTGACACCAGTTGCCGGAATAGTTCCGTTATTTTTTACGCTCAGTGTAAAGGCAACATTGGTATTTACTCTTGGGGTTGCATTATCAACTGCTTTAGTGATCGAAAGATCATTTTGCAGTACAGTTGTAGTGACTGTAGAAGTATTGTTGGTTAAATCGGGATCGGTAATACCGGAGGTTCCGACATTGAAATTTGCCGTATTGGTAATGGTTCCGCCGGTAGGGTAGGAGTTTATTTTACCCACAATTGTAAAAGTTCCGGTGGCATTTGGCCCCAGAGAAACCGGAATATTAGATAGATTGGTAGTCGAATATCCGGTAGCTGTATTTAAAACGTTACCATTATTATTAAAAGTTACGCTTGTAATCTGGAATCCCGGAGGAAACTGAGACAGCGCATCTGTGAAATTCAAACCTGTTAAAGTAGCGGGGGTCTGGTTGACTGCATCTATAGTATAGGTCAGTACATCTCCGACATTTGCAGTGGTTTTATCCACAGATTTCATCACGCGTACCCCGCCCGGAGTGGTCACAATTAAATTTCGGATTTCATGGTTGTTATATCCACCGCCTGTTGAGGAGGCAAAACCTATTTTAAGATTTGCCGGAACTGCTACTGCTGTGGTTAATGTATATTGAAAGAGCTGGGTAAACGTACCATTTGGTGTTGTAGTCCATCTTACAATAACTGAATAAGTGTTAAGAACACCTGTTGGGGTAATTTCTACCTGAACCCTTCTGTAAAACTGTGCATCGGTAGGTCTGGTTGACGTAAGTGTACCATATCCGATTGCACCTACGTTCGCCCCGTCACGGTAAGTATTTGACGTAGCTAATAAGGCTGTTGTCGGTCCCCGTAAAACCACTGCATTTGGTCGCTGCCCCGGGCCACCCTGGCCTGAGGAGAAGTTACCAAACTCATCCAGACCCACACCAATATAACCACCACTTAAACCATTGCCGGCTGCGTTTGCAGTATAACCCAGAGATCCTCCGTTCGGACCTAATTTAAAAGGTGAAACTGAAGCGTCAAACAGGAATACACCAATTCCATCTGCTCCTCCGAATGTTGGGTTATCAGCACGCCAGGTTTTGTACTCGAAATCTGCCAGTACCCCCAATGTTGAAGGGAATGACTGATTGATATAGGCAAAACCAGCTTTGGTTAAAGCAGCAGGAGTTAACCTGAGCCATCCCTGACCTGCTGGGTCTGTACCTCCTGAAGTTAATACCGCATCCCCGCCAATGGTTATACCGGCGGCTGAACTTCCTTTAAAGTTTTCTGTAATGGTAAACTGGGCATTCGCCTGAATACCTGTAAACAGAAATAATAGAAGAAACCCAATTGTATACAATTGAGTATGAAAACTAATTTTTCGTTTAGTATATTTTTGTCCTTCTTCAAAAGAATCTTTGCAATCTGAGTCATCAGGTGACATGAATTGTTTGATGCACGTAGTTATATTACGGACTTTAAGAAAAGGGAAGGAGAGCATTCGAGTGTAGATTAGTTTCATATTTAAAACTTTTGACGTGTATTATATTTGGTTAACCAATATGAAACTGATGGCTCAGTTATATTGGCATAGGGCTTCGGGTAAATGATAGCAAGCTTCAGTACCTGATTTAAAAATCAGGCGATAGTAATTTCACAGGAAGACCTGGATTAAATCTTTATGTAAAGAATTATCCCCAGGATCGTGTCAGATTGTAATATTTATCCTTAAGACAAACCTGCTGAAAAGAGAAGATGAGTGGAGTGTAGATTTTTTTCATACTTTAAGCGTTTTTTAAACGTTATATTTTACGTTGACTCCAGCATATGTGATGAGCATATGCTGTTTATTGCTTTTGATTAGGTGGTAGATGAGGAACTGAGTCTTTAAATTACGGGTAGATTAGGTAAATAATAACATAGTTGTATTCTTTTTGAGAATTACATCTATTTATGTTTTTTATAATGTCTAAAATAATAGTCTATTTAGCGGCTTTTCAAGAAGTATGCCGTTATTGTGCTCAAATACAATTGTCTATGTGTTTTCTTTATTGATACACGGCGATAATTTATTTTATGGCTGTTTTTTGCTATGCTATTACATTTTATCTAAATAAAATATTTTGACTGTTCATTTTGTGCATGTTTACCTTTTAAGAAACCATCTTAAACAATCAGGTTTAGTGTATTCTCTTCAAAACAATCTTGTTGGTTAAATTAGGACTAAAAATAGTACAAAATATTCGCTGATACACAATGCTTATTAAGCGATTGTTAAGGCTCTTCTTTCTAGCCGGATACATTTTTAGTATTTGTTATTAAACCGGTGAAAACAGGAGCGTGGTTAAAAAAAGGAGAAAAGATTTTAGCTTATTCTTACGCATAAAAAAGCCCTGCAAATTTAAAATTTGAAGGGCTTGAAAAATATTTGTTTGTTTTTATTGTCTGACCACTTTGAACTCTGTTCTTCTGTTGAGCTGATGCATGGCATCGCTGCATTTCACACCGTTTGCACAGCGGTTGATCAAATGAGTTTCTCCATATCCTCGTGCGGTAATCCTGGCTTTGTCTATACCTCTTGAAATGATATAGCTAACCGCCGAATTAGCTCTTTTCTGAGATAACCACTGGTTATATTCATCGCGTCCTCTGCTATCGGTATAAGAGCTGAGCTCAATCCAGATGGTTTCATTGGTTTTGAGTGTAGAGACCAGTTTATCAAGTTCTCTTGCTGCATCGGGACGAATGTCCGCCTTATCAAAGTCATAATAGATATTTTCAATCCTGATTGGTTTATTCAGGACGATAGTTTCCAGAAAGAGGTCTTTATGCAAGTTTTCAGACTGGTTAAGATTTTTGGTGGTCAGTGCTGCTGCATCAGAGCTGTAATTTGCTTTTTCGCCTTTGAGGGTATAATCAGCAGCTTGATCAAGATTGAAATTGAAAGTTCCCTGGTTATTGGTCACTGCGGTTAAAGTTCCGCCATTCTGTTTGTTGAGGGTTACTATTGCCCCGCTGAGTGGCAGGTTCGTTTTGCGGTCGTATACGGTTCCTTCGAGCTTGAAGTAAAGGATCATTTGAGCAGTGAAGCTGTAGATGTCGTCATTGCCGGTTCCTCCTGGACGGTTAGAGGCGATAAAGCCTTTACCTTTGAGATCCATGTTATAAGCAAAGTCATCCTGAGGTGAGTTCACCGGATACCCCAGGTTAACCGGATTGGCTAACCCGGCTGCATTTTGTCTGGCTTTATAGATATCGAGTCCGCCCATACCGATGAGTCCGTCACTGCTGAAATAGAAATTACCATCGGCAGCAGGGAAGGGGTTTCTTTCATTTCCGCTGGTGTTGACCGCGGCAAGGTTAACGGCATCAGCCCAGGTTCCGTCTGAATTTTTAGTGGTCCTGTAAATATCTGTTCCCCCTTTTCCACCAGGCATATTGGAAACGAAGTACAGGGTGTTTCCGTCGGCAGCAATGGAAGGATCTCCTACAGAATATTCATTAACGCGGTTGTATCTGAAAGGTACTGGTTTCCCCCATGTACCGTTAGCATCTTTGGTACTGCTGTATATTTCCAGGTTAATGGTTGCGGTCTGTCCTTTTTTACGGGTAATTTTTTCAGGAATCCTGGTCATGGTGAAATACAGTGTATTCCCATCTGCAGTGAAACTGGCAGCGCCAATATGGTAATTGGTCTGTGCGTTAAGGGCAAAGAATTTCAGACTGTCTGTGGCTTCACTTTTTTCATACAGGCGGAGATATTCATTTCCGGTCCATCCGTAATTGTTGGGATCAGGTAATTTGGTAGGTCCGTCAAATTTGAAGAATGGTTTTGATTTTTTAGTGTCTCCGGACTGATTACGATCAGAGGTGAAAACGATTCCTTTATTATATGTGATTGCACCCCAGTCAGAGCCGGTGCTGTTAAGTCCTTTTTCATTTAAAAGAGTTACTGGTACAGGATTTTTGATCCAGTATTTTGCTGAATCGCAGGAGGCCAGCCAGATCTGCTGCTGAGCCGGGCTGACGTCTGGTTTCAGACTGATATATTTCTGATAGGCAGTTTTAGCTTCATCGTATTTGGCATTGTTCTGCAGAGCTTTGGCGTAATACAAAGTATTTTCGGGATTGCTTTGAGGCATGGCCGAAGCGATAGCATACCAGCTTTCGGCCTGCGGGTAATTATCTACGAGCTGATAGGTTTCTGCCAGGCGCTGTGCAGCATGGAGTGTTTGTTTTTTATGATAAGCCTTTTGATATAATTCTATGGCTTTGTTATAATTGAATAATTCAAATTGGGTATCGGCCTCTTTGAGGACGTACTGTGCTTTTACCTTAGCTGTCAGTGACAGCAGGAGTATGGCGGTGAATATACCTGACTGGATTGTTTTCATGCTATGGATCAATGGGACGCGTTAGGATAAATTATAAATTTATTGATGTTTCGATACGGCTGAATGATTGATCTAGAAATACCTCGGAGATCTCATTCTGGTGTTTTTGGTATTGAAATAATAGCCGATAGATATTTCATGAGTACCACTGCTGTATCCCTGCAAAGGCCCGATGGAGATGTCATAAGCATAACCTACTCTTAAGGATTTGCTTGGGAAGACCTCGATGGCAGCAACTGCAGAGTTTCTGTTACTCAGGTCTCTTTGCAGATAATCTTTGTTATAGAGTTTTACCCCCGTACGGTAAGCACCACCTACCCATATTCTGTCCATGAAGAGTACAAAAGCATTGATGTCTAAACTGGTTGGTCCGCCGCGGTCATCCTTAAGCAGGAAGGAAGGTTTTAATAAAATATCCTGTCCCAGTGGAATGAGTGTACCTGCGGTTAAGTAGTAATGTGGTTTAGGTTGGGGAATAAAGGCATAACGGTCCACATTGATGTACTGAGCAATCAGGTTATCGGCAGAGAAACCAGCAAAGAAACGGTCATCTGAATAATATACCCCGACCCTGGCATCGGGCAGTACGGTATTTTGTGTTCCCGTAGGCTGATCAGGCTCCCTGTCATTAGGATCTAACATCGAGCCGTCGATTCCTAATTGCACCATGCCCAGGCCCACACCAAAGGCAAGTCTTGAAGTGCCGCTTTCATTCATCTTCAGTCGGTATGCATAATTGGCATAGGCAGCCAGATTACTCTGGGCGCCGAGTTTATCGGCTGATACCTGCAAAGCAAGTCCGACATTGCCGTTGTTGGCATTGGCATCCACGGCCAGTGAGAAGGTCGTGGGAGCGCCTTTGATCCCTGTCCACTGACTGCGGTAAAAACTATGCAGGTTCAATTGTTCTTTATAGCCCGCATAAGCCGGGTTGATATAAATACCGTTGAACATATACTGGCTAAACTGTGCATCCTGCTGAGCTTTGATGAGTTTAGCAGGAAGGAGCAGGCTCAAGACCAACACTAATAATAACAAGCTTCTTTTCATACGGGTATAATTAATTCTATTCTTCAATCTGATTGTGTTTCGGTAGTATTTTTTAATGTGCCCGGACTATCAGTTAAGTCCGGGCTGTCAGCTATTATTTTTTGAAAGCCCGGATCAAGGTGATATATCCTTTAAAGACCTGCCATTCCGCATTTGCTCCTTTAGGTTTGACACGCAGCAGGTAGTAATAAGTACCTTCATTTAATCCTTCCCCAGTCCAGGTGTTCTGGTAGTTTTTCTGTCTGTATACTTCATTACCCCATCTGTTGACAATGCTTAGTTCATTATCTCCATACTGGTTGAGTCCTCTGATTTCAAAGACATCATTTGTACCATCTCCGTTTGGCGTGAACAGGTTAGGGATCTTGACTTCAAAGAAGTTCATGGTGATGGCTACCGAAGCAACATTGGTCAGATAGCCGTAGCTATCTTTCACCTGGTAGGTAAAATTATCATTTCCAGTATACCCGGGATCTGGTGTATAAGACACAGTACCATCACTGTTCACGGTGACTTTACCATGTAAAGGAGGCGTGATAATCACTACACTTCCTTTGTCAAAGCTTGAATTACCTGGATTATCATTGGCCAGGATGTCAATGACAATGGTGGTGTTGGCTTTGGCTTCTGCTTTGTCATCTACTGCCACCGGTGATTTAGGCACTACGATAACCGTAGGGTTATTGTTGGATTCATCAGTACCGGATGTTGCGGTGACCTCATTTCCAGCCGGTGCTTTTGCTTTGGCAATTGCTGTATTGGTTACCTGACCAGCATCTTTATCTGCCTGGGTTAAGGTATATACTTCAGTCGCTGTAGCTGTAGCTCCCGGAGCAAGTCCGAAAGTACCGACATTAATTGTTCTGTTACTGATACCGAGTTTCGCATCACTGAAAGTAACATTGTTAAGTGTTACTGTACCTGTGTTCTTCACGGTAAAGGTGTAGGTGATTTTGTTATCCTTGAATACAGCGGTTTTAACCAGAGACATTGAGCCTGCAGGGTTTCCTGAAGGATCCACCTCGGTTGTAGTCGGTGTATCGTTGTTGGCAGCAGTACCGGAAATATCAGTAGCTTTTGCTCCTCCGGTTGCTGTTGCATTCACCACTGCAGAGTTGATGACTTTTCCAGCATCTTTATCTGCCTGTGTTAAGGTGTAAACCTGGGTCGTGGTAATTGTAGCACCTGGCAACAAACCTGCTCCCACAGGAACAGCCAGATTGGTGATACCCAGCTTGGCATCATTTAACAGGACTGTAGTAAATGTCACATTACCTGTATTCTGAATGGTAAAGGTATAGCTGATTTGAGTACCACTAGCAATGCTTACTCCAGTTTTAACTAAAGTAACTGCAGGTTTTGCACCAATAATCACTACCGTAGGATCGTCTGTGGCCGGAGTATTCGGGTCATCAGATTTCGGTTTGGTAACCGGGTTGCCTGTTGGATCTGTACCTTTGACACCTGCCTGATTGCTGAAGGTACCTGCATCCACATCTGTTTGTGTTAACGTATGTTTAGCCGTTACAGTTACATTAGCACCAGGAGCAATAGTTGGAATAGTTGCCGGAGTGATACTTCCTGCATCAGCTCCCGGATCACTTACAACCACGTTGCTTAAGGTTACATTACCTGTGTTGGTTACCACCAGAGTATAGTTGATCACATCACCAGTTTTAGCGCCAGTATTGTTGGCTACTTTAGTCAGGGTCATTGATGGAGCCGGAGTAATTTGAATTACCGTAGGATCATCTGTGGCCGGAGTATTCGGATCATCAGATTTCGGTTTATCCACCGGATTACCTGAAGGATCCGCACCTTTGGCACCTGCCTGATTGCTGAAGGTACCTGCATCTACATTTGCCTGAGTTAGCGTATGTTTAGCGGTTACTGTAGCACTTGCACCAGGGAGTAAAGTGGTAATGTTAGCCGGGGTGATACTTCCAGGATCAGCACCCGGATCGGTCACCACAATATTGCTTAAGGTTACATCACCTGTGTTTTTCACGACCAGTGTATAGTTAATGACATCACCGGTTTTGGATCCTGTATTATTGGCCACTTTAGTCAGTGACATTGCAGGTTTTCCAGGGGTTAAGGTAATGGTGAAAGTTTGTGGTGCAGACTGGTCTATTCCTCCGTTAGCTGTTCCGCCATCATCTTTGAGAATGACCGTTACAATGACTGTACCTGTTGCTCCAAAAGCAGGCGTGAAGGTGAGTGTACCATCAGGTGCAATTGCGGGCTGGATGGTGAACAGGGCGTTATTGGCATTGGTCACGATGAAGTTCAGCTTCTGAGCTGCTTCATCCGCAGGTCCTGCACTGATTGCAGTGGCCCATCCTGGAACCGTTTGTGCTCCGGCATATTGTAACAGCACCTGATCCGCACCTTTGACAAATGATGGTGCATCATTGACCGGAGTGATAGTGAGTGTTAAAGTACTTGTCGCTGAACCACCTTTTCCATCGATAGCAGTATAAGTAATTACTGGAACAGTTCCGTTGTAATCTTTAGCAGGGACAAAAGTATATCCGCCATCAGCATTGATGGTGATAGTACCTTTACCAGGGATCAGTACCGGAGTGCCAGTTGATTGATCACCTGTGATTCCTGCGATGGTAAATTTGCTGACTTTTAATACATCATTATCTACATCTGTATCATTGGCGAGCAGCCCATTTGCCGCCGTTACCGTCAGGGTCTGATCTTCGAGCAGGGTCGCTGTATCAGGGTTGGCCACCGGATCACTATTAACTGCATTTACACCAGCAGTTGCTGTATTGTTGCTTAACAAAGGATCGGTTTCTGTACCAGAAACGACAGCTGTAGTCTGATAAGGACCACCTACCACCAGGTTCGCCTGTATGGTTAAGGTTGTAACTGCGCCATTGGCCAGGTTACCGATCGTCCATAATCCTGAAGCAGGATCATAATTACCAGAGGTTGCAGACTGGCTGGTGATGGTATAACCTGCCGGCAGCAGATCAGTGACTTTCACGCCCGATGCATTACTAGGCCCGTTGTTGGTTACCTGAACGGTAAAGGTTACCGGTTGTCCTACTTTTTGCAGTGTCTGGTTGACGGTATTGGTTACCGCCAGATCTGTCACTACATCGACTTTGGTATCTACCGGCGGAGTTGTCTGTGGGTTAGTCCCCGGTTCGATTGGTGTAGCGGTTGCGGTGTTCTGCAGATTCGCTGTAGCTCCTGCAGGGAGGAATCCTGTGACCCTGATGGTTACCGTGTTGGCGTTTCCAGCCGGCATGTTGACTGTAACGTTTACATTGTTGGTATTTCCTGTAGCTCCGCTGACAATGGTTGCAGTACCGGCAGGAGTTGCTGTCCAGGTAACCCCAGTCAGCGCTGCAGGGACATTATCGGTAATCAGGGTACCTACTGCATCACTGATGCTGGTATTGACCGCGGTAATTATATAGTCTACATTGGTACCAGCGGCAGCATTTGCAGGACCGGATTTGGTGATTTCAATAACCGGGATTCTGCTGACTGCTGTGCTTACCGTAGAGGTTACCGGTATTACTCCAGGTTCAGCCGGGCTTGCGGTTGCTGTGTTAACCAGTGGTGAGACATTATTGTTGGAAGGGACTTTACCCGTTACGCTGATGGTAATGGTATTTCCGTTTCCAGCGGGCAAGTTCGCTGTTAAACTGATATTGCCTGTTCCCGTTGCCGGAGTCGTCAGAGTCGCAGTACCAGTGGTCGTAGCCGTCCAGGTTACATTGGTAATGGCAGCAGGTACGACATCGGCAATAGCCAGATTCAGTGCATCACCTGTTCCCTGGTTATTGACCGTGATCAGGTAATTGATATCGGCGCCTGCGGTTAAAGTAGCAGGTCCTGTTTTGACAATTTTGATGACCGGTTTTCTGCTGACAGTAGTGACTACCGGAGTAGAAGTTTTCGGGTTTGCCGGATCTTCAACGGCTGTAACTTTTGCTGTATTGGTAATGGTTCCGCTAAATGAAGGGGCAACAATTCCATTGACTGTAATGATGATGGCATCACCCGGGGCAGCAGTTAAGTTGGCCTTGGTGGCTATGGTATTTGAAGTGCCTGAACTGGCTCCTGTAATCACTGCATTTCCGGTCTGAGTTACCGACCACTGCACATTAGTGATGTCAGCCTGAACGATGTCATCAATAGCCGCATTGAGTGCGGTACTTGGTCCGTTGTTGGTGACACGGATCTGGTAATTGATCTGTTCACCGGCAAGCAGGGTAGCCGGACCAGATTTGGTGATGTTCAGGTTGACTACAGGTTTAACCACGGTTGTGACTGTAGAGGTAACCGGTGGGATACCTGGTTCAGCAGGCGTAGCCGTTGCGGTGTTGGTTAAGCTGTTGTTATAGGTCGGTTCAATGTCACCTGTAATGGTCACATTCACTGTACCACCCACAGGGACATCAACATTTGCAGCGACCTGGTTACCAGTTCCTGTAGCACCAGAGTTGATGATGGCACCACCACTGCTTGTTGCTGTCCACTGCACATTTTGCAGCGCAGGGGAAACCACATCGGTAATAGCTGTACCTGCAGCATCAGATGGACCGGTGTTGGTCAGGCTCAGGGTATAAGTGATTTTCTCTCCGCTGGCTGCTGTGGCAGGACCGGATTTCACTAGTTTCAAGCCTGGGGTTCTTTTTAAAACAGTCGTTACCGGATTTGAAATAACAGGAACTTTTGCTCCTTCTGTCGGAGTTACAGTTGCTGTATTCACAATATCGGCTGTTGCTGATGAAGGGATATTTCCAGTGATGGTAATTAAGATTCTGGCATCTCCTTTTCCAGGAATATTTCCGGTAACACTTAATGCATTACCTGTTCCTGAAGCACCTGCAGAGATTACAGCTCCGTTTTGTGCGGTAGCAGTCCATTGAATATTTTGTAAAACAGCTGGGATAGCATCAGTAATTGCTGCTGCAGTTGCGTTACTTGGTCCTGCATTGGTTACCTCGATCGTATAAGCAATTGGCAGGCCAGGACTGGTAGATGCCGGGCCCGATTTACGAACATTCAGCGCAGTAACTTTGCTGACAGCAGTACTTACTGTTGGTGAAACTACTGCCGGATTTGCACCTGTTTGTGCCTGGGCAGTATTGGTAAATGTGCCGTCAAAATCAGGATCTACCGTTCCGGTTATATCAAGAGTAACGATATTACCCGGACCTTGTGGAATATCAGCAGTAACTGCCGGATTTCCTGTTCCTGAGGTCACTGTAACTGTAGCAGTTCCGGTAACAGCAGCCGTCCAGTTTACGTTTTGTAACTGAACAGGAACAATATCGGTAATGTTCACAGTCTTTGCGTCACTAGGACCATTATTACCTACTTGTATAATATAGTGTATCTGTTCTCCTGCGACAGCCGTATTAGGCCCGCTTTTTGAAACTTGTAATGTCGGAGTGTTCTCAATTGCAGTAGTTACACTTGAGGAGTTGTTATCAGGATTGTAATCCGTAATACCTGGTGTATTCAAGGTAACTGTAGCTGTATTGGTGATATTACCAGCAGTTCCGGAAGAAGGAACTTTACCTTCAATAGTCACCAGCAGATAATTGTCTGCACCTGCAGCAATACTACCTGTGGTTGAAATGGTATTGGTAGTTCCTGTTGCAGTTCCGGTAACTGACGAAGTACCGAAAGCAGTAGCTGTCCATTTGCTGACAACAATATTTGATGGCACATTATCTGCAATGGTCAGTGCATTTACATCAACCGGGCCGCTATTGAATACTTTCAGGGTATAAGTAATATTCTCTCCTGCTGATATAGTAGAAGGTCCCTGTTTTTCAATGCGTATATCTGTTGATTTATTGATCGAAGTCACAACAGTACTTTCCTCCGTACCATTTGACGTTACTGTAACGGTGTTACTAAACTGGGTATTCCCTTTGTCTACAACAATACCGTTAACTGTAATCTCAATTATATTGGCAGGGCCAACCGGAACATCACCATTTACAGAAATCTGATTGGTCGTTCCACTGTTATTTGTACTTGTCAGAACCGCACCACCTGCAGCGACTGCTCTCCAGTCAGTTACCTGTACATCTGTTGGTACATTATCTGTAATCAGTGCATTGGTAATGTCACCAAGACCTGCATTTTTAACCAGAATCGTATAAGTTATCGGATCTCCGATATTTACAGTACGCGGACCAGCCTTAGAAACTCTGAAAACAGGACTGTTGTTAATGTTTGTTGTAACTTCAGATGTATTGTTTGCTGTTTCAGGATCAGGAACGGTCGTACTTGTGATGGTCGCTCTGTTTATAATTACTGATTTGTCGGCCAGAGCCGGGCTTGCTGTTCCGGTAATGACAACTTCTACTAAACCTGCAGTTGCAGGAATGTCTGAAGTCAGGCTTACATTACCTGTTCCGCTGGCGGTGGAAACTGTTGCTCCGCCAGTCGCCGTAGCGGTCCAGCTTGCATCTAAAATTTCTGCAGGAATATTATCGGTAATATTAACACCCAGTGCTGTACTAGGTCCGGCATTTGTTATGCGTAATACATATTGTACCAGCTCACCAGAGCCCGCATCTGCAGGTCCTGATTTTATAATTCTGACATTTGCAGATCTTGTGGTATTCGTAGTTACTGTGCTTATTGCAGGTGTGGTTGGATCGGTGGTGCCTGCCGGTGGTATTACTGTTGCTGTGTTGCTAATGCTGTTGCCTGCAAACAGAGGATCAAGAGTTCCGTTGATCGTAATCAGTAAAGAATCTGTACTGCCTGCTTTCAGAGAAGCCAGCAGATCTACATTGCCTGTGCCATTTGCAGGTGATGCATTTGCACTGCCACTTGTGGTTACTGTCCATACCGGATTTAAAACTGCTGCCGTAATATTGTCAGTTACTCTTGCACCAGTAACATCACTTGGACCCGCATTCTTAACCTTGATCGTATAACTGACTGGCTGACCCGCTACCGCATTTGCAGTACCGGATTTAAGGATACGTAAATCAGAAGTTTTAGTCACTGTCGTTGTTACGGTATTTGACGTAGCCGGATTATTACCAGCTTCGGCCGGACTCACTGTTGCCGAGTTACTGAAAGAAGTACCTGTAAAAGCAGAGCTGAGCGTACCTTTAATCAATACATTGATTTGGTTTGCTGAACCAGCCGGGATATTTCCTGTGATTGATAAATTATTCCCGTTTCCGGTTGCTCCGGCAGATACTGTTGCTGCTCCGGTTAATGTTGTTCCCCAGGTTACATTGGTTAATCCCGGCGGGATCTGATCTGTTATAATTGCATTGACTGCATTACTTGGACCATTATTGGATATGGTTAAATTGTAAACTACATTTTCCCCGGCATTTACTGTTGAAGGACCGGCTTTACTAATGGTCAATGTATTTTTATTACCGATTACTGTACTCACTTTATTAGATGATACCGGAGTAATTCCAGGTTCAGCAGGTGTTGCCGTTGCGGTGTTATTTATAGTCGTATTGGCTTGTGCTGCACTTAGTTTTCCCGAGATGGCAATCTGTATTTTGTTGGCATTGCCGACATTCAGATTACCTGTTATACTTACATTATTACCCGTTCCTGTTGTCGTAACGACTGAAGATGTTCCAGAAGGAGTAGCTGTCCAGGTTACACCAGTCAGTTCTGCAGGCACCACATCGGTAATCACTAATGCTGTTGCATTTGAAGGACCGTTGTTGACTGCGTCAATAAGATAAGAAATCGTTTCTCCGGCATTTGCATTTGCAGGGCCTGTTTTGGTTAGAGATACTGAAGGTGTTTTGGTAATAGTCGTAATGACCGGACCTGCAGTTTTAGGAGTAGTACCCGGTTCGGCAGGAGTAACGGTTGTGCTGTTACTGATATCTGCAGTTGCGGCCGGATTAACCGTTCCTGAAATCGTAATCAGGATTTCATCAGCAGGGTTTCCGCCAAGATTACCAGTTACACTTAAGGCTGATCCTGTTCCTGTAGCACCGGCAGTTACTGTAGCTGTTCCGGTGGTTGAGGTTACCCAGGTTGGATTCAGGATACTAGCCGGAATTGCATCCGTAATTACCGAAGCAATGGCATTGGCCTGGCTGATATTTTTAACAGAAATGGTATAGGTAATCGCCTGACCGGCACTCAGAGTGGCCGGGCCATTTTTCTGTATCGTTAATACCGGTATACGGGTTACGTTAGTAGTGGCAGTGGCCGATACCGGTGAAGTTCCTGCTTCAGCTGGAGTAGCCGTTGCGGTATTGGTCAGCGTACCGCTGAACCCGGCTGCTACTTTACCAGTGATGACAATGGTAATACGATTTCCACTACCGCCAGCTATATTGCCATTCAGACTGATGGTATTGCCTGTTCCGGTTGCAGCACCAGTAATCGATGCATTGCCGGTTTTAGTTGCCGTCCAGTTCACATTTGTAATGGTTGCTGGTACAACATCGCCGATTGCAAGATTTAATGCGTCAGATGCACTGTTGTTGGTAACATCGATGGTATAAGTAATAGTTTCTCCTGCATTGATAGATGAAGGACCATTTTTAGCAATCGATAGTACTGGTGTTCTGCTGGCTATAGTATTTACTGTAGAAGTAGGGGACGGACTGCCTGGTTCAGTTGCTGTAACTGAAGCCGTATTTGAAATAGACCCGTTGAATGCAGGATCAACTTTACCGGTAATGGTAAATATGATCTTGTTTCCTGCACCGGCAGGTATGTTTGTGGTGGCATCCAAAGTATTTCCAGAACCAGTAGCTCCGGTGGATATTGAGGCTGTACCCTGAACAACTGAAGTCCATGCGGTATTTAAAATACTGGCTGGAATGGCATCCTGTACATGTGCTGCCACTGCATCACTCGGGCCATTATTTCCAACGGTTACTGTATAGGTAATGCTGCTTCCTGAGTTAACTGAAGGCGTAACACTTTTAACAATAGTTAGCCCTGATTTTGAACTCAAAGCTGTGTTTACCGCTGTAGAAGTAACAGGAGTTGTTCCTGATTCTGCTGGTGTAGCGGTTGCTGTATTGGTGATTGTACCAGATGCATTTGAGGCGATAGTCCCTGAAACTACAATCTGTACGGTACTGTTTGCACTGAAATCACCTGCTACCGCGATAGCATTTCCTGTTCCTGTCGCTCCGGAATTGATGGTCGCAGTATCACCAGTTACTGTCGCTGTCCAGCTTACGCCAGTTACGGCAGCAGGAACCGCATCTGTGATTTGTGTATTTAAACTATTTGAAGGACCTGTGTTTTTAACATTGATGGTATAAACTATGGCATTACCAGCGGTTGCTGTAGCAGGACCACTTTTGGTGATGGTAAATACAGGTATTTTTTTAACTGTAGTAACCGCCTGTGCATTGACAGGTGTACTGCCCGGTTCCTGAGGAGTGGCAGTAGCGGTATTGGTAATTGTTCCGGCAAAGGCAGGGTTTATAGTGCCTTTTATAACCACAACAGCTTTGTTGGAAGTTCCGGCAGGTACATTTGCAGTAACATTGACATTGTTTCCTGAACCTGTAGCGCCTGTAGTGATGGCAGCAGTACCTACTAACTGGGTTGTCCAGGTTACACCGGTAAGGGAGGCAGGTACAATATCAGCGATCTGTACACCTGTTGCATTACTTGGACCATTGTTGGAGATTTCCAACTGGTAAGTAACCTGATTTCCTGCTGTTGCAGTAGAAGGGCCGGTTTTAGTAATGACTACTCCTGAAGTACTGGTGACATTGGCATTCACTGTTGAGTTACTTCCTGTTCCATCAGGTTCTGCAGGAGTAACGGTGGCTGTATTGCTGATTGTTCCTGTTGCTCCCGGATCTACAGTCCCTGTAATGGTTACAGTTACCGTATTCCCTGAACCCGCAGGAATATTTACTTTCAGATTCACCGTATTTCCGGTACCAGTTCCACCTGTCGTGATTGTTGCAGCACCCGCTACAGTACTTGTCCAGCTCACATTACTTAATGTCGCTGGTACTATATCTGAGATGTCCGTATTTACTGCATTACTGCTTCCTGTATTGGTAATCGTTAAAGTATAGGTTGCTGTATTACCAGCAGTTAAACCTGCGGCACCCATCTTGGTGATCACTAAAACTGGTTTGTTTTTAACCGGTGTTGTTACGCTTGACGTATTATTAGTTGTTGTAGGATCAGTAATATCAGCAGGGGGTGTTACTGTTGCTGTATTAACTAATGCTGTATTTGTACCCGGTGCAACTTTACCTGTAATGGTTAGTGTTGCTGACTGACCATTAGCTAAAGTTAAGCCTGTCCAGTTACCAGTTGAACTGGTGTAAGTTCCTGTAGAAGGAGTAAAGTTACTTGCTGTAAATCCTGCCGGTAAATTATCGGCAATGGTTAACGCATCGGCTGTTGCCAGTGTACCCGGACCATTATTGGTTAATGTGATCGTATAGGTTAAAGCTTCACCGGCGATTGCTGTAGAAGGACTTGCCGTTTTAACTATTCCAAAATCAATTACACGACTTATTGTTCCTTTGTCAGTAGCTGTATTATTAGCTGAAACAGGATCAGTTACTCCGGTAGGGGCAGCAACTGTTACTGTATTATCCAGAGCGCCAATGGCAGTTGGAGAAACAGTACCTGTGATCGTTAAAACAGCAGATTGTCCATTGGTTAAAGTCAATCCTGTCCAGTTACCGGTAGAGCTGTCATAAGTTCCGGCGTTAGGCGTAAAGGTAGCCGCAGTAAATCCTGCAGGCAGATTATCTGTAATTGTAACAATGTCCGAAGTCAATAAAGCTCCTGACCCGTTGTTGCTTAAAGTAATGGTATAGGTTAGTGCCTGACCTGCAACAGGAGGTTTTGGTGCTGATGTTTTTGTTACGCCCAGGTCAATGACACGACTGATTGGTGTAGTAATACTAGCTGTGTTATTTGATGTTTGTGGATCCGTAACACCCGTTGGTGCAGTAACAGTAACTATGTTATTCAGAGAACCGGTTGCAGTGGCATTAACCGTCCCGGTGATTGCCAGTGTTGCGGATTGGCCGGTGGCTAAAGTTAAGCCAGTCCAGTTTCCGTCAGCACTGGTATAGGTTCCGGCAGAAGGGGTGAAGCTGGCTGCAGTAAATCCTGCCGGTAAATTATCAATAACCTTGGTTACATCAGTTATCAGCAGACTACCCGGACCATTATTTGTCAAAGTAATTGTATAAGTAAGTGACTGACCGGTTATGGCTGTTGCGGGTAGGGCAGTTTTGCCTACACCTAAATCAATAACTCTGGTTGTCGTAATGGTGTTGGTTGCGGTATTGTTAGTCAGATCAGGATCAGTAATGTCAGCAGGACTTGTTACCGTTGCTGTGTTCACCAGTGAGCCGGCAAGCGCATCCGGAGAAAGTTTTCCTGCGATCACTAGAGTGGTGCTCTGGCCAGAAGTTAACGTTAAGCCCGTCCAGTTTCCTGTGTTGCTATCATAAGTTCCGGTGGCAGGAGTGAACGATGTTGCTGTATAGCCGGCAGGTAAATTATCTACCAGCTTAACGATATCAGCGGCCAGTAAACTACTTGGCCCGTTATTTTTTAAAGTTAAGGTATAGGTTAGATTCTGGCCTGCCGCTACTGGCGCAGGGCTGGCGGTTTTGGTCAGCACGAAATCTATTTGTCTGACAACAGGAGTAGTTTCAGTAGCTGTATTATTAGCCGTTACTTTATCATTTGTTCCTGCCGGAGGAGTAATACTTACAGTATTGCTTAACGATCCTGTAACCGTAGCTGTTACAGTACCTGCAATTGTTAATGTAGTACTTTCACCTGTAGCCAAAGTTAATCCGCTCCAGTCTCCGGTAGTTTTATTGAATGTTCCTTTAGCAGGAGTATAGCTGGCTGCTGTAAATCCGGCTGGCAGATTATCTGTAACCTTGACTATGTCGGCAGCTAACAGACTACCCGGACCTTTATTGGTTAAGGTTATTGTATAGGTTAATGTCTGTCCTGCAACAACTGGTTTCGGGCTGGAAGTTTTCGCTACTTCAAGATCAATATCCCTGTTGATGTTGGTGACAATAGTTGCTGTGTTATTGGTTGATACCGGATCTAAAACTCCGGGAGGATTAGTTACCGTAACCGTATTGGTTAATGTCCCGGAAGCAGAAGGGCTAACCGTTCCCGCAATGGTTAAGGTTGCTGATTGTCCTTTTGTTAAAGCCAGACCTGTCCAGTTTCCATTTGCACTGGTGTAAGTTCCTGTTGAAGGCGTATAGCTGGCTGCTGTAAATCCGGCCGGCAGATTATCCGTTACATTAATGATATCGGCAGTCAGTACAGGACTTGGGCCGTTATTTTTAAGTGTTATGGTATAAGTCAGTGCTTCACCAGCTGTAGCAGTTAGTGGAAGAGCTGCTTTGGTTACTTCCAGGTCGTATGATGGCTGAATAATAACACTATAGTCTTCTACTTCTCCGTTAGTGGCTGCACCTCCTGTTGAACTGGTTGTTAAATTATCAGTACTTAATCTTAAACGTGCATAAGTAATGCCTGCGGTCAGATTACTTATGCCTGACCAGGATAAAGTTGCCGTAGCGGCATTTGCCGGTACGTTTACAACAACACCTTCAGCAGGTTCAAAAGTTCCGTTTTTATTAAAATCTATCCAGCCAACTAATTTTGCTGCTGTACCTGTGGTATTGGTTACCGGTACATTAAGACTGTATGTAGTGGATGAAGTCGTGATGACCGGCAAAGTAGTAAAGCCATCTTCATCCAGACCATCACCATTAGTACCATTAGCATCCGAGCCAGCAGAAACCGGCTGCCCGTCCGGTTCTCCGTCTATCGTACTGCCAATTCTGATCCGGTTATCCAGGACATGACGAGGGCCATTTGCTGCCAGTAAAGTACCATAACTTGTGGGTGCATCACCAAAATCCAGAGGGATAATAGGTAAAGTATAATCTTCTACTTCACCATTACTGATCACAGATGTTGGTGTTGCAGTAGTCAGGGCAGGGGTGGTGGAGATTCTGAAGCGTGCATAAGTCTGCCCGGCGACCAGACCATTCAACCCTGTCCAGGTTAGTGTGGCGGTTGTTGCATTATTTGGAACGGTGACCGAAGCCCCTTCTGATGCTTCAAAAGTACCATTGTTGTTAAAATCAATCCAACCAACCAGATTGGCATTACCTCCACTGGTGTTTCCTACAGTCGCAGTTACGCTGTATGTTGTCGCATTAACAGGAAGAGGAGCAAAACTAGTTATACCGTCTTCATCATTTTCGCCATTTTTATTGTCTGCGTCTGCATTGGTACCCAATACAAAAGTCGCAGGATCAAAGTCACCGGATATTGCCCCTAATTTGGGAGTCTGTGGTTTGGTTACTGTACCAGAGGTAATCAGGTTGCCTGCACCGCCAATAGGGTTGACAATATAAACTGTATTGGGAGATGAATCTGGATTAGGATTATTACCACCTGTCAATAACGGTGTTAAAGTATGCGATGGTGAACCATAACTAGCCGGTGCATCACCTATCTCTGAATAGGCCATAACTCCCAGAGCCATAGCTGTTAATCCGCCAGATTTTATGTGTGCGTTAATAGACAATGAACTGGTCGAGCTTGTCAGGGTTTTTTGAGTATATAAAAGAGCTGCGTTTTGATTACACTGTAATTTTACGGTTTTATCACTGTTGGAAAAGGTCATTCTTCTCCCGCCTCCAGGAGTTCCCTGGTCGGTAGTATTGTCAACAAAAGTTTCTAATAGTTTCCATGAATCACCATTAGTAATACCCTGGGTATATTCATTTGGAGAATCAGCCTCTGCATTTCCAAATACCAGACCTACATCTGCTGGCTGACCATTTACCGTAGCGTATGTCTGTATAGTGAAATTTGCACTCACACCGTCCTGATTTGTTCTGAGTGCGTTAACCAGTGTGTTACTCCCTCCTATACCTCCAATGTTATATAATCTGTTTAATCTGTCTTCCCCCCATGATCCTGATACATAAGGGATTAATCTCGATGCAGAATTTGCATTACTCCCGGAGAATACGAGGTTATCAATGACAGATGTGATTGTAATCCCACTTACGGTGAAAGTAAATGTTTGTTTGTCACCAGCTTTCATGCTTAAGTTCTTGAAATTAAGCCAGTAGATGTTGTTTTTGTACAAACCACTACCACCAGTAGCCTGGACTTGTCCGGTGGCGGGTTGAGCAAATAAAGCCAGCAGTAAAATCAGGCAGGAGGCGAAATAATAATTAAACCTGATTTTTTTGATCAGAGCATGCAGGTTCTTAAAGAAAGAAAAACCTTTGAGGTAGAGTGGAGTCATAAAACGTAGATTGGGCAGTAAAAAATATTATATAGGAGCAACATTAGTTATACCGTTTAAGCATTTAGCTTAAATTGTGTAACTAGTTTAACTTACAGGATAATTACTTTAATGGTTTTGAGGCAGGATAATAAAATCCTCAATAAAAGTGAAGAGATAATGGGGCTTCTCTTCAAAAGATTCCAGATAAAACAAGTTATCTGAAAATTGGATTAGCGTGTAATTTATTGATGAAATACACGTTTTTAAAAACATGAAGGCAATTTGACTGTAGATTTTTATCATAATTAATAATTTGATGCGTTATAGGTAGCTAACAACATACAAAACCAATGAAACTTAATTGTCTCATGCCTCTGGCAGGGCAGTAAATGAAAATAGATTCTATGCCAGGTATATATTCGGTTTACGTAAAATAATAGTTTTGAAAATTATTTCGCAAAAGTACGTTTATAACTGTAATAAATTTGCTCGGGAATAATAATCCTTGTTGACAATAATGTCAAAAATTATGCCGTTTGAACTGAAATATAGTCGTTTTTACCCCTCATATGGGCCAGTATTCCTGTTAGTTGTGGGTTTTAATCTCTTTTTAATGTTTCTTTATACGAGAGTATGTTTTGTGAAAATGACTTTTGTAATACTTTTGTTTAATCTTTTTGTTTCTTATTTTTACAATTGATTAAATTTTTAGGGTTTGTCGTTTCGGTTTAAAAATAATTATTGAATTCCTTTTTTTATTATCCATATGGTCTGTAGTTTAGAGACTTAAAAACTTTACGGCTATGTTTTTGGGTGTATATTTAGCCATGATAAATGGTTTTTATGGAAGTGGAAATAATTTTCTTCTTTCTGTTAATTTACAGCTGAAAATCCTGACAGATGACCAGATCTGTAATAACATTCCTCCTGAAGAGCATTCGGGATGTATAGAGTCTGAGACACTTATTTATTTTGTGTCTAAATAAAAGGAATGAGTGTCAGTGTTTAGATAATACCCCATAATACCCCAAAAATTCCCATCACTCTCAGTTAAGTGAAAATAGATTTCATTGTGTCTAAAATAATACACAATAAATTATCGTCATAAAATAGGTGCAAGGCCTTAATTGGTACCCGGGAAGTTCTGAATCCGTGTTGATGATAAGAGATTTATTTTGCCAGAGGTAAAGTGAACCAAAATTTGCTACCAATGCCAATTTGACTTTCTACGCCGATTTTTCCTTCGTGTCTTTTTATGATTTCTGAGCAAATATATAATCCCAGTCCTAATCCTGTATAATTTGTACCTGGATTATCAGCACGATAATAGCGCTGGAACAGAAAATCTAATTTGTCAGCAGGTATCCCGGGACCGAAATCCTGAACTGAAATCTTAACCTGATCATCGACTATGTCCAGGTGAATTTCTATTTCCTTACTTTCCGGGGCATATTTAATAGCATTATTGATGAAATTGACAACCACCTGTTCAATTCTGGCAGAATCAAACTGTGCTTCCAGCCGGCCTTTTGATTTTATGGTTATATGGTATCCATCCTGGTTAATGTTTGCAGTACAGTCGCTAATAAACTCATAAACATCAACAACACTTTTATTCAATTGCAGATGTCCTTCACTCATTTGGCTGACGTTCAATAAATCATCAATGAGCAAATGAATTTTAGTTGCATTTTTGCCTGCTCTTTCTATTAATTGCGGTAACATTTTGTTGTCAGGTTGACTTTTCAGTCTGTCGAGAAGCTGAAGTGAGGCCTTCAGACTGGTGACCGGAGTTTTTAATTCGTGACAGGCAATATTGATAAATTCGTCCTTCTTTTTTAGTGCAAGTACATGGAAATCAATATTTGTACAGGACCCAAACCATTTATTGTCAAATCCCTCTTCATCCGTAAAACGGGACGCTTTAATAAGATGCCATTCGTATTTTCCTGTTGTGGTTTCCAGACGGACTTCTACATTTAGATCATTTAAAGATTTTATGCTTTCCAGGTGATGTCTGATTAAAAGTCTTCGATCTTCGGGATGTACTTTGGAGAGCACTTCTGATGGAATTGCTTCAAAACTAACCTCATTGAAATATTGGGAGAACCTTTTATTTACATAATCTATATTTCCTGTTTCGTCAGTTGTCCAGATAATTTCAGGAATTAAATCAGCAAGGAACTGCAATCGCCTTTTCTCTCCTTCAGATCTTTTTTTTGCACGTAGTAATTCGTCCTCATATGATTTCCTGTAAGAAATATCTGTAATGACGACGTTGATGGCCAGGGTTTCTCCGACATTATTTTTAAGGACTGAGGCACTGAGTAATGTGGAAAGGGGCGTTCCATCTTTCTTTAAAATGGTATAGCTAAGTTCTTTGACTTCCTGATTAACGGCAATCAGGGGTTGAAAAAACATCTCGAAATGGATCTGTCCGCCTTTTGAAAATAAGATATGAATATGATGGCCTACAATTTCCTGTTCCTGGTAACCAAGCCATAATAGGAGCGTCCTGTTTACTTTTATGATATTTCCATTCGGCAGGAAAGATAAATAGCCGCAGGGAGCATTGTGATATAATACTTCTCCGTCTATTAAAGAGGCGAGCAATTCTTTATTTGGTTGAGTTAACAATTTTTTGAAAGCTAGTTATGCAATAAATTCTTTAATCAGTCTGACAGTTTCTACGGGTTCACTGATATGGGGGCAATGTCCGGTAGCCTCCATCATGACCAGTGTATTGTTCCGTAAATGCTTATTTACAAAATTTCCTACAGATGCCGGTGCGATGATATCATCTGAGCATTGCAAGGTTAAACTTTTAATATTCAGCTTTTGCAGATCGTCGCGGTTGTCTGAAAAGAAAGTTGCTCTGGCAAATTCTCTCGCTATATCCGGATCAGTTGAACAAAAGCTGTTTGTCAGAAACTGCCCCAATTCCGGCCGGTCAGGATTTCCCATTATTGCAGGAGCTAAAGCACTGGACCAGCCTAAATAATTGCTGTCCATGAATTTGAATAGCTCTTCCAGGTCGGCCTGTTCAAACCCACCAATATAATCTTCTGTATTGATATATTTTGGCGACGGACCAAGGAGTATAAGCTGCTCAAAAAAATGTGGTTTTTCTATAGCGGCAAGCAGACCGATCATACAGCTGACGGAATGCGCGATGAAGATTGCATCTGAAATTTTGAGCTCTTCACATATATCAATAATATCCTGTGCATAACCATTTAATTTGCTGTACTTGTCTGATCTGTAATGGGTCAGGTCGGATTGACCGGAACCTACATAATCAAATAACACCACTTTATATTCGTCTGTAAAACTGTTCACAATATATTGCCAGGAATTCTGGGCACATCCAAATCCATGTGCAAAAAGAATCACTTTGGAGCCATTTCCAATGATGTTTACATTATTTCTTGAAATCACTGAATTTGAATTCATAATTTCCTAAGCAGTTGTTATAAAAAACATATAGATTGATATCTGCGTATTTATAATATAACATTAATACAGATTACCATGTCTTTAAACATACATAATATTAGCTGTATTTGTAACAGCCGGTCTTGAAATATATTTTTGAGTAAGATCAGCTGGTTTAAATAAATAAGTCTTTCAGTTAGTTCTGAAAGACTTACCGGGATAAAGAATATCTGATTATTTCTTTTTTAACAATGCTTCAAACTTATCTAGCCGTTTCTCCTGGCGTTCAATCTTAGCCTCCTGTTCTTTTAACTGTTTATCTTTTTCAATTAAGTAAAGTGTTAATTCTTCTACTTTTTTAACGAGTAATTTATTGAGCTCACCAACGTTAACTCCGTCTTTGATAACTTCCTTTTCTGATGGCATTTCCGGTAAATGATGATTCTGATCAATAAATGTTTTCACTTCTGTAAGTGGGCGCAGATTATAATCCGGTTTAAAAACATAATCGGGAAATTCATCTAAGTCAATCTTTACTTCTTTAGCATGGATTGATCCATTTACTGCCAGTTTATATCCATTTGGATTTGAGGTTCTAATTCCGACGTTTCCACCTTCGGCCTGCAATGAAATATCAACAGCACCAACACTGGATTGTGATCCCTGGATATTTACCGGGTTGGTACTCACTACAGGACGACTTAAATAAAGACCTTTCACCTCGTTTAAACGATAAGCCCCAAAATATGCGATTATTCCGGTTCCACTACCGGCATTAACTTCTAGCTTACCGATTGGCTGTGATGTTCCGATGCCGACATTTCCACCTTCAGCTTGCAGGGAAATATCTACTGCACCAATGCTGGATTGTGATCCCTGAATATTTATGGGATTGGTATTGACTACCGGACGACTGAAATACATACCTTTTGCATCGTTTCTATAATAAGACCCGAAGTACGCAATCTTACCTGTTCCGTTATCGTCGGTGACATCTAGTTTACCAATTGGTTGGGATGTTCCGATGCCGACATTTCCGCCTTCAGCCTGCAATGAGATATCAACAGCACCAATGCTGGATTGTGATCCCTGGATATTTACCGGGTTAGTTTTAGCTACTGGCCGGCTGAAATATATACCTTTTGCCTCATTTATGCGATAAGCTCCAAAATATGCAATTACTCCGGAGCTATAATTATCGTTCACTTCAAGTTTTCCAATTGGCGTTTCGGTACCAATACCCACATTATTAGCAGGAGAAGTGTAGACCTGGGCATTAACAGCATAACCTGCTAATGCTATAGCAAGAGTCAATAGTGATTTTTTCATGATTTGATCTTGTCATAAGTTAAGTACGGATGTATTTTATTCTGTAGGGTAATTATAAAGAAATAATGTTATTCTTTCTTTATCTGAATAAAAAGGAAGAATCGTAAAATTTCATATGAATTGGTAAATAATCGCCAAATTATTTAAATATATTTATGAATAATCAACTAATCCTATTCTTATGAGAAAATTAATTATCAGTGCGATGATTGCCGGCTTTATGCTGGCGTCATTGAGTATTCAGCCGGTAATGGCAGCAGCAACAGGTGCAATTGTTAAAGCCAAAAGTACAAGTATCAATTACGGAAAAGTAAAGCAGGGCAGATATATTGTCACTTTGTATGGAGATAGTGCCCAGAATTTTACCAGTGCAGAAGTATTTGACACAATCAGTGGTACCTGGCTAAACGTAACTTCTATTACAGGAAAGATTTATCCTGATGGCAAGGCAAGTGCAGTGATTCGCTATGACAATGGCACCAGAACTCTGTATGTAGTGAATCAATTGTTTATTGAGTAACTGTCATCGGGATTACCGGGATCTTCAGCCTGCTGATAATGTCTCAATTTCCAGGTTAATCTCCTTAAACAAAAAAGCCTTTCAGTTAATTCTGAAAGGCTTTTAGGATAGAGTGGGGGGAGAAGGATTCGAACCTTCGAAGTCTCGCGACAACAGAGTTACAGTCTGTCCCATTTGGCCACTCTGGTATCCCCCCGTTTATTTCATTTGGCCAATATCCTTTGGCATAATATCCTTTAGCAACGAGCTAAAAAATAAAGCTTCAGATTGCTCTGAAGCCTTCCTGGTGGAGAATAGCGGAGTCGAACCGCTGACCTCTTGCCTGCCAGGCAAGCGCTCTAGCCAGCTGAGCTAATCCCCCGGGGTGGCAAAAGTAACTAAATTTGGAACTCCTGCAAATAAAATAATGAAATATTGTTGTTTAGTGTTGTCTGTCAGTTATTTAATCTATTATAATTACTGCTGTAAGCTAAAAATGCATTTTAGTCATTTAGATTGAATTCTAAAATTTTAACATTAAGCCCGTAGATTTCCTGTGAAAAACTTCAAGAAGCTGACCATAATACAATGCATGTTATGGTGAACATTAAGATTAATTATGCTCACCTATGCAACGGTTAAAACTGCGACTTCGTTTTGTATCTGCGATATAGGACGCAGTCATGCCTATGACATTATCTCTGCGTACATTTTAACCTCAATTCGCAGGCGTTTCGTGCATATATATGCTGTAATACGAAGGGGACTTATACTAGAAGCCGTACAAGACCAAATGCAAACCCATTCTACAACAATACTTAATTACTCAACTATTGCCATATTAATTTTGATATTATTAAATAATTGCAAATTCTTCTACTCCCAAAGACACGTTAACCGGTTATACTGTATGTAATGTAACCATATGTAAAAAAGATTAACACCGAGAAGATATAAAAGCATCTAACCCTAAAACCCAATAAATATCTATGTACAAAAGACTACGATTATTGCCATTGGGCATTATAATTTTACTAACGCTCCATTCCTGCAAAAAAGACAGGAACAAGGATCCTGTAGAAAATAGATCAGGTGCTATTACACTTGGAGAAGCTCAATTTGTATCCTGATATGGAGCGGATTAAAGGAAATCGCCAGAGATATACAGGAAGAATTGCTATTGTGGATTGGGATATTGAACAAAGTATGAGCTAGTCTGGTAAAGTATCTGTAACAGCATTAACATGAGTGTAAGAGCGATTCAACTATATTATATTAATACAGCCGGTACAAGTATTTACCTTTTGGCTTTTATGGGATACAATTCAATTTTCTATGAGTCAAATGGGTGGGAATGCACCTGATCTAATTGCTACGGGGCCTGCAATCCTACAAAACAAATTACTTCCTGATCAGAAAAATAAATGTAAGATCTGTTGACATCTTTGCATTAGATAAATCGGGAAAAGAAATTATTACTGGTGCAATTGCGATCCGATAAAATAAACATTGGCATATTCCTCAGAGCATAATCTTAAAGGTTAGACTCTGAGTCTTTTGTCTGCCAAAATTAATGTAAAAAGACAAATTATTATTATGAATTGCTTAATTGTCGACAATCAGATGATATGTCGTAATATCATGAAAAAACTGATTGATTTAGATGTTTCTTTAGTATTAATTGGTGAATGTTCTGATGCAGTTGATGCGCTTAAAATAATTCAGGACCACCATGTTGATATTATCTTTTTAGATATTGAAATGCCTGGCATAAGTGGGATCGAGCTGGTAAGGATTTTAGATGATAAGCGACCAATGATCATTTTTACGACGTCCAAAACTGAGTATGCCGCTGAGGCATTTGACCTCAATGTACTCGATTTTCTAGTCAAACCAGTTACTCCTGCCAGGTTTATAAAATCTGTTGAAAAAGCAAAAGAACTTATAAAAATCAGAGATGTAATTCTCCATAAGGAGGATGGCTTTGTTTTTATCCGTGATTCGAATATTGTTAAAAGGATTAAAATAAATGATATTTTATATATGGAAGCGAACAAAGACTATGTAAAGATCTATCTTTCAAATCAAACTTATTCTATTCATTCCTCCTTAAAGTCTGTCGAAGAAAAGCTTTCTCAGAACATTTTTTTAAGGATACACAGGTCATTTATTATCAATATAAGTAAAGTAGATACTATTAAAGGCGGGACGCTCATTATTAATAATAATATGATACCTGTATCTGATGCTTACAGGTCTATGCTGAACAAACGTATGCGGATTCTTTAGCCATTCGTCTATAGTATTTGCCTGTCTGTCGTGTTGCTCTGTTAAAATTATAAGTAGTTTTTTAAGTTTATATGTGGCGATTTCAACTCGCTATACTTAAACCTAAAAAACTACTTAAATGAAAACAAAAACATTTTATTATGTGGCCTCATTGAGCGCTGCGCTTTTGATCACCGTTGTTACGGGATGTAAAAAAAATGATTCACTGGCAACAGATTCTGTAAAGAAAAATGAAATCTACAAAGGTGAAGTGTCAATGGATGATGTATTCAGTGACCTAAAGAAAATCAAGAGTCTTGGATTTGACCCCCTTAGTGTAGAAATAATTACCGATGGCTATAGGGTAGAGGGAGACATCAGGTTAACGAAAAAGAATCTAGATGAGAGCGTTGCTGCTCTTTCGAAACAGCAAGGGCAGTATTCCACAAAGTATCCTTTAACTCTTGAAAGGACGATTAAAGTAGCACTTGATGATAAATCTAATACTGTTAAATTTAAAACAGCTTTCGATGCATCGATTTTAGCCCTGAATAATTTAAAACTGCCACTAAAGTTTGTAACGGAAACTGATATAGCAAAGGCAGATATCGTTACTTTATTTAAGGATTTAGGTGGAAAGCGTGCAACTGGTGTAACACTTGGACAAGATGGAGAATTTGTAGATGCCAAAGGAAACCCAGGTAAAGAAATTTATTTGAATTCTAATAAGGATGCAGAATTAAATAATAAAACAACCGACTATCTTACAAGTATTATGATCCATGAATTTGGACATGCCATAGGACTAAGGCATACTGATTACAAGAATAAGTTCTATTCAGCTCTTAGTTCAGGTGGTATAGCTACTGATGCTGCTACTCAGGATCAATATGTTACATTATTAGTGAAAAAGCTTATTGACGGGAAATACGGAATAGGCGCATGGGATGTAAAGTCCAACGCTGACAAGAAGACCCTTAAGGAGACTTATATAAAAAATAATTATACAGAACGGGATGATGCGGGTTCAAATTCCAAGGCAGGTCACATTTATGGTACACCGCTTAGCCCAGTTTATGGAAGTAATATAACGACTGATCCGCTTTCTGTTATGCTAGCCTTTGCAGGCACTAATTTTAAATTTAGCCTATTTGATAATATAGCGCTTTTCGGTCTATATGGTAATCCTGCACAAACAATTCTGATCAGAAACTCACTTGATGAAAATGGTAATGTTACAGCCGCGGGTAAGACTTTACAACAGATTGTAGACGAAGCTAAAGCATTAAAATTCTAATAACAGCTCATTTTTTTGCACGTTTAAAGAACAAAGGTATCAATACTCATATAAGCCCTGATGGTGCGCCGTCGGGGCTTATAAATTACGATCAATTTGATATGAAGATAAACAAGTCCGTATGTTTACTGGGCATTTTACTGATTATCCCTCTTTTGATGAAAGGTCAACTAAACATTGGCATTGGTGCAGGTATCAGCCGGAATTCATTAATCAGTAATCAGACAGACAGGCCATTTACAGCTCCTGAGAAGGTATATGGTTATGCTGCAGAAATAATTTTACAATACCCGGTTAATAAGTTTCTCACCATTGGAGCTGAGCCATCTTTTATAAGGAAAAATTACAAAGTAGCACGCAGTGATTATTACCAGGGTATTTATCAGGAAACTTATAATAGCTATATTCAGTTGCCTGTAATGCTGACTTTTTATATAGGTAATCAAAAAGTAAGAGGTGGAATTAGTGCGGGGGGCTATTCGGCCTATTGGGCAAACAGTAGAAAAAAAGGAGTCATTCCGAACCTTTCAAACCTCAGTTTACAGGATGGTGATTATATGAACGTATTTCAGAATATGCAGCGTTTTTCATATGACAATGCCTATCGTTTTGACCCTAAGCTGGATAAACGTTGGGAATTTGGGTGGTTAGTGGGGTTGGACTTTCAATATACATTTGTTAAACAGATAGCAGGCTTTGTTGCTGCCCGTTACTATTACTCCTTAACAGATCAAACAAAAAAATATTCTAATAATCAGGAACAACGGTTTAATGAAACATTAGTCATCGTTGCCGGATTATTATTCAAGATCAATACGTCTAAAAAAAACAGATGAGAAAGAAATGTGTAACACAGCGGATATCTAAATTCAGAGGGATTTATTTTCTTAATGTGCTTCTTATAGTTTTGGTTCCCATGCTGATATCTTGTCGTAAAAAGCTAGATGAGCAGATGAGCCCTTCCAATGTAAGCGATGATAATTTCAAAACTATATTTGATGGTTTTTGGAACGGAATGAACCGGAATTATGTGATGTGGGACATAGATACTACCAGATGGGATAATATATATAGTATTTTTTCACCAGTTTTTTCTAAGCTCCAAATAAAAAATCGGGCGGATCGCTTATTGGCGGCGCATTACTTAAGACAGATGACAAGGGGACTTCGTGATGGTCATTATTCTTTGCAATTCAATGATCCGGTTTTAAAGGATTCTTCGATTATCCCTGCGGATATCCGATTAAAACTAAGACCCGATTACCATCTTTCTTATCAATCAGATTACTTTGATCAGATTGCTAAGCGTTACCTGGACAAACCTTATTATGATGCTGATTATAATACTGATCTGCAACACCCGCTGAGATACAAAGCTGGAACTATTCGTCAAAACATTTTATATTTTCGCTTAAATTCATTTTCTATATTCAGGGCATTTAATAGTGAAAATGGTAGAATGACAGCTTTGCTGGATTTTGTATTCAGGAGCATCAAAGATCATAATACTAAAGGGGTTATTCTTGATCTGAGAGATAATAATGGCGGCGACCTTCAGGATCTTAATTTTTTTGCGGGCAGGTTTATAGCCAGACCATTACAATATGGTTCATCGCGTTATAAAAGCAGCAATAATCCTTTTGATTATACGCTATGGATGCCGGCAATCATTACCCCAATGCCTGAAAGCCAGGAATTCAAAAACAAAATAGTGGTGCTGGTGAATATGTATTCAATCAGTATGTCAGAATTAATTACAATGGCCTTAAAGGCGTTGCCAAATACTACGGTAATAGGCGAGCGGACGTATGGGGCAAATGGTTTGCTGACTGCAGAAGCAGATTTAAATGGAGGATCTTTTAATGTCGGAGATTTTGCAGTTATAAAGGCTGCATCGGCTATGTTTAAATATAAAGATGATCATGTTTACGAGGGAGTTGGATTTCCTGCCGATATTCAGGTGCCTTATGATGAATCAATGGCTCTGATTTATACAGACAGGCAACTCGAAAAAGCTATAAGTCTTTTTGAACCTTAAGTCCTCTTTCCCGTTTCATTGTGCAACTGTTTAAATATACACTTTAATCAGTTGTCTTTTTTTATGGGTACATTATAAGAAATAGTGCTGAGTTCTTTACGATTTATATGTTCATAAAGATTCAAAAAACAATGAATAATTCTCATTAAGTTAATAGTGTAAATGCAAATTGCAGTTGTCACAATACCCTTTTAGTGAAAACAATATTACAGGCCACCTGATGCAGAAATATTTAATCATATTGTTGGTTCTCCTGCTTTATCAAAACACTTTCGCGGCCAGTATAGATTTAAAAAACCAAACCTCGCTGCTTTCAGATAAAGCTGCTGTAAGCGTTCTTACCTGTGGAAAAACCAGTAAATATCTATATGCTCTATTCGGTCATAGTGCCATCAGAATAACAGATGAAGAAAGGCAGATAGACCAGGTCTATAATTATGGAACGTTTGATAACGATGATCCGGATTTTTATATCAATTTTATTAACGGAAGGATGAAATATTCTTTATCCGTTTCGGATTATCAAAGTTTTCTGCAGGAATATATCATCAACGGCCAGTCTGTTGTTGCGCAAAAACTTAAGTTGACGCTGCAGGAAAAAAACAAGCTGTTCTCACTTCTTAAAGAAGAAATCAAGCCAGCTAATAAATATTACTATTATGATTTTGTAAGGAATAACTGCGCAACTAAAATAGTTGACCTGTTAGCTAAGACTCTGGGCCCGGACTTTGATCATGCCCTGTCCGAAATCAATAAAGGAAGAGGTAATACGATCAGGGATTTAATAAGTAAATACCTTACCGCAGATGATCACTACATGATAGGGATGAATCTGCTGCTGGGAAAAAAAACAGATGTAGTATCTGCCAGATCCGTCAGTTTATTTTTACCAGATACTTTGCATAAAAGACTTGATCATATGCAGCTGCGGAAGATGAAGTTTACCGAACCAGCTGTCTTTTTATTTATACCTTATCAGGACCAGGCAAACGCACCTGATTTTATAAAAGGGACCTTATATGGACTTTCCCTGATATTTTTAATATCCGGTCAGCTTAGTAAAGACAAAGTCGGCTATTTGAATAAACTGATCACTATGACAGTTTTTACGGTGATCAGTTTAGCCGGTTTTTTCCTACTTTATCTTTCTGTATTCTCCAGCCTGGAACTGGTTAAATACAATTTGAGTATTTTATGGTGCCATCCGCTGTACCTGTTGCTGGCTTTTGAAAAACTCAGAAAACCAGCAGCAATCATATTCCTGATCAGTATCTTTTTATATATACTGTGCTATTTTAATGCGATGAGTTTTCCTGTTTTGTTACCGGTGTTATTACTCCTGATTGTAATTCTGGTTTTCCAGATACAGCAGCAAAAAACAAGCTCTTTATCCCCGGACTAGCATGATAATTTGAATTACCGTTTAACTATAATAGTTCTGCCGGTAACCAGATGAAAAGTATAAACCCGGTATAACCCATCATCACTGATTTCAATCGTTTCTACCAGCCCCGTTTTACTAAAAGTATCAGTTACCAAACTACCCTTTTTTACCTCCTGCAACACCGATACCGGGGTGTCATTATTCAATCTGATCATAGAAATGTTATCAAAGATTATGGTGTATGCCATAAAAGGATAAAGATAGGGAGGTAAATTGTTCTTCTGCTATTTTTTTGAAAAGAACTCGTTCAATAAAAATGGGGATAATTTAATATTATCCCCATTTCCTGCTGATCTGTGAGCAGTAATTTTGAACCTTAAAAATAGTAAATACTATTTTCTGGTCAGATTATAAGCAGCTCCGTCAGTTTGTTTTGTCTGGTGGCTGCCATCATGCATTTGAATTGTCTTTTCATCAACAACACTAAATGAAGTACCTCTGTCCATTAAATTTTTATAAGCCAGATAAATTTTCTTTGCTTCTGCATCATATTTCCATTTACCTTCACTAGCCATAGCCGGTGTTGCTTTACCATCTTCGCCTTTGAAGATTTCTTTTAAAGCGAATGTTGAATCAGCATTAAAGGTGATTTCAACATCAGATTTTGCTTTTCCTACCGGAACTTCTCCTGTAAATGTTCCCGTATTGAAAGCATTGTTTTTGGCAGTACCCGAAGTTGCAGTGGTATCAGTAGTTGAAACTGCTGTAGTATCAGTACCTGTCTGATTAGCATTTTTTGAAGTGTTGCATGCACTGGTAAGACCTACCAAGGCAACCAAAGAGGCTGCGTAAAAGATTCTGGTTTTCATAAACAGATTGTTTGTGTTTTGTTAAATTATTTGTGTGTAAGTTTAAATTGTCACAATAATTAAACCAATAAAAACCTGAAAGTGTAATACGAGGTATGTTTTTCTCATCGCAATATTAATTTACCAGCCGCAAATCTGCTTTTTATTTTACAGATGAACATCAGTAAAGTTCCTTTAAGGCCTGCGAAAACAGCTCTTGTTTCTTTGCGTCAAAACCGGAAGACTTTGATTATACTGCATATAATTGATTTTTATATATTTGTATATGTAGTTGATTTACAGTGTGTTTAGCTATTATTAATGATGTTGAAATCATGTTTGATATACTCAATAAGTATAGACAGAATGGTCATTTCTTTTTGATCTCCGGAGATGAATTAAACAAAACCTGTAACGCACCAGAAAAACAAGTTGGTGTTTTTCTGGTCTATGCTTTAAAAAATGGGAAGATTGAAATTGTTTTTATTGGTGGAACAGGGGATATGAATAAAAGAAAACTGACTGTTGTGCAGAATACAGGAACAGGTGGACTTAAAGATGAACTGATCAACGGTCCGGATACACCGAGAAAAATCTTATGGCCCGGCCGTATGGAAGAGGAAAATATCGAAGCGCTGGATATTTACTGGTATATCACGCTCAATGAAATACATAATGACAGCCCCGGAAAAGTAGAAAACTGGCTGTTTGAAAGACATTATGAATTATTTCACCGTTTGCCAAGATGGAATTTTGACCTTTAAAATACTGTCAGAAGAGCCCTAAATCAATTTGATTATATTTGCAGCAATGAAAACTGCGATATATAACTCCAAGTATTTTATAGCTATAGGAGTATTTATTTTACTGTGTTCTAGTGGGATTGGATTTTTTATAACCAGTAAATTTAATAAGCGCACTGAACGGATCAGCAATGATATAGCGATTAGCATCTATCAGCTGAAATCTAATGTTATTAATAGTGAATTCAGAGGTTTTATCAGAGGACTGAATAATTCTGATGTCATTATTCCTCAGCTTAAAAACGGTGAGGACTTTCTGCATGCCGAAAAACTGATCAATGCACTGTTACTCAGTCATCCTAAAATCAAACATGGATGGTACGCCATTGCCAGTGGTAAAGATACCGTTTACGTCACAATTGATAAAAATGATAAGAGTTTCCGGCGGGGAACTATATTGGATTATCAGAAAAAATGGATACGCAGTCGGCTGCTGACAAAAGATAGTCTGACCCGTATAGGAACGATGGTCTCGGTGAAAGATTCCCTGCATGGTTTACTGGCTTCCAGGCATCGCCTTGCAGATTCCTCTTTGCTTATTTTAGGATTAGATATCAATTTCAGGGATCTGCAACGCTATTTATGGAGTGTAGATACTAAAAGCCGTGCTTCTATCTATATTATTGATGAACAGGGATATTATATTACCAATCCTGATGAGAAACTGATTGGGAAAAGAATATCAGGAAGATTCAGAAGAGCAGGTGATCATAAACTGGCAGATAGTATCAGCACTTACGAAATGGTGAATTCTGCTTATCTGCAGCTGCCCGTATTCCGTTTTTACGCGCCGTTTAATATGGGGATGATGAAATGGACGATGGTCGTGGAAACCCCTGTTTTTGTCATCGACGAAGAAGTAAAAGCGATTGAAAGATATGTGATGATTATGTTTATCGCCACTACGCTGATTATTCTGATTTTGCTGGAATGGGCACAGGCCAAATGGCAGAAGCAATTCATGCTGAGACAGCAGGCAGAAATCCTGGCCGCAAATCAGGAGAAGGAAAATGCAGTGCTGCAGCTGGATAAACTCAAGGAAAAACTTGATCCTCATTTCCTGTTTAATTCATTAAGTTCACTCAATGGATTAATAGAAGAACAGCCCGGCCTGGCCAAAGCATTTGTGGTTAAACTTTCCAGAGTATACCGTTATGTGTTAGATCCTACACCAAACGGATTAGAAGAAGTGGCCAGAGAAGTACGTTTTGCCAGCGAATATTTTTTCCTGTTAAAAATCCGTTTCGGTGAGGCACTTGCATCATTGGAGATTGATATTAATGAAAAACATTCTTCAGCCTATATCCCTTTTATGAGTGTACAGACCCTGGTTGAAAACGCCATCAAACATAATGTGGTTTCCAGGCTGAATCCATTACATATCAGTATCAGAAGCGAGGGAGAAGGAATACTGGTGACCAACAATTTGCAGCTGCGTCCGGATGTCAGAGATTCAGGCAAACAGGGCCTCAAATATTTGCAGAGCGTTTATGCTCATTTTGGAGATTTTCATTTAACCTGTGGAGTTAAAGATGGGACCTATCAATGCTTTTTACCGCTGATTAAAAATCCGTCCACTCCTTAAAACTGCGCTTTCACTTCTGATAACAACTCATTCACTTTTAATAATTTCATAATCTGCCAACTAAGGGGGATTTTGTAGCATGATTTTGACTAAAAACCTTTTAAAATTGTCTTTTACAACGCTCTTTTTATTCATCGGCAATGTAAACGGCTTTACTCAGATCCCTAAGAAATTACCAAAGCCAACAGGTAAAATTACCAGTAAAAAAACACTTACAGATACGCTTAAAAAGAAAGCAGATAAAGACAGCACCAGCAAAAAGGAGCTGAAAAGTTATGCTGAATTATTAAAGAAAGCAACCACCAAAAACGGACTGTTTAAAGTTCATCAGTCAGAGAACGATTATTACTTTGAGATCCCTCTGAATTTAATGGAAAAGGACTTTTTAATTGTAAATAAGATCTCTTCAGTACCACTGGCGCTTAACGAATCCGGAGTTAATAAAGGGGTGAACTTTGATAATAAAGTGATCCGTTTTTCCAGAAATAAATCAGCTAAAACAATATGGGTTAAAACGATAGTACCACAAGTAGAATCTGCTCCTGGTGATGCAATTACCCGTTCAGTAAAAGATAATTTTACCGGTTCTGTTATAGAATCATTTAAAATCGAGGCTTATTCTCCGGATTCTTCGGCCGTTGTTATCAAAATGAACAAGGTGTTTGATGGAACTGAGAAAAGTTTTAATGATGTATTTACCGATATAGGTCTTGGAGCTTCTCCAAAAACATCATTATCTGCCATTGAAAAAGTTAAAACTTTCCCTCAGAATGTAGTGGTACGTGCTTTATTAAGTTCAAGAGTGATGGATGCCGGAATCAGCGTACCGATTAGTATGGCCATAACTACCAACATATTGTTATTACCTGAAAAACCAATGAAACCTCGTTTTGCAGATAACAGAGTTGGGTTTTTCAGTACCCCAAGATGGTATTTCTCAGATGCTCAGCATAAGCTGGAAACCAGGGAACTGGTAACCCGCTGGAGAATGGAGCCAAAACCAGAAGATCAGGCCAGATATCTTAAAGGTGAACTGGTAGAACCAGTAAAACCTATCGTATTTTATATCGATCCGGCTACTCCGCCGCAATGGAGAAAAGAAATTATTGCAGGTGTGCATGACTGGCAGAAAGCTTTTGAACAGGCAGGTTTTAAAAATGCTATTCAGGCCCGGGAAGTTACAGACACTACAGATTATGATGGTGATGATGTCCGTTACAATGAAATTACCTACGCAGCTTCACCGAAATCAAATGCAATGGGCCCGGCAGTTGTCGATCCGCGTTCAGGAGAAATTCTGGAGTCTGATGTCATCTGGTGGCATAATGTAATGACTTCTGTTCAGTACTGGATGCGCGTACAAACCGGAATAATTGATTCTGCAGTAAGATATAACAAAGTATCAGATGAAAGAATGGGACATGCTATACGTTTCGTGTCTTCACATGAAATTGGTCATACCCTGGGGCTGAAACATAATATGGCTGCTTCGGCTTCTTTCCCTGTTGACTCCTTACGTTCACCGTCTTTTACCAACCGTATGGGGGGGACTGCCTCATCTATTATGGATTATGCCCGTTTTAACTATGTGGCGCAACCCGGGGATCAGGTCACCAACATCACCCCGCAAATCGGTACTTATGATAAATATGCTATTGCATGGGGCTATCGCTGGTTGCCTGGAGAAGATCCGCATCAGGAAATACCCGTTCTTAAAGAGTGGATTAAAGTACATGCCAAAGATCCGTTATACCATTATGGAGAGCAGCAGAAAATGCTGGATATCATTGATCCCAGAGCGCAGTCAGAAGATCTGGGCGATGATGCCGTTAAAGCAAGCCGTTACGGACTGGCTAATTTAAAACGTCTGATTCCACAAATTCTAAACTGGTCTGCACCAGAAGGTGATAACTATTATCAGGCCGGTAAACTTTACCTGGCTGCAATCTGGCAATGGCAGACCTATGCAGAACATGTCACTGCAAATATCGGGGGTTACTATTTAGAAGATCCCGTTAGCGGAGACGGTAAAGATGCTTATACACCAGTGCCTGTCAAAACTCAGAAAGCCGCGCTGGAGTATTTTAAAGAGCAGGTATTCCTTATGCCGGAATGGTTATTCAATAAAGAGCTGCTTAAAAAGACTTTCCCGGTAAAAGACACACCGGTGGGCCCGATGGAGTATGCACCTTTAAACCTGAGACGTGAGTATCAGTATAGCTTGCTTTACAGCTTATTAAGCGAAAGCCGTTTGCTGAGAATGCTGGAGATGGAAGTGCTGTTTGGTAAAGACAAAGTATTTACTGTAGCAGAACTATTTAATGATATCCGTCCGGCGATTTTTGCACAGACGATGAAAGGGAAATCTCTTGCTATCACAGACCGCATGTTGCAGCAAAACTATGTTGACGCTTTGCTGGTAAGTACAGATAAAATGCTGGAGAAGATTACCAAAAAATCGTTGAAGCAGACCGGTTCAGATAACCTGCCACAAACATGTGATTTAGGTTTAAGTAAAGAAACAGAAAGCAGCATGAATCCTGCAGCAGGACTGAGAATGATTTATGTGACTGCAATGAGCCGTACCTCTGAAGCTGCTTCTGCAAAAAGAGCAGAGCTGTTGCAGATCCTGAACATACTGGAAAACAATAAAAACAGAGGCGATGAATCAACCAAAGGACATTATATGGATCTGATTCTTCGTATCCGCCAAAGCCTGCAGACAAAATAGGCTGATTATATAACAGACACACAGAACACACACACCAGACAACACACACACAATTCAAATTATCAAACACACCTAAACAACAAACTATGATTAGAAATCTACTGTTATTACTCTTCCTGATGGGCATCAGCCTTTCAGGATACAGTCAGAAACAAACCACGATAAGCGGGCAGGTTTTAGATCCGGAAGGGTTGCCAATACCAGGAGCATCGGTTTATGTGGACAAAGCCACGATAGGCGAACAGACCAGTGTTACTGGGGTGATTCAGAATACAGCTATCGGTACAGTAACCAATGCAGAAGGTAAATTTACATTAACAGTTCCCGAAGGTACTCCTGCTATCAGGGTAAGTTATATGGGTTATAATTCTGTGCTGGTAAATATTATCAATAAGACAAAACTGACGATCTCCCTGACCAATAATGAAAACACACTGGGCGAAGTCGTTGTCAATGGTTATACTGCGATTTCAAAACGTAAAAACACTACGGCAACGGCAGTGCTGGAATACAGTAAAGTCCGTCAGTCGGGGGTTGCAGGAATTGACCAGATGCTGGAAGGCCAGATTGCCGGGGTAGCTGTGACTTCACTGAGTGGCGGCCCTTCGTCGGCACCAAAAATCCGTATCCGTGGTACAGTTTCCTTAAATGGTAGTGCAGATCCTTTATGGGTACTGGACGGAATTCCTTTAGAAGGAACCAACCTGCCAAACAACCTGATGGATAAAGATAACATTGACCAGTTGCGTAACTTACCAATTGCAGGTTTAAACCCGGATGATATCGCTGATATTACGATTTTGAAAGATGCGGCAGCAACCTCTATTTATGGCGCCAGAGCAGCAAACGGAGTAATTGTGATCACGACTAAAAAAGGTAAAAAAGGGCCAATGGCGATCAGCTTCAGTGCCAATACCTTTATTGCAGAACGTCCTGATTTAAGTAAGTTAAACCTGATGAATTCAACGGAGAAAGTTGATTTTGAATTAGGCCTGGCTAAAAGACCGGATCTGGTTTACCGTCCTGATCAGGGTGCAGTAGCCAGAATACTGAACAGAACAAATGAGTTGCAAAATTACAGGACTAATGGTTTTGCAGGTTTAAGCTCTGCTACTCAGAATGAAATTAATGGCCTTCGTCAGCATAACACAGACTGGGGTAAAGAACTTTATCAGTCATCAGTTAATCAGCAGTACACTTTAGGTATTTCAGGTGGAAATGACCAGGCTAATTATTATTTTTCAGGTGGTTATTACGATGAAAAAGGAACAACTATAGGATCAGGTTTAAAAAGATATAATTTAACCCTAAAGACAGATTTTAACATCTCTCAGAAATTGAAATTTGGTGTGGCTGTTTTTGGTTCCAAAACAGAACGGACCAATTACCTGACCGAGCAGGATGCCTATACCAACCCTTCAGCATATTCCAGAAATGTAAATCCATACCAGCAGGTAAGAGACGCTTCCGGTGCCTATGTTTATGATCAGGATATCTTTGGCCAGAACGGCGGACTGGCTGCCAATAATACTTATATTCCTTTTAATATCATTGAAGAAAGAAATAATACCCGTTATACTTTAGGGAATAAAAGTGTGAAAAGTATTATTGATATGGATTACCAGATCAGTAAGGACCTGAAGTTACACTCTGAACTGGGCTTACAGTTTGAAGATACCCAAAGTGAAAAATACGCTTCGGCTAATTCTTATTTTGGACGTAAATACAGAGAAAGCAGCAGATATTATAATTCGGCTACTAAAAAGTATGATTACTTTATCCCTGTTGGCGGAATCATACAAAATCAGCAGACTTCTTTCTTTCAGTATAACTGGAAAACTTTGATGGAATACAAAAAAGTGATCAGTGAGAAGCATGAGATTGAAGTACTGGCAGGTACAGAATTCAGAAAAAATAACAATGAAGACTTGTTTACCAGAGGATTTGGTTTTGATGAACGTACACTGACCAATCAGAATATTTTGTTCCCGAATGCCGATCAGGCAAATAAAGCAAGTTTCCGTACCTATCAGAAGTCCAAAGTAGCGAATGCCTATGCTTCTTTCTACGGTACACTGTCTTATACCTATGACAGGAAATATACTGTTTATGGCAGTGCCCGTTATGATGGTTCAGATCTGTTCGGCGTAGATCCCAAATACAGATATCTGCCTATTTACTCTATTTCAGGCGCATGGAATGCCAGTGAAGAACAGTTTGTGAAAGATATCAAATGGATCTCAAATTTACGTTTCCGTTCTTCTTATGGAGTACAGGGTAATATTGATAAAAATACCTCTCCAAAGATTGTAGGTGCCTATAATAATGTGACTATTTTACCAGGAAATCCTGAAACTTCTATTAACGTGATCAGCCCGCCAAACGATAAATTACGCTGGGAAAAAACGACAACGTTCAATGCAGGAATGGATCTGGGATTATTCGGTAATGCTTTACAGATAACGTTTGATTATTATAACCGTTACAGTAAAGATCTGATTGGTTTACAGGCTTTATCTCTGGAGAATGGATTTGAATTCACCAATGCTAATTTTTCACGCATCAGAAATAAAGGACTGGAACTGACTATTTCGACAAGAAATATCAGCACCGGTAAATTCCAGTGGTGGACAGACTTTAACATCGCTCATAACAAGAGTAAGGTACTCAGAGACGAACCGAAGTCGGGCCAGTTCCTTCCATCAAGAGAGGGTTATCCTGTGAACGGATTATTTGTGCTGAAAACTGCTGGTTTGGATGCTAATGGTATCCCACAATTCAACAAAGACGGCAAAGTTGTTTCTCTGGAAGATTTTTATAAACTGTACGACCCTTATGCTGAATTTTTACCAGGACAGGCAACTGCAACTTCATTAACCAATAAAGAGTTTCAAAAACTATTTACTTATGCGGGTGACAGAGATCCGAAGTTTACAGGAGGTTTAGTTAACCGTTTCCGTTATGGTAATCTGGATCTGGCTATTACTACTATTTTCAATCTGAATCAGATGGTACTGAGTGCGCCTTCTTATTTACCGGCGACAGTAGACCGCGGACAGAATTATTCAAAAGATATTCTGAATGCCTGGACTCCATCAAACACCAATACTAATCAGCCTCAGATTATTGGTGCTGATACTGGTGATGGCAGCCGCTGGATGGTGAATAGCTGGTATAACACCGGTGACCCGATCAGTTCTTATAAATACATGGATGTCTTTGCCAAAAAGATGAGCTATATCCGCTTAAACAGTGTTCGTTTAGGTTATACTTTACCGGCAAAAATCTCTGCTAAAATCAAAGCAAATTCATTGAGACTGAGTGTGGAGGGCAGAAACCTGTTTGTCCTGAGTACTGATTACAAAGGTTATTCTGATCCGGAAACTTATGGCAGTATTTACACACAGCCTATTTCCAGAAGTATTTCTTTTGGACTGAACGCAACATTTTAACTATAATATATATTCAAAATGAAGAAGATTATACAATTATGTGCTGTACTATTGGTGTTATTCACCCTGGGCAGCTGTAAAAAATATTTAGATATTGAACCGGTAGGAAGAGTAATTCCTACCACTACTGAAGACTTCAGAGCTTTGTTAACTTCAGCTTACAATTCGTTTTCAGAACATAAATCATTACTGGCCTTACGTTCTGACGAGTTGAAACTGAACGAAGACCAGGAGGATGTTATACTTTACCGTGATATTTATAAATGGAACGATGCGACTCCTGATCCGTCAACTTTTTCATTCCAGTATGTGGCACTTTACAACACTATTTTCTTTGCCAATGAGGTCATTGCAGAAGTAGAGAACAGAGCAGGAAAAAGTGCCGTGACAGCACAGATTAAAGGTGAAGCTTATCTATTACGTGCTTACAACCATTTTGAACTGCTTAATTTATACGCTAAACCTTACCAGGCATCAAGCGCTGCAACTGACCGTGGTGTGGTTCTGGTACTGAAAATGGATCTGGAAGCCAATTACAAACCTGCTACCATAGAAGAGGTTTACAGCCAGATACTGAGTGATATTAACGAAGGTCAGAAATTATTAAATATCAATACTTTTGATACAGGTAAAAACTATCGTTTTACAACTCGTGGAGCATGGGCTCTAAAAGCAAGAGTACATGAGTTCAGAGGAGAGTGGAGTAAAGCACTGGAAGCAGCCCGGCAGGCTTTACAGTTAAATAACGAACTGGAAGATCTGAACGCTGCAGGAAGTAAATCTCCAAATCACTATCAGGCTAAAGAAAGTATTATGGCAATGGAAAAGGCAATGAATGTTTCAGTGTCCAATACGGTTGCAATTTCGGCTCACCTGTTAAGTATCTATGACAAAGACAACGATCTTCGTTTTGCAAAATATTTTAGTAAATCGGGCAATGATTATCGCTCTGCAAAAGGAGCTTCAAATGAGTTTAAGATTTCTTTCCGCAATGGCGAATTATATCTGATCCAGGCAGAGGCAGCTTTACAAACCGGTAATCCTGCACTGGCAACAGAAAGTTTACTGGCTTTGAAAGCCAAACGTTTAAAACCTGCTTATCTTGCTGCAGAAAAGAGCAGAATCCAGGCTTTAACCAATGCTGATCTGCTGCAGGAAATTTATAAGGAAAGAGAAAGAGAACTGGCGCTGGAAGGTCACCGCTGGTATGACCTGAGAAGATATGGACAGCCGGCTATCAAACACACGGTAGGCGGAGCTGATTATAACCTGATTCAGAATGATCCCAGATATACCCTGCCATTCCCAAAAGCAGCGATTACAAACAATCCCAATCTGCAATAAATAATTTAAAAATGGTTTTAACTCCGGTCTGTTTCTACAGGCCGGTTTTTTTTTTACTTTTACAGGCAAGCAATTAAGGCATGACTGTATTGATTATTGAGGATGAAGAACTGGCTGCGGCAACCCTGCAGAATATGCTTGTGCACATTAATCCCGATATCCAGGTACATGCTGTTGTAGGTACAGTTGAAGCCGCGGTACTCTGGTTACAGCAGCATAAAGCCGACATCCTTTTCATGGATATTCATTTAGGCGATGGAGAAAGTTTCCAGATCTTCCAGCAGGTTGAAGTAAACAGCCCGGTGATCTTTACCACAGCTTATGATCAGTACACACTTAAAGCTTTTAAGAATCAGGGAATCGATTACCTGCTTAAGCCTTTTGATGAAGAAGATGTAAGGCTCGCTTTAAATAAACTCAGTAATATTCAAAATACCGGAGCTGTCAGTACTCCGCAACTGGTACAAAAGGTTGAACAGGTGCTGGGTAAAACACGCAACCGGTTTATGGTTAAATTAGGGAAGCTGATTAAAACAGTTTCTGCCGATCAGGTTGCTTATTTTATGGCAGATGATAAGTATCTTTTTCTGGTCACCAATGATCAGCAGAATTATATCATTGAAGAAACTATCGGAAGTCTGGAACCTAAACTCAATCCCGAAAGCTTCTTCAGGATTAACCGGAAATTTATCATCCACATCAATGCAATCAAAGAGATGTACAGGCTTTCGCGCAACCGGGTCAGAATCAATCTGTCTCCCAAACCGGAAAATATAGAAGTTGTGGTGAGTGAAGAAAGAGCTGAGGCTTTTAAGCAATGGCTTGATCAGTAAATCAATACAATATTCCGAAAAGCTCACCATATAGATACAGGCATGATTTATGATATTGAGTGAATACACGATATCAGGATGGATGTGCCAAAGAAAATAACCAGAAACGAAGAAATCACCATAGCCTATTTTGCTTTTTTAGATCAGCATCTGGCCAACCTTATTGCCGGGAAGGAAACTGAAATGCTGGAAATTAACCAGATTGCAGACCGGCTTTTTATTTCAGCAAAGCATCTGAGTGATACCATACAATTTACGCAGGGACATCACCCTTGTCACTTTTATGACCGTAAAATACTGGATGAAGCGAAAAGATTAATGCTCGAAACCTCATTACCGATTGCCGAAATAGCCCGCAGGCTAACTTATGATCCTTCCAATTTTTCAAAGTTCTTTAAAAAGTATACAGGTGTAACACCCGGACAGTTCAGAAGTACGGATCAGAAACCTGTTTAAAGAACCGAAAAGTTCACCATAATGACACTGAATTTAATGTCAACCTTTGTATGGTGAGGGTTTGATCAGCATTTAAACGATAAATCACAGGCGCTCTCATTTATAAATTAATTAATAGAGTTAATCATCTAATCCAATGTTATGTCTGTAAATGAGTTAAAAGGTAAAGTAGTATTAATTGCAGGAGGAGCTAAAAATCTGGGAGGTTTATTAAGCCGCAATTTTGCTGAACAGGGAGCTAAAGTAGCTATTCACTATAACAGTGATCACACTAAAGATGCCGCAGAACAAACACTGGCGGATATTAAGGCAAAAGGCGGAGAAGCTTTTTTGTTTAAAGCAGATTTCAAAAAGGTAGATAACATCAGTAAATTTTTTGCAGAAACGAAAGCAAAATATGGTGGTATTGATATAGCCATCAATACAGTGGGCCAGGTGTTGAAAAAGCCATATGGAGAAACCACCGAAGCTGAATATGACGCGATGTTTGATATCAATTCAAAGGTTGCCTATTTCTTTATTCAGGAGGCTGGAAAACAGCTGAACGATCATGGTAAGATTTGTACGATAGTCACTTCACTGCTGGCAGCTTATACCGGATATTATTCAACCTATGCGGGAGGAAAAGCTCCGGTAGAACATTTTACCAGAGCTGCTTCAAAAGAGCTTGGCGCAAGAGGAATTTCAGTTACGGCTATCGGTCCCGGGCCAATGGACACCCCGTTCTTTTATGGACAGGAAGATCCTGATGCGGTAGCTTATCATAAATCAGCTTCAGCTTTAGGCGGTTTGACTGATATCAAAGATATTGCACCTATTGTAGAGTTTCTGGTTACCAAAGGCTGGTGGATTACCGGGCAGACCATTTTTGCCAATGGCGGTTATACCACCAGGTAATGAATTTTTTCCTGTTTAAAAGGCCGGTTTAATCACCGGCTTTTTTTATCTTCAATAAAAACCTATCATATGATACTAAAAATTATCAATTCAGTACTTATCCTTTTTGCCTTATATATGGGTGTCAAACAGGGCTGGGCCATGTTCTCCGGTAAAGCACCCATGCTGGAAATGTTCAGTAAATGGGATATGGGCAAAAACAGTGTAATGGTTCTTGGCGTGATTACTATGATTGGTGCAGTGCTGGTCTTATTTCCCAGGACATTTCTGATCGGAAACTTTATCACTGCCGCAGGTATTTTATTAATTGCTGCTTTCCATTTAGGCGATAAAGATCTCAAAGGTTTTGCTATTGAACTACCTTTTCTGCTGCTCTCACTGGTCATTATTTATCTGCAGCATCCATTAAGTAAAGCATAAACAGCATTCATGAATATAGGTAGTCATTACAAACTAAACGTCTTTTTACGCTGGACCAGGAAAAATATTTACTGGTTATTTGCCTTATCCTTTGTACCCACTTTTTTATACCAGGTACTGGACTGGAAGTGGCTGGCTATCCCATGGGTGCCAATTACACTGGTAGGTACGGCTGCAGCTTTTATTGCAGGTTTTAAAAATACCCTGACTTATAACAGAATGTGGGAGGCCAGGACAATCTGGGGAGGCATAGTTAACAGCAGCCGTACCTTTGCCATTATGGTCAGGGACATGATTCAGATCACAGATACGGCGGAAGCAAAAACTGTACACCGTGAAATGATTAACCGCCATATTGCCTGGTTAACCAGTCTGCGTTTTCAGTTAAGAGAATCCAGGAACTGGGAGAATGTGAAGACGAAAAGTTATAACCACGAATTCAGAGTGCACTATAAGGTATCCGAATGGGAGAGTGATCTGTCAGAAGAACTAAAACCTTATTTAACAGAGCAGGAGCGGACAGCTGTTTTAGCAAAGAAAAACAGGGCAACCCAGCTTATCGCTTTGCAGTCGGCACAGTTGAAAGCCCTGCACGATAAACAGCAGCTGGATACTTTATATCATATAGAATTACAGCATCTGCTCAGAGACTTTTATGATAGCCAGGGTAAAAGTGAAAGGATTAAAAATTTCCCTTATCCCAGACAGTTTGCCAGTATCAATTTGTTTTTTATTCGTTTACTGGTGTTGTTACTGCCTTTCGGGATGCTGGGTGAATGTGCTAAACTGGGTACTTATGGCGCATGGCTGACTATACCTTTCAGCATGATTGTAGGCTGGATATTTACCTCACTGGAACAGGTAGGTGAAAGTACAGAAAACCCTTTTGAAGGCGGGCCTAATGATATCCCCATTACTTCTATGAGCAGGACTATAGAAATTGATTTGCTGGAGATTCTGGGTGAAACAGATTTGCCACCGGCAATAGCTGCAGAGAACGATATTCTGATGTAAAACAGAAGACCGTTTGTGGCCGGATTAAACTCTGTGTGAGTCCACCACGAGTCCACAGTGAGTCCACGTTGAGTCCACCTTTTTGCCCAAATACGTGGACTCACTGTGGAGTTGAGTTGTACCCGAAGTGGAATCATACAGAAGTTGAACACAGCTTGCTCTTTCTGCTGAAGAAATCAAATCAAAAAAACAGGAATTAAGACTTATTGTACATTTTGAAAGGTGACTGATTAAACTCCCACCAGTCCTGAGCCAATTGATTCTGCAGACCTGACCAGTAAGGATCATTGCTGTCAAATCTAAAAGCATAACGCAGCAAACTGTAACAGGTGGTAAACTGTCCGGTCGCAATTAATGCCGCAGGTTTTTTTTCCTGCTGATGGTTTTTGTCAAACCATAAAGAAGTATCCATTTCTGTTGCAGATTCTGCTACCAGCTGCAGCACCGCAGACGGTTTCATTAACTCTGCCAGATTCATTTTTTTTCCGTTAACCAGCACTGATGGATTTTTCTTATACCAGGATTCTGCTTTAAGGTCAGCCATGCGCTGATAGTCATTTTTAGGACTCAGAGAATAAATGGCATTCATCAAACTGAATTGCCGCCAGTGTTTCAATTCTATTTGCTGCACTAATGATTCTTTTTCCCCTTTTTTTAATAGCGTGCCATCGGCTTTGATCTTGCGTTCTGAAATTTTTTCAAACAGCCGGTCATAAGATACTCTTCTGATTTTTTTCAGAAATACGATAGCAGAAAGATAGGCAACCGAGGTAGCCCGTGAATCTATCAGTTGTAAAAGCACACTCAGCCGCAGGCGCAGAAAATAAAAGATGTGCCCGAGAATGACTATGCCATAAGTCTGTTTCTTCTTTTGCACCTGCTGATAAGCGAAAAAACCTTTGGTGAAAAAATAAGCAGCGATTAATAGCAGAGCAGCATTGATGCCTAAAAAAGCATAACACAATTCAACCAGGGTTCCGGTAAGAATGCCGGTGATAAATATGCCGCTGAACAGGACTAAAATGAGCAGGTATTGCAGCAGGTTAAGTTTTTGCAGCCAGCTCTTTTTATTTTCTTCAGGGAAATCATAACCACTGGTATAATTACTGCTCACATCACAGGTGATATACAGATCATAACCAAATATGTTCTTGTTCTGAAGTCTTTCTTCTGCCCTGGTAAAGGAATCTATTCCCTGGTTGTCGTCAATTCCACCATCCATCAATACAAAACGTGGTGGTGGCGTTTCATTCTGGGGCCCTTTATCCGGAGAAAAACGGGGATCTTCTTTAATTGCTGTTTCCAGCGCATTTTTACTCAGGTCATGATAAGTAAAATCATTAGGGAATACAAAAGGTTCAAAACCCAGTGGGAAACAGGAAGAACAGGCCAGTATATCTGCCAGTTTAATCTTTTTTAAGCTTTCGGTTGCTGCTTTTTCATTCCTGAACCGCAGAAATTTATTTCCTGGTATCCCGGCATTCTGAAAACGGAAAAGCATCCCGTTATCAAATTCAGTAGCATTGGCGCAAATTTCTTTAACTGCATTTTTTACCGGCTTCCAGTAAATGCCGAAAACTTCTTCCTTAAAGAGCAGTTCATCATAGGCAATGGAAAAGGCATTGATAAGGTTTCTGGATTTATCCGGTCTCTTTTTCCAGTGACTTTCTGCATTAAGGATTTTAAACACGCGGTCTATCAGTGTAGTGCCATGTAAGATATGTTTAGTCATGCCGGTATAGAACTCCTGAAAGGATTGTCCTTTGCGCTGACTTGCGGTATAAGCCAGATTGGTAATTGTTCCGCCCGACGCGGATGAGATAAAATGAACGAGGGAGGTTAATTTTTTACCATCAATATAAACAGTTTCCATATAGGACAGACAACCCAGTGAGTAGGATGCCGCCCGAAAACCGCCGCCTGAAAAGCTTAAAGCAATATGTTCAGGTTTTCGCGGCTGAAGCACTGAATAGTTCATAACATTGATTTTGATCAGATTAATTTATCCAGGATAAAAAGGTATGACTAATTTTGAACAATATCAATTTATAAGAGCCTGTTATTAAATTAACAGGCTCAGTTTATGTTTATTTTAATGACCATTCTATCGTATCACTCCAGGTTTTATTGTCTTTTTTTGCAACTGTTCTGAGTATATTTTTGCCTTTTTTTAATTGTATATCTTTAAAGATAAACTGGATATTATTGGTTCCCTGCACAGGCTGAGCTGTTATCTTTTTTCCATTAAGAAACAGTTCCGGCTGTCCGATATTTGAATAAACAGTAACCGGGGTAACAGCATGTTTACGCTCAACCACACGACGTTCTGTTAAATACAGGACAGGTTCTTTGCTCCAGTTGGCCTTATACCAGTAAAAAGCATCTTTTTTTAATTTACGGTCAAAAGTAACCAGTCCCTTCATATTACGGGCAGGCATGCCGCCACGGTTCCACATTGGTGTTGCGAAATCAAACATATTCCAGATATAGGAAGCCGCTATTGCAGGGTGTCTGGCAATTACCGGCCATTGTACCTCATGCGTTTTTGTTTCAAAACTTTCAGGATAAAAAGGAGAAGTATAATCATAAGCTTCCTTCAGATCTGCCTGTTCCTGCTGATGGAAAACATTGCCGTCTGCTCCATATTCTGTCAGGATCACTTTGTTAGCAGGGTATTTGTCTGTGATACCTTTTGCCCAGTCTTCCAGATCGCCGACCTTGCCTTCATACCAGCCGTAATAGCGGTTCATACCCTGTATATCTGCATTTAAATTGGTAGGACGATCCATTTCTCCATAACCACTTACGCTCACTGTATAACGGTCCGGATCTTCTGTTTTGGCGATATCGTTTAATTCACGGGTCAATACTGCCGGGTAATCTGCAGGTGTTTTGCCGTAAACCTCATTATGAAGGCCCCAGACATACAGAGAGGGATGGTTGTAATTTTGCTTAATCAGTTCCATTAACTGCTGTTTCGCATTATCTGCTTCTTCGCCTGTACTCGTATTGACAAAAGGGATTTCTGCCCAGATGACAAAACCCATCGTATCACAGCTAGAATACAGATACTCAGCCTGCTGATAATGGGCAAAACGTATCGTTGTTGCACCCATTTCTTTGATGATATCCAGATCTTCTTTGTGCTGGGCGTTGCTTAAAGCATTACCAAACTGCCATCTGTCCTGATGTCTGCAAACCCCATACATCGGATAAGGCTGATTATTTAAAAAGAAACCTTTACCGGCAATAATTTCAAACTTGCGCAGACCCAGCGGCTGTTCTACCTCGTCAATTACTTCCCCGTTACGCAGCAATTGTGTTTTAACTTTGTACAGATAAGGATCTTTTAAACCATTCCATAAATGCGGGCTGGCTAACTGAAAATGCTGAACAAATTTTTGTCTGCCCTGGGTAGTGATTTGCTGCGTAGTCGTTTTACTATCAGTAAGTTTACCGGTCTGATCATAAATGGCTGTTCTGATAGCTATATCCTGCCAGCTGCTTTCTGTATTTTCAACCTTAACGGCTACGCTAACGTCGGCAGATGCTGTACTTACATTTTTCTGTGCAATATAAATCCCGGGAGAGGCATAGTCTGTAGTGGTAATGTTGACTTTGTTCGTAACCAGCAAACTTACCGGACGATAAATCCCGCCATAAATACCAAATAAGAAATGATTGACCGGGATAATGTCTTTGCGGGCCTTATTATTAACCTTAACGAGGATGGTATTCAGTTGTCCCAGTTTTACCGCATGGCTGATCTCCAGACAAAAGGCACTGTAAGAACCTTGATGTGTACCCACCAGTTTCTGGTTGACATAGACCTGAGCTACCTGTCCAACGCCTTCAAAACGCAGAAACAGTCTTTTGTTCTGATACTCCTGACCAAATACGATCTGTTTTTTATATTGTCCTTCCCCTTCATAAAAATCTTTGCTGAGCTGCATGTCGGTCGCATTCCAGGTATGGGGCAATGTTACTTTTTCCCATACGCTTTTTGTGCTGACCGTATCATTTGTTTTCCGGAATGTCCAGTCCTGGTTAAAAGAGACGTTGGCTCTGGATTGTCCGGAACCGGAAAAACTCAAAAATATCAGGAAGAAAAACAGGACTGAAAAGGTAGATCTGGGGCTGAAATATAGAATTGTCATGTGCTGAAATTTGTATTTTTATTAAAAGAAAATAAGAACCTGTTCCGGTTGATTAAACAGACTGAAGCAGGTTACCGGAATTAAGTTTTTGCCTTCTCATATTTAACCTTTGGATTCTCCGTTTTTTTTGCTGTTTCCAGGACAATTACAAAAGGATGTTTTTCGCTGGTGGTTTTCAAATGGATAAAACTCTCACTGGCCTGAATTTCTTCAGGAACAAATGTCTGTGCCGGCTGTCCTAACCTGTAGGCTTTACTGATACTGGTTTGTACTGGTAGTTTTACTCTCAGTGCACCTGAAACCGGGACATTAAAAACCAGCATATAGATTTTATCGGTACCGGTTTTCTTAGTAAAATATCCCCAGTTCTGGGGTTCCAGACCTGCATATTCACAACCATAAATGGCTTCCTGATTAACGGCCATCCAGTCACCGATTTCCCTGGCCAGGCTAAGCTCTTCTTTGCGGATAGAACCATCGCCCTTTGGCCCGAAGTTCAAGACAAAATTACCATCCAGTGAGACACATTTAGCCAGCATTTCGAGCAGTTCATCAGTAGTTTTGATATGACCTTTCCAGGCGGCATTATAACCCCACTGGTTTTCTGGTACGGTCATGACGCAATCCCAGTCGTTTCCATGTACTTCGGTGATCGTATTGGGAATTTTACGTTCCCAGCCCTGTTCATAATCACCCATCAGCTGACCGTTGGTGTCGAAATGACGTTTCCCGTTTTCGTCTGCACGGAAACGGCTTCCGATAATCAGGCCCGGACGCATTTTGCGCATTTCGGTTTCCAGTTCATCTGCAAATGCCGCTTGTTTTACCCAGGCATTGTCCCAGGTTCCGTCAAACCACAGCCCTTTGGTTGTGGGATAGCGTTCAAGCAGTTCCAGTAACTGATTACGGGTGAATTTTTTAAAACGTTCAAATGCTATACTGTCATCTTTGGTTTTGATGTCATAACGCCAGTCGGGATTACTCCAGTCCATAATAGAAAAATAGAGGATTACATCAATTCCGGCTTTATTGTAAGCGTCAACCAGTGGTTTGATCAGATCCTTTTTATAGGGTGAGCTGGCAACGGTATAGCTGGTGTATTTGCTTGGCCATAAACAGAAACCATCATGATGCTTTGTCGTGATGGTTACATATTTTGCACCCATCTGCTGCGCGGCAGCTGCCCATGCTGTAGCATCGAACTTTACCGGGTTGAAATGATAAATCAGTGAGTCATAGGCAGATTTGGTGATGCCATCCCAGGAACGGATCCATTCTGCAGCACCATTATAGGTTTTACCATCCCATTCTCCACCGGGAATGGAATATAAACCCCAGTGTATAAACTGGCCTAATCCATAGGCACGCCATCTGGCCATAGCTGCATCTGTTCTGCGTCCGGTACGGTGAGCACCATGTACCAGCGAAACTTTATCTCCCTGAGCAGCGGGTTGTTGTGCCAGGCTTGTCTGACAGGTGAACATCAGAGGGATCAGCAGTAGCAATAAATTCCGTTTCATCTTCATTGTGTTAGGTTAATAACCTGTATTCTGTTCTAATTTAGCATCTTTATTTAAATCAATTTCTGCCTGTGGGATAGGTAAAAGCTGATTGTAATCTTTAATAGAGCCTGCTGAGGTTGGGTTATACTTTTGCACACGGTTAAATAACGTACCGGTACGCATTAAGGTAATTCTGCGGTCTTCTTCGGCAGTGAGTTCTCTTGCTCTTTCATCCAGAATAAGATCGAGCGTAACATCTCCGGCCTGTACCTGATCTGCATTTGCTCTGGTACGCAGTACATTGATACTGGCTGCTGCTTCGGCTAATTTACCCTGTTTAAATTGTGCTTCTGCCAGTAAAAGATAGGTCTCTCCCAAACGCATTTGTATGCGGTCTTTATAGGTGATTGTACCAAAGGGTTCCTGATCGGTATAGTAGTTCCATTTAGTGGTATGGGCATAAATATTCTGAATCGTATCAAAACCGGTCACCACTACCTGTTTACCATATTTGGAAGACGCGGGGTCATTATAGTAAAACTTACGGTGTACACTGAAACCGGAGTTACGCATATCATTCTTTTTATACAGGTCATAAGTCCACCAGTTGGTTGGTCTGATCCGGCCAATGCCTCTTCCTCCGAGTGAATCAGCGACAAGCATACCCGAAATATTGACGTAAAACGGGACCCAGCATCTTCTGCGCTGATCTGTAGGGCTGAAACCACCGGGAACATTATAGTTCTGTTCTATTACCCATATGGCTTCAGTATTTCCCTGGTTTCTTCTCATATTTCCATAAATAAACTGATCAGAGAAGGCATCTCCCGGCTGATCTTTTTTGATGCCGTACCGGTTACTGATCAGTTTGACTGCACCATTGGCAATTACTCTTTTTGCTGCGGTTTCTGCCAGTTCAGGTTTATTTGCTCTGAGATAAACCAAAGACAGGAGCTGGGTGGCAGCAGCTTTACTAATGCGGCCCTGCGCTTTCAATTTAGCAAAATCCGGCAGGTTTGCCTCTGCAAAAGTCAAATCAGTGATGATGAAATTCAAAACGGAGTCTAAAGGTGCCCGTACAAAATCTGTTTTTGGTGTAGTCAGCGAATTTTTAAGCAAGGGTACTCTACCAAAAAGACTGGAAATAAAATTATAGGCATAAGCTCTGAAAAATTTGGCTTCAGCGATATAGCCGTTTTTTTGTTCGGGAGTCAGACTGGTTTTGCCTGATTCAGCGGCATCAATAATCTGATTGGCTGAGTTGATGGTTTTATATCCCCACTGCCAGAACCTCGCAGAGGCCACATCCTGGGAATTGAGTTGCCCGTAACTTTCATAAGGGACCATCGCTGAGGTGGCCTGTCCGTTTCTGGCTATATCTGTACCATTTGACATCGTGGCAATCATACCCTGATCGCCTTCATACTGATCGCGCACGGTATTTTGCATACCAGCAACTGCTGCTTCAAAACCCAGCGGATCTACCAGTGTGTTTTCCGGGGCATAGGAAGATTTTAAATTCTCGTCTAAAAAGCTCTTTTTACATCCGGCAATGAAGACTGCAAACAGAGCCAGCGTGTATATATAAAAGGATAATTTTCTCATAATCTGAATATTTATAGTAAACCGATGTTAATACCAAATACAAAGTTTCTGACCAGTGGGTAAAAACTGCTTTTCTGATTATCAAAGTACTGATAAGGATCAGCCTCAGGGTCCCAGCCTTCCCAGTTGGTGAAAGTGGCGAGGTTACGTCCGCTGACATATACTCTGAGGTTACTGATTTTGAGTTTATTCAGCTTTTCTTTTGCAAAATCATAACTCAGCGTCACATCTTTAATCCGGGTAAAAGATCCGTTGACAGGGTAGGTATACTGTCTGGAATTGGTATAGGCCAGTGATGGACGGGTATCACTTTTGTTTTCAGGTGTCCAGTAGGTATAACTGGCCGGAAGATTAATTCTGCCTACCTGATCACGGTAATCGTATATGGTATTGGGTTTTAAAACTCCCTGAGTGGTTTGAATAAAGATATTCAGGGTGAATTGTTTGTATTTAAAAGTATTGGTTAAACCGGCAATATAGCTGGGCAGACGGGTTCCAAGATAAGTACGGTCAAGGGAGTTTATCTTTCCATCGCCATTTAAATCTTCGAACTTTAAATCTCCCGGTTTAGCAGATGGATCAATCGCGAAATTATCACCGGTCTGCCATACTCCTGCCAGTTTATAATCGTAAACAGCCCTGAGTGATTTACCTATAAAAAGACCATTCACGATATCATCTTTACCATCTCCGTAAAGGGATATTATTTTATTGCGGTTTAAAGAGAAATTGAAATTGGTCTGCCAGGTGAAATTTTTCTTTTCTATATTGGTTGAGGTGATACTGGCTTCAAATCCTTTATTGGAAGTTTTACCTACATTATCCAGAATGGTTGTATAACCTGTAATGTTGGGTATTTTACGTGATAACAACAGGTCGTAGGTATTGGTGGAATAAGCTTCCAGTGAACCGGTAATGCGGTTAGAGAGGATAGAAAAGTCTACAGCTGCATTAAAACCTTTTGTACTTTCCCATTTCAGATTCTTATTCCCGATTCTGCTGGGTGTTACCCCAATTGTAGTCACGCCATCATAGATATAGGGCGTAGTACTTAAGGTACTTAAAGTATTGTAAGGATCAACTCCCTGGTTTCCTGAAATACCATAAGACAGACGCAGTTTTAATTCGTTGACTAATTTACTGTCTTTCAAAAATGATTCTTTTGCAATATTCCAGCCTAAGGCTACAGAAGGAAATGTGCCGTATTTATTGGCATCTCCAAAACCTGAATAACCATCTCTTCTGGCAGTTAAGGTTAACAGGTAACGGCTGTCATAAGCATAATTGATTCTCAGCATCTGGGAGACAAGCATACTTGCAGTATACCTGGATGAAGTGGTTTGTTTTTGCCCGGCACCAATATTATTGTAGTCGAGCATATCGTTGATAAAGGTATTGGCATTGATCGTGGACCGGAAGGATTCATCTTTTTGCGAACTGTATAATCCGGTAATATCAATATTGTGTTTTCCAAAGGCTTTCTGATAACCGAAGATATTTTCAATTAACCAGTTCTGTCCCTCGCCGCCGCCATCTACTCCGTTGGATAAGGTTGCGGTACCTAAAAGATCTCCGGCTTTACGGCCGGTATAATCAGCGGCACGGTCTGGTTTGAAAGTATAGGCCGCATTCAGTCTGTATTTAAATCCTTTAAGAAATTCAGGTGTTACTTCTGCGTAGGCATTACCACTCAATGTTCTTAATAATCTTTTGGTTGGCGAATATAGACCCAGCAGGGGATTGGTATAAAGCTGCTCAGGATTCATCGGGTAAATTTCGTAATCTCCTTTTGCATTATACAGGGAGCCATAAGGACTCATGACAGTAGCCATATAAAGGTTTACCTGTCCTCCATCCTGATTGTTATTGGTGAAAAACAGATTGGTTCCCATCTTTAACCAGGGATTGATTTTAGCATCCAGATTGGAACGGACACTGATGCGGTTATACTGATAACCTTTTAATACGCCTTTTTCTTTGGTATAGTTACCCGACACATAGTATTTGACATCTTCAGTACCACCAGAAATACTCAGTTCATGATTCTGAATATAACCCTGCTGGGAGATTTCCTTAAGCCAGTCAGTTTCTATGCCTTTATCGTAGTTTTCTTTTTCAAACTGGTTGGGTACCGGGGCTGGTGTCTTATTGGTTTGTGCAGTATAATCAAGGTTTTTCTGTGCATACTGTGCACCGCTCATGGGTTTTGCTGCATTGGTGATATTCTCCAGGCCAAACCAGGTACTGTAAGCTACAACTGGTTTACCCGTTTTTCCTCTCTTGGTGGTAATCAGCACGACTCCGTTAGAACCCCTTGTTCCATAAATAGCTGTGGCGGATGCATCTTTCAGAACGTCAATTGACTGAATATCTGTTGTGTTGATGTCGTTATAGGTTCCGCTGAATGGAATACCATCCAAAACAATCAGTGGGTTGTTACTGGCTGTAATGGAATGCAGACCTCTGATATAAAAAGCCGGAGAGCTGCCGGGTGCAGAAGATGAAGTACTGATATTTACCCCTGCAACTGATCCCTGCATCGCCTGCAACACATTGGTTACCGGCAGATTCTGCAAACGTTCTTTGGGAACGGAAGAAATAGAGCCGGTTACATCACTTTTTTTCTGTGTACCATAGCCGACCACAACCACCTGGTCAAGGACATTTACATTCTCCAGCAGAACGATACTGATATTTTCCCGGGTGACTTTAACATGCTGCTCGATATAGCCAATGTAAGAGATAACAAGTGTAGCTTCGGCAGGAACATTTTTTAAACTGAAGTGACCGTCATTATCGGTCACGGTACCATTTTTTGTGTGCTCTATTTTAACAGAAACACCTGGTATGGGTTGCCCTTTCTGATCTTTAACCGTTCCGGTTACAGTCTCGGGTGGTCTGATCATTGCCTTTTGATCTGCATGCATGGCATGCACAGGAAAGACGGTTGAAATGGTCAGATAAATGATTAGGATTAAACCACAAAAGGATGTGGTTTTACACTGGTTTCTTCTCTTCATGTTTGGTCTGTTTAGATAGTCTAAACTAGAGAAGATATGAAGTGCAGAGAAGCTGAAAAATAAAATGACCGGAAGATCAAACGTTTGTTCATGCATTTCAAACGTTTGAAATTATGGTTCCTGAAGATCAATATCCTACTTTGGCAGGGCGTTAATCTTGTTTTTTATTTGTAAAGATCAGCAGGAGTGAGCATCATTGTCCGTTTATCTTGCGGATCATTGAAGTCCACAGTCATCAGATACTGTTTCTTCTGCAGGATATAGGTGTCTATAAACCAGAGTATTTCATTGAGATTTCTGTGCATGGGTAAGCCGGCAATTTCATGTCCCATGCCTTCTACCCGCATGTAGTAATAGGGATATTTTTTTTCGTTGAATCTTTTAGCCAGATAATTGGAGCCGAAAAATCCCTTGTTAAAAAAGCGGCGTTTATTGTAGATAACCAATTTGTCTTCCGTTCCATGAAAGAACAGAGTTGGTGCAGGGGCAACCGGATAGGAAGGAGCGCCTTTATAACTTAAAATGGCACCGGCAAAAGAGATCACTCCGGCATACTGAAAATCTGCAGGAAGCTGGAAACTTAAACTGGTATGATTCCGCTTTTCCCAGTCTGCCTGCAATACCGTGATTGCGCCGGCACTGGAACCTGAGATGATGATCTTTGACGGATCAATACCCAGGGTCTTTGAATTTTTAAGCAGATAGGCAGTCGCATTATACAGATCAGTAACTGCGGTATCAATTGCACTTCTTAAGGGTTTGGTATTGAAAGCGGAAAGTTTTTTTACGCCTTTCAGGCCAAGACGGTAATCAATGGAGATAACTTTATAATGATTTGCAGCCAGCCTGTTGAAATACTCTGTATAAGTTTTGCTGTCTCTTGTACCTTGTATAAAACCTCCTCCGAAAACGAATATGACACAGGGTTGGACCGAATGCAGATCCAGGTTACTGTAAATATCCATTTTTAACTCCTGTTTATCTTTGACACTGTAGGTGAAAGTTGTTTGATGAACCGGAGCTGAGGGTTTGATTTCCTGTGCAGAAATGTTTTCGAAACCCGTTAAGGTGAAAAATAAAAAGACAGGTATCAGTTTATAGTTTTTAAGCTTGTGAAAAAGGGAAGGGCTCATGATTTAAGAGATTTTTAGCTGTCAGGGACAATTTTATGCTATGGGCAGGTTAAAGGTTAAATGATAACGGAACATTATAGCTGACTCTTACTGCTTTACCTTTCCATATACCAGGTTCCCATTTAGGGGAGTGACTCATCACCCTGATTGCTTCTGCTGCCAGGTCAGGATGGATGGTATTCAGCACTTTTATATCAGTTAAGGTCCCGTCTTTTTCAACTACAAATCTCACAATTGCAACACCCTGTATCCCGTACTTAGAACAGCTGGGAGGATATCTGGTATGACCGGTCAGATAATTATAGAATTTGTTTATACCACCTTTAAAGGCCGGCTGTCTCCTGGATTCCGTGTATTTATAACTGATATTCTTTTCATCCGTACTTTCTCCGGAGATTAATTTTCCGTCGGCATAGATTTCAGTATACCTGGAAAAATTGTCTTTAATTTTACCAGTCCAGATACCGTCCTGTTTACCGTTTTTTATTTTTCCTGTTTCTGTAATTTCTTTAAAGTCACTGTCATATCCGATATAATCTCCGTTACCATTTCTGACTCTGTCTTTACCGGCAGTATCTTTGACTGTGAGTATTTCAACTTCATGTTCCTGCCGGGGCAGTCCTTTGACTGGTTTGGCAACTGCTTTATATACCTGTATGCTATAGAGTTTGCCGTCAGGATAATAACAGGTAGTTGTATCTATAGGCTGACCTTTAAGATAGGTTGAAACCCCTTTTATATTCCCATTCGGGAAAAATGTAGTGAGTACACCTTCATAAAGAGGCGGGTTTATCTTACTGGACAGCCCTTCGCTTTTTCTTGTGCCATCGGGGTAATATTCCTTTATACGATATAAATCACTTCCCCGGGCAGGCTCTATCACATGACGGATATAATCCGCACTGTCAGCCTGATTAACATAACGACCATCGTCTTTAAGGAAATAAGTGTTTTGGCGCTGCGCAGATGTCTTTAGAAAAAGGCAAAGCAGACAGAAGAGCAGTAAATTGAATCTGAGCATGTTCCGGAAGAATTATAGTGCAAGTTATTCAGAGTTCTTAATAATTAAAAATTAATCTGATCTTATCTTTTTATTATAGTCAGCTATTGAAACCTCAGTAAAAACGTTGTTTTTTAAATCCTTGATTTTGTTAGAAATGGTGTAATTTTAGTCATTCATATAAATGTTACCACGAATGAAACATGCTACGCTCTTCTTTTTTCTTTTATTGACAGCAGTTTTTGCTCAGGCACAGGATTCGGTTAAGTACCGGGTCATCTTTATCGGTGATGCCGGTGAGATGAATACCGCACAGCGGGAGTCCTTAAAAAATGCATCTAAACACGTCATTGCGGGGAAAACGACAGTGATGTACCTGGGAGATAATATTTATCCGAAAGGAATGGGTTTACCAGGCAGTAAAGAAGAGGAAGAAACCAAACAAATTCTGCAATCTCAGTTTCAGCCGATGCGTCAGATGGGGGCGGCTGTTTATTTTATTCCGGGTAATCATGACTGGGATAAAATGGGGCCGGATGGATTAGCAAAAATCCTTCGTCAGGGTGAATACCTGGCAGAACAGCAGGACTCTTTATTAAAGATGATCCCTTCAAACGGATGTCCTGATCCGGTAGCGATCCGGCTGACGGATAATTTAACTGTGATCGCTTTTGATAGTGAATGGTGGTTGTTTCCCTACAATAAAAAGAACCCGGAAGCGGAATGTGACTGCAAAACAAAAGATGATGTGATAGCCAGAATGCATGAACTGATGGAGGCTAACAGGGGAAGGATCATTTTACTGGCCGATCACCATCCTTTACAGAGTTATGGTGCCCATGGGGGATACTTTTCGCTGAAAAACCACATTTTTCCATTAACCTCCCTGAATAAAAATCTATATCTGCCTTTACCAGTGATCGGATCATTATATCCGCTGCTGCGCAGTTCTTTTTTAAGTCCCGAAGATTTGGGTCATCCTTTTTATAAGGATATGATTAAAAGGGTCAACGGCGTTTTTGGTGCCTATCCAAATCTTACTTATTTTTCTGGTCATGATCATGGTTTACAACTGATTAAAAGCGAAACGCTTAATCTGCAGGTGGTAAGTGGCGGCGGCGCTAAACATTCTGCCAATAAAAAAGGTAAAAACTCGGTTTTTCAGGAATCTGAACAGGGTTATGTCACAGCGGATCTGTTATTGAATAATGATATGCGTTATGATTTTTACGTATACACAGCAGAGGGCGGCGTTAAAAAAGTATATAGTTATACTAAAGCTTTTGTTCAGGTTAAAAGTGAACCGTTAAATACAGTTAAGGTAATTACAAAAGACAGTATTTCTATAAAAATATATCCCAGATATGATAGTGTAAGTAAAGTTCACCGTTTCTTTTTCGGGGAAAATTACCGTAAGGAATATGCATTGGAAACTAAAGTACCTGTTATCAGACTTTCTGAAATTAAGGGTGGTTTAACCCCTGTTCAGCGGGGAGGAGGTTTCCAGTCACATTCATTGAGAATGGTAGATAAACAGGGTAAAGAATGGGTACTGAGAAGTGTAGAGAAGTACCCTGAATCGCTTTTACCGGAAAACCTGAGGGAAACTTTTGCAAAGGATATTCTTAAAGACAACATGTCTGCGCAACACCCTTTTTCTGCATTAATTGTCCCTGATATTGCTGAAGCAGTTGGGGTAGCACATGCAAATCCGGTTATCGGCTGGATTTCTCCTGACGCTAACCTGGGTAAATACGGCAGGGTATTTGAAAATACACTTTGTTTGCTGGAAGAAAGAGAACCAACTGGTAAATCTGATAATACCTATAAAATGTACAAGAAGCTGGCTAAGGATAATGATTATACTTATGACGGGCCATTGTATTTAAAAGCAAAAGCACTGGATGTGCTGATCGGGGATTGGGACAGACATTTTGATCAGTGGAGATGGACGCTGGATAAATCCGGAAAAAGGGAGGTTTATCAACCTGTTCCACGTGATCGTGATCAGGTGTTTTATTTAAGCCAGGGACTTATTCCGCGGTATGCACAGTCTTCTTATTTATTACCGATGATACAGGGTTATGAGAGAAATGTGAATAATATCAACTGGTTTGTCTGGGAAGGCAGGGCAATGGCTACGCGTTTATTAAGCCAGCTGTCAGAAAAACAATGGATGGATACTATTCATGAATTTTGTGCTGATTTAAATGATGAGGTTTTTGAAAAGGCTTTAAAGAAATTACCTGAACCGGGTTATTCTTTACGTCATGATCAGTTACTGGCACAGTTAAAGGAGAGAAAGGCTAAATTACCTGAAATGATGAATCAGTATTATCATTTCTTAAATAAGATTATAGATATACAGGCAAGTGATAAAGGAGAACTGATAGAAATCTCTGATGCAACAGGTGGTGGATTAACAGTGGATATCCATCAGTTGTCTAAAAATAAAAAGGTGAAAGAGCAAATGTTCCTGAAAACTTTTGATCCTAAAATTACCAGAGAGATCAGGTTATATACCAGAGATGGTAATGACAGTCTTGTTTTAAACAACAAGGGGACTGATATTAAATTACGGATTATCGGCGGTCATGGAAACAAGACTTATCATGTAGAAAATTCGTATCATAAGGTAAAACTTTACGATAAGCCTGATAGTTCTGTCTTTACCGGAATGAGTAACCGGTTCCGTAAAATACTTTCCAGTGATACCGGAAATATTGCTTACAGACAGACTGATTTGTATCATAGAAGTATGTATTTGCTGAACGGCGGATATAATAATGATGATGGTTTGTCCTTAGGTCTTTCTGTTAAATATATGAATCCGGGTTTCAGGAATTTTCCTTACGGAAATACACAGCAGATTTCATTTCTGCATTCTTTCAGTACCAAAGCATTTAAATTTGACTACAGGGGAGAATGGATGCATACCTTTGGCAGGGCTGACCTGATTTTACAGGCCAGTGCCTATGCACCACATAATACCCAGAATTTCTTTGGTGCAGGTAATGAGACTACTTTTGATAAATCTATTGATGGTATCCGTTATTACCGCTCCAGATTTAGTTTATACCAGTTTGACCCGGCATTGCGCTGGAAAAGACCAAAATCTTCTTTCAGTATAGGGCCATCTTTTCAGTACTACAGATTTGACAAGGATGACAATACTGGCAGGTTCATTAATAATACCGCACAACTGCATTCTTCGGACAGTCTGACTATTACCAATGAAAAACTGTATACCGGTCTGGTCGTCAACTTTATTAATAATACCCGCAACAATGAGATCTTACCTTCATTGGGAAGTTATATCAATCTGAAATTACAGGGCTATACCGGGTTGAACAGTTATTCCAACACCTATGGCCAGTTTACCGGAAGTGTAGCACTTTACAAAAATCTGGACAACCGGGCTAATTTTGTGATTGCTGAACGTTTTGGTGGTACGGTAACTGTTGGAAAACAGCCTTTTTATGCTTCTGCATTTTTAGGTGGAGAAGGAACTTTACTGGGATTCCGTCAGTTCAGATTTGCCGGAGATCATAGTTTTTATAATAATCTTGAAATGCGTATTAAACTCGGTGATTTTGTGAGTTATGTATTGCCCGGGCAGCTGGGCTTACTGGGTTTCCATGATATAGGCAGGGTTTGGAAAAAAGGCGGGGATTCTTCTAAATGGCATAATGGTATTGGTGGCGGATTATATTTCGCACCTGCCTCCATGACTGTTATACGTGTGGTTGCGGGACATTCTGAAGAAGGCTGGAATCCTTATATTTCTTTGAGTTTCCGCTATTAGGGCTGGTGGATTAACTGTAAATTTAATCCACATCCCGAAGAAAAATGATTATCTTAATGTATGAGCGAATTACTAAAAGAAACTTCAATTATATTAGAAAATGAGCGTGTATTAATCCGTCCGCTCGGCCTGTCTGATCATGAATATCTGCTGCCTTTTTCGTTAAATGAACCTGAAATATGGCGTTATTCTTCATTGGGAGCAGCAGGGGCTGAAAACCTGACCACTTATATTCAGACTGCCGTCAATGACAGGGAAAAGGGTAATGCCTATCCGTTTATTATTTACGATAAACTGGCTGATAGTTACGCAGGTTCAACAAGATATTATGATATACAGTTGGCTTATCAGACCTTACAGTTAGGTTATACCTGGTATGGCAAAGAATTTCAGGGAACCGGGTTGAATAAAAACTGTAAATATCTCTTACTGAATTATGCTTTTGAAGACCTGGGTATAGAAAGAGTTGAATTCAGAGCAGATCATAGCAACCACACGAGTGTGGCTGCTATGAAAAGTATTGGTTGTAAAATTGAAGGGGTACTTAGAAATCATGTGCCTAATGGTCATGGAGGCCGCAAAGACATCATCATTCTGAGTATTTTAAAAAAAGAGTGGTTTGATTTTGCAAAATCAAACCTGGAAGAGAAATTGTTGGACGCAAATTAAACGGCTCCTGTTATTTCTTCTCTTTTTTATTGAACGAAAATCTTCTGGCAATACTGAATCCCCAGCGGTACTGACCTTTCAGCCATGAACTGGTAGTCTGAGAAATATACTGCATCTCTTCTATAGCTGCGGCATTGGTGAAATTAAGATGGAAAACATGTCCGCCTGTTTCTATTTCAAGACCTACACCCAGTGGATTATAAAATTTGTTCCCGCTTGTCTGTTCCAGATAAGCTTTATCTGCCCGGTTACGGAATGGAATAGTATAGTCTACCACTATAGCCATCCGTTTGCTGATCTTTGCTCTCGCACCAGCGCCCAGGGCAAAAAGATCATTCTGATCTCTGAATGCAGTGAAGTTACTGTGCAGATAGGTCGGTGTCAGACTGAACGAGAAACTGGAGTTAAATTTTCTGGCAAAAATGATCTGGGTTACATAATTCATCCGGTCACTGAATTTGCGGTAAGCAGTAGCCGATGCAGGATCATCACTGGCACGGACAGCAGCGATAGTATTACTCCCGAACAGGGTAACAGCAACGGGAATATAATCGTCGGTTGTCTGTTCCAGCAATCTGAATTTTAGACTTCCTTCGTATAACTGCTGTACTGCTGTTGCTCCTTTGGCCCGGGCCAGACCAACGCTCAGCCGGTCTGTAATACCATAGTCAAAACCAATACGGACGTCTGTTGAGTTATCCAGACCGAAAAACTGCCTGATACCCCCGTTGCTACCGGCAATATCTCCAAAACGATGATCTACTTTAAATTCAAGTTCATTTTTATGAATGGTCTCATTGGTATGACTGTTAATCAGCTTGGTATCCTTAAAAGTTGCAAATACTTTTTCATGTACCGGGGTTGAACCAGCTAATTCTTTTTCCAGATCCTGCTGCCCAAAACTGCGCAGGGAACTGATGACCAGTGTGAAAAGTAATAAGGTCTTGCAAAGGAGTGTTAATATTTTTTGTCTCATTGGTTTGTTTTAAATGGTCGGTTGATGATTTATGTTTTTTTGGGCTGGTATACGGCAGACAGGCGTACGTCTACAAACTCAGCTATATTCTTGAATACAAGGGATGGAACCTTAATCTGATGATCTTCAATTTTAACTTTGAAGGTCGTTTTTGCAGTGATATTGCCCTGGGCAATCACTAAATTTACTTTACATTGATAGGGTTTGGCTACTCCATGGATATCCAGACTTCCTTCAACATTTACAGTGTAGTTCCCATCTTTACTCAGATCTATATCATCTGTGATTTTACCACTGAACTTAGAAAAAGGGAAACGGTCACTTTCCATATAGTTTTCATTAAAATGTTCCTGCATCAGTTTTTTCTTAAACTGAAAGGAGGTATTACTGACCTTAAAAATGATCTCCCTGGATTTTGCATTAATCACAGAACTGGCTGTATTGCTTTTTCCTTCTATGTCTTCCATTACAGTGCTGGAAAAAAAAGAAACAGCGGCATTTTTACTGATTAAAATATCCTGTGCATGAGCATGGATATTAAATAAACAAAGACATATCAGAAGATATGCCTGTTTGATTGAATAGTATGATTTCATATGGCGATGATTTATTGGTTATTGCTTCATGCCCTGGTCAAACCAATCTTTGATGGATTGCAGGTCTGCAGCTGAAAGGGTACCTCCGAGAGGCATTGTTTTACTGACTAAGACAACTTGTTTGATCCGGGCGGCATTTGCGGTAACGGTACCGTAACCATCAAAACTCCAGGCCGCAGATGCTTTTCTGCCGGGAGCATGGCAGCCGGCACACCTGGCCTGAAATATAGGCTGGATTGTTGCAGCGTAGCTAACCTGGATACCGGGTTTTTCCGGTACCACAGGTTTAGGTTCTTCGGCCTGTTTTTTTGTACAGGCAGCAAGTAAAATTATACTGATGGTTAGGGTAATCAAGGGAGATGTGTATTTTGACATAGCAGTAATTTAAGGGGTTAAGGCAATTGTGTTTACAGTCAGGATCGGCCACAGCCCTGCTCCAACGCTGACTCCTTTGGTATCACCGCGTTTGGCATCAGGCCCGAAATAATACAGGGGATGACCTTTATAGGTTAATTGTATTTTTCCGGCAGAGGTAATCTGCGCCATCATGTCCTTTTTAAGTACTGAAGGAACATTCAGAATCGCTGATTCGTAAATTGGCCAGGTACTGTTGTTGCTTAAATCTGCTTTGGTATAGGTATTCAGATTGAACTTGTCCGGAGCATAAGCATACAGCGTTCTGCCGGCTGCATCGGTCAGATACTGGGTAACACCGGTTCCTTCTTTCAGATCGGCCGTATAATTTTTACCGTCTATACCTACCAGCTGATTGTTGGCCAGCATAATTGAATAGTCAGGTTTTGCAACAAACCAGGTTCCGCCGGAGCCATCTCCATTAGTGTCATTTTTATTGGCATCTCCGGAAAAATAATACAATGGCCAGCCTTTGTAAACGGTTTGGTTTTTGCCGTCGGCACGGGTAATTGTAGTGATGTCGGTTGCAGTTATTCCTGCGGGTGCAGTTTCATTACCGGCATAATATGGTGCCCAGGTTATTGCACAGGCACCTGAACAGCCTGATGTACCGTTTGCATCGATAGCGAAAAAATAAAGCGTTTTCCCATTGGCATCGGTAAGGATGCTGCCAAAAGTTGCATTGGTCGTTAATGCAAGGCTGGAACTGGCTGGCGGATTAGTTGGCGGATTACCATAGGGATCCTGACCAGATGGTGCAGAATCATTGTTTTTTGAACAGGCCGACAGCAAAACGATAAGCGTTAAGCTGCAAAGGGCGGCCAGATGTTTTTTAAAAGATAGGACCATGGTTGTTAAGGCTAAATGTGAATAATTAGGTGAATTATCACGGTTACGGAAATAGTTGTTTAAAGGTTGTGTACTCCAGGAAGAAAATTTGGGGAATAAAAAATAATTGACTGTAATACAGCTTTTTATATGAAAAAATAAATTTTCTTATTAGGTTTGGCAACCTTTCGTTCACGGGTTACGTATAGGTTGAAAATGGCGCAGGTTAAATTATAAGAATAGGTGCAAAGTATCATTAACGGGTGCATCAAAAAAGAAAGGTCCAGTCAGTACTTACTCTATAAAGAATTTTATAGTTATTGCATGGCTATATGCCGCCGGTACGCTTTAAATGATGATGATGCTGCCGAAGTTTTGAATGACGGATTCCTGAAAGTATTTACTCATATTGATAAATATGACCCTGAAAAGCCATTCAAGCCATGGATTGCCCGGATAATCACTAATACTGCTATTGACCATTATCGGATGAACCTGAAATTTTCAGCTCATGATGATGTGAATGACTATGAAGATATTGGCCATGCTGCGGCTATTTACGATCAGCTTGCCTACAAAGATTTATTAATTTTAGTTCAGACGCTTTCCCCGGCTTATCGTACAGTATTTAATTTATATGCTATTGATGGTTATTCTCACGAAGAAATAGCCACCCTTTTAAAAATATCTACAGGAACATCTAAATCGAACCTATTTAAAGCAAGACAACAGTTAAGAGAAAAACTCATAGTGCTGAATATGAACAAACCTCCGGATATCTCAGCTGATTTACAGATTGAGCGTAAGATGAGCGGTTATAATGGAGAACAAATCTGAGTATTAACAATGGAATGCAAAAAAAACAATAAATACTGATGAATAAAGACAACGATATAGATCAGCTATTTAAAGATGGGTTAAGCGATCCGGAGATCCCTTTCAATGAAATGGACTGGGAAAAGATGGAACGAAAATTAGCCATGCAGGAAAAGAAAAGGGTTATTCCGGCATGGGTTTATACAGCAAGCGGAATAGCAGCAGTATTGATGATTTCACTGTACCTTTATTTTTCGGCTCCGGTAAGTTCTGATAAACAGGTGATTAAAGATCCTTTAACGAATCACAGACGCGAACCGGGAAAAGAATCAGCTCCGGTAATAACCAGAGATTCATTAAACGGACAACCTTTAGAGAAATCCGGAGAAGAACTGACCGGAAACAATGCTGAGGGAATATTATTCAGCAAGTCTGATCTGGTTGATCAGGAAAGAGGATTACCAAAAGAATTACCTGACAGCAATGCGGTAACATTGATCGTACCTGTACTGAATTCTGCATCATCTTTATGGCCGCAGCCGGCAATAGTTGTACCGGCTTTGCCTGAAAAAAACTTTGCAGTGAGTGCTAAGTCGCCACAACCGGTCAGGGTTGAGACAGATAGTGCCGCCCTGGTCAGGAAAGCAAATGCGCTGGCCAATAGCAGAGATCCGTTTGAAAAGGCAGATGCTGAAAAAATCGCACGTAGTGTAAAAGCAAAGATGGAAAGTGCTTTACAGCCACAAAATGATTTGATATTAAGTGCTATGGCAGCACCGGATATGTCTTTTGCAAAATCAAGCAAACCTTCTAAAGTGAGTTCTAATGTAGGTGTACTGGCAACTTATGCGTTTACGCCAAAAATCAGCATGACTTCGGGGGCTATCTATTCCAGGAAATTTTATAATTCGGGCGGGACAACGCCTCAAAATAATAGTTATATGCCTGGCTCAGACTGGCAGGTCAGCGCGGATTGTAATGTGCTGGATGTTCCGCTGAATGTGAATTATAAGATTTTTAACCGGAAAAAACTGTCTGTTAGTGTTAACACCGGGCTTTCGAGTTATTTTATGCTCAAAGAAAAATATCAGTTTACTACCGGACAGGGAGCTGCTCAGCAGATCTCAAATGTAGAAATTGATAATCAGAACCAGCATATTTTTGGAATTGCCAATGTATCTGTAAGCTTTGATCATCAGCTGAGCCGGTCGGTTAGTGTGGGGGTACAGCCTTTTGCAAAACTGCCTTTAACAGGGATTGGTTATGGCGACGCGAGTTTGAAATCTGCAGGTTTATCTTTCTCGCTGAATATCGGTCTGTTCCCGGCTAAAAAGCCAGGGAAATACGCAGCTGTCCGGTATTAACAACTGCGTATGTATTTGATAATTAGATTGTAGTAGTAATGTATTTATTTTCCAGTGTGCCGTCATCATATAATTTGATGATCGCATATCCCGGAGGCGTTTCCTGATAATAATAAGGCTGGGCTGATTTTTCATCACCTTTACCCCACCAGAAGCCACTCATGGCTCCATTGCAATAATATTCAACGCCGTTATACCAGGCTCTGTCCAGTAAATGCTGGTGCCCGCTAAGACATACTTTAACCTTGTCTTTGTATTTGTAGAATAACTTTTTAAGCTCTTTGTGATCGCCATGCTGTCCGCCTTCCCAGGTATTGGTAACAGTTAGTACCGGATAATGTGACATCAGTAATACAGGGGTGCCCGGAGCCAGCTGATGTAATTCATTTTCCAGCCATTTAAACTGTTCTTCATCCAGTGAGGTATTTTTGTTATTACCGTCAAGGATAATGAAATGCCAGCCGTTTTTTGAAAAACTATAATAACGGTTAGGGATTTTTAATCTTTTAACCACATAGTCTTTGCCATACATTTCATCTTCTTTGGATGGAGCTGCCCACCAGGTATCGTGATTACCTATACAGCTGTGCAGTTCATATCCTGAGATCTGGCTGATGCATTTATCCCATACTGCCCATTGTTCTATGACCTGTTCACGTTTGATATTATCGTAATCTGCCGCATGGATACTATCACCTCCGTTAAGAAAAAAATCTACTTTCAGTTTTTTAATTTCCTGCAGACATTTTTCAAATCTGTCTGTTGCATCTTCAAATTGTCTGATATGTACATCTGTAATGTGAGCTACAGTTAAAACCAGTTTTCTTTTAGGTGCCCGCTGTGCTTCTGTTTCAGTTAAAACAGTGGCCGCGTGCCCTGCTTTTCCAAGGGCTACGCCCAAAGCGGCAACCGGGATTGCTTTTAATAAACTTCTTCGTTTCATTTGCTGTGTTTTTTTAGAGCCTGTTTAAAATCTTTGGATATGGAGTTTAAACAGGCCCGGTTTATGCGGCTGGTTACCAGCCTTTAGGTTGTGTCAGTTTTGGGTTAAGTAAGAGCTGCTGGAATGGAATCGGGAAATAATAATACTTAGTCTCATCAAATGATCTTGGTGTGCTTACATTTTCCGGGAACATAATAAAACCTGAAGTCGTATTACTCAGATAGAAACTATTGCTGTTCAGATAATACATAACCAGGTTAGCACGAACGGCAGCTGGAACACTGGCAATAGGGTCTGTCTGATCCGGAGATTGCAGAATTGCGATGTCTTCTATTCCGTCACCTGTTACATCCATTGCACCGAGTTTGGCAACATAGATTCCCTGGGTAGGCCTTTCCAGTAATTTTCCGGCTTTCCATCTTAATAAATCGGCATATCTGAAACCTTCACAAGCCAGCTCTACATTACGTTCGCGGCGTATTTCAAGTAAAGCACCTTTATTACCGCTTGAAACCTGAGGATACATATTGGTGAGTACGGGATCCGGATTTGCGTTTGCCATCCCGATGTTTAACGGGGCAATACCAGCACGGTTCCGCAGTATGTTGATGGTCTGATCAATATCACTCTGGTTTAGGGTTCCAAGTTCTGCTTTGGCTTCTGCATTAATCAGCAGGACTTCTGCATAACGCATCACCGGTAAATCTGTAAATTGAGTATATACTTTTGTAGTGGGGTCTACAGCGTAAAACTTGATTTGCGGATAACCGCCAAAAGTTGGTCTGATTTTGTTTGGTATCCCTCCCAGGTTGGTCGCAAATCCCGGAGGCATAATTGTCGTGGCCATTCTTGGATCACGGTTTTTAAAGACTTCTGTAAATGTCTTTTTATCCCAGTCCGGACTGCTGGTAAAAGGAGTTCCGTCAACCATCAGATAAGTATCTGCCAGAGATTTACTCAGCGACCACTGCCAGTCAAAAACATAGTGTGTACTGTTTTCACGGTTGAGCGCCTGATCATAGTCCTGATAAAAAAGTATCTCTTTATTAGAACTCAGGTCTAAACTGGTAAATATCTTTTGATAATCTTCTCCTTTTTTACCGGTATTGTAGATAGAAAAGCCAGCGCCCATAATTTCTTTGGAGGCCGAAGCTGCTCTTTCCAGAAATGTATTTGCAGAACCTTGTAAACCAAGTTCATCATGATATTTGCGGAAGGTACCTTCGTAAAGGCAGAATCTTGCCAGCATAGCCATAGATGCCCATTTAGTGATTCTGGTAGTGGTACCGGTGGGTTTAACATGGCTGGCCGCATATTCAAGGTCGGCACGGATAGAGTCGGCAACCAGGGTACGCGGATCTTTAGCTTTATACAGTGCGGCTTCATCGTTAGCATCCAGTACTGTGGTATAATAAGGTACATCTCCATATCGTTTTAGCATAGCAAAATAGAAATTGGCTCTGTAAAAACGGGCAATACCTTTGAAATGATCAATAGTTGCCTGATCACCCTGTACATCCTTCAGGTTATTGAGCATATAGTTTATTCTGCGCAGATTCTGCCATTCCCAGGTTTTAACATTGACAGTTGTTGCAGAAATTTTACCTCTGATCATGTTGTCAATTTCACTGCCGCCAAGGTATACAGAGATATTATCTGAAAATACATCGTCAGTACCCGGACCGAGAGCAGTAATTCCTTCCATTTCATAAAAACCATTACTATAGGTTTCTAAATCGGCGGTGGTTTTGAAAAAATCCTTGGGATTAATTGAGGTTTGCGGAGGCCTTTCCAGGAAGTCTTTTTTACAACCTGTAAGTATGGTTATGGCCAGTATAACAATAACCAGGGGATGATAATATCTTGAGTTCATGTGATTAGAAATTAAGGTTCATGCCAAATGAATAGGTACGCTGGAACGGATATATATTACCCTGTAATCCTTCCGGATCCAGCTTCACTTTAAGTTTGGAGTATTCGAAAAGATTCTCCCCGCTTACATAGAAATGAACATTTTCCAGTTTGAGTTTCTTCAGTATGCTTTTTGGAAGTGTATAACCGATAGTTAGGTTTTTAACTCTCAGGTATGCTGCATTCTGCAGATACCTGGTGTTTGGAATACCCAGCTCTTCTCCGGTGTCTTCTGCTGCATAAGCTTTGACTCTCGGGAAATAAGCATTTGGCGTTTCCGGAGTCCAGTGATCCATATTCTGCGTGGTAACGTTTGTCCATGGCTGGGCATAGATACCCCAGAAATAGATATTGCTGCCTTGTGCATACCAGTCTCTTTTCCCAACGCCCTGTAAGAATACTCTGACGTCAAATCCTTTCCAGGATGCGGAAAGATCAATGCTGTATGGAAGGTGAATCCGGCTGTTACCGATTTTGTATAAATCACCGGAATTGCCAACTGTTTTATTGCCAAAATCAACTTTTCCATCTCCGTTACGATCTTTGAATTTGATATCTCCGACAAAGTACTGGTATCGCTGATCGTCAGTACCCACAGCAGTCTGGTTAGCATGGTTTTTCAGTTCATCAGCATTCTGGAAAAATCCTTCTGATTCCAGTCCCCAGATTTCGCCGATTTCCATGCCTTCGTAATAGCTTTTACCATCAAATGCAAATGATTTGGTCGGGTTGTCGAAACGGGTAATATAGGCTCTGCTGTCACTTAATGCAAAAGTTACATTGTAAGAGAGGGGAGAACCACCTACCTGTACTGCATCTCTCCAGTTCAGTCTGACTTCCCATCCTTTGGTTTTCAGATCGGCTGAGTTTGTAGTCGGAGAAGCGGTACCAAATACACCAGGTAATAATTTGCCCGGAACAAGCATGTTTTTTGTATAGCGGGTATATTTATCCAGGTTTAATTCCAGTTTGTTTTTGAAAAAGGTAAGGTCGGCTCCCATATTGATAGTTGAAACCTTTTCCCAGGTGAAGTCACTGGATATGGCTCCCGGCGGGTTAACATAGGTATTTTGTTTGCCATCAAGGATCTGTGTTCCTTTTTTACTGTTCATTAAGGCTACATAATCATATTCGCCAACGGATGCCTGATTACCCAGAACACCATATGAGCCTCTGATTTTAAACTGGTTCATTCCTATTGCTTCTTTAACAGGTTTGAAGAAGCTTTCTTCGGAAATTACCCATCCGGCAGATGCTGAAGGAACAAATGCCCATCTTTTGCCTGCTCCGAAACGTGATGAACCGTCATAACGTCCGTTAAATTCAACGAGGTATTTTTCTTTGAAATTATAGTTCAGTCTGTAGAAAATGCCCTGTACAGCCCATTCTCTAATGTTTTCTGTAATGGTCTGATCGCCGGTGGCTAAATTAACCGAAGGGATGTTATTGGAAATTAAGAGTTTTCTGGAAGCTAAGAAGTTGGTGTTGATAGAGTGCTCCTGGTTATAACCAACCAGGCCTGAAATAAAATGATTACCTAATCTTTTATGGGCTTCTGTATATAAGTTGACTACGTCATATTTTGCATTGATATTTCTGTTGGACGCATCTGAGGATGTTGCCAGCGGCGGGGCCAGGTTAGGCCCTGTTTTGTAAGGTACAGGAATACTGTAAGAGCGGCTCAGTGTATCAACTCTTCTGAAGGTTGCATCTCCTTTCAAACTCCAGACATCTTTGATTAGGGAGGCATCAAAAGAGAAGGTAGTCTGAACAGTATGATTGTCCACATTTTTTCTGCCACCTTGTTGTGCAGCTCCTAATACGCTTGCTCCTGCAGAAGTCCATGAACCATCTGGATTTCTGGGTACATCAATTACGTTACTGCGGTTAATTGCCTGGAAATAGGAATCGTTGTCAACAATGTTCGGAGCCTGGTAAGTACCTGCGCTAAATAGCGTATTGTTGGAAAGGGTAAGCCATTTGGTTACATTGAGGTCTACTTTCCCTCTCATATTGTAAAGGTTGTTTTTCTCTTTGGCATCTTTGGCCATTCCATTCTGGCTGTAATAATTTGCAGACAGATAATAACTTACCTGATCGGCTTTTTTAGAGATGGTCACCCCGGCATTATAAGTTGGAGCGGTTTTATTATAGGCTTCTTTTAACCAGTCTGTTGTACCGATATAAAACCATTTGTTAGGATCATTGGGATCAAGGATTACACTGGGTAATGAAGGATCCAGAGAGCGTAAACGTGCTGCTTCTACGAGGTTTGCGCTATAGGCAGGATTATATAATGGGTAGGCTGCCTCATTTTTGATCTGCAGTGCTGTATAGGGATTAGTCACTACATCCGGTAATTTCCCAACTGTCCGGATAGCGGTATAACTGTTCACGCTTACATTCAGCTTATTCGTTTTTGCAGATTTAGTTGTGATTAAAACCACACCGAAAGCAGCTCTTGAACCATAAATTGCGGCTGATGCTGCGTCTTTCAAAACGGAAACACTTTCTACATCGGCAGAGTTCAGCATTAAGAGCTCGGAGGCGGAGAAGGGTACGTTATCAACGAGTATCAATGGATTACCTCCGTTTATAGAAGTATAACCACGGATATTAAATTCGGGTGCAGTATTGGGCTTACCATTGGCAATGGAGATATTCAGATTGGGGATTAAACCCTGTAATCCCTGTCCTAAGTTAACAACCGGTCTGTTTTCGAGTTGTTTTGAGGTAATTGCATCAACTGCTCCTGTCAGGTTTGCTTTTTTCTGTGTACCATAACCTACTACCACAACTTCAGTTAAATCTGAAAGGACTGGTGTAAGTGTAATATTGATATTACCCGACTGGGAAACAGGTGCTTCCTGTGATTTATAGCCTAAATAGGTGAAAACCAGAACCGCATTCGCATCAGCCACTTTAAACTGGAAATTTCCGTTTTCATCTGTTTTATACCAGGTTTTTGTGCCTTTAACGAGGATAGAAACTGAAGGCAAAGGCAAACCTTTTTCATCCAGTACTCTTCCCTTTATGTCAATATCTTTAAAGAGACTGATAATCTTAGTGATCAGGGACACTGACAATGGTTTGATCACAATAGTATTGGCCTCAATGGCATAGGTTAACTGCTGACCTGCAAGACAGGTCTTCATTACCTCATCAATAGAGGTATGGTTAAACCTGACGTCAATTACTTTGTTTGTCTGCAGCTTGTCCTGTTCCCAGAGTACGTTATAGCCGGTTTGTTTCCTGATCTCTTTGAAGATGTATTTTATAGCTACATTTTTTCGTGTTAAGGAGATGTTCTGGGCATTACTGCTGGCAGCTGCCTGCAGCAGGAACGTAATCATTAACACTGTAGTAAGTTTAATGCTCATTATTAATTGTCTTTTAAACGTTGCATCAAGACCTGGAATACCAGGCAGCTTAACTGGCAAAAATTTAGCAATGCAGGCGCTTAACCTGCGAAAAAAAATAGTATAAATTGTATACATTTGATCGTTTGTTGTGGGTTTTAAATATTCTATCTCCTAGTTTATTCTTATAACCTCAATCAAGCATAATGGTCAGTGATGTTTGCAGCATCACTGGCTTTTTTTGAGATTACAGTTCTGTATGGTTTATTTTACGACTATAATCTTCCTCCCTTCAATTTTAAAGTGAACTGATCCTGTTAATTCCAGTGTTTTTAAGATTTGTGATACTTTCCCGAATCTTGATACAGTACCGCTAAAGTGTTTTTCGCGCAGGTCTTTCTCCTGGAAATCGACTTTGACATCATACCAGCGTTCTACCTTTTTCATGATGTTTTCCAGATCTTCATTATTGAACATAAAAAGACCATCTTTCCAGGCTAGTATTTCTTCTATATCTGCCGGCATAACCTGGATATGATTTTCCGTGATAGCCTGTTGCCCGGGTTTTAATATTTGCTGTTCCAGCTTGTTATCTGTCAGAGAAACTTTAACACTGCCTTCGGCCAGTGTTGTTTTTATTTTACTTTCATCGGCATAGGCACTAACGTTAAAATGTGTACCCAGAACTTCAATTTTTTGCTTGCCGCTATTGACAATAAATGGCATCTCCTTATTTTTTGCTACCTCAAAATAAGCTTCACCCTGGAGTTTAACTTTACGCTCAGAGCCGCTGAATCTGGCCGGGAAACTCAATGATGAAGCAGCATTCAACCAGACTTTAGTTCCGTCAGGTAAATTGACCTGATACTGGCCGCCTCTCGGGGTTTCTATCGTATTGAGGGATGCGGCTGTTTTAAGACCGGCCGCTGCATCCGGAGCTGACTGTATAGTATAAATCAGCTGGCCTTTGCTGGTTTTGGTAATCAGACAGCCGGACTGTCTGGCTATTGCACCATTTGATGCTTCGTCAAGAATTATTTTTGAACCGTCAGCTAAGGTTAGGAGTGCCTTATTACCTCCGGGATGTATATCTGTTCTGCTATAGTCTGATAATTCATTTTGCTGAAAGGTATGGTGTGGGGAAATGCCAAAATACAAACCAGTGCTGATTAATAAAATTGCAGCAGCAGCATACCAGTATGCCCTTGATCCTGCTGATTTTTTCTTTTGGTTTTCTGCCAGGATAGCAGCCCATAGCTCCTGTTCTGTCGCTGAATAATCAGGCTCTTCAATATCTTGTTGTACATTTGCTGTCTCTTTCAGATACCAGCTTTCTACCAGGGATATTTCTTCCGGGGTACAGTCGCCTTTGAGGTATTTCGCTATTAATTTTTTCGCTCTTTCGTTTTCCATGGTATCACCGGTTTAACGGCTCATATGGTTAAGAACGTTTGCTCAAAGCAAGGTAGTAGAGGAAATGAAAATATTTTTAAAATCTTTTTACAGATAGAAAAATAACAGGATTCCGGCCAGAGGGCCCAGTTTTAAGCGCAATATTTTAATTGCATTACTCATCTGTTTTTTAACTGTTTTATCAGAAATCTCCATCTTGAATGCAATCTCCTTATGAGACAGATTTACTTTCCGGCTCAATTCAAAAACTTCCCGCATTTTTGATGGCAGTTTAGCAATTTCTTTTTCAATGTGGCCGGCAAGTTCACGGTTACGAACCAGGTGATCTGTTATATCTGTCCCTTCATCTATGAACTTTTCCAGAGAATTCATGTATTTTTCTCTGACCTTACCGCGTTCAAATGATTTCAGAATACTGTTTCTGACAGATGCATATAAAAAAGAAGATAAAGAGGTATGTAAGTCCAGTGTGGAAGATTTAGACCAGACCATCACAAATACATCCTGGATAACATCTCTTGATTCTTCTTCGTTTTGTAAAATCTTCCGGGAATACCTGTACAGTATACTCCAGTATCTTTTATAAATTTCAGCATAAGCATGATGATCGTGCTCTTTTAAAAGCGCAAGTAAATCATCATCTGAAAGCGAATCATAAGTGACCATTAACCCATTCTTATATTTGGAACAAAACAACCGTTAATTCTTGAATATACGATTCCTTGTTTATTATTATTTTGTTAACTATTCCCATTAAAGTGTAGTTAGTGTTAAGCCTTATTAAACACTGTGTATTAATGCTAAACGTTTACGCAGGTTAAGCTACTAAAAATTTTAATCGGTTGTATAGAACATTATTCTGTTGTACCCGATCAATTTTGTTGATTCACAATTGTTTATTCTGAAAATAATAGGGTAATCAGTTTATTTATCTTTTATCCTGCGCAGGAATAAGATCAAGCGATCTTTATCGCATCTTTAAACTGTTTCTTAACCAAATATAAATTAAAGATGACGATCCAGATTAAGCATAATTTTGGGGCGGGACCATGTATCCTTCCTGCCAGTGTATTGGAACAGGCTGCCCAGGCAGTGAAAAATTGGGATAACAGCGGACTGTCTATCCTTGAAGTGTCTCACCGCTCTCCAAAATTTGAAGAAGTAGTACAGCAAACAGAAGAATTGGTAAGGGAACTTTTAGAAGTACCGGAAGATTATGCCGTACTTTTTTTACAGGGAGGAGCAAGTACACAGTTCTCCATGATCCCGCAGAACTTTTTGCAGAAGCATCAGAAAGCTGCTTATCTTGATGCCGGGTTGTTTGGACACAAATCCATTAAGGAGGCAAGATATTTTGGTGAGGTGGAGGTGGTGGGTTCTTCGGCCGGTGCCGCCTATGCCATGGTGCCTGAAATAGGCACGGTTACCAAAGATACCGCATATTTTCACTGCACTTCGAACAATACAATTGAAGGTACGGAAATGTTCACATTTCCGGATCTGGGAGTTCCGTTAATCTGCGACATGTCTTCTGATATTTTTAGCAGGGTTATTCCAATTGAACAGTTTGACCTGGTTTATGCAGGTGCACAGAAAAATATGGGGCCGGCAGGAATGACACTGGTATTAGTGAAAAATGAATTACTGGATACGGTTAAACATCCGGTGCCTTCTATGTCTGATTACCGGATTTACCGCGATAATCAAAGTATGTTTAATACCCCGCCTGTATATTCTATTTATGTAGCTATGCTAAATCTCCGGTGGTTAAAAGCTAATGGGGGAGTAGCACAGATAGAAAAGGATAATATAGCTAAGGCAGCAATGTTATATGCTGAAATAGAAAGGAATCCTTTGTTTTACGGAATGGCCGATAAGGCACATCGTTCCAGGGTAAATGTTTGTTTTAAAATGCATGATCTTGCTAAAGAAGATGATTTCCTGTCTTTTGCTGCAGAAAGAGGTATGGTAGGAATCAAAGGCTACCGTACTGCCGGAGGTTTCAGGGCTTCACTTTATAATGCACTGCAGATTGATTCTGTTAAAGCGCTGGTAGCTTGTATGCAAGATTACGAGAAACACAGTTTATTATCATATGGCAACAATTAGACCTTTCGTGGCCTTAAGGCCGCAAGAAGTTTATATCGACAAAATGTTAGCGCTCAAAGCTTCCTCCTGTAATGGGAGGAGCAATGGGGGCATCGCCGGGATGCTGGATAACAGGCTTCCTGAAAATAAAGAGCTGACCAACGCGCATATTTCAGCGAATCTCAAAAAAATGATACTCGCTGGTGATTTTTATCAGGAAGAGCATCCCTGTATCTTTATTTATGAAATAACACAGGGTACTCATGTGCAAACAGGTGTATGGGCAGTAACCGATCTGGATGACTTTGAGAATGGTCATATCAAAACGCATGAAGCTACGGTAGATTCTAATTCCGTGGGTTTAATTAACTACAGGAATGAAGTTGGGCTGGAAGGCGGACCTTTATTAATGACCTACCGGCCGAGCAGGGCTATCAGCTCAATTTTAAATCAGCTCAAAAGGGCTGAAGCTAATTCTGTGTATTATGCCAATAAGGTCTTCCACAGGATATGGACAGTTTATGATCTGAAAACGATCCGGCAGCTGAGTCTGTATTTTGCTGAACTGCAGCATGTTTATCTTGCTGATGGACATCATCGCCTGATGGCAGCAGTTAAATACAGAAATATAGCCCGCGAAACTTTAGCGGAACAGGCAAACTTTAATTTTATCTCTTCTTTTTATCTATCCAGTGATCAGCTGAGAATCAAAGAGTCTTACCGCGTTATAATTCCTGCTGAAGAAATCTGTGTTGATCAGGTTTTCAGGGCATTAAAAAAGATCTTTTCGGTAACCAGATCACAACGTAATGAACCTGTAAGACCCCAGCAGGAACGTGAATTCGGCCTGTTTATGGAAGGTAAATGGTACCGGATGGTTTACAAACTGCATGATAGAACCGGTTTGCCGGATGCGTGTTTATTACAGCAAAAGGTATTTGAACCATTATTTAAGATTGAGAATACAGAGACAGACCCGCAGGTAACTTCTGTAGGTGGTGCCGGAGCTTTAACGGAAATTCAACATATGCTGGCTGAGAATCCTGTTGCAATTGCCTTTACACTGGCGGTTATTAACGCGGATCAGCTGATGGAGATTGCCCAGCGGGGGATCAAACTTCCTCCGAAATCTACCTGGGTAGAACCAAAGATTCCTTTTGGTTTGTTACTGAGAAAATTATAGCGGACTACCTTGCTGATTTGAAAACCGACCTTTCCAAAATGGAAGGGTTGGATTTATTGTGTCTGAGCCATTTAAAATATAATCGGCCCTGACATGTATTTAAAAGCTATTTATTGATAATTGTGGCCCCGGGCATATCATTTGGGTTTAGGTTATGAAAAAATAAAATCTAATGGAAGATAGTTCCATGATGGTTGAAAACAATTATAATAATTATGGAAAATCAAATGATATTTGTGCGTGTTGCCACATTAAATGATATCAGATATGCCGATGAAATAGTTAGGGAGACTGAAGCCTCTGCAATTGTAAGAGGATCAGGAATTGCAAAACGTTCTCCTGAATCAATAGCACAGAAAATGCGTGATGGCAGAGCTGTGATTGCTGTTACCAGCAGCGGAGAATGGGCGGGTTTCGCTTATTTTCAACCCTATGAAAACAATAAATTCGTTTCCAACTCCGGCCTGATTGTTTCTCCTGTATTCAGGAATTCGGGAGTTGCCAAAGCCATTAAAGAAAGAGTTTTCAAAATGTCAAGGATGATGTATCCTGATGCAAAAATCATAAGTATCACTTCGGGTGCAGCAATTATGAAGATGAATTCTGCTTTAGGTTTTGAACCGGTTACTTTCTCAGATATTACTCATGATGAATTCTTTTGGGAAGGTTGTAAAAGTTGTGTGAATTATGACATCCTGGAAGGCAAGAAAAAATGTAACTGCTTATGTACAGCTATGTTATTTGACCCGGAAAAAAATCAGGCAGATACTGTTCCTGCCGAAGTATTAAGACATTTTCCTATGTATTTTTTCAGAAGCTAATTAATCTTTTATTTATGAAACAAGATTTTGAATATCAGACTGATCAGGATTCTTTTTTCCCTTATCAGGTAGAATCCTTTGAATTATTAAAACAACTTATCGCAACACCTTCATTTAGCGGACAGGAAGAAAAAACGGCTAATCTCATCGAGTCATTTCTTCAGGATAATTACGTATTCACTTTAAGAAAGCATAATAACATCTGGTGTTATAATCTTCATTTTGACCATACCAAGCCAACAATTCTGCTGAATTCACATCATGATACCGTCCGCCCTACAGCTGCTTATAATAAAAATCCTTTCGAGCCTGTTGTGAGTGATGGCAAATTATACGGGCTGGGAAGTAATGATGCCGGCGGGGCACTGGTTTCGCTGATTGCAACTTTCCTCCATTTCTTTAAAAGAAGAGATCTGCCTTTCAATATTTGTCTGGCAGCAACTGCCGAAGAAGAAAACTCCGGTGATAAAGGGCTTAAATGTATACTGAGTGATCTTCTTCCTGTTTCTTTTGCCATTGTTGGTGAACCAACCAATATGCAGATGGCCATTGCAGAAAAGGGCTCAATGGTACTGGATTGTAAATCTTTCGGGCGTTCGGGGCATGCCGCCAGAGAAGAGGGAGATAATGCGATATACAGAGCGTTAAAGGATATTCAGTGGTTTTCATCTTATGTGTTCCCGATTGAATCGAGAGTTATGGGGCCGGTTAAGATGACGGTTACAGAAGTGAATGCAGGGATACAGCATAATATTGTTCCGGCAGAATGTAATTTTACGGTGGATATCAGATTGACAGATGCTTATACTGAAAAGGAACTCTTACATATTATTCAGAATCATACTTTTTGTGAATTCACAGTTCGTCCGGGGGTATTAAAACCTTCGTGTATCAACCAGTTACACCCTATAGTTAAAACAGGTCTTTCTATTGGAAGATCTGCGTATATTTCTCCTACCAGTTCAGATCAGGGCTGGCTGGATATGCCTTCTGTGAAGATGGGGCCCGGTGAATCGGCCCGGTCACATACGGCTGATGAATTCATTTATCTGGAAGAAATTAAAGAAGGAATGGATCTGTATGTTCAGCTACTGGAATCGTTGTTTCCTTATCTGGTAAACAATCCCGGATCTAAAGGAGAATAAAGATTTTCATTGATGCTTTTGCTGGCCCTGGTATTTGAAAAATACCGGGGCCTTTTTGTATTTATAAACTGGAGGGGAAATCTGCTGATGCTGAAAAATAAGCTATATTAACCTGGTCAAACTGTACCTGGCAGCACAAAAAGACCTGTCTGATTGATACGGATGTTAAAATAGCTTAATAACTGGATAAACATGGATTGCTTTTTTTGGTAAAAACATCCTTTCTTTATAAAAACCAATATAAACCGAAAACGTATAAAACGATTAGAATGAGAAAGAATCATTTCGCTGTAGTACTGATCATATCCCTGTTTTTTTTGTGGGGCTTTGCATTAAACCTGAATCCTATCCTTATTCCTCATTTAAAAAAAGCATGTCAGCTTTCAGATACACAATCTGCATTTATAGACTCTGCGTCTTATATTGCTTACTTTCTGCTCGCCATTCCTGCTGGTAAATTTATGAAGAGATTTGGTTACAAGGGAGGTATTGTACTGGGGTTATTGTTATTTGCATTCGGGGCATTTCTTTTTTATCCTGCAGCTGTAACCAGGTCTTATGTATTCTTTTTAGTAGCCCTGTTTATTATCGCCAGTGGTTTAGCCTTTCTGGAAACAGCAGCTAATCCTTATATAACTGTATTGGGTGATGAAAAGGGAGCTACACAGCGATTAAATTTTGCACAGTCTTTTAACGGCCTTGCTGCTACTCTGGCGCCGCTTTTAGGTGGGATGTTTATTCTATCAGGGGAAAAACTTGACCCGGCTGCAGAAGCAGCGATGAGCCCGGAGCAGCTTAATGTTTATCTGAATCATGAGGCTTCGTCTGTTAAAATCCCCTTTTTGATTATAGGTGCTGTGGTATTACTGGTTGCTGTTTTTCTGATCAGAACTCCATTACCTGAAATTGAAGATCATGAAGGTGATGCTAATCAAAGCGGATCGCTGTTAAGGGAAAAGAATCTGATGTTTGGTGTGATTGCACAGTTTTTTTATGTTGGTGCACAGGTTTGTGTAGGTAGTTTCTTTATCCGTTTTTCTGCTCATGTGGCCGGTATCGCCGAAAAATCAGCAGCACTATATCTTTCCGGCGCTTTGCTTGGCTTTATGGCAGGCCGGTTTATCGGAACTTTCTTAATGCAATATATTTCGCCACCTAAACTGCTGGCTGTTTATAGCCTGATTAATATTGCCCTGATTGCTGCGGCGGTAACGATGAATGGTATGGCTGCGGTGTATGCATTGATGGGAGTTGTGTTTTTTATGTCTATTATGTTTCCTACTATATTTTCACTGAGTATCCGCGGATTGGGGTCAAGAATGAAAGAGGGCTCTTCTTTAGTGATTATGGCCATTGTTGGCGGAGCAGTTTTTCCTGTTCTGATGGGAAAAGTATCTGATATGACTAATATTCATACGGCATATATTGTACCGGCTTTATGTTTTGCAGTTGTTTTCTATTTTGCACTGACCAATCTGAAAGTAAAAAAGATTAAATTAACTACTGCACATTAAAATTTGGACCGATGAAGATTGATGCGCATCAGCATTTCTGGAAGTATGACAGAGAGAGACATGACTGGATTGGTGAGGAGATGGCTGTTATCCGCAGGGATTTCCTGCCTGAAGATCTTGCGGGGTTACTTCTTGAAAATGAGATAGATGGCTGTATAGCTGTTCAGGCAGATCAGTCGGCAGAGGAAACAGCATTTTTATTGCAGCTGGCAGACTCCGCTGATTTTATTAAAGGGGTAGTAGGATGGGTAGATCTGCAGGCGACAGACATTAAAGATCAGCTGGATCAGTATAGTGAATATAAGCTTTTAAAGGGATTCAGACATATTCTGCAGGCAGAAAAACAGCGTGACTTATGTTTGGCAAATTCTTTTCAGCGGGGCATAGCTTCGCTGGAGCATTACGGATTTGCGTATGATATCTTAATTCATGAAGATCAGCTGCCCTTTATTCCTGCACTGGTATCGCGTTTTCCAAATCAGCGTTTTGTTATAGATCATCTGGCAAAACCGGGTATCAGGAAAAAAGAAATCAGAGATTGGAAAAAAGGGATTGAACAGGTGGCAGTAAATGAAAATGTATCCTGTAAAATATCGGGACTGGTAACTGAGGCCGATTTAAAAACATGGACAGATGATGATTTTACTCCTTATCTGGACGTAGTGGTTAATGCTTTCGGAACTAACCGGATCATGTACGGATCAGACTGGCCGGTATGTCTGGCAGCAGGAAATTATACCAGAGTTTTACAATTGGTAAAGTCGTATTTTAGTTCTTTTTCTACCTTTGAGCAGGAGCTTTTTTTTGGACAGAATGCAAAGGCATTTTACTGCCTAAATGAATAAGATTAACAGGAGGGAGATTTAAGAGATGACAAACTCAGCTATTATTACAATTGATATCGATACTGCATTATCAGATTCTTTTTCAACGGCTTATTTATCAGCTGAATCTTTTCAACTGAACCTGAGCTGCAGAATCAGTTTTAACCAGTTGCTTTTTTTTAAGAAAGGTAAAGGTAAATTACTGATCGATGGAGAAAGTTATACGGTTTCTCCGAATACACTGATTTTACTGGCTAAAAACCAGGTCTATTCATTTAAAATAAATCAGGGGCTGGAAGCTTATAGTCTTTGTTTTGGAGACTGTTTCTGGGAAAAAACGCCTGCAAGTTCCAATAACTGCAAGGCTACTTTATTTAATGCAGCTTCAGCAAATCAATATCTGAAACTTCAGAAAGATGATGCGGCTGAACTTAACAGGTTATTCCAGGAAATACTCGCAGAGTTTAATACAGCTGATTATTCCAATAAGGGTGATGTGCTGGCTGCATTCCTGAAGATCCTGATTATTAAGATAGCTAATTTTCACGCCTTGCTGGCAAAGATTACTGACCGGAACGATCATAAGATCTATCAGAAATTTGTCGATCTGCTGGCTAATAATTATCAGGTTTCACATGATGTGACTTTTTTTGCAGAAAAACTGAATATCTCCAGCAGGAAACTGACAGAGCTTTGCAGAAAACATGCGGGTAAAGGTGCTAAAGATATAATTCAGCTTCAGCTTGTAGCTGAAGCAAAAAGATTTTTGCAGTTCAGTTCCAGGTCTATCAAAGAAATTTCTTCCATGCTGAACTTTTCCAATCCTTACCAGTTTAGTCATTTTTTTAAGAAAAACACTTCTTTTCCACCAGAAAGGTATAGGAAACAGATTACAGGTTTTGGCATTTAAACCACCGGTTCTGACATTTCAGGAAATTTTTATGCTCCTAATTTTGTGGGTATAAAAAAGAAAGATTATGTCAGTTACTCAACCGAAATCTGTTGCGGGAATTGTTATTCCGGACAGTAAAATTGCATCTCAGGCCACAGAATTACTTCGTGAATATGGTACGGATTTTATTTATAACCACTCCTTAAGGGTTTTCTTGTTTTCAGCTTTAAAAGGGAACCGGGAAGGGTTTATCTACGATCCGGAACTATTGTATGTGAGTTCCGTTTTTCATGATCTGGGATTGACTAAAAAATATTCAAGTCCTGATAAACGTTTCGAAGTAGATGGTGCCAATGCAGCACGGGATTTCCTTCAAAGTCATGGTCTGCCAAAAGAAGCTTTACAACTGGTATGGGATGCAATTGCTTTCCACACGACTATTGGCATTGCTGAATACAAAGAACCGGAAGTAGCATTGATGTATTCTGGTGTGGGTTTAGATGTGATGGGAGAGGGATATGAGCAATTAAGTACTGCCCACAGGGAGGAAATTATTTCTGTTTTTCCCAGAACAGATTTTAAAAAGAAAATCATTCCGACTTTCTTCTCAGGTTTTGAACATAAAACAGAAACCACTTTTGGGAATATTAAAGCAGATGTCTGTGCTTATATGATTCCCAATTTTGAGCGGAAAAACTTTTGTGACTGCATTTTGTGTTCACCATGGTCTGAATAATTAAGGACGGTAGCATACCCCTAATGCTGAGATTTGTTTAAATTGGACAAAATTTATCAGTATGAAGAAAACTATCCTTTATTTAGCCGTTACAGTTTCTTGTTTTACAGCCTGTAAGCCGGGTGAGAAAAATGAAAATATAACCTCACCCGACTCCGCAGCTGTAAAGATGATTAATGATTCCAGTTTTGCTGGTCATATTAAAGTTTTGGCCTCTGATGAATTTCAGGGACGTAAACCGTTTACTGCCGGGGAAACCAGGTCAATCAATTATCTGAAAGAGCAATTCAGTCTGCTGGGGCTTAAACCTGGAAATGGAGACAGTTATTTTCAGGAAGTACCTATGGTGGAAATTAAATCTGTTCCCGATAATAAAATGATATTTAAAGGAGCAGGAGGCGAAGTAGCTGCAGATTATCTGACCGGTTTTGTAGCGGGAACAAGGAGAGTACAGCCTAAGGTAAGTTTAAATAATTCTGAAGTAGTATTCGCAGGTTACGGGATTGTTGCTCCGGAATTTAAATGGAACGATTATGCTGGTTTAAATGTAAAGGGTAAAACAGTGATTGTGATGATCAATGACCCGGGTTTTGCCGATTCTACTCTTTTTAGGGGGAAGAATATGACTTATTATGGGCGCTGGACTTATAAATTTGAAGAAGCTGCCCGCCAGGGAGCTGCTGGTATATTGATTATACATGATACCGGACCTGCTGCTTATCCCTGGTCTGTAGTGCGCAGTGGCTGGTCAAAATCTAAGCTGCAGGCAGAAGAAAAAGACAATAATATGTCCAGAGCGATTGTCGAAGGGTGGATTAGCCAGGAAACTGCCAGATCTTTATTTAAACTCAGTGGTCAGTCTGAAGCTATTTTTGCTGCTGCACGTAAACCGGGTTTCAAAGCGGTGGATCTGAAATTAAACACTTCACTGAATATCACCAATACGATTAAAAAATCTGTCTCCAATAATGTAGTGGCTGTGATACCTGGAACGAAAAGACCACAGGAAAGTATTATTTATTCTGCACACTGGGATCACCTGGGGATAGGTGAGAAAGTCAATGGGGATTCTATTTATAATGGGGCTGTAGATAATGCTACAGGTGTCGCTGCACTGCTTGAACTTGCGGGAGCTTTCCGGAAGCTGGCTAAAAAACCTGAACGCTCTATCGTATTTGTTTCCTTTACAGGTGAGGAACAGGGGCTTATTGGCTCTGAATATTATGCTAAGCATCCTGTATATCCAGTCAGTCAAACTGTTGCGGATATTAATATGGATATGATGGGGATTGCGGGAAAAACGAAGGATATTGTCGTTTATGGATATGGGCAATCAGAGCTGGAAGATTATGCAGAGGTATCAGCTAAAAAGCAAGGCAGAGTTATTGTAAAGGATCCGGTACCTTCATCCGGACTCTATTACCGGTCAGATCATTTTAACTTCGCCAAGGTCGGTATACCATCGTTATTCACTGGCTCAGGTGTTGATAATATCCTGCATGGCAGAGAATGGGGATTAAAGCAGGTGGCAGATTATACTAAATCACGTTATCATTCTCCTCAGGATAACTTTGATGCAATTACAGACCGGAGCGGAATGGTTGAAGATGTCAGATTGTTATTTGATATGGGATATCGTTTAAGCAATGAGACTACTTATCCGAAATGGAAAAACGGGTCTGAATTCAAAGCAGTCAGGGAGAAAAAATAACAGAAAAGAGAAATGATAATAAAAAAGGGGAACTATATATAGTTCCCCTTTTTTATTATCGTTATGCTGTGATCAATAAAATGTTATCTGTCATCTTACTGGAGACTGTTTTTGGCTCACTATCATCAATGGTAATTACCATTGACTGATCAAAGTCTAATTTATCCAGTACTTTGATTTTGGAACCCAGACCCAGATTCAGTTGTTTCAGGTATTTTAAAAAGGGAGTGGAGGTGTCTCTGACACTACCTACAGTACCTGTCTCGTTAATTTCAAATTCACTTAACCGCTTATTTGCATAAACAGGCATTTTTCCATTTGAAGCCGGAATCGGATCTCCATGCGGATCAAATTCAGGATTACCTAAAAAGTCATCCAGCTTTTTTGCCAGTTGTTCATCATGGATATGCTCCAGCTGCTCAGCAATGTGATGGACCTCATCCCAGTCATATTGTAATTTTTCCACTAAAAATACTTCCCATAGCCTATGTTTCCTGATAATATCCAGTGCTGCTGTTTCCCCCGGAACGGTTAGAATTGCTCCCTGGATTTTATCATAAGTGATCAGTTCTTTTTCCTTAAGTTTTCTCAGCATATCAATTACTGAGGCTGGATTATTTTCCAGGGCATCGGCTATGGCTTTAAGGCTGACCTTCGTTTCGTTTTTACCAAGATGATAAATCGTTTTCAAATAGTTCTCCTCAGAGTAAGTTTTCTTCATTTTAAGCTTCTTCAGTACAAAAGTAAATAATAATTAATTACTCTTGTAAATTAGATTAAACTAATTATGTATATTTGCCTAGTCGAAAATAATAATTGTATGAATCTAAAAGAAGATGAATAAAACAGCTGACAGTAATAAATACGATTTTTTTTTCTTCATACGATAAAATGAGAAAGAAGGTTTGGCTGAAAATTGCAAAATGGTATGCGATTTTAAGCAGAACCAGCGTTAAATAAGCAGATGATATTTAATTTTCCCTGAAGAGTTTCTACAGAATTATCTTCACTGATGATATCATAATTTAAATTTGATCCTATTTTATAAAATTATGGAAGTAGCAATTACTGTACTCGAAAATGAAATCAGAACAAAGTCAATGTTTCTGAAAAAAGAAGACCTGATGAGAAAAGATTTAAAGCAAGCCACTATAGTTATGAAGGATATTTCCAAACTTAAAACGGCGGTTAAATTGCTGAAAGATCACCATCAGAGAAAAGAAAGAATCCGGCTATAATGAAATTAGACGGTTTACAGGCTTAAAAAACAATAAATAAGAATTTTCATAAGTCAGGTTTAGGTTGATAGTGGCTTCGGTGTGGTTCCCGGAGCCATATCTTTTTATTTGTGAAAATATTTACTTATTTTATTCATCTATAGAGGTTTGGTTAATAATTGTTCTATATTTATGCTTAAATTTTCCAGCCAAATATTATTGTTCCATGCAATCTGAACCAACTCGAAACTCCGGCGGTTTACTACAAACTCCGGATGATTATGTACAAATTCCTTTTGACGGTTTTGTAAATGTTAATGACATTGTTAACAGAAGACGGCTGTTAAGAAACGCTGAATTTAATACTCCGGAACAATCCTGGGATGCAACTCTGGAGCTTCCTTCTGAAGACTTTCAGTCTGAATTTGAATAGTCAATTTCCGGCTTTCTTTTGGTAAATTAATTTTTTCATTATATTCATACAGTCTATTATATCATTTGATATACTGCCGATGAAACTATTTACTACCTATGTGACAGCTAAAAGGTGTTTGTATTTCCTGATGCTGATTCTTTTACTGATCATCCTTTCAGGTGTATTTCATCTTTTCTCTCCGCAGGTTATTTTAATACTTCATATTCTGCTCTTGCTTGATGTTTTGATCTTGTTTGTTGTTTTTCCTGTGAAGAAGAAAAAGACATTGGTAAACCAGGTATTCAGAAATGAGCAGGGGATTAGTACAGCGCAGCATGAAAATGGCTTTAAAACTATTGCCGATCAGATTCCTTTTATGGTATGGCGTTCGGATGTGGATGGGAAATGTATCTATGTAAATAATAAATGGATAGAGTTTACTGGTATTAGTTATAAAGAAAGCCTGGGTTTTGGTTTTATCAAAACGATGGCAATTCCTGAAAATCATCAGCGAAGACAGGAGTGGTGGAAAATGATCAAGGGACATCAGCCTTATGAAATAAAGTTCCAGATTAAGAATGCCTCAGGAGAGTTGCACTGGGTTCTTGCACAGGCAAATGCCTATTATATTGATAAGGTATTTATGGGTTATATCGGGAGCATCATTGATATAACCGGGCAGGAAAACTCTACAATTGCCGTTCAGGAACTATCAGACCGTAAAGATGAGTTTCTGAGTATCGCAAGTCATGAGCTGAAGACCCCGCTGACCAGTATAAAAGCCCTTTTTCAATTGATAGAAAGAAATATTGCTCCGGATCATAAGGCTTATCATTTTTTGGAGAGAGCAAATAATAATATTTTAAGACTTGAAACCTTAATTGCGAATTTACTGGACGTCTCAAAAATCAATGCAGGAAAATTGAGTTATGATTATACAGACTTCGCTTTTCATGAAATGTTAAATGAAGTTGTATCGGGGATGCAGAATATCGCACCAAATCATCATTTTATATTGAAAAAATCTGATCCGGTAAATTTTACTGGCGATAAGTTCAGATTAGAACAGGTAATCTTTAATTTTTTATCGAATGCTATTAAGTACTCCCCTGAAGGAAAAGATATTATTGTCAGCTCAGAGGTGCTTAACAATAATATTATTGTTTCTGTGCAGGATTTTGGAATAGGAATAAAGAAAGAAAACCTGACTAAGATCTTTAACAGGTATTACAGAGTTGATAATACGATTATGAAATTTGACGGACTGGGGCTGGGACTGTTTATCTCTTCTGAAATTATTAAAAGACATAACGGGAGTTTCTGGATAGAAAGTGAATTAGGTAAGGGAGCTACTTTTTACTTTATCCTGCCACTTACAGATCAGCGGGTACATGCAGAAGTAAGTACTGATGAGTTCAGCTATTATCGGGATGAAACGATTGATTTACAGTTTAACGAAGAAAAAAACAGGCTTGACGTAAACTGGACCGGTTATCAGAATTTTGTGAGTGTGCAGGATGGCTGCCTGATTATGCTTGACCTGGTAAAAAAAAGTCAGGCGTCTAAAATATTAAATGATAATTCGGATGTGATGGGAAACTGGTCAGAAGCCTCTGACTGGGTTTCAACAGAATGTTTACCTGCCCTGGCAGAAGCTGGTGTCAGACATATTGCCTGGATTTACTCACCCAGTATATTTAGTCAGCTTGCAGCAGATAAGAGCGTGGATCTGATTATGAGCAATATTATTATCCAGTTTTTTAATGATAAAACTTCTGCAATGCACTGGCTGGATACCATTGTGTAAATCTCAATAAAATGCACTTCTCAACATTTTTTTGTAAAATCCATAGGCAATTTCTTACATTGTATATAAATCATTTTATTAAATAAGAATCTTATGAAAAAATTACTTTCGTTAGTGGCTATATTAAGTTTATGGGTAAGCTTGACAATGGCACAAACCGCTGCTCCTGCAACAGTTAAGGTTAAAAAAGATGGAACGCCTGATAAGCGCTACACCACTTCAAAACAGACAAAAACCACTGTAAAATTAAAGAAAGACGGGACTCCGGATAAACGTTATACTACAACTACCGAAAAGACTGCAGAAGCAGCTCCGGCTGCAAAAGCTGTAAAAAAAGAAAAAGCAACTAAGACAACTAAAGTTACTACAAAAGCTGTAGAAGCGGCTCCTGCAGCACCAGCTGCACCAGTAGCTCCGGTAGTAAAAGAAACAAAAACTACAGTTACCAAAGCACCTAAAGCGCCTAAGGCAGCAGTTGCACCAGCAGCAAAAGATTATAAACCAACTGTAGACAGAAGTCTTTCAGGACCTAATGGAGAACAAATCCTTACCGGCCCGCGTGGTGGAAAATATTATATCAATAAAAATGGTAACAAGACTTATGTAAAAAGAGAGGGGTAATTTAGAACCTCTGAGTTAAATAATAGCTTTTAAAGCAATAAAACAATTTATCAAAGGAGAATAAAACACCTTTATATCTTTTTTATTAAATATAGTTAGTTGAAATTTAAGTAATTAACATAATTTTTTGTTGTTTAATTCTAAAGATATTTTATATTTGTATTGTCCTTATGACACCACCAGTTCATATGAATTGATGACACGGGGCCGGGTAGACTGAACAATGCCCGGCCTTTTTATATTTCAGGTTCAGCTGTCTTTTTAAGCCAATATTTCTTTTTTTAATTATACGCTATGAAACGTCGTGTTTTTTTGCTGGCTCTGTTTTTTTTAACGGGCTTTGTATACAGATCCGCCGCACAAACAGGTGCTGTAAAGCAGCGTGCGGTACTTAATCATATTGCTGTTTATGTAACAAATCTGAACGAAAGTGCTTCGTTTTATGAAAAAGTGCTGAATCTTCAGCAAATTGAAGAACCATTTAAAGATGGGAAGCATATTTGGTTTACAATGGGTGCTGCAGGACAAATGCATTTAATCCAGGGGGCAAAACAAACTATAGCTCATGATAAGAATGAACATTTGTGTTTTAGTGTTGCTTCTATAACCGATTTTATAAAGATGCTGGATCTGGCAAAAATTGAATATACGAACTGGCCGGGCACGGCCAAAGCTCCGACTTTAAGAGTCGATGGTGTGAAACAGATTTATTTTCAGGATCCTGACGGACACTGGATAGAAGTAAATGATGAGATCAGCTTGAAAAAATAAGATATGAATACAGACTATTCGAAATGGGCAACAACAGACGAAATCAGAACAAGATTTGATCATGATGTTGAAAGGTTTTCCAACCTGGATACCGGACAGCTGACAACTATAGATGCTCCGCTGACTATGGAGCTTTGTACTGATGCTGCAAAATATACTAATCCCAAAGCGACTGAACTCCTTGATGTTGGTTGTGGGGCAGGGAATTATACTTTGAAAATGTTAAGTAAAGTCAGTAATCTGAACTGTACATTAAATGATCTGAGTCTGCCTATGCTGGAAAAAGCACGGCAAAGAGTAGAAGCACAGACAGCCGGAACAATTACCACCATACAGGCTGATATGCGGTCTCTGGAGTTAAAGGATAATCATTTTGATATTATTCTTGCTGCTGCAGTTTTTCATCATCTCAGGGATGATGCAGACTGGGAACTGGTCTTTGGCAAAATGTATGCTGCACTGAAACCAGGCGGAAGTATCTGGATTTCTGATCTGATCACTCATGATTCACCAGCAGTTACCCAGCTCTTTAAAGACTATTACGGAGCATATCTGGAAACGCTTGGCGGAGTTGAATATCGTGAAAAGGTATTCGATTATATTGCATACGAAGATACCCCGAGATCAGTAAATTATCAACTGGAATTATTGAAGAAAACAGGCTTCAAAAACGTGGAAATTCTGCATAAAAACTCATGTTTTGCCGCATATGGTGGTGTAAAATAGGATTATAAACCTTATTTTTGGGTTTATCAGACATTTATGGAATTAATACCAAAATCACCAATCGAAAAAATTATTGCCCCGGTCAGCAGATTTATTCACCTTGAATATACCGGAGGTATAGTGCTGTTTCTGAGTGTGCTTGTTGCTATTATATGGGCCAATTCTCCATTTCATGAATCTTATCATCATTTGTGGGATATCAAGTTCTCTATTGGTTTTGATGGATATATGCTGAATAAGCCGCTTCATATCTGGATTAATGACGGGCTGATGGCCTTATTTTTCTTCGTGATAGGACTGGAGCTGAAAAGAGAATTTATGGAGGGAGAGTTATCTACCCTGAAGAAGGCTTCTTTACCGATGATGGCTGCCCTTGGCGGTATGCTGGTTCCGGCAATTATATTCTTTTGTATCAATAAAGGGCTGGACTCAGAACATGGCTGGGGTATTCCAATGGCCACCGATATCGCTTTTGCACTGGCCTTGCTTTCCATGGCCGGAAAACATATTCCAGCTTCTGTAAAGGTGTTTTTATCAGCTCTGGCTGTAGCAGATGATCTTGGAGCCGTTTTGGTAATTGCATTTTTTTATACCAGTAATCTGAATTTTGTACCACTGGGTATTGCAGCTATTTTTCTGCTGATATTGATTGCAGGTAATAAATTAGGTATCCGGAGCAGTGCTTTTTATCTGCTGATAGGGATAGCAGTATGGATTGGCTTTTTGTTATCAGGCGTACATGCAACAATTGCCGGTGTACTGGTTGCCTTTACTATTCCAGCGGTGACTAAAATCAATGAGAACAATTTTTCTGAGAATCTCAGGAAATTATCCTTTGACTTTGAACAGGAGATTCCAAATGGTGGTTTATTAACAACTTCTGAACAACATAGAACAATAGAGCAGGTAAAACAGCTGACACTGGCTGCTGAAACTCCTTTGCAAAAAATTGAATATGCACTGCATCCCTGGGTTGCTTTTGTGATTATGCCGCTTTTTGCACTGGCTAATGCCGGAATAGTTATAGGAGCTGATTTCTTTACCGCGCTGGTTAATCCGGTAAGCATCGGGGTAATCAGCGGTTTGATCATTGGTAAGTTTGCCGGAGTACTTTTATTTACCTGGTTAATGGTAAAAACAAAACTGGCACAATTACCCGATCAGGCCAACTGGAAACACATTACCGGAGTAGCTTTACTGGCAGGAGTAGGTTTCACGATGTCTTTATTTATCAGCAATCTCGCTTTTGAAAACCCCGAATTTATTGAACAGGCTAAATATGGTATTCTCATTGCCTCGCTGATTGCAGGTGTTTTAGGAATTACTATGCTGAAATGCTTTAAAAAAGCTTAATTGCAGCGTAAAGAAAAATAAGACTGGTATAATCAGATAGTATAGATTTTATACTTATTTAACAAAGTAAAAGGTAAAATTGCAGTAGAAATTAAAGGATAATTTCTCTCTATCTAACCAATCTACTATGAAAAAAAGTCTTTCTTATGCAGCGATGCTGCTCGTTGTCCTGTTATTCAGTCAATGTAAAGTTAATCCGGGTGATTTTAAGCCCACCTTGCCTGGCAAAGCTGCCTTAAGCGTCGATGTATTACAGTTAAATATCTGGCAGGAAGGTACGATGCTAACCGGGGGATTTGACGCCATTGCAGAAGTGATTTTACAATCCAAAGCCAATGTAGTTACCCTGAGTGAAGTCCGTAATTATAGCGGTACTAAGTTTAATGAACGTATTGTGGCTGCCCTAAAGGCAAAAGGGGTAACCTTTTATTCATTTTATGATGATAACGTTGGTATCCTCTCTAAATTTCCCATCACGGCATTCACCGCAGGGATGTACTCCGGTGCTTTTGATAAAGCTATTTTACAAATCACTCCTGCTATAAACGTTGCCGTATATTCAGCGCATATCGATTATACGCATTATGCCTGTTATCTGCCCAGAGGTTATGATGGCATAACCTGGAAAAAACTTCCTGCTCCGGTGACTGATGTTACTAAAATACTTGAACAGAACCTGGCATCTCAGCGGGATGAAGCTATCAGTGCTTTTATTGCAGATGCTGATAATGAGCAGAAAAAAGGAAATATTATTATTCTTGGTGGAGATTTTAATGAACCATCCCATCTGGACTGGACGGCAGAAACCAGGAATCTGTTTGACCATAACGGTACTATAGTACCCTGGCAAAATAGTGTAGCCTTAAAAAACAAAGGCTACAAGGATGCCTACAGGGTAAAATATCCAGATCCGGTAAAATATCCGGGCTTTACCTGGGCAGCTTTTAATAAGGATGCTAAATTATCCAGTTTGGTTTGGGCACCGGATGCAGATGAAAGAGATCGTATAGATTTTATATATTATAATCAGGATAAACGAATTTCTCTTGAAGATGTCATTGTGGTGGGGCCGTCCGGATCTATCGTCAGAGGTAATGGATTTGAAGATCCCAATCAGTATGATCCTTTCCTGAAACCCAAAGGGATCTGGCCATCAGATCATAAAGGAGTGCTGGCTAATTTTAAAATCATAACAGAGTAGATTTAATCAGCAGAATTGAAACAAGCTGCCTGTTAATTTGTTTTATCATAAAACCTGAAGATTATGATTATTACAGAAAATAATACACCGTTTAATAACGAAGAAGAAGATGATCAGTTGAGTCAGCAAGATGTACAATCCGATGGAATAGATGCTATTCCTGCATCCGAAGCAGATACACAGGCTACAGAAGTAGAGAACCTGAAACAAGCATCTCAATCTTCAGAAGCTGCATACACTTTAGATGTGGATAAAGGTTTTGCACCCAGAAAAGAAGAAGAATAAGATCTTTATTTAAGCAATATCGGGCTGTCTCTTATGAGGCAGCCTTTTATTTTTCATCGCACAGCAGAATAATTTATATATTTCCTGCATATTTCACACTAAGCAGAAACAAAGAATTTCATGTATAAAAATTATAAAGTACTGGCACTGGGCCTTGTTATGGCCTTTGCCTCCTGCCAAAATAAAAAAGAAGGAACAAAAGACACTACAGCATCAGCAGACTCCGTTAAAACAGATACTACCCAGAGACCGTCTCCTAAAAACCTGACCTATAAAGTAGTGGGTACTTTACCTCATGATACTGCTGCCTATACAGAAGGATTTGAACTGAACAAAGGGAAAATCTACGAAGGAACAGGAACCTTTGAAAACTCATTTATATCCATTGCAGATGCAGCTTCCGGTAAGGTGCAAAAAAGATTCCCGCTTAAAGATAAAACAATGTATGGCGAAGGAATCACTATCCTGAATAACCAGCTTTTTCAGCTGACTTATCAGAATCATATTGCTTTTGTCTATGATCTGAAAGATCTGACTAAAGTTACCGGGACATTTAAGTGGCCATATGAAGGCTGGGGGATGACCAATGATGGGAAAAACCTGTATGTCAGTGTAGGCAGTTCTATTATTTACAAGCTGGATCCCAAATCTTTTGCTGTTACAGGTCAGATACAGGTAACTGATGATTTAGGTACAGTTGATCAGCTCAATGAGCTCGAATATGCTGACGGATTTATTTATGTTAATAAATGGCAGACCACAAAGATATTAAAAGTAGATCCAGCCAGCGGGCATGTAGCAGGTACTATTGACTGTTTTGGGCTGTTGTCTAATTATGCGCCGGATTACACGCCAAAGTCTGATGACAGTGTTCTGAATGGCATTGCCTGGGATAAAACAAACCAGCTGTTATATGTGACCGGTAAAAACTGGCCGCTGATTTTTAAATTGAAGCTGGATTAACTAAAGAGAGCCGGATTAAATACAAAATGGATATTAGTACATTCAATGCTTTTAAAAGCCGTAATTACAGATTATACTTTAGTGGTCAGTCTATTTCACTGATAGGAACATGGATGCAGAAAACTGCAGTTAGCTGGGTCGTATACGATGAAACCCATTCCAAGTTTATGCTCGGGCTTACGCTTTTTGCAAGCATGTTTCCGTCTTTCGTTTTTTCTTTTCTCGGAGGTGTGGTCTCAGACAGGTATAACCGGTATAAACTGCTGCTCATCACACAGTTTGCCTCTATGGGGCAGGCTATACTGTTAACAGCACTGATTTTCTTTAAACACTACAATGTCTGGGAAATTATTGCCCTGAGTGCGGTACTGGGCTTAATTAACGCATTTGATGTACCGGCAAGACAATCACTGGTTTATGACATGGTCGATAATAAGGCTGATTTACCCAATGCATTGGCCTTAAACTCTTCGATGGTGAATCTCTCCCGGTTAATCGGGCCGGGAATAGCCGGACTGATCCTGGAGAAATTTGGTGAAGACATTTGTTTTGGTCTCAATGCGGCAAGTTTTATTGCCGTAATCGGTTCATTGCTGATGATGAAACTGCCGGCATTTATTGAAAAACCACATACTAAAAATGTCTTTGGAGAACTTAAAGAAGGATTACAGTATATCCGCAGAACTCCTTCTATTGCGTTTATCCTGATTATGCTTGCTTTGATCAGCATGCTGGTCCTGCCATTCAGTACTTTGATTCCGGTATATGCAAAAGACATTTTCAAAGGTACCGCATCAACCTTTGGTGTGATTGATAGTATCATAGGCCTGGGGGCTTTTAGCGGAGCTATTTTCCTGGCTTCTTTAAAACCAGGCAGAAACCTCAGAAAGATTCTTGCTGTCAATACCATCATATTCGGCATTGGGCTGGTCCTGTTTTCACATAGTACCTATTATCCCGTGGCTCTGGTTTTTGCGGCAGTCTGCGGTTTTGGAATGATGTCACAGATTACCATTAGTAATACACTGATTCAGACAACTGTAGATCCGGCAATGCGGGGAAGGGTGATCAGCTTTTATGCGATGGCCTTTTTTGGTATGCAGCCTCTGGGTGGTCTATTGATTGGAACTGTATCTCAGTGGATAGGAACGCCTGATACAGTAATGGTGCAGGGAATTATCACCTTGATTATTGGTTTCTCGCTGTACTGGTTTTTACGTCGAAGTGAAATTAAAAAAGCTGAAACGCTGCAGGAGGGGTAGTCCTTCTGCAACGCTCCGGTTCGCTGTGATGCTATATAGTTTCCAGATATAGTTTCTGCAGATCGCTGGCAGAAATATCCTGCGCATTAAGCGTGTGGATTAATGATCCCTGCCGCATAATTCCAATTCTGGTTCCTACATTGACAGCATTAAAGATATCATGGGTAGCCATAAAAACAGTTTTTCCATCTTTCGAAAGCTGCTTAACTATTTCGCTGAATTCATGGGTGGCTTTAGGGTCCAGCCCACTGGTTGGTTCATCCATTAAAATTACCTCTGCATTTTTGGCCACAGCGATAGCGATACCAACTTTCTGGCGCATGCCCTTGCTGTAATTCCCAACCCGCTTATTAAAAGCCTCAGGTTGTAAACCCGCTTTTAACAGGTAGGCTTCGAGTTCCTCTTTTTTATAGCTAAATCCGGCGATACGGCTAAAAAAGTCCAGATTTTCAAGACTGGTCAGATTTGCATATAACATTACAATTTCCGGAATATAAGCCAGAAATTTCTTTGTTTCCGGCTGATCCGGACTAACCAGGAGACCATTGACCAGCGCTTTTCCGGAAGAAGCCCCGGTAAAACCCAAAAACAAATTAATAGTGGTGGTTTTACCGGCGCCGTTTTGTCCAAGTAAACAAAATACCTCACCCGGATCAACACTGAGATTCAGTTTGTTGAGGGCTGTCTGATCGCCGTATTTTTTAGTGAGTTCTATTGCTTGTAACATCATAAGGTCAATTAAAATTTAATCCCAAAGGATACTTTTACATTAAATGGATCACCGTCGATATAATAGAAATTACGGCCTTCATAAGGATAACCCGTAATCAGATCGCCCGATGACATATAGCGTTTCCCTGTCAGGTTATCTGCAATTAAACGGAAGAAATATTTATCCTGGACATAGCTTATACCAGCGTCAAATTTTGTGAAATCAGGGATATACTGATTTTTTTCTGAGGTACTGCGTTTGATCATGCTGGTCTGACCCAGACTCACATTCAGGCTGGCTTTGTTTTTCATTGGGAAGCTGTATTGTACCCAGGCATTAAAAAGCTGCTGCGGAGTTTGCGGAAGCTCTTTGCCTACCAATGTCACATCATCATCTTTTGAAATAGTGGCTTTTACATAAGTGTAGTTTGTTGCTATAGAAAGACGATCCGTGATATTCCCGATGATATCTACTTCAATCCCGTTGCTGGTCACCTCGCCTGCAGGATAGACAAAACCATTGTTCACCAGGTCTGTAACAGGTACATTTGTTTTAACCGTATGAAACCCGTTTAACGTAGTATATAAGCGTGAATTAAACCAGCTTTTTTTAACACCCAGCTCCATATCTTTACCTCTCTGAGGATTAATAGGCTCTGAACCAATGACCTCTTTGGTTACCGGATCAACGATCGCCCGCTGATAACTCTGTGGAACAAAAGACTGATCATATAAGAAATAAACTGAAGTTGCCGGATTGACCAGATAGGTAAGAGCAGCCCGCGGAGAAAAAGCTTTCTGATTGTAATTGTTGGTTTTAACCACTCCTTTGGCATTAGTTGTTTCCTTTTCATTTTTATACCAGGTATATCTCGCACCAAGAGTTAACAGCAGCTTTTCAAATAACTTCACATTATCATAAACAAAAGCAGATTTCAGAAAGGTATTATTATTGGTCCTGTTAATCCGTGTAATCTGGTTAACAGTATTCGGGTTTACGTAACTATTGGCGGTAAACCGGTTATAATCGAATTCGTTCTTACCATTGTTCAGCGACAGGGAATCTTTACTGCTGGTATAATCAGCCCCGAATAAGACCTGATGCCGGATACTTCCGGTGTGGAACTGGCCGTTTGCAAATAATTGCGAAGAAAAGGTCTTTCCTGCGCCCATAGATAAACTGGCTCTGCGTCTGGTATTCCCGTTTGCGTCGAAATTAACCATACTTCCCTTAGAGGTCATATTCCAGTTTTTATAAGGAGATGATAAATAAGAAGATTGTGAAGTAAGCTGCCAGTTGCTGTTGAATTTGTGAACAACGTAAATCCTGCCAGTTTCATTTTGTGTATAACTGGTGGGTAAACCTCTTGCAGCGCTGTAATTTGCACTGACCGGACCTTTTAAGATATCCTGTTCGCTGCGAACTTTAACAATCGCAGAACCGTTTTCCACTTCTCCCCTGATAAAATCATACTCGGCCAGCACATAAGTATTAGGGCTGAAATTATATTGTATAACCGGGGCAACTACATATTTATTGGTGCGAAGATCATTCAGGTAAGAATCTTTATGCTGAAAGGCAGTATTGAAGCGGAAAGAAAATCCCTTTTCTCTGACTTCAGAACCTATATCCGCTGCAATACGGTATAAATTAAAGCTCCCTGCAGTTTGTACGATATTGAAGAGCTTATGCCCCGGAGTTTTGGTCAGGATATTTATTGAACCACCCGGTTCACCTACAGAATTCAGAAAGCCTGCCGGTCCTTTGATAAATTCCACATTTTCTATAATGGCGTCATCATCAATAGAGGCTCCGTAATTAAACCTGCGGGACATCCCGTTTAAGGTAGTAAAAGCTGCAAAACCACGGATTTGTGCAGTTGCTGAATTATCAAATGGCGTACTGTTATATCCAAAATAAACACCACTGGCATTACGCGCTGCATCCTTTAACTCCAGTGCACCCTGCTGTTGTAAAAGTCCGGTAGAGACACTGATAATATTTTGCGGAATCTCAATTAAAGACTGCTGAAGTTTCAGCGTATTGGAAAGCGTATCAGTTTTAATCCTGACCTTTCTTTTAATGGTAACATTTACCTGGTTTAATTTGTTGACATGTTTAGTCGTATCCGATAATTTATGTGGCTGCTGAGCCAGTAGTGCATAAGGTATGGAGACCAGGCTAAGGATAAATAAGTAAGAGGTTTTTGTCATTGGTGTGTGAGTTAACTGAGTGGTTAATTATTGGATATTGTTTTTTTCTTTTGAGCTGTAATCAGCAGGAGCAGTATCGTTGCCAGCCAGATGGATAATATGTTTTTCAGGATACGGGCTGATTTGGCCTGATCTTTTACCGGATGAAATGAAGGCAGATTTTCTATCTCTGACAGCGTTAGTTTTTTATTGGATAAGAGATAGCTGTTCATGAGTTTTACCCACTGATTCTGGAAGATCGTGGTCTGGTCCTGATAATAGAGATAGTCGCTCAGACCGGTTTCCGCTGTCGCATTCAGCAGACCTTGCATCTGTGCTACAGGGTTGAACCAGGCCATCTGGTTTAACCAGTTATTGTGGCGTTCTGCAGCAGCTTTATAGGCATTGATATTGCTGTTCATACGTCTGCCCAGCAGGTCATAATAAGCGACAAACCTTTTATTACCATAAGCGGCAGTATCTGCAGTGCTTTTGAGCTTAAGATACTGAGGATTGTTGGCGTAGAATTTCTCAAGCAGCTGCGGGATGGGCATTTCCCAGGTATGAGTCATCGTTTCCCGCTGGCTGGACACCAGTTCAGTGCGCAGTGGCATAGGGTGTTTAAGGGAAGCCGTCTTATTAGTCAGTGCCGGTAGAATCAGCGTGAGCAGTAGCCAGATACCAATTAGTATTAAGGCATTGACTGATGAAGATTTCCGAAAGATAATAACCAGCCGGCAGATCGCAAACCAGAACACAAGGTAAGTATTGGTGACCAGCAGCCATAACAAAACATCAGGCAGATGCAGGGCAGTAGTATGTGGATGGATCAGGAAACCAATAAAGCTTATGGTGTTAACAAGCAGGCTGATTATTACCAGACGAAAAAGAAATTTATATAAAAGAATCCGGTTGATGTCTCCGCTTTGTACACTTAGCAAACGATCCGTCTGCTGCTCTGCTTCTCTGGAAAAAAGATCATAACTGAGTATGATAATTAACAGCGGGAACAAATAAATCAGTACAAACGAATAATCAAAATTACCAGAAGCCAGTTTCTCCGGATTGGCAATTTCTGCATTGGGAGGAGTTAATATATCACGTTTACTGCTAATGATATCAAAGTAGGGAAGGATGTCACGCTGGCCAATTGCCATCACAGTTAAACCGTAAGGAGGATTCGATGCAGCAGGCGGAGCCTTGAATTCAATCATCTGAGGCAGTCCGGCCTGTGCGGCAAGTATTTTTCCTTTGGCAGTAGTGGTATCACTATGAAATCTGCCCGTTAGTTCCTGTAAACGGGCCCGCTGGTTTTGGGCAAGGCTGTCCAGCCCGGCTAGCTGCTTCTCTGTAAAACGATAGCCGTTGCTGATCCCGTATAGACCCATCAGGAGAAAAAACAACAGAATGAATAATTGAGCAGGCTGACGTAAGAACTGGCGCCATTCAAAACGGAAAATTAGTAGAAGTAACTGCATAAATCAGCGCAATGAGGGTTTTGTAATGAAGTTTAAACTTGCAGACAGGAATAATACCCAGAAGCAGAGTGATAGCAGCGCAAATCGCTCTGTCCACAGTATTTCGGCTAAAGATGGAGGCCGGAACTCAAAGTCTTTGAGGTGCAGGAAAAATTCGGGGTCTGCTTTGTAAGTCCCTTCTGGTTTTACCGGATGACTGGCCAGTTGAAGATTCAGCTGCCGGATCAGGTTGTTGCGGTATTTTTTTGCCTGTTGGAAAAAGAGCTGATGATGATAGAAATCAGTTCCTGACATAGCCATAGAAAGACGTTTAAGACTAATAAACGGATCGGCTATACCGACATAAGTAAGCAATGACTGCTGCTGCTGAAAAGTATGTTCTATCTGCGCATAATAATGGTCAAATACACTATTCTGATAATCTTCATTATACTGCATTATAATTCCATCAGCATTTACCGGTAGCTGGGCAATACTATCCGCATGGTATTGCCTGAGCAGGGCAGCCAGACGTTGCTCTGCCCTTTCATGATAAGGTGCATCGCCATTAATTCCTTTTAGAAATCCTTGTTTAACATCATTATTGAAAGCCACCCTTGAGGTTAACGGATAATAATCAGCTGCGGTACCTGCGGCAATTTTAGGGACCAGTATGCTGCTGAATAACCAGATCGCCAGTACAATCAGAGTTGCAGTTCTGGAAGTAACACTTAAAGCCGATATGATCACACCGGTTAACACAGCCAGCAGATAAAAAAGCAGGTAACCTAAAAATATCACCAGAAAGCGGCCCCACAACGCAGTACCGGAAGCAGAAAACAACAGGATAAAAAAAAGCACAGTAAACATAGGGAGTACCAGCAGGATAGCCAGCAGATAATTAGACCAGACTTTACCCCAGGCCACTCCCGATGGCTTTATACCCTGAGCCATCAGCATTTTAAACGTGCCGGATTCTTTCTCAAAAGTCAGTGCTGATGAACTGATAAACAAAAGCAGTAATGGGATCAGCAGCTGCATGATTAAGGCAAGTGTAAACTGACCAAAGCGCATTAAAGCATCATTACGCTCCGCATTGCTATAATCCACTTCATGCTGAATATGCGCCTCTACACGATAGGTAGTGCCGAAATAATCATTCAGACCAGGGTCAAAAGCACTTAACAGATTTAAAGGTTTAAAAAGATAAGTGCCGTAATGTGCAGCTTCATGCGGATCGCTATGCTGTGCTTCCCATTGCTGACGGAACTTTTTGTTAGATAATTCACGGCTTTGCTGATCCTGCTGATACTGAAAAACCGTGAGCAGTCCGCTTGCTAAAAATAGCGTATAGATAATAATAGCCAGTGCGCTCATTATTTTATCACGGAAAACCAATCTGAATTCTTTGCGGATCAGCGTGCTTAAAAGGGCATGTAAAGGTTTAGACATTTAATCACAATTAATTGCATCAAAGTTGCATTATATTTATAATATTTGCAACAGTGTTGTATTTAAGAATTGTGTATCTATGTTTCATCTCTTTTCTTCCGGCAGAAAATTTCCGTTTTATAAACAACCTGATGCAATGGACTGCGGGCCTGTTTGTCTGAAGATCATTACCGAGTATTATGGGAAAATTTTTCCGGTTGCTTATTTCAGAAAGCTGTGCAGTATAGGTAAACAGGGGACTACGATGGCCAGCATGATTGAAGCTGCCGGTTTGCTGGGGTTTAAGACACTGGCAGCAGAATTACCCTATGAACAGCTGGTCAGCAAGGCGCCTTTACCCTGTATTCTCCACTGGGAAAAAGAACATTATGTAGTTTTATACCGTATTACAGACAAATACGCTTATCTGTCAGATCCTGGGCTGAGCGGAAAAGTAAAAGTACCTGCGGCAGATTTCATCAGATCATGGCAGATTAAAGAAGGCAGCCAGACAGGGAGAGTCTTATTGCTGGAAACAACACCTGCTTTTCACGAAAAACAAAGTATAGCAGATAACTCTGCGTCTTTATGGTCTTTATTGCCTTATCTCCGCTTACACCGAAAAAGCCTGATTCCTGTGGGTATCAGTCTTTTACTGGCCAGTGGTTTCTCTCTGGTTATCCCTTTACTTACCCAGTTGATTGTTGATAAAGGAATTCATGGTAAAAATACGAACCTGCTTTTCCTGATCTGTATTGGTCAGCTGATGCTGTTTTCAGGAAGAATGCTCATGGACTTTCTACGGGCAAGATTACTGTTCAGACTTGGAGCCAGAACCAGTATTATTTTGCTGAAAGAGTTTCTGGCAAAGCTGATGCAGCTTCCTTTTTCTTTTTTTGATAACCGGCAGGCAGGTGATAATATGCAGCGGGTAAATGATAATCAGCGGGTAGAAGAGTTTCTGACCAATTCACTGATCAGTTTTATTCTTTCTGCGATTACCCTGGTTGTGCTGGGTGGTGTATTATGTTATTACAACTGGCAGATTTTCCTGATTTTTATTATTGGTGCTGTGGTCAGTGTGACCTGGTCAAATTCTTTTAAGCAAAAAAGAAAAATCATTGACCAGAAAAAATTTAAAGTCCTGTCGGCCAATCAGCAATTACTGCTGGAAATTTTTTATGCCATGCAGGAGATTAAACTTACCGGAAGTGAAAACGAGAAACAGCATATCTGGGAGAATCTGCAGGATCAGTCTTATGAGCTGAAACTTGAAGCATTGCAGCTGGATCAGCTGATGCAGGGTATCGGTTATTTCATTAATGAAGTTAAAAATGTGCTGATTACCTATGCCGCAGCAATGCTGGTCATTCATGATCAGGTTACTCTGGGCGGAATGCTGGCTATTACCTATATCTGCGGACAGCTCAATACACCGGTTACACAGCTGGTAGAATTTGCCAGGGTTTCTCAGAATACCAGGTTCAGTTTGCAGCGGATGGCAGAAGTGCATCAGGAAGCTGTAGAAGATTTTGAAGTAGCGTACCAGCCGGTATCTGCTGTTCCCGAAGATATCAATCTCAGCCAGGTGAGTTTTCAATACGGAAACAGTCAGGCTCCTTTTGTATTAAAGAATGTCGATCTGTTTATTCCCGCCGGAAAAGTTACGGCCATAGTTGGCATGAGTGGCAGCGGTAAAACCACGCTGATTAAGCTTTTGCTGAAATTTTATCAGGTCAGCAAAGGCTCCATTACTATAGGAGACCGCTCAGTAGATCAGGTGCACGCCAAACAATGGAGAGCAGCCTGTGGCGTGGTGATGCAGGATGGATATGTGTTTATGGATACCATCGCCAATAATATTTTTGCCGGATCAGCTGTCAAAGACGAACAAAGATTACATGAAGTTTCCAGACTGGCTAATATGCATGACTTTTTTATGTCGATGCCTTTTGGTTATGCTACAGTTGTTGGAAAAGACGGATATGGCCTGAGCGAAGGACAAAAACAAAGACTTCTGATTGCCCGGCTGATTTATAGAAATCCTGCCTATATCTTTCTGGACGAAGCAACCAATTCGCTGGATGCACATAATGAATTATCTATTGTCAATAACCTGAATCATTTCTTTACCGGTAAAACGGTTCTGATTGTTGCGCACAGACTGAGTACGGTGAAGAATGCAGATCAGATTGTGGTGCTGCACCAGGGAGTGCTGGTTGAAAAAGGGACACATCAGGAGCTTATTGAACTTAAAGGGAACTATTATAAGCTAATTAAAAATCAATTGGAATTGAGTAAGTAATCTAAATAAATAACAGATGAGCATTGAGATATTTCCACATTCTTTAGTCAGATATGCCGGTATGGGCTACCAGGTTTTTGATTCCTTTAAACTGGAAGAATCAAAAGGAATACTGCAAAAAGATCATCGCATGAAAGATGCCAGAACAAGATTAAAAACGTTGATCTGTGATGCATTATTTGACCTGATTACTATTCAGAGCGATGATATGATCAGACAGCAGCTGATTAATCTTAAAAGACAGGTCTTTAACGATAAAAAAATATATCCGCAGAAACTGGAAGAACTGGGCGGTATTTTTCCTGCTGATCTGGAAAGGGATCTGCAGAATTATATGCAGGTCATGCAAAATATGGAGACTTTTCATCAGACCAATACGCTGAATTATCAGAAACTGATGATTCAGCATAGCCGGAAGCTGCAATCACTGGCTATGGATGCAAACCTGCAGAACGGATTGCTTTTATCAAGCCCGGTTTTGCTCGAACAGTTATCCGCTTATGCGAGTAAAGAACCTTCATCTTTCAGACAGAAGGAATTCAGAATAGAATTCAGTTTGCTACGCTATCTGACCAGGATGTGTTTTAAGACTTCTCCCTTCAGTACTTTTACCTATACCGGAATTATGCAGTTATCAGGTAAGGGGGCAAAGGTTCCTCTGGCAGCAGCCAAAGAAGTGAAAAACAGCCTGAAACTCAATAACGCTTTATTCGAATACCTGAAGTCTATCCTGATCCATCATCCCCGTATCAATGAATTACTGACGGTAAGAATAAATAAAACAGCTGTGATCAGGGATCAGAAAATACATTTTCTGGTTAATTTCAATAATATAGAATCTTTTCAGCAGTTGTCTGCATCAGGATTACAGCTGCTGGTATTTCAGTACTTAAAAACCAGCACTGATTCCATCTCAGTTAAGGAGCTGACAGCTAACCTGTCGGATGCTGTTGAGGAGGCCAGTTACAACTCAATTAAAGCTTATCTGTTTAAACTGGTTGCTGCCGGTTTACTGGAACTGGGGATGGAGACATCGGGCATAGATCCCGACTGGGATCATAAATTGTTGAAATTCTTTATGCAAATGGAGACCAGTGAACCGGCTGTACTGCAGATAATTTATTTATTTAAACAATTACAGCAATATCAGCTGGCCTATGCAGCAGGTGATACCGCAAAGCGAAAAGTTATTTTAGGTAATGCAGAAAAAGTAGTGGAAGATGTCTTTGAGAAACTGCAGCATGAAGCCGGACTGCCCATATCCGGTAAGGATAAAGACAAAGTAAAAACATTTCCTGCTACCGGGATCTTTGAAACCACGAATTTTATGCCACATCATTTTTCAGGCAGACAGTTGTTTTATGAAGATTGTTATACACCCGAAAAAGAAGTGCTGGAAGATGGCTTACTCCAGGATTTTACGGCAAAAACTGATCAGCTGCTGAATCATCTGCTTCCACTGGATTTATTAAAAAAAGAACGGGAAAAAATGGTTAGTTTTTTCCTGACACAGTATGCAGCCGGAGCGGAAGTAAAAGTCATTGATTTTTATCAGGCTTATTATTTTCATGTTAAAAAACCTGAAAAAGAAAAAGCCGCAAAAGAAGGTCCTCTGGTACAGGATTCAGGAGACTGGGAGAAAAAAGTGAGTGCAAAACTGACCACTATGACCCAGCATAAACCAAATATGCTGAACCTGCGGAATGAATTTTTTGCCGGGCTGTCCGAATCAGAATCGCTCGGTACACCAGAACATTATTCCAGGGGGCTTTTTGTTCAGTTTTATAAAGGAAAACTGACAAGAGAACAGGAAAATAAGGAACATGTTTTTGGAGTCATTAATACCGTCCTGCCCGGAATGGGAAAAGTAAGCGGCAGATTTTTATCCCTGTTTGCGCCGGATATTACTTCTGATTTTATCCGGTATAATACACAGCTCCATCCCGGAATGCTCAAAGTAGAATTAAATGATGCGTCGAGTTTTAATGCAAATATTCATCCGTCTTTATTAACACGTGAACTGGCTCTGCCCGGTGGAAATAAAAGTTATCCTGAAAAACAGCAGATCCCCGTTGATGAGCTTGCTGTAGGTTATGATTCAAAAACCGGTTCACTGAAACTTACTTATCAGGATGATCAGGTGTTTACCTATGACCTTTGTCTGGAATCTTTTTACAACCGTTCCAATCTTTACCAGTTAATGGCTCATTTTAATCAGGAAACCAAACTTTCTCTACAGCCATTTATCAATCTGGTAGATGCCTGTTATCTGAATATCGAAGAAGAACAGGAACATGAAATAGAATCCCTGCCAAGGATTACCTATGAAAACACAGTTATTCTCAGAAGAAGAACCTGGCGGGTAAAGACAGCTGCTGTGCCAGTACAGCAAGCCTCAGAGACTGCTTACGATTATTTTATCCGTATTAATGTATGGCGCAGTCAGCATGGAATTCCGGTTAATATATTTTTATTTCTCAGGAAGAGATCCTTCGTAATTAAACCTGCTGCACAGACAAAAGATAAAAAAGACGGGTTAAGCGATGACTATAAACCTCAGTTTATTTCTTTTGAGCAGCCCCTTCTGGTAGAAATGTTTAAACGTTTACTGGCCAGGGCGGGGGATTACCTGATTATAGAAGAAATGCTCCCGGCAACTGATCACACCGAAAAATCCGGTCATTATGAACCTGTAAAAGAATACCTGCTGCAATGGTACAAGTATTAATCTATGGCGTTACAAAATTATAATCCAATAAACAATCAATGGTTTGCCACTTACCTGTTTTATCCGGGGGATCTGGATCTGATGTTAAAAGAGCTTGTGACTCCGTTTATCCGGGATTTTATCCCCGCTGAGCAGGAAAACGTTTACTACTTTTTTATTCGCTACTGGGAGAATGGAAATCATATCAGATTAAGAATCAATGCAGATATTCAATTGCAGGAGGTGCTGGCCAAAGAATTAAAGAAAAGAGCCAATGCATTTTTTGCTCAGTATCCGGCATTAAATAAATCCGGGGTGTTCCCGGAAGAAGTTTTATTCGCGGATCACTATGTGCAGTTTGCTGCTTATGAACCCGAAATTGAGCGTTATGGTAACCGGCAAAGTATGCCCTGGGCTGAAACACATTTCTATAAATCGTCTGCTTTTATTTTAAACTGGATAAATACCAGAAAACCGGGAGCTTCTGTCCTTATACAGGCTTTGCAGCTGCATCTGATTCTGCTGGCTGCAACCGGCTGGGAAATCCCGCAGCTGCTTGCCGTTTGTAATCTTTTTATCGATGGATGGCTGCCCCGTCTTTATTTCCCCGAAGCAGCTAAACAGATGCAGAGAATACAGTGGTTAAAAGAATTTGAGCGCTCTTTTAACAGGACAAAAGAGCTTATTTTGCCGGCTTCGCGGGATTTCTGGGAAACACTGATCAGTGGAACCGCAGATAAAAATGTGCAGGATCTGGCTGATGCAAATGGCCTGATTCTTCAAAACTATCTGTCAGCAGGTTTTACCGAAGTGAAACTTGCAGAGATTATCACCAGTATGATGCATATGAATAATAACCGTCTGGGGATTTCCAATTACGAAGAAGCCTATGGAATGTATTGTACAGGCCGGTGTCTTGAATTTATAGCTCAACTTAAATAAAAATGCATGACCTCATTTACCCGTTTACAAATCAGTAGCATTCATGAGCAATTAGCACTGGTCAAAAAAGATTTATTGGCTTCCTCATCCAGAGATAAGCAGGGATTGTACTGGCAAAGCCCGTATTATGAAACCACAGATCGGTTTGCTTTTAAAACCACTATAGATATTTTTAATGGAAACAGTGGTATTGCATTGTTTTATATCAGCCTTTTTGAATTTTCAGGTGACAGGGAAGAGCTGGAGAAGGCAGCTGCGATTATGGATAAAGTTCTGCAGTCGGAAGATGTTTTAAAACCCCGTTCATTTGGTTTTTATACCGGCTTAACCGGAGTAGCTTATGTCTGTATTAAACTTTATGAACTCGGTAAAGATGAAAAATATCTGCAGAGTGCATCGCGTTTAATGCTTGGTTTTCAGGAAAATATTGTTAATCTGACTATTAAGGCCGATTTGTTAAGCGGATATTCCGGCAGTTTACTGGTTTTTACTTTGTTGTATCATCATCTCGGTTCAAAAAAGCTGTTAGCTGTGGTACATCAGTTAATTGACAGGGTAATTAACGAAGCCAGAATTTCTGAGGCCGGGCTGAAATGGGATTATAACCAGTCAAAATCTGCTTTTGATAGCCTGGCAGGATTTTCTCATGGTGCCTCAGGCATTGCCTATGCTTTGATGCAGGTGGGCAATTATTTTAAAAATGACGGACTTATTTATCTTGCAGAAGAAGCTTTAGCTTATGAAATGCAGTATTTCCATGCTGAATCCGGAAACTGGCTGGATCTGAGACTAGGTAAATACAGACTCAGTCTGCCTGATGCCCACCGCTGGGATCTGAATATTTTTCTGCCGGAGATGAAAAAGGTAAATTCCTGGGCCCATGGTGCGGGTGGGATAGGGCTGGCAAGATTGTATGCCTATGAACTGACAGGCAAAAAAATGTACTTTAAACAGTGCCAGCTGGTACTGGAAAGATGTTTAAAAGACCTGAAAAATATGGACAGGACTGATTTTACGCTTTGCAGTGGTTATATAGGTATACTGCCCTTTTTATCAAAGTTTTCTGCAATTACCGGGGTTGATTACAAAGAAATAATTACCTCAGTGACCGAAAGGGCAAAAGATCTGTACGAAAAGAAAAAAAGTTATAATACCTATATCGGTGCCGGATCTTTTGATTATGGTCTTTTATCCGGTAAAGCCGGTGTAGGATATATGCTTCTGCAATTGCTGAATCGAAAAAAAGACAGTGCAGTTTATCCCGTTTTGCCCAAAAACGAAAAGATAACGCCAGTGGTGGATCGTCATAGCAAACAAACTATTCAGCAACAAATATTTTCCGGCCATTATGCTAAAACTATCCGTCTGCTGAATGAAACTGCGCCTGGTTTATTGTCTGAACTGCGGGCAGAAGATATAAATGAATTTGAGCAGCAGGTTTGTCAGCTGATCAGCCGGTTACCGGAAGCTAAAAATTCAGCTGTTGCCGAAATGTTTGATTTTGAGCATAAAATGGCTGTTCGGTGGAAATTACATAAAGGTCATCTCTGTTATCAGAAAAAGAATGAATTTATTCTGGAAGAGGTTAAACGCTGGTGTGTGGTTACTGATCAGGAATTATACAGTTTGTCGTTACAATTATATGATCATGTAAGTTTTTATGCACTGAGTTTCCGGCTTAAAGAACTTTTGGCATTGACACAACCTTATCAGGCTGTATTATTTGTTTCAGAACAGCATGGTGTGAATACAGTTTATATCGGACAGCTCAGTGCGCTGATTACCGGTCATCTTGATCAGCAACCCATGACAGGGGACAAACTGATCAGATTGATACTGGACATGTTTTCGGCAAGTGAAAGTCTGATTGCTGAAACAACTGTGCTGCGGGAAAGAATCATCCTGCAAATCAGATCACTGCTCATCAGTGGGATTATTGGTGTTAAAGAGAAAGCATAAAAAAAGGGATCGTTTTACCGACCCCTTTTTTTAGACTATTGGATTGATTTAAACTAGCAAATAACCGTTGTACACTTAATTGCAGGTGTATGGTGATCATCTGTAGGCTCTGTGTGCGTAGGCTCTGATACGTTTCCTAATCCGCCTGATAAACGCATTGCAACTTCACTGTCGATACTTGTTACAAAACTCTCTAATTGAAGATCTTCAAGATTTAACTTGATTTTTTCTGATTGATTTTTCATAAGATTCTATTAAGTGTAATAATGCCTACTGTGATAACGGGTTTTTGGCTTATCCCCGGTTGCAACGGTGCTAAGATAGTTATTTGCAACATAGTTGCAAAACTTATTTAAGAAAATTAGTATAAATTTTTAAGCAGTAGAAAAAGAGGCTTAAAACCAGGAGCTATAGAAAGAAGAATGCTAGGAAGAGGATATTGGACGGGTAATTAACAGGATTGCAGCGGGACGTATAGAAGTCGGAGTTGGTATAGGGTTGGTATACCCCCAGGGTATACCAACCCTATACCAACTCCGACTTCCTGCAGCACCTGAACGTGACAAATTTTAAGCGACCGAACAGCCAGGTAAGTCCCTGGCGCTATCGCATAATAATACTACCTGACACTTATTTTTAAGCATCAGATAACTGTATCCGGAAATATTGTGTTGTAATTTAAGCTACGGGTTCCTGTATGGCAGCAGTACTGACTTTTTTGACTTCCCATGGGGAATTAGTCTTTTTCAGGACCATTTTTTCCTGAACCAGTGGTTGTTTGCCTTTTTTCTTTTTGAATTTTTTACCATACCATACCAGGAATCCGGTAATCGGGAGGCTTGCAGAAATCAGGCTGGCCAGAAAGGCTATGATTTTAGTTGGAAGACCCATAATAGCACCTACATGCAGATCATAGTTCATTCTTCTTATTTTGTCAGGAATACTGGCCTCTTCATATTTTCCAAGAAGGGGAGAATTAAGTATAACGGGTTTCATGGTATACTGGTCGAAAGCATATCTGTCAGCCTTATATAAAGTTCCTGCCTTCAGATAAACAACAAATCCGATCACGTCTGATGCTTTTGCCGGAACAGCAATTGTCATTCCTGCATTCCCGGGTGTTGTAGCCAGTTTACTATATAATTTATCCAGGTTTGCTGGTGCAAATTCAGCATTTAACGTAGTATCTGATAATGGTTTGGCCTGTGTTAAAGATTTTCCGCCCGAAGTTACCCAGTATAGTGATTTGCTATACCATTTATAACTATAAACAAGACCGGTTAATGAAATCAGCAGCAGAACAAGGAACACATAAAAACCTGCTACTTTATGCAGGTCATAATTTACGCGTTTAAACCTGGCGTTCCATTTGATTTTAAAGCTTTGATCACGGATAGATTTAATCCATTTTTTTGGCCACCACAAGACAATACCTGAGATGAGCAGGACAACGAATACCAGTACACCTATGCCAATAATTTTTGACCCGGTTTCACCCATCCATAGCGTACGATGGCCATTCAGGATAAATCTGAAAAATTCCACATCGCCTTTTTTGGTCTTACGGTCTATATGTAATATCTCTGCAGTATAGGGATTCAGATAAATGACTACACTCGTACCTTTTTTTCTGTTTAAAGAATTAACTGTAGCAGATTCACTTTTTTGTCCGTAACGAACAGAAGTCGGTTTTAATTTGCCCAGCTGTGATTTTGAACTGCTGATCAGTTGTGTAGGCAACAGGAAAGCTTTCTCCTGAGGCTGTACAAACTGCCAGGGCTGATAGAAGCTTCTTATTTCTTTCTCAAAAACATAGATACAGCCGGTAATACTAACTATAAAAACAATCAGACCAGAACCTAATCCAAGCCATAAATGTAACCAGGCATTTATTTTTTTGAAAGACATAATCGCTAAAAAAGATTGGTGAATTCTTTATATCGTTTATTTAGAATGATTAAAGCCCACAAAGTAAATGATATTAATTTAAGATTCCTAGTGATAACTGTAATCAATCTAAATAAATGATACCCGATTAATACAAATTCAGCGCGATTTTCATTACTTCTTTGGTTTTATAATTAGTCCAGGTACCTGTGATTCTTTGATTCCCGGTCCAGTCAGCTTCAATAGTTGCTTTGGGGATCCATTGTTTCAGTTCTTCACTATGATAATCATCTTCAGTTAATGAGAAATGGTTGTTTTTAAATGTCCCTCTCCATTCAATGGGTTTTTTAACCTGATCATACCAGTATTTCATGTTTAATGAGCCATCCTCATTGATTTTGGTAATGATCAGGCTGACAGGATATTTATCGTTTATCTTTCCCCTGAACATTTTTCCTTCAGGAAGGAGTGGGGAAACTGTGTTCTTACTGCCTTCGGTCAATTGTTTACCAAAAGGGGATAAGTATTTACTGAGCTCTTTGTAAGAAAAAGAGAGGTAGAATTTATCCAGGTCATCAAGAGCTCTCAGGGCATGGTTGGAGCACCTCCCTTTTACAAAAATGAGGCTATCCTGTCTGAAATAAAATTCATAATACTCCATATTGGCCGAGCCTGAACTTTCCAGGCATTCTTCATATAAGCTTATCTGATCAAACAAACCTTCTTCTTCTTCCCTGGTCAGTTTTTTTTCTTTGGGATCAGGACGTATGGTTTTTAAATAATCTGCGATGGTAGTTTTGACTTTTTTATTCAGTATTTTCTCCAGTTGGGGAATAGCGGTACCGGTAAAAAGTGTCTTTAGCAGTATAGGGTCGCCGGTCCGGAGATCGAAATTATAAAAACTTTCAAAACCTTCAGGATAGGCGCCACTTGCTTCGCCTTCTATAGCGAAACTTAAGATATTTTTAGTGGTTTTAAATCGCTTCCAGCTATAGAAATCAACAGATGAACTGTTTTCATTTGCTCCATAGGTCACCTTTTCAAAAGGGTGCTTTTTAAACACGCCCGGTAAATGTTCCAGATCAGCTACCTGCATAAAGGTGTTTATTTTTTTTGCCACTTTTGGATTAACCGGAAAGTCTACCTCAGGATATTTATTTTCTTTATAGCCAGGGGTTATATTTTTAAGTTCGGCCTGACCCGTTTGAGCAAATAGCGTGTTCGAAAAAAGTATCAGCAGGGTGATTAAGTTATATTTCATATTTATTCTTCCGGTCTTTATAAGATCTGCTAAAATTAGCGTTTTCTGCATGTTGCAGAACTATAAAATGATCATGAAAAAAATATTAAAATATATTTTTAATAAGCTGTAGCGTTTGCCTGTTTACTTACGTTTTACAGTCAAATAGGTTAAGATTCGAATGCCGGAATCGGGTAATGGTAGTTACCTAAGGAATCTTCAGGGGTGTGTTTTGTTGCTTACCACTGTTGATAATACAGGAATTGAATTTTTGGGTAGATGAAATTCCGCACACACAAATGGATGCAATAGCCCCACAATCCTCTGGATTGGGGGGCTTTGTTTTTTACCAGAAAAGGCTGTAAAGTGCAACAATAATTCCGCCTACGATCAATGAGCCTATAGCGAAACTCTGATTGGTCTTAAACATACTTCTGTCTACTTCAAGTCCTTTAGGATTGATGCCGTTTCGGTTTTCCAGTTTACTGATAATGATCATCGCAATTACGCAGATAGCGAATACGAAGCCCATACGGTCAATAAAAGGAATTTCATATAACATCGTACCGTTTTTTTGCTCAGCCAGTTTAGAGAAACCATAGGGGCTCAGCCATTCCAGGTTAGCAAAGGTTGGCAGTACTTTGAAGAATACCGATAAAATAAAACCGCCGATTGTAGCAAACAGTGCGGCGTTGGATGTCGTTCTTTTCCAGAAAAATCCAAGCAGGAACATGGCAAATATACCTGGAGAAACAAAACCGGTATATTCCTGTATAAACTGGAACCCTCCTTTTTTATCTATTCCAAGTTGAGGAGCAATAATAATAGCCAGAATCATGGCTACAATTACAGTTATCCGGCCAATAATTACCTGTCTGTTCTCATCAGCATCCTTATTAATAACTTTCTTATAGACATCAAGTGTAAATATCGTGGCAATACTATTGGCTTTTCCTGCAAGAGAAGCTACAATGGCTGCTGTCAGCGCTGCGAATGATAAACCTTTCAATCCGGCAGGCAGCAGGTTAAGCAATACAGGATAAGCTGAGTCTGCATTTAAAGATCCATCCTTTAACATCGACTGATGGAAATTTCCATAACCTTCTTTGTAAAGTACATAAGCGGCTATACCTGGTAATACAACGATAACAGGCATCAGTAATTTCAGGAAGGCTGCGAACAGCAATCCGCTGCGGGCAGTTTTCAGATCTGCACCTAAAGCCCTTTGTGTAATATATTGGTTACAGCCCCAGTAATTCAGATTAACGATCCACATTCCACCTATTAACATAGATAACCCTGGCAAATCCATATAGTGAGCATCCTCTTTCCGGAAGATCATATGGAAGTGATCTGTGGCTTTTTCTTTAATCAGCGCAAGGCCATTAAATACACCTGTGGTTCCAAAATGAGTGGATACCAGTTCAAGGGCAAGATAGGTTGTGGCCAGACCACCAAGTATCAGAAAGAAAACCTGGATTACATCGGTATAACCGATAACCTTCATACCGCCAAGTGTAATAATTACAGCGAAAACTGACAGGACATACATACAAGCTGTAATGTTGATACCCGAAATGCTGTTAATAGCCAGCGCACCCAGATAAAGTATGGACGTGAGGTTAACTATCACATATAACAACAGCCAGAAAATGGCCATAATCATAGCTACAGTGCTGTTATACCGCTGTCCAAGAAACTGAGGCATAGTATATATCTTGTTTTTGATATAGACCGGAATGAAAAATATGGCCACAATAATCAGAGTAATTGCGGCCAGCCATTCATAACTGGCAATGGCAAGCCCCATGGTGAAACCCGATCCGCTCATGCCGATAAATTGTTCTGCCGAGATGTTGGATGCAATGAGGGAGGCTCCGATGGCCCACCAGGTTAATGAGTCTTTTGCGAGGAAGAAATCTTTTGAATTTTCTTTTTGTGCTTGTTTTTTACGGTAAACTGTCCAGCCATACAGAGCGACGATCAGGAAGTAGACCAGGAAAACGACGTAGTCGTAAGTGCCTAATGAGTTCATAGTTTAAGTAGTTCGAATTGAAGGTTGTGTGTGGTCCTTGAATTCATTTCCTTTATCAGGGATTGGTTTATAATTGGTTGTCGAAATAAATTTAGTATAATAATTTTACTATGCAATTTATTTGTAAATCTGCGCAGAATTCTGGTGATAAAATTTAAGCAGCTTTTATGGTTTGGAACAGAAATTTTCTGGACTTTTGTTTTTATGGATAATGGATTATCAAAAGCAGAACGCACACGTCAGTTTATTATAGAGACCACAGCGGGAATTTTTAATACCAAAGGTTACGCCGGAACATCATTGTCAGATCTGACTGATGCAACTCATCTCACCAAGGGAAGCATTTACGGGAATTTTGAAAATAAGGAAGATGTTGCGCTGGCAGCTTTTGATTATAATCTATCCAAAATCAAACAGGCTATAGCACAGCGGGTACAAAAGGCAGTAACTTATCATGATAAGCTAATGGTTTATGCACAGGTTTATCATAGTTTTAGCGGAGCACCTTTTCCAACCGGCGGATGCCCTATTCTCAACACCGCCATAGAGGCAGATGATACCAATACTTTATTGAAAGCAAAAGTAGCAAAGGCAGTAACGGATTGGAAAAAGGATATAAGTACAATGATCCTGTCAGGAATAGAAACCGGAGAATTTAAAGCAGATACGGATACTGACCGGATAGCATATTCCATTATTGCTTTAATTGAAGGAGGGATAATGATTGCAAAAATCACTGGTGTTGCAGCAAACCTGGATAGAATTCTGATTACTGTAGAAGAGTTGATTCTTGGACTGAAAGCATAACCATATGCATAAAAAAGCCGGAATTGTCTGAACAATTCCGGCTTTGGCTTATCTTTTTTTATAATGACTTGAATACAACGATTCCGTTGTGACCGCCAAAACCAAAAGTATTACTCATTGCGTTTTTAACTTTAGCTGATACAGCTTCTTTAATCACAATGTTAAGATTTGATGGAATGGCAGGATCAAGCTCATCTGTATTGATCGTTGGCGGAATAATGCTATCTCTCATTGATAATAAACAAATAATAGCTTCAATAGCACCTGCTGCACCTAATAAGTGACCAGTCATAGATTTGGTTGCACTGATATAAAGGTCATTTTTACCTGATCCCAACAGGTTGCTTACTGCTTTAGTTTCCGAAAGGTCACCTACAGGAGTAGACGTTGCATGGGTATTCAGATAGTTAATATCATTGATAGTCAAACCAGCCTCAGTAAGCGCTAATTTCATGGCATGTGAAGCGCCCAGACCTTCGGGGTGTGTAGCAGTCATATGGTAAGCATCAGCAGTCATTGCTGCTCCGCCGATTTCTCCATAAATAGTAGCTCCACGTTTTACTGCATGTTCATATTCTTCCAGAACCAGTGCACCGGCACCTTCACCCATAACAAAACCATCTCTTTTAACATCAAATGGTTTTGAAGCTGTTTCAGGAGTACTGTTCTGAGCAGACATAGCTTTCATCGCACAAAATCCACCTACTGAAGAAGCAGAAATCGGAGCTTCTGAACCACCTGTCACAATGATTTTTGCTTTACCCATACGGATATAAGTAAATGCATCCATGATTGCAGTGTTAGAAGTAGCACAGGCTGAAACTGTAGTATAGTTGATACCCATATAACCATTGCGGATAGATATCATCCCTGATGCCATATTAGCAATCAGCTTAGGTACAAAGAAAGGACTGTAGCGTGGTGTTCCATCGCCAAGAGCGTACTCTGCAGACTGTTGCTCGAAAGTATCCATTCCACCTTGTCCTGATCCCCAGATTACACCGACATCAAACGGATCCATTTTGTCAAAGTCAAAACCTGAATCTTTGATAGCTTCATCTGATGCTACCAGCGCGTACTGCGTAAAGCGGTCAGTTCTTTTTATATCTGACCGGTCTAAATATTTTGTAACGTCATAATCCTTGAGTTCACAGGCAAATTGCGTGCGGAAGAGGGAGGCATCGAAACGGGTGATTTTTGCAGCCCCGCTTTTACCGGCAATGGTATTGCTCCAGAAAGTATTTACATCATTTCCTAAAGGGGTTAATGCCCCGATCCCTGTGATAACAACTCTTTTTAACATATGCATATATAAATTAATTGATTGATCATTGCCTTTAAGGCTTTGATTAAACTTTGAGTCTGTTTAAAATTTATCAAACTCTTACAAAAGTAAGATTATATTTAATACCTAATGGTATAATTAGTGGCAGTATTTCCCTCTTTTTCCATTATGATGCGAAAATACAAATATTAAAGTCAAATATGACGCTGTTTAAATTTATGTTTCTGGTATCAGAAATTTTGAATAATAGTTATTTTTTTTCGGGTTAATCTGAAGGATATTTCCTTTCCGTCAGGGTGACATAAGAGGAAGCAAAAACAAATTATCAGATGAATTTTAAACAGTTTCCTATATTTGAGCATTAAAATATTTAAATATAATGTCAGATCAGAAAAAAGAAATATTCGACAGTGTTGCACAGCGACTAAAAATTGAAGGTTTTAACGTAGTTAATCGTGATGAGACCCGTCCATGGGGTGGTTTTTTTGTTATCGATGAAGCACAGGCACAACAGTTTGCTAATGTTTACTTTGATGGCCTAAATGTAGAAGAATTAAAGATTTCAGGAAAATTAAGTCCTAAAATTTTAATCGTGGCACCTAATACACGCCTGTCATGGCAGTATCACCACCGTCGTGCTGAAATATGGAGAGTAGTAAGTGGTACAGTTGGTGTAATTACCAGTGAAACAGATGATCAGGGTGAAGTACAACAGCTTGCTCCTGAACAGACTATCAAATTGAAGCAGGGTGAAAGACACCGTCTGGTTGGTTTGGATGACTGGGGAATTGTTTCTGAAATCTGGCAGCATACTGATCCGTCTAATCCATCTGATGAATCTGATATCGTACGTGTATCTGACGATTTCGGCAGATAAATTATTTCAGGCATGTATCTGCGCAATCAGCTCAGGTACATGCTTTTCTTTTTTTTCTCTTCCTGGAATATTGGTGTTCAATATTAAATTGATATCCAAAACAATTCACGTCAAATCCCTTTTCTTTTCGTTAATTTGCGAATTAAACATCCGGAAGGATGGCCATTTTGGTTTATACCTCATTCAATATGATTATATTAATATTTTTTCTGCTGCACTGGTTCCTGTCACTTTTTTCTCAAACCTTCTTTCTTCACCGTTATGCCTCGCATAAAATGTTTAAAATGAATTCTTTTTGGGAGAAGTTTTTTTTATACTGTAACGTTTCTGTCACAAGGGTCGTCTTTTTTAAATCCGCGTGCTTATGCGATACTTCACCGTATGCATCATGCCTTCAGTGATACCGAAAAAGACCCGCATTCTCCGCATTTTGTAAAGGATGTATGGGGGATGATGATACAGACTAAAAATATTTATCTGAATTATGCAAAATATAATGAAGAACCTGAAGAGCAGTTCCGTGATAAATATCCGTCGTGGCCACTGATTGATAAAATCGGTGACTCCTGGATTACAAGGATAATTTTTATTGGTTTTTATGTATGGTTCTATGTGACTTTTGCTACTGCCTGGTGGATGTTTTTATTGTTACCAATTCATTTCCTGATGGGACCATTGCATGGGGCAATCGTAAACTGGTGTGGTCATAAATATGGTTATTCAAATCATGACAATAACGACCACAGTAAAAACTCTCTTCCGCTTGATTTTCTGATGCTGGGAGAATTGTTTCAGAATAATCATCATAAAAAACCTAATAATCCAAATTTTGCTTCCAGATGGTTTGAGTTTGATCCTACTTACCCGCTGATGAAGGTGATGCACTGGTTACATATTATCAGAATCAGAAAGACTTAAAAAAAAGATCGTTCGGCATAGGAGACTGGCATATTTTTTAACACTATAGATAAAAAATTATTCTCATATTTACATAATTGGCAGCTTTAGTTTTGAAGATATATACGAGCCCCTTTTTATTAATAGTTTTCAGCGTATTTATAAATTTTTCTGTAAAGGCCCAAACTGGTATTCAGCTTCGGGGCACGGTACTGGATACTACCCATACCGGTATTCCGGGTACTAACGTACGTTTGATTACCGGAAAAGATACTTTAAGTACAAATACGGATCAGAACGGAGCTTTCAGCTTTACCAGCGTGAAAAATAATACTGCGAACCTGCTGATCAGGGGTATCGGTTATAAACCTTATCAAACTGTAATTACACTGAAGGATGGGGTGCCAGACCAGACCTTATCTGCCATATTTTTAAAATCTGCAACACTTCAGCTAAATGAAGTCATCATTAAAGGGAAAGCTGTACCGATGAAAGTGATGAAGGATACCATTGAATTTAACGCTGCAGCCTTTGATGTGCGTGAAAATGATAAAGTGGAGGATTTGCTGAAACAGTTGCCGGGGGTTGAAACTGATAAAGATGGGAATGTTACCTCGGCTGGTAAAGTGCTAACCAAAATCCGTGTGAACGGAAAAGATTTCTTTACAGGCGATGTCAAGGAGTTTATTTCCAAGTTACCTGCAGGCACAGTTTCTAAAATCCAGTTTATTGATGATTATGGCAATAAAGCAAACTTTACCGGCATCAAAACGGGTGAACCCCAGAAGATATTAAACGTTGTTCTTAAATCTAATCTTAATAATGGGAATTTTGGTGGTGCAACTCTAAGCGGAGGAACTGATAACCGTTATGCTTTAAATATTAATGATTATTTATGGAGGGATCTCAGGCAGATTGGAATAAATGGAAATGCCGGTAATACCAATACAGGGGCCGGAATTAATACTAATGCCAATATAGGATCAAGCTACAGAGATAAATTTGGTAAAAATCTGATCTTCAGCAGTAACTATAATTATGGTTATAATAAAAATGAAAGTGTACAACAGAGTTCCGTAAGAACAGTGAACTCTATGGGAATCATTAATAATTTATCAACCAACACTAATTTTTCGAAAAACAATACTCATAACTTCGATCTGAACCTGGAATCGACAGATGAGGTAAATTATATCAGGGGTGGGATAAGAGGTACTATACAGGGAACAAGCAGTACTTCGGCCTCTGATGCTATACAAACAGGGGTAATCAGGCAGGATCTGCATACAAATCGTATGGGTAAACAGCGCAGCCCTAATCTGAATGGAGATTTCTCTATGGCGCGCAAGTTTGCGAAAACAGGAAGGGTTTTTTCAATGAGCGTAAACGCTGGCTCCGGACTCAGCAGTAATCATACTGATCTGGATAATCAGATTACCTATTATAAATCGAAAACTGATTCTGTAGCTAAAGATTCTTTATTGAACCAATTGATTGATGAGCGTAACCGGAATACTACGGTAAGTGCAAATTTCACTTATACTGAGCCTTTGAATCGGAAAAATGATACCCTGGTCAAAAAAAGTATAGATTTTAGTTATGTGTTTAACCTGAATCATACCAATAACAGCCTGGATACCAAAGACAGGGATATTACCGGAAATGTGCGGGAAGTGGATTCATTGAGTAATACTTACACTTCTTCATTCAGCAGACATATTATAGGGCTGAATTACAGATACGAAACCAAAAAGCTGAATTATGTACTGGGAATTAACGGTCAGCCATCCTTGCTAACAGGATCCTATGAGGGGCGTACAGATAAGGTTTACCGGACTGGTTTTAATATTTCCCCGATAGCCCGTATCAGTTACAGGTTGTCTGCAAAAGATCATTTTAATGCTTTTTATACCGGGAGTAGTGCAGAACCTAATTTTAACCAGCTGCAACCGGTACGTGATACCCGGAATCTGCAGAATATAGTCATTGGGAATCCTAAATTAAAAGCGGCCTTTAATCACGTGGTTAACCTGAATTATAGTCGTACAAATCCGGGGGATGGAAGTAATTTACAGGTGAGCCTGAGAGGGACAGTTACGCAAAACCAGGTGGTCTCGAATACCGTCCTGATTCCTGATGTACTGAATAGTTTCAGACAGGAAACTCATTATCTGAATACTAATGGCAATTATAATTTTGGTACCAATTATTACTGGTCTTTACCATTTGCTAAAAAGAAATATACCTTTGAGCTGATTGGCGGGTTGAATTATAATCATCGTATTTCGTTCGCTGATCAGGTGAGAAATGTGGGGCAGGGAATCAATATCAACCAGAGAACCGGTTTACGTATGAGCCGGAAATGGATTCTGTTGCATGCTACAGCCAGTTATAATTACAGCAACAACACTTATTCCCTTGAACAGTCTGAATCAAATATTATCCAGACCTGGACATTTAATACTGATGCGAGGGTATTTGTGCTGAAGAGCCTGGTTTTTGGGCTCAACGCAGGAAAAACGATCAACAAAGGGTTTTCGGTAGCTGCAACTAATCCGTTTCTTATTAACGGTTCTATTGAGAAAACCTTTTTTAAAAATAAGCAGGCAAGTGTGAAAATTGAAGGTCATGATTTTTTAAATCAGGGAAATAACCTGAACAGATCGATAACGGATAATACAACCACAGAAAGCAGGACTAATCAGATTACCCGTTATTTTTTACTGAGTCTTACCTGGAATCTGCAAAGTTTTGCCGGAATGTAATAGCTCATAAAAATAAAAGCCCTGACAGAGTTGCCAGGGCTTTTATTTTTATGAGCTGCTGAAATTAATCTTTTTTCGCTTTTGGTCTTGAACCATTAAATCTGCGGTTTCCTCCGCCACCATTACCAGGAGTCCTTTTTGCACCGCTAAGGTTTGGTTTAGGCTCAGTTCTATCCTGACGGCCACCTCTTGAAGGTTTACTTTTCCCTTTTACTTTTGCCGCTGCAGCGCCTGACATCAGACTTTGCCAGCTTAATGCATAAGGATGATCTTCCTGAACAGGGATTTTAAGGGCAATTAATTTTTCGATATCGTCCAGGTATTCTTTTTCTTCTCCGTCACAGAATGAGAATGAAACCCCGCTGTTACCGGCACGGCCTGTACGGCCAATTCTGTGTACATAAGTTTCCGGAACATTAGGCAATTCATAGTTGATGACGTGCGTCAGTTCATCCACATCAATACCACGTGCTGCAATATCAGTAGCCACCAGAATACGTGTTGTTTTCGCTTTAAAATTGGTTAAAGCTCTTTGTCTTGCATTCTGTGATTTATTACCATGAATGGCTTCAGCTTTTACACCGACTTTAATCAGGTCTTTAACGATACGGTCTGCGCCATGTTTTGTACGGGTAAATACCAGGGCAGTAGTAATCGTTTTATCCTTAAGAATATGGATTAAAAGATTCTTTTTATCATTTTTTTCTACGTAATAGATTGATTGCTCAATCTTTTCTGCAGTTGAAGAAACTGGTGTTACTTCTACTTTTAACGGATTAGTTAAAATCGTATTGGCTAATTTCTGAATTTCTGCAGGCATAGTGGCTGAGAAAAACAGGGTTTGTCTTTTAGCAGGTAATTTTGCAATCGTTTTTTTAACGTCGTGGATGAATCCCATATCGAGCATTCTGTCCGCTTCATCCAGTACAAAGATTTCAATATCTTTAAGATTGATGAAACCCTGATTCATTAAATCCAGCAATCGGCCTGGTGTGGCGATCAGAATATCTACACCGCGGTGTAAAGCATCAGTCTGCGCTTTTTGTCCGACACCGCCAAAAATAACGAGGTGGCGTAAAGAAAGATTTTTACCATAAGCCTTGAAACTTTCTTCAATCTGAATGGCAAGCTCACGTGTAGGGGTTAATACCAATGCACGGATAGGTCTGTGGCCTTTAGTGTTCTGGTGTTCTTTATTCAGCAATTGCAGCATAGGGATTGCAAAGGCCGCTGTTTTACCAGTTCCGGTTTGTGCACAGCCCAATAAGTCTCTGCTGGTTAATATAGTAGGGATAGATTGTTCTTGTATAGGGGTTGGGTTAGTATAACCCTCTGCTTGCAGCGCTTTTAAAATAGGCTCAATCAGGTTTAATTCTTCGAATAACAATGTGTTTGAATTTTAATGTGTATAATTATGAAGAGACGTTAACAATCAGCAGGTGTTTAATTAATGAATTCCTTGCTGTTTAAAGAGTTACGTTTCGCTGCCGCAAATATACATATAAGTTCGGTAACTTATTTGTCTTCTTTAAAGCGGGTGAAAAACAATAGCGCAAGGACACATAAAACAAAGCCCACAACACCGTTCAGGCGCAGCCCGAAATCATGACCAGGGTCTTTACCATAGATGGTCAGCATGGCAAAAAGGGCGATACCCAAAGTCTGTCCGAGTTTCACAAACAAGTACTTAACGGCGAAAAACATGCCCTCGTGGTTTTTACCGGTGTCTCTGGTATCTTTTTGCGCAATGTCTGCCAGGATTGCATTGGGTAAAATGCCCAGCGCTGCCAATGGAAAGGATGCACAGACTACCAGGATATACATTTGCATATCGGGTGAAAAAGGCAGACGGCCAAGGAAATAAATAGTGACAAAAATAAGACTTAAGATCGCAAAAGCAGCGAGCACCAGGGCCTTTCTGCCATAACGTTTTGCTCCATAATTAACAAAAGGATAAAACAACAGGGAAAGGACAACCATAATGCCCATGTACTTTCCGCCATTGGATTCAGGCAGTCTTAAAAGAACACTAACGAAATACAGCAATCCACTTGAAATGATACTCAATGCAGTATAATAAGCAAAATCAGAGATCAGGTAATACTTGAAATTTGAATTCCGGAAGGTGTTTTTAATGGCAGGAATCAAAGGGACATGTGTGGGTTTTCCATCACTGTATTCTTTTTCATTAATGGTGATTACCGGAAGAATCATCACCAGGCCGGAGAAAACAGCCAGACCGATAATGGTATATTGCAGGGCTTCCATGCGCTGATGTATAGAAAAGACCTGCTGAATCATATCGGCAAAATTGTTGGTCATCGCAGAGAAGATCATTCCCATCACATAACCGACCTGCTGAAAAGTGGAAAGTTTTACCTTTTGCTCAGCTGTATGAGCAAGTTCTGCCAGTAATGCGTTATAAGGGATAATATAAGTCGTAACCGACATAAAAAAACCAATCAGCATGAGTGTTAACCACCAGGCATTTGTGGTTGATTCTGCTTTAATCAGCGGATGGAAAACCAATCCGCAGAAAATAACAGCCGGGATAATTGCATAACGCATAATCGGAATGCGGCGGCCTCTGGGATTTTTACTGCTATCACTCACTGATGCAATAAAAGGATCGTAAAAGGCATCAAAAAGTCTTCCTGATGCTGCGATAATAGAAAGGATATTAAAAGCGCCGAAAACTATCAGTTGCGGCACCAGCGGAGTTAAACCTGAATGAGTAGGCGGAAGATAGAAATAAGGGAGCATCACAATAATAATATTGGTCATAATACTCCAGCCCATCATTCCCGCGGCGTAGGTAATCTCTTTACTTAATGGCAGTTCCTTCTTCTGCTGCATCGGCTACCTCTTTCTTTTTGTTGAATAATTTTGAAATAAAATAGATGATTACGAATGCTATAAATATATACAATCCATTCATAGCTGCGGATGGATCATCCTGATAAATACTGATTCCTACAAAAAGGTAAAAAGAAATAAACAATACCGGAAGCACCGGGTACCATTTCATCATATAAATACTGTTTTTATCCAGATGTGAAGTGGTTCTGCGCAAGATAAACAATGTAGCTGCCGAACTTGCTGTTCCTATGCATTCCAGAATAATGGAATAGTTAACAATCTTATCAAATGTCTGTGCAAAAAACAAGGTAATGATAACTAATGCTGTAAAAGTGGTCAGACTGACTACCATGACATCAGTTTTTTTGTTTTTTTGTGCAAAAACTGACGGGAGAGCTTTTTCTTCGCCCATGGCAAACATGGCTCTTGGATTACTGAGCAGATTTACATTGACATATCCCAAAACGGATAGAAAAATGACTGCTGAGAGCACGGTAAAACCTGCAGGACCAAAGATCTTTCCTGCCAGTATTGCGGCAATACTGTGAGCGGTTTTCAGCTGCTCAAAACCTATAACGCTCACGTAGGCATAATTAATCAGCAGATATAATAAAATGATAATAAAGAGCCCCATTTTAATGCCTTTGGGAATTATCTTTTTAGCATCCTTTACCTCTCCGCCAAGATTAATGGTTTGGGTATAACCGGCAAAGGAGAAGGTCACAGCAATCAGACAGATTCCCAGTGCTCTGCCATAATCTGACCAGACCGGTAAATTACCTGAGGCTGTTTTGAATACCGGTGTTATAGTTGCTGCATTTCCTCCGAAAAATATAGCGCAAATCAGGATAAGAACCAGGGTGATTTTAATCACTGTGAGTATATTCTGAACTTTTGAACTCGCTTTTAATCCCAGCAGATTAATGCAGTAAAAAATAAGAATGGTACTGCCGGCAACGATGAGCCGGTAAAAATCAGTCTGCATCTCTGGAGGAAAAATAACACTGCTCAGATATTCTGATCCGATCAGGGTCACTCCCGCCATCGAGGCGGCATTTGTTAACACTACAGTTCCATTTATTGCAAAAGCAACCGAAGGGTGATAACAGGTGGAAAATATCTTGTAATAACCACCGGTGACTGGGAAACGGGAGCCTATTTCTGCATAAATCAATGCACCGCAGTAAGCCACCAGACCACCAATAATCCAGGCTAAAAAGAACAATTCGGGGATCTGGGCTTTTGAGGCTACATTTACTGGTGTCCGGAAAATTCCCATTCCAATAACCAGGCTGACTACGATCATAGACAGATCGAAAAGGGAAAGTTGTTTTTTAGGCTGCATGTATTGATAGAGTAATTGCCCGAAGGTAAGGCAAAATGTGTATTTGTTGAAACTTTGTGGTTTAATTGAGGTAGCTATTCATTAAATTTGCAGTTCTACACAAAGATTATGGCTGAACCAATATATAATGATGACAGTATACGGTCATTAGACTGGAAAGAACACATCAGATTACGTCCTGGTATGTATATCGGGAAGTTGGGTGATGGCTCTGCCCAGGATGATGGTATTTATGTCCTGCTCAAGGAAATCATGGATAACTCTATTGATGAGTTCGTGATGGGGTCGGGCCGTATTATTGATATCACTGTTTCTGATTCCAAGGTAAATGTGCGTGATTACGGTCGTGGTATTCCATTGGGTAAGGTGATCGATTGCGTATCCAAGATTAATACCGGTGGTAAATACGACAGTAATGCTTTCCAGAAATCTGTAGGCTTAAACGGGGTGGGTACGAAAGCTGTAAATGCTTTATCGACTAATTTCGTAGTGCAGTCTTACCGTGACGGAAAAACAAAAAAGGTAGAGTTTTCAAGAGGGGAGATCACTATGGATCATCCGGTAATTGATACGACTCAAAGAAACGGTACTGCGATTACTTTTTATCCGGATGATACTATTTTCAGAAACTATCACTATATCCCTGATTTTGTAGAAAGCATGATCTGGAACTATGTGTTCCTGAACACCGGACTGACTGTTAATTTTAATAATCAGAAATATTTATCTGAACGTGGTCTGTATGACCTGCTGCATAAGGTAGCAGATGTGGAGAATATCCGTTATCCTATTATTCATCTGAAAGGAAATGATATAGAGATTGCCATGACTCACGGTCAGCAATATGGTGAAGATTATCATTCTTTTGTGAATGGACAGCATACTACTCAGGGGGGGACACACCAGGCAGCTTTCAGAGAGGCCGTGGTTAAAACTATCCGTGAGTTCTATAAAAAAGAATATGAAGCTTCGGATATCCGTTCTTCAATTATTGCAGCAATTTCGGTACGTGTACAGGAACCGGTGTTTGAGTCGCAGACAAAAACTAAGCTGGGATCACAGAATATGGGGCCTGAAGGGCCTTCTGTCCGTACTTTTATTAACGACTTTGTTAAAAAAGAGCTGGATGATTACCTGCATAAACATACTGATGTTGCAGATTCTTTACTTAAACGTATTCTGCAGTCGGAACGTGAACGTAAGGATATTGCCGGAATTAAAAAACTGGCTAATGACCGGGCTAAAAAGGCATCACTTCATAATAAAAAACTCAGGGACTGTAAAGTGCATTTTAACAGTACACATGAGAAACGTTATGAGACAACCTTGTTTATCACTGAGGGAGATTCTGCTTCCGGATCAATTACCAAATCGCGGGATGTGGATTGCCAGGCAGTATTCAGTCTGAAAGGTAAACCGCTGAACTGTTACGAACTGACCAAAAAAGTTGTTTATGAAAATGAAGAGTTCAATTTATTGCAGCATGCGCTGAATATTGAAGACGGACTTGACGGCTTACATTATAACAATATCGTGATTGCTACAGATGCGGATGTGGACGGTATGCACATCAGGTTACTGATGATGACATTCTTTCTGCAGTTCTTTCCTGATCTGGTAAGAGCCGGACACGTTTATATCTTACAAACACCATTATTCAGGGTACGTAATAAGAAAGAAACGATCTATTGTTACAGTGACGACGAACGTAAAAAAGCTATTGAGAAATTAGGGAATAAGCCTGAGATTACAAGGTTTAAAGGTCTGGGTGAGATTTCTCCTGATGAGTTTGGTTTGTTTATCGGTAAGGATATCCGTTTAGACCCGGTAATCCTGAAAGATCAGACTATTAAAAATCTGCTGGAATATTATATGGGGAAAAATACTCCGGACAGACAGCAGCATATTATCAGAAACTTAAGGATAGAGAAAGATACGGTAGAAGAATTAGTCTCTGCTGATCTGGATGCTGCAACAGCTGCGGTCTCTGAAGATATTATAGAAGATGAAATTGCAGAATCGGCTTAAGCCGATTCTGGTTTTGTTTCTTTAGGATGTTGCGGTGGTAAAACATCAACTTTTTCTTCGATCACAGTAATCTGTGTATGCACAGCATATTTACTAGGTCTGATTCCTTTATCATATTTTTCTGCATAGGCCTGGGTAAACTCAGCACCGAAATACAGAATAATAGCGGTATAATAAATCCATAGCAAGATAACAATAATTGAACTTGCAGCACCAAAGGCTGATGCAGGATTTCCTTTTTCAATATAAATACCGATCAGGTATTTACCAAGGCTAAATAGTAATGCCGTAAATAATGCGCCTATAATAGCTGATTTCCACCGGAGAATGACATCGGGTAGTATCTTGAAAATAATTGTAAATACCGCAGTTACTGCTGCCAGGGTAAATGCATTATTCAAAATATAGATCAGCAGGGTAGTTGTCGTATCAGCTACCGGAATAACTTCACCTATCCGGCTTTGTGTAACTAAGTCTCCTAATTTGGAACCCAGGCCAACAACGATACTATTAATGACCAGTGAAACCAGCAACAGAAAGCCCATTGATACAATCAGTGAAAAAGAAAGGAGCCTGTTAGTCAGCATTTTTAACCAGCCTTTTTTAGGAACAGCTTTTACTTTCCAGATCATATTGATACTATCCTGGATTTCTATAAAAATAGCTGTAGAACCTACAACAAGCGTTCCTATACCTATAATTAACCCCATAGTGCTTTTGCCTGTAAGATTAGCATTAGCTACAAATCCCTGGATCTGTTTGGCTGCTGCCGGACCTACCATTTCACTGATTTGTGCAAATAATTCTGTACCGGGATTCAGCTTGTCACTAAAAAATATACTCGCTGCTGAAATAATGATAATAATCAGAGGAGTCAGTGAGAAAATGGTATAGTAAGCCAGAGCGGCACTTAATTTCATGACCCGGTCTTCAATAAAGCCTTCGCCAGCTGCTATAAACAGGTGGTAAAGGGCTATAAAGAACTTTTTTATTTTATGTATTACTTTCATTGTAGTCTGTTTTTTTTATCGGTGATGAAGCTGTACATGTGCTGCCTGATCCCTGTTCATTTCGGCTTGTGTACTGCTGCATATGATGGTTTCAACGGATAAATATCTTAAGCTGAACCGCAGGTTCATACCATATGGCTTTTAGAATGGATACCCGATCCCGATATTATAAATTAAGTTTTCTTTTCTCCAGCCTTTATCGCCAAATGCAACCTGGTCAATTACCCATCTCTGGCCTTCAGGTAAGTATGGCTTTCTGATCGGGAAGGCAACATCTAAACGGATTACGAATATTTTGGCGTCAACACGTAAACCTGCTCCGGTTGCAACGGCCATTTCGCTTAAAGCATTTTTTAGTTTGAAACCTGACCCCGGTCTGTTCGGATCTTCTTTCCTAAGCCAGACATTTCCAGCATCTGCAAACAACGCACCATATAAAACACTGAACAGTTTAAAACGTAATTCTGTGTTCAGCATGATTTTTATATCACCACTTTGGTCAGCATATTGTACTGTATCGGCTACTTTATAAGTTCCAGGTCCTAAAGATCTTGAAGCAAAACCACGGATATCATTTGTTCCGCCTGCAAAAAACTGCTTCACAAAAGGTAAAGAAGTGCTATTTCCGTAAGCATAACCATATCCAACATTGAATCTGTTAGCCCAGGTAACTTTCCTGTTTATCTTATAATAATTTCTAAGGTCCGTTTCCAATCTGACAAATTGGGTTAAAGGAACCTTAAGAATTGTTCTTTCTCCATTGCTGTCTTTTGGAATAAATAACCCCCAGATATTTCCACCTGTCTGGATATTCCCGTTGAAATAGATGTTATTCCTTCTGGCTTCTTCCATTTGATTGGTATAGGTAAAGTTATAACTGCTTCCAATAATAAACTGTTTGTCTAAAATGTTTTTTAATCCTGGATTATTCCTATATAACCCTGCTGTGTCTTTAGTTGTTATACTAGGACGGACATAGGTAAGTGATATCGGGTTAAAAGTGTGCTCTTTATACTGGTTTTCTTTCCACAGATAACCATATTCAGCCTTAAATGAGCTTAAATCATATAAAGATCCTCTGCTTAACAATTCATAAGACAGTGAGGCAATGGTCTTGGGAATAAAGGCGTTTGTACTGTTAGGTTTGTAAAAAGGCACAATAAATCTTGGGAAAGTCAGTTTTCCCTGCGCGGTAAATGAATAGGAGTTAAGATTTCTTGCCTGTCCGCTAACCTGTGTTTCAAAGCCACCACTTAAACTTACATCCAGTTGTTCGGCACCTCTGAAAAGATTTCTGGTAGTCTGCGTGACTTTCACTTCAGAACCTACAAAGTTATTTGACTTACTAGTACCGGTTACTGAAAAAGATAAGGAATTTTTCTTTAATGGGGTCAGGTAAATATTCAGATCCAGCTGGTTATTTTTAAAACTGTCAACAGGTAAGAATTCTGCTCTTACAGCCTGAAAGGCATTAATGTTTACCATTCGGTTTAACGACTGGTTGTGATCTCTCCGGTTATAGGTTTCCCCTTTTTTAAAGAAAACAAGTCTGTCAAATAATCTTGGTTTGAACATTTTCCGGTCATCATAGATATTGAAATCTCCATATTCAAATGGCTTTGATTTCCTCAGAATAGAATCCCTTCTTAATGAATAGTTCGGGTATATATTAATGTTTTTGATTGTATAAGGTTTTAAACCAGCGTCCGGTGCTATATCTTTTACCTTAACAGTGATGTTAACCTGGCTTTTTCCAATGGTACTATCTACCTGCAGAATAAGATAATCCGGGCTGAAATAGAAATAGCCACTCTCTTTCAGATCGTTGTCTATCCGTATTCTTTCATTTTTAAATACTTCCAGATTGTAGAAATCTCCTTTTTTCAGCAGCGTTTTATCTTTATACTGATTAACGATCCGGGCCAGATTTCCTGAATCTTTAGGGAAAGTAATATTGTTTATTTTATAACGATTACCTGTTTCTGCAGTATACACGGCTTTTCCTGTCCGGTTTTTGACTACCGTATCTCCTGTAACAACAGACTGAAGATAGCCCTGACTAATCAGATAACTCGTTAATACTGCATTATTATATTTTAGCTTAACATCACTGAGTAATACAGGTGGTTCTCCAACTTTGGTTCTTAACCAGTGTTTAATACCCTTGGGCTTTTTGGGCTCTCCGGCCAGATTATAAATATATAGTTTGGGTCTCAGACCAAGGAGTGTTTTATTCGGAGCGGGCCTGGTTTTGCTTTCCAGATCGCTTTTTACATCCTTTTCATTTGCAATTTTTGTTGTAGAATCAGGATTGATTTTTACTTCAGCACCTGTATATAAGGTCTGTCCGGGCTTCAGATATTTAGTATTACTGCAGGCAGACCACACTAAACATGAAACTATTAATAAAGTGGGGCTAATTAGCTTTTTCATTCAGTGTTTATTGTTTTTAAGAGTAATGAAGGTATCATGAACTTAATTATTTTTTTTTGAAGGTGAGTTCATAATGGTTTCATTTTTAGGCTTCTGTTCTGTTTTTATCTGATTTCTCTTTCTTCGTTTCTGGAATATTTCTCTGAATTTGTTATAGTCAACAACTAACGCAAATCCTACTCCGGTTTCTATAATCTGTCCTTCAATTACTCCTTCGTTCTGATTACGTCTGTAGGCTCTTAAACGGTATCTTCCATCAGCCGATAAGGCATATTCCACATTTACGTTTCCTGCAATATTGGTTGAGTTCTGTCCCGGAGCCTGTGGCCCTTCCAGTCCAAAAGAACTACCCACAGTAACGGTTAATCTGTCATTGAGGAGCTTTTTAGAGAGACCTACTTCCAGATCTGTCTTTTGCTGCATAGAGCCTGTTGAATAATCTTCTGATGAATTAAGACCGAAGTTAATATCTACTCCTTTAACGAGGTCTGAAGCCAGGTTATTCAGTTGCTGGGTTAACAGACTACTTACACTTGAACGGGCTATGCTCGAAACACCTCCGCCACCGGCCAGACTCTCAAAAGGATTGTCTGCCATAAATCTTCCCAGTGCAAGCAGGGCAAATACCTGTTTGTTCAGCAATCCTTCATCACGGTTAATATTCTGTAACTTGGTGTAAACCTCTCCATTTAATGCGCCGCGTTCATTTTCAGGAAGATCTAAACGGAAGGATATAGCAGGTTTCATCAGCTGATCCTTCATCATCAGGTAAACCTGGAACGGTAATTTTGTTTTTGCCAGAGTTTGTGAAGGATCACCTAGCAAATCAATAGGAGCGGCATTAACTTCATATAATGCTGTCAGGTCAACATTGGCTTCCATAGGGTCACCTGTCCAGACTATACTACTGCCTTTAACCAGTTTGAATGATTTTTTCGCTATTCCACCTATGGATAAGTTGTAAGATCCGTCAGTGACTTCATAACGGCCTGTTAAACTGGTTTTACCACTTGGGTCCATCGTAGCAATCAGATTGGCAGTACCTCTTACTTTCAGATTATCACCATTAGCAGGGTCAACAACGACATTCAATTCTGCTTCCGGATCAATTCTGATATTGGCACTCAGGTTGAATCCTTTGATTGGCGCTTTGCTGATACTGTCTGCTTTAAGTGCTTTATGTCCGTTAAAAGGTGGGGCATCTGCATCAATGAATTGTACTATACCTTCCTGACTAATTACAGATGGGTCATCTGCCGGCATGGCGAAGAAGAATTTGGTTCCTTTTTCTACTTTCACCGTCATATTCACATCAGGCTGATTTAAATCACCTCTGACCTTAATCTGACTGGTCAGGAAAACTGTTCCGTAAATCATTTCATTATCAGCTGATGTAGAGTTCAATGCTCTGAAATTATCAGTTTTGATGTCCATATTGAACCTAAAATCCTTATAGTTTTTAGTGAGAATTCCACCATTGATTGTTGCCTTTTGATTTAGAGAGTCAATAACCGTGAAATTGTTGAATTTAAGACCTTCTTCTGTAAAACTGATAGTCTCATTTGGCATTCTGAAATAAGAATTTACATAGGTTGCGTTAAATGCTGCCTGGTTAAATTTAACATCTCCCAGAACTTTAGGTGCATCAATAGAACCTTTTACTGAAAGCTGACCTGTGACTGTTCCCGAACCTTGTTTAATTTGACCCATTGAGACACTCTCCAGTGCTTTAAGGTCTATTTTGTCAATGTTAACTGTAAGATCCAAAGCGTTTTCTGCTTTGGTATAATAGAAACCGTTTACTCTTAACTCATGTACACCGGTTAGTGCAATGTTTGTTTCATAAGCGTTTTCAGTATTATTGTTTACGGCAATACGTAAAGTCCCCAGCTGATCTTTCTGGTAACGAAGATGGTCAACAGTAAGATTTGCTTCGAACTTTGGATTACTCATTAATTCTTTAACATCTACAGTACCGTTAATTGCTCCCCCGACCAATGAACTATCCTGTTCAGCAAACTTGGTCAGGGTTTCTATTTTGAAATCTTTAAATTCTACTTTAACCGGTGAGTTAGGGGTAGAGTTCAAACTATTAATTCCCAGTAACTGACTGCCCCGGCTCAGATTAAACTGATTAGCCAGAATACCGGAAGCACCAAACTGAATAAAGTTTTCTGGTGAAACAGTCCATTTATCGTAATTCAGCAGGAGTTTGCCCGGGTCAAAACTGAACCGGAAGTCTTTATTAATCGATTTAAAGGTACCGCCCAGCCTATACTTATCTTTCAGTTTACTATCCCGAAGGAAGATATTGACATCTAAAATATTATTTGCTGCCTCACCGCTCAGCTCTGTGTTATATAAAGCAATAGATTTACTCTGTAGACTTTTGACCAGTAATTTGTAGTTCAGTTTCTGATCTGCATTGTCAATTTTAAGACGTGTACTATCTATTTTGTAATCTCCGTAAACTATTTGTGGTATCCAGGCATTCATTACCAGACTATCCTTTTTGGTATCAAGCAAACCACTGATTCTTGAAGGGGAGAAAGTAGTGAGCTCAGGTACAAAGTTTTTAATAAACTTCGGATTATAGATATTCATGCTGAATCTGAAACGCTGATCCGGAATTTTGGTGACCTGACCAAATGCATAATACTTGTTAATCTGGTTAATCATCGCTGGTGCCAGATTAGTCAGCTGATACTGTCCGTCTACGCGTGCACTGAGCAGTTCTGATTTCAAGGTCAGCAGGGTATGGGCAGCTGTAGCTTCGGCATGCACATTAATAGTGTCTACATTAAATCTCTGCCCTTCTTTTACCAGCTGTAAGCCTCTGATATTTATATCTCCATTCAGATAATCAGGGTCGGCAGTTTTAATATCTGCTTTGACCAGACCCGCCATGCTTAATCCTGTAGTACTGAAATTCAGTTTTTGTAAATCGACCTGTTTGAGATCAAGATCTGCTTTAACTGCTGGATATTTTCCAGCCATGTCTACAAAAGCAGTTAGATTGAAATTAGCATTGGTATCAGCCATTTCACTTTTGATATTCATTTTCTGTCCGGAATAGGTTCCGCTTAATAACAGATTTTTATAGGTGTACTTGTTATAATATGCACTTAGCAATTGAGCATTGATTTTTGCATGTGCTGTTTTTGCGTCTAAACCTGTTCCGTTTATTATGGCTTTTACACTTATTTTACCTAACTGAGGTTGCATTTTCAGCAATCTGCCGGCATTGAAATTATTCAGATTGATATTAGCTGTATAACTTTCTTTTCCTTTTGGACCTTTCATCGTAGCCAGTAATCTGGCAGCCCCCATATCAGTATTAATATTGAAATCAGTGCTGAAATCAGTCATTGAACCTTTAAACTTCCCGTTCGCAGCGATGCTGTTTGGCAGTTCGATATTGGCCGGCAGAGATTTTTTTGGAATGACGACCAGGAGATCTTTCCTGGTTAAAGAAAAACGTTTGATGTTAAGATCAAGAAAGGTCTTATTTACATCGGGTAAACCTTTTACTGTACCATTAACATCAATATTTGTACTTTTTAATCCACTGATCTGCAATTGGGGAACTGAAAGATTATTCATATAACCATTCACCCGGGCGGTTATCTTTATTTTTTCGTTACGGTAATCTGCTGGAATGGCATCACTGAAATAGGTTCCATCTTTTAGGCCTAAAACAGAATTTTTAAACTGCGTGGTTAGTTTCACCTTTCCGGGGTGTTTGGTCAAGTCATCTAGTGAAGTGTAATTCAGTGAAGTACTGTTCTCAATAGTTGTATTGGGCGTTTTGAAAACCAGATTGGTTAGCTTAATCATTTTGTCACTGTAAATGACATCACCTTGTAATTTTGAAAGCTCAAAACCGCTTTTTTCTTTAAATATCCCACTCTTAACATTTACTTTGATTCCTGTCGTATTGTAAGACAATGCCTCGGCTGTTAAACCCAGATTGTTTACCTTTAAATGGTTATAATCCAGTCCTCTCGGAGCATGTTTTACGGCCAGGTTATCATACTGAACATTGTTCCCCGATAAACTTAGTTTGTTGACTAATACGGCTAAAGAAGATGGTTTCGCAGTGCTGTCAGCAGATTTTGTTCCTGCAGTGGCTGTAAGTGGTTTAAAAGCGAACAGGATGTTAGACTTATTCAGCGTGGCTTCATCAAGTTTAAAGTCACTTTTAGTCAGATCGGCGAAAAGTTTCTTCAGGTTCAGTTCATTAATATTCAGATCTGCACGCATAGCAGAAATCATGTCATTGAAATTGATCTTTACATTATTAAAGGCAACATCCTGTATCTCTACCAGTGGAAGTTTTCCGGTAGTAGTTTTTGCAGTGTCCAGACTTTTTTCCAGATGAGCTGCCAGTTGTGTCAGCGGCTTCTGTTGTAAATATTTAAGGGAGGTGTTTTTTAAGATCAGATCTTTGATGACATAGTGCTGCTTATCCAGGTCAAAATCTTTGATATCTGTCTGGAACTCTCCGATGTTTACACTTACATCATTACCTGCAACATCATCACGGTAGACAATGCCTATATCTTTCAGACTTATTTTACTGACCGAGAACTTCATGGTAGAGGTAGTGTCCTGTTTTACCTGCTCTTCCGGTTTTTTCTGTTCAGACATAAAGGCGTCGAGCAGGAAAGAAAAGTTAAAGGTAGTGTCAGGATTAATGCGGGTAACATTCGCTCTTATTTTTTCCAGTTCTATATTATTGACTTCAACTTTATTGCTTAATAATTTGAAGAGACTGATGTCGGCACTTAGTTTCTGAGCATATAATAATGTATCACCTTTTTTGTCCTCCATGTAGAACTTGTTGAGCACAATGTCTTTAGGCAAGGCAATCCTGATGCTCTCGAGGCTGACTTCGGTATGGGTTTTGTCTTTCAGATAAGCAATGGCTTTATTCTTAACAAAATTCTGAACAGCAGGAATATTTAAAGAAACTGCTATTGCAACCACCAGAAAAATGATAGAGGCGATTACCCAAAGAATAACCTTTAAACTTTTGCGTACGTATTTATTCAATTCAAATAGATTTTGAGAGATTTATTATAGGTGGCAAGGTATAAAAACTATGCCACTGGATTGCTTTAACCTGTAGTATACTACAAATAAACCAAAACTTTGTTTAAATAAATATCTTAAAATTTAAATAAAGAGCCCCATCCGGACTCTTTATTGTGTTAGGAATAGACTTATAAAATACTAATCTGTTCGATGGTGAGTTTGGTGAATTGTGCAATTTTAGGCAGATCGAAGTTTTCCTTTTTCATTTCTCTTGCGATTTCAAGAGCAATTTCGAGTTTTCCCTTTTCCATTCCCTTTTCCAATCCCTTTTCCATTCCTCTGTTAGTTGCATACTCAATCGTACTTTCATAATCGGCACGATCCTGTAAATGTGTTTCGTACAAAAATTGTTGTTCTGCTGATAATCTTCCCATTTCTGCAATATTAAATATTTTTTGAAAAATGCGTTTATCCAGGTAATGCGGGACCTGCTCCAGACTGTGCATGTGTTTCAGTATATAAGCCCACTTGTCCAGTTCATTTTCCAGCTCATTCTCTTTCTTGTCAAATTTAGGCAGTTCCAGAAATTTAAATCCCAGTCCATTGTGGAATATTTTGCCTGTACAGGTATTGACCAGAGAAATACTTTGCAGATAATGATCTCCGAGACTGTTTCTCATTTTAAAATCCAGGATAGCAATGAGGAAAACCTCTTTCAGTTTAACCTTCCAGTTGTCTTTGCCCGGCAGCTTTTGCTGATGAATGAGCCGGCTTAAATAAAAAATACAGCGGTCCTCAAAATTATCATGTGCCGCCCGCTGCATTTCTACGATAAACTGTTCCCCCCGGTCACCGGTACACAATAAATCGAAACAAACCTTTTTATGATCCCTCGCCTGGCCCGCATATTCAGTTGGGTTATAAGCAATATCAGTAATATGCTTCTCCCCCTCAAATAGGGCATTGAGGAAAGCAATCATGATTTCCTTATTGGGTTCCCCGCCAAAAAGATGTTTGAAACCAAAATCTGATAAAGGATCAATGTATTTATTTATATGCTCTGACATAATTCAAATGATTTATGTCCAACTTAATCTTGTTTTTCATTTTTGTGGTTATATTTATCTATATTGGAAATTATTTATTGAATTATTATGTGTATTGGTGTTGTTTGCGATCCGTTCGAATTAACAACGTATATTGTAAGCCCTAATTTTTATCAGACATGAACCATCGCTCATGATGTCTGATATATTTTATAATTTTTAAACTCAGATATGAATAAATTAAATATTTCCATTGCTTATGAAGCTTACGATCAGTTACAGGAACTGAATGAAAATGACCAGTCTTTATGTTTAAAAGCAAAGGATGCTCTTAAAACCTCATATTCACCTTATTCTAACTTTAAAGTTGCTACTGCTGTAAGACTTAGTGATGGTTTAATTATTTCCGGTAGTAATCAGGAAAATCTGGCTTATCCGTCAGGCCTTTGTGCAGAACGTGTAGCTCTTTTTACTATTGGAGCTGCTTATCCGGATGCCGTGATTGAAAGTATGGCTATTACTGCTCATACCGACAATTTCAAAATTGAACAGCCTATTACCTGTTGCGGAGCTTGTCTGCAGGTTATGGCAGAATTTGAACGTAAACAAAATAAAGAAATCGAAGTTCTTTTTTATTGTATTGATGGTAAGATTTTAAAAGTAAAGGGAGTTAAAAGTTTATTACCCTTTGTATTTGTTGAAGATCGTCTGGCAGGCTAATCTCTAAAAGACTGATTTGAAAAGGTCCTCATAAAGAATTTTCAAAAGTTAGGAAATTGTATCCCGGAATTTGATGGGATGCCTTATCTTTACGCCATCCAAACCCTTTCTTGATGAGCGACGAATTAGATGATAACGTAAACGAAGAGACAAAACATACCGTAATACCTATTAATGGCCTTTACGAGAACTGGTTCCTCGATTATGCCTCTTATGTAATTTTGGACCGGGCTGTGCCCCATATTAATGATGGGTTGAAGCCTGTTCAGCGGAGAATTATGCACTCGCTGAAAGAGATGGATGACGGACGCTTTAATAAAGCAGCCAATGTAATTGGAAATACTATGAAGTATCACCCTCATGGTGATGCTTCCATCGGTGATGCTATGGTGCAGATAGGGCAGAAAGATCTGCTTATTGACTGTCAGGGTAACTGGGGAGATCCGATTACAGGAGACAGTGCTGCTGCTCCTCGTTATATAGAAGCACGGTTGTCAAAATTTGCAACCGAAGTTGTATTTAATGCAGATACCACGATCTGGCAGTTAAGTTATGATGGCAGAAATAATGAACCACTTACTTTACCTGTAAAATTCCCCTTGCTGTTAGCGCAGGGAGCAGAAGGAATTGCAGTTGGTCTGGCAACTAAAGTTATGCCGCATAACTTTGTAGAATTACTGGATGCATCTATTTCAATTCTGCAGGGTGAAGCACCTAATATCCTTCCTGATTTCTTTACCGGAGGTATGGCAGATTTTTCGGCCTACAATGAAGGAATGCGTGGTGGTAAGATTCGTGTCCGTGCAAAGATTACGGAAAAAGATAAGAAGACTTTAGTCATTACCGAGATCCCGTACAGTACGACTACCGGTTCTGTGATTGACAGTATTCTGTCTGCCAATGATAAAGGTAAAATCAAAATCAAGAAGATTGAAGACAATACAGCCGCAAATGTGGAAATTGTAATTCAGCTTGCGCCGGGAATTTCGCCTGACGTTACGATAGATGCCCTTTATGCTTTTACTTCCTGTGAAGTTTCTATTTCTCCGAATACTTGTATTATTAAGGATGATAAGCCTCAGTTTCTGAGTGTAAATGCGATCCTCATAGAGAATACCAAGAATACAAAAAACCTGTTGAAACAGGAGCTGGAGATAAAGTTACACGAGCTTCAGGAAAAGATATTCTTTAGTTCATTACTGAAGATCTTTATTCAGGAAGGAATGTACAAGCATGCTGATTATGAAAATGCAAGTAATTTTGAGGCTGTAGTAGAAGTCTTAAATATATTATTTGCTCCTTTTAAAGAACAACTGTACAGGGAGATTTTACCTGAAGATTTTAAAAAGCTTATTGATAAACCAATGAGTAGCATTACCCGCTTTGATGTTAAAAAAGCGGATGATCAGATGAAGGCTTTGGCTGATGAGATTAAGATTGTAAAAAATCATCTTCGTCATCTGACTGATTATGCAATTGCATGGTACCAGAAACTAAAAGATAAATATGGCAAAGGCAGGGAGCGTAAAACTGAAATCCGTCTGTTTGACAGGGTGGAAGCTTCGAAGGTTGCACTGGCCAATGTTAAATTATATATGAATCGTGAGGATGGTTTTATTGGAACCGGACTTAAAAAAGATGAATTTATTGCTGATTGTTCCGATCTGGACGAGATTATTGTTTTCAGGGAAGACGGCAAATGTATAATCACGAAAGTTGCTGATAAAACATTTGTTGGGAAAGGGATCGTTTATGCCCAGGTATTTAAAAAGAACGATGACCGCACGATCTATAACTTAATCTATAAAGACGGAGCGAGTGGAACTTCTTATATCAAGCGTTTTGCTGTAATCGGAGTTACCCGTGACAAGGAATATGACCTAACCAAAGGTAGTAAAGGTTCTAAAATGTTGTATTTCACGCCTAATCCAAATGGTGAGGCTGAAATTGTTACAGTAATGCTTAAACCTCATAGCAAACTGAAAAAATTGCAGTTTGATGTGGATTTTGCTGATATAGCTATCAAAGGACGGGCTTCCCAGGGGAATATAGTTTCCAAATATCCTATCAAAAAGGTATTGCTGAAAAGTAAGGGAGTTTCAACGCTTTCGGGACTGAAAATCTGGTATGATGATTTGCTGAGAAGGCTGAACGTAGATGGCAGAGGTAAATATCTTGGTGAATTTGATGGAGATGATAAAATTCTTCAGGTTCACAAAGAAGGCTGGTATGAACTGAGTTCTTTCGAGCTGAGCAATCACTTTGACGATGATCTTTTACTGATTCAGAAATTTGATGCAGAGAGAGCTTTCAGCTTGGTACAGTATGAAGGAAAAGCTAAGAATTACTTTGTAAAGCGATTTGTTTTTGAACCTATTGCTGTAGGAAAGAAACAAAGTCTGATCAGTGAGGAAACTGGTTCCAGATTCCTGCATCTGACCAGCAACCCTGAAGCTGTATTAACAGTGGATGTACTTAAAGGTAAAACACAGATACCAGAGACACTGGAGATTGTGCTGGCTGAGTTTATAGATGTTAAAGGTATAAAAGCAAATGGTAACAGGTTAACCCAGCATGAGGTTAAAAAGATTAAAATCAGCAATGCTGATGAAAATGAACCTGTTCTGGAAGATGATACAAAAGAGGGGGCGCCTATTGCCTCTGATGATACTGCTGGAGATAATCAGGACGATGCTGCTGTTGAAAATGCACCGACAGCTGATGATACAGCTGCAGCAGAAGAGCTTGAAGCTGAGGAAACTGATCAAAGCGTGACTGAGACTGAGGAGGAAGCAGTTCGTACAGCAGATGGAGGCACCGATGAAGCAAGAGAAGAACCGGCAGCTGAAGAAGCAGTAGCCGAAGTTCATATTACGGATACTGAAGATCCGGTTACGGAGAAAAAAGAACTTCCGGAAAAAGAGATTAAAGTTCCGGCTCCTAAGAAAGAATGGGTCAGAGAAGAAAAAGCAGGAGTACCTGAGGCTGCTGTAACTGAAACTACGGAAAAAACTACTCCGGCTAAGCGTGTTAAGAAAACGGATACAGAGCCTGCTGAAATTACTGAAAAGGTAGTTTCTGAGGTTATCGATGAGCATATTCCTGCTCCGCTGCTTGAAGAGGGTACATCTGCCAGGTCAGAACCGGAAGAGCCTGTTGCGGAAGTACCAGTGGTCCCTGAAAAAGTGGAGATGCCGGTTAGTTCTGCTGAATCAGAAGAACCAGCTACGGTTGAAAAAGAAGAAATACCAGTTATTCAGGTGGTAACTGAAAAACCGGTTGAGCCCCGGGTAAGTGAAACATCGGCCGATGCTGTGAATACAGAAACGCCGGTTGCTCCCGAAGCAAAGGAAAAACCTGCTGCAAAGCCAAAGAAAACAGCAGACGCAAAAAGTAAAGTAACAAAAGAAGGTACGATCAACAAGAATGTAAGATTGGAGATTACCAATCCGGATGATGTTGAAATAGATGATAAAGGACAGCTGGGCTTATTCTAACGGAATAAGTCTGGCCATCTCTCTGCTGCCATAATAAATGATATACCAAATATTGCTGAGGAAAGGAAGAAGTTCCAGTTCCACTTTTTGACCTTGAAAATATTAATCAGGACAAAGGAAATCAGCAATATCCCGGTTACAATAAGTACCTGTCCAAATTCAAGCCCGATATTGAAAGCAAACAGTTCTGCTACAATATTGGTGCTTTTACCCAATAAGCTATTCAGATAATTGGAAAAGCCCATTCCATGGATCAGTCCGAAGAATAAAGCAAGTATATATTTGAATTGTACTCCCTTTGGTCTTGATGATTTCCCAGACAGTATGTTTGAGGCAGCAGTAACCAATATGGTCACCGGGATCAGAAATTCAATCAAATCTGTTTTGACTGTTATTACCTTCAATACGCTTAACGCAAGTGTGATGCTATGCCCTACAGTAAAAGCAGTAACAAGTAATAATACTCTTTTCCAATCAGTTAGGGTGTATGCTCCGCATAAGACTATGACAAATAGGATATGATCATATCCTTTCCAGTTTAATATATGTTGCCAACCCAGCTCAAAGTATAAAGAAAAATCCTGCATAGGCCAAACTTATTAATTTTTAATTAACAATGAAAATATAATCGCCTGCCAGATTAAAGGTCAGACAATAATTTTACAACATAACCGTTTTAGGCGGCTGATTTGATCTTTCAATAAAAAACGCCCTGCTATTTAATAACAGGGCGTTTTTTATTGAAAGATCGTCAGATCTTACTGATATTGTATATAAACAGGAATCGGTGTAAGTTTTAACAACTCTTCTGGTGTCATCATTCTGTTTGGTGCTTTTTTCAAATCATTTTTATAGAACAATTTGAATCCGGTGAATTCTACAGGTTCACTAAAGATAAAATGACGGTAAGTGCCTTTTTTAAGTTCTGGTTCACCCCATCCGTCCATATGCATTACCATTTGAACTTCAGGACGTAATTTGATGTTCTTGTAATTGGTAACCATTTTTCTGGTAAAACGGTGAACTGTAAAAACTTTAGGAGGCAAGTTATATTTCTTTACGAGATCGGCAAGAAACTGAGAGCAGTAATTGATGTCAGCTGCATCATATGTGCCAATTCTTTTTCCAGGTTTCACACCATCCTTCATAGAGAATTCAGGATCTATACCTAAATGTACATTTGGCATTTTAAGGTATTTCTCCAATAATGGTAATTCGGTTCTGATTGTGCTTAATGATACCTGAATATCAAGGAATACAATCATGTTTTTACGCATTCTTGAAATCGCCATTACAGAGTCAATCTGTTTATCCGGCATTCTGAATCTGTACTTACCATCTTTACCGCCATCACCCTGTGCTACTACAGCGATATAATGCAGTGCTGGTTGTACTGGTGTGGAAGGATCAGCTTTTTCCCATTTTTTAACTTCAGCATCTAATCTGGATAACATTTCTTTAGGTGCGTATTCACCTAATGCACCCATTCTTTTAGAGTATATATTCCCGTAATAAGCTACAATCCTTTTATATGGTAAAATAGCTCCCGGCAATGGATAAGGCTGCGGTTTAACCGGCCATTTTCCTGTTGTATCCCCATGTGCAAGTTTCAGCATCAGACTGTTGTATTTTGCCGTGTCAATGGGTTTACGTGTAGTATCTGTAACAGCAACTGCTGAAGAATCTCCTGAGGCACTTAATGCTGATTTCGATGTTTCGCCTTTTTTATTTGTACCTGAGGTGCAATTGGCAAATAAGGTGACAGTAGTAAATGCAATTAATAGTGTTCCCGCGAGTTGTGGTATTTTCATAGGTTATATAGGGGTTAAATATGAATTTTCTTAATGTCTGCAAAACTACACATTCAGCCGACAAAATCTCTAATGTGTATAAGAATTATCAAATAAACAAGAATTCATCGATTATTAGTTAGATAATCTGTAGCATCAGTACTGAATTTATACAAATTCAGGGTCAGGAATATTATCTTTACAATTCTTAGCGTTTTAGAGAATCAGACCTTTCACATGAATAAACATAAAGTAATCATTCTATATAGTTTTGCGGTTTTTGCTTTTGCCGGTTGTAAAAAAGACAATGTCGATTACAAATATCCGCAGCCATTTGATGGACAGACCACACAGCTGCAGGGAATTGCCGGAACTGAACTGGGGGTGAATGCAGCTAACAGTGTATATGTGGATTTTAGTACAGGAAGAATTACTCCGGTAAATAGAACAAGTTGGAGTGTTGGACTTTATCCCGGTAAAGAGTTTAAACTCATAATCAACCATTCTATGGGAGCTACAGTCTTTCAGACAGATAAGACCAATCTTGCAGATATTAGCACGGCAGATTCTGCTACAATGGCAAGTGCTGGTACGCTGGATTTCACTTCACCTAATATTAAAAAGCTTGTGGATCCGGTAACGGGGCTTGCTGCAGATTATCTAAATGGTTTGGTAATTAAAGATATACCTATGACTGAAGGTGAAAGTAAGGTGTACATCTTAAACTCTGGTAAAGCAGGTATGGCTGAGATGACGGTTCCTACAACCGCCGACCCAACTTCAAGAAAAGTTGTATTTCCGTGGTATAAATTCAAAGTTTATCAGGGAATCAATGGTTACATTATGCAATTTGCGCGCATTGGAGTAGTGGTTCCCAAATATAATGATCCATCTTACAACAAAGATCTTTCTTATAATTTTAACTACATCAATTTTGCCTCCGGAGCTGTAAATCCGGAGCCTGCAAAGGCATTATGGGATATTGAGTGGACCTGGACTACTTATCAGGATGCCAACGGAGTACCGGTACGTACTAATAATTTTGTGCTCATTAATTTTTTAGGTGGAGTTAGTGCTGCGCAACTCACAGGGAATACAACATTAAATTTTGATAATTTTACAGCAGCGAATCTGGCAAACCTTAAACCTGAAGATTATCTGGCTACACGGGATGCTATAGGAGTAAAATGGAGAAGAGATGTAGGGACAGACGGACAGACATCAGTGATTCCCAATCTCTTTTACGTAATTAAAGACGCTGAAAATAATTATTATAAGCTCAGATTTAAGAGCTCCAGTAATATTGACGGTGGAGCTGCAGGGAAGCCTGTAATTGAATATAGACTGGTACAATCAGCCCCCAATCCGGGAATTTAATACTTTCTCTTCTTAAGAAGAGAAAGTATTAAATTTTCCAAAAACGCCCAGGGGTAATTTTATCCCTGAGGTGGCCTGCAGATAAAGTTCACCTGTTTCAAGATTTTTTACCTGAGGAAAAGATGTTTTGATCAGGTTTTCAACAATTACAGAAGAAAAGCCCAGGGAATAGGTATTCAGAATCAGGAAGTGTTCTTCTTCATCGAGTAATTTTACCACATCCTGCATCATTTCCTGAATATGATCTTCCAGTTTCCATTTTTCACCATTTGGACCATGTCCGAATGCAGGAGGGTCCAGAATAATACCATTATATTTTTTACCACGCTTTAATTCACGTTGCACAAACTTCAAGGCGTCTTCCACAACCCATCTCACATCTTTTAACTGAGATAGTTCCTGATTTTCATTGGCCCAGTTGACAACCTGTTTGATAGAGTCTACATGGGTTGTATCTGCACCAGATGCCTGTGAAATCAAAGATGCTGCACCAGTATAAGCAAAAAGGTTAAGGACTTTTGGTTTTGGGTTTTTGAATTTCTTAATTGAAGAAGAGATATAATCCCAGTTGACAGCCTGCTCAGGGAAAACACCTACATGTTTAAATGAGGTCAGTCCCAAACGAAGATTGATCTTCACGTCATCGTTTTTGTATTCAACATTCCAGCGGTCAGGTAGATTTCCTGCGGTTTTCACCCATTCTCCGGAAGTTGCAGAGCGTCCTTTAAATCTGATATTTGTCAGTTTTTTCCATTCCTGCTCAGACAGTGTTTTTTTCCATACGGCCTGAGGTTCAGGTCTGCAAAGGATCAGATTGCCAAAGCGCTCCAGTTTTTCAAAATCTCCACAATCAATCAGCTCATAATCTTTCCAGTGCGTGGGGGTTAGTAGGCTTATCATAAATTTTTTTGTACAAATGTTATTAAAAGTTTTTCTTCGCAGCCTTCATAAAACGGCTGGCAAAAACAAAATCGTTAAGTTCTTCTATGTCTGTATGGGCAATTTCTTTATTAGAACCTTCCCAGAATTTTTTTCCTTCATGCAGAAAAAGAATATAATCACCAATGCCCATTACTGAGTTCATATCATGGGTAACTACAATTGTAGTGGTGTTGTACTCTTCGGTAATTTCCTTAATCAGCTCATCAATAACGATGGATGTTTTTGGATCAAGTCCTGAATTGGGCTCATCTACGAAAAGGTATTTAGGGTTCATGGCAATTGCACGGGCAATCCCCACACGTTTTTTCATCCCCCCTGAAAGTTCTGCCGGAAAAAGCTTGTTTTTACCAGCCAGATTAACCCGTTCCAGACAAAAATTAACCCGTTCCAGCTTTTCTTTGAAGGAATGATCGGTGAACATGTTTAAAGGGAACATAATATTCTCTTCGACTGTCATAGAGTCAAAAAGTGCAGATCCCTGGAAAAGCATACCAATTTCTTTACGGATTTCAATACGCTGCTCAAAACTCATGTCAATAAACTCTCTTCCATCGTACTGCACACTGCCTTTTTCGGGTGTGTGCAAACCTATCATACATTTGAGCAGGGTAGTTTTTCCGGAACCGGAACCGCCAATGATTAAATTAGTTAAACCCTCTTTAAATATTCCTGATACGCCTTTCAGGACAGTATTGGGCCCGAAAGATTTTTCAATGTCTTTGATTTCGATCATAATAATAATTGGGTTACAATGTAATCACAAGCGAGGATACTGATACAGCTTACTACAACAGCTCTTGTACTTGCCTGTGCTACTTCCAGTGCACCACCTTTTACATAAAAGCCTTCATATGCGGGTACTGTAGTAATAATGAAGCCAAAGACAAATGCTTTAACCAGAGCTACAGTAATAGTATAAGGATTGAAATCTGTTGTGATACCCTGAATATATTCAGCAGGAGTTACTGCGCCAGATAAAGTACCACCCAGGTAACCACCTGCAATACTCAAAACCATAGCAAAAATAACCAGCACGGGAACCATTGTAATTCCAGCAATTAATTTAGGCAGAATCAGGTAGCCTGGCGAGTTGATACCCATAATTTCAAGAGCATCAATTTGTTCACTAACTCTCATTGTACCGATTTCTGAAGAAATAGCTGAGCCAATTTTACCGGCAAGTACTATTGCGGTAATAGTCGGGCTTAGTTCCAGAATGCTTGAATCTCTTGTTACTGAACCAATGATTGTTTTAGGAATAAAATCACTTACCAGCTGAAAAGCAATCTGTAAAGTCATAACTGCCCCTATAAAGGTAGAAATGATGGCAATTAAACCAAGTGAGCCTACACCGACAAAGTCCATTTGTTGAAAAATGGCTTTAAGATATATTTTAAATTTTTCGGGTTTCCTGAAAACTGCTCTCAACAGCAACAGGTATCTACCAAAATTGGTGAAGTTCATTCAGTAAGAAATTAGCTAATGTATTAATACTATAATAATACAAAGAAACAACAAAAAATGTTGTGGCTTTGTTTATTTCTCAAAAATATTCTGGTATTTGATGAATAATGTGGTTTTTTGCAGCTGATTAGAGTGAGCATAATAAATTGATCAGGAATGTAAATGATGGCCTGAAGAGGTTGTTCAGGCGGTTTGAACAGGAATTGTTTTGATAAAGAAAAATGCTTTGCTGTCTTTTGTAACTAATTTGACCTTGCTCAGTCTTAATTGTGTATTGAGGGTTATTCAACGTTTGTTACTTGTAAAAATAAAAGAGGAATGTTGTAAAACCGTTAGTAAAGGAATGTTAATAATATAGGAGAGTGATTTATGGAAAACAGATTATTAAGAAACGAACATGACAAGATAATTGCGGGCGTTTCATCAGGATTAGCAGAATATATGCAGGTAGATGTAACTATCATCAGATTGTTATTTGTATTGTCAACTATATTTTTGGTAGGAACAGGGATCCTGGTTTATCTGGTAATGTGGATTGTTGTACCGGTTAATAATGATCCGGCTGCGAGGTTTTCAAAATTTAATGATTACTTCAAAAAACAAAATGATTTTCAGGGTTTTAATACCCCGCCACCGTTCGGACAGCAAAATACAGCGGGAGGTACCGGACAGGAAAATCCGGAAGTAAAAGGTAACCCGGCAACTGACTGGCAAAATCCTTTGGATTTTAAATCTTTGCCTAAAAATAATGATACTGGCCGTACTGTTGGGGGATTATTCCTTCTGGTCATCGGTTTATATTTTCTGATGAATGAGTTTCACATTATACCGTATTGGTTTAGACTGGGCAAGTTATGGCCTCTTGTATTTGTTGCGATCGGATTAAGTTTTATTCTGAAAGCCAAACGTAAAAATACATGGGAAGACTGGAAAAATCAGCAACACGGGGAAGCAGATACTACGGCGCAGAGACCAGCTTCAGAAGAACCTGTAAAACCATCTGATCAGGCGGCTGATCATCAATTGTAAACTCTTTAATAGATATTTTATGAAACTGAATAGAGTAATGTGGGGCATAGTCCTGCTATTTGTAGGGGCAGTTCTTTTGTTAGAGAATTTTGATGTTATAAATTTTTACTGGAGAAATGTATGGAGCTTCTGGCCTGTATTTCTGATTATTGCGGGTGTAAACATCCTGTTTAACAGAAATAAATCGGAAACCGGAAATATGATATCTCTGGGGGTACTGGTTATCATGCTTGGCTTTATCTTTTACCGAGGACAGCAACCTCCTGCTAACAGAAATTGGATAGGTGAGCGTTTTTCAAAGGATCTTGATCTTGATTTAGATAGTGTGGAGGACGGAGAAAGCCAGAAACTGAATTTTGCGGAACCAATGATTGCTGCAGACAGTGCTAAAAAGACTGTTCTTAATATTTCGGGCGGTGGTACTTCATTTAATTTATCAGGAGAAACTGATCAGCTGATTACTGCTGAAGTGGAACGCAGAAACGGTAATTTCATTCTTCAGAAAGAAAGCACGGATTCTGTAAATACGCTGACTTTTAAAATGAAAGATAAAAAAGGAAACTGGTCTCTTGGAAATGGGGGGAATGATGTAGATCTGAAACTCAACAAAAAACCTGAGTGGACTGTAAATATGAATATGGGTGCTGGTGAAGTGAAGCTGGATTTGTCAGCATATAAACTGAGAAGTTTCAGATTTGATGGTGGTGCGGCATCTGTAGATCTGAAGGTAGGAGCGCAGCTGCCAATTACAGATGTGGTTGTGAAAACAGGCGTCGCTTCAGTAGAAATCAATATTCCTGAAACATCTGGTTGCAGGATCAAAACAAAAACCGGTCTTTCTGCAAAAGATTTCCCGGGTTTTACAAAGGTTGATAACAACAACTATGAAACTTCAAATTATAGTTCATCCACAAAAAAGATTTTTATTAATCTGGACGGAGGATTGAGTAATTTTGAGGTGAACAGATATTAACAGCTATTGAAACCTGAAGAAGAGATTAATTATATCGTAGTAGTCAATGGAAAGCCAGAAGGACCATACGATTTTGAACATTTAAAGAAGATGAATATCGTAGCGGGAACTTTTATCAGAAAGCCCGGAATGGATGATTATAAAGAAGCGCACGAGTTTGCTGAACTCCGTGCGCTTTTTGGTTTCAGTTATGAGAAGACAGCCCCGCAATATTTTGCTTCGTTTGATCAGCGTCTGCTGGCTTCTGTTATTGATTATTTCATCTTATTCCTGGTTTATATTTTGTTAATTCTGCTCAGTTTTGCTTTTGTTAAAGAACAGGGAGAACGGATTACTTTTGCCTTGCTGTTTTTACCGGTAATTCCGGTGTTTAAGTTTATTTATGGCGTCTTTGCAGAGGCTTCTGTAAAGCAGGGGACAATTGGCAAGAGGTTATTAAGTATCAAAGTGACAGATTTGAAGGGAAGCAGAATAGGTGTGCTGACTTCCTTTTTCAGGAACCTGGCCAAGATTTTATCTGTAGCTCCTTTATTCTTCGGGTATCTGTATAGTTTTCTGAATAAAAAGCAACAGTGTTTCCATGATGCAGCTGCCGGGACTTTAGTTATTAAAGATCGTTTGTTATAAAATATTTTTTGTCTGTAAGCCTGCAGCAATTAGTGATATTTGGAATCTATCTGAATTCACATACAAAACATAATCTTTATCTTTGTACAAGTATGGAAAACGTAACAGCACAAAAAGAATTGGCCGGAGGGTATTGCAATCATTTAAATCAGTATTCCAGGTTCTTAACACGTGAGGTTTCTATAGGAGATATTCCTATGGGTGGGTTGAATCCTATCAGGATACAGTCTATGACTACTACTGACACGATGGATACTATCGGGACAGTAGAGCAGACCATAAGAATGATGGAGTCTGGATGTGAGTATGTAAGGATTACTGCTCCGAGTATGAAAGAAGCAGAAAATCTGGCAAATATCAAAAAGGAGTTACGTTTCAGAGGGTATAATGTACCTTTGGTTGCGGATATACATTTTACACCCAATGCTGCGGAAGCGGCAGCCCGTATTGTTGAGAAAGTAAGGGTTAATCCGGGTAATTATGCTGATAAAAAACGTTTTGAGAATATAGAATATACCCAGCAGGCTTATCAGGCTGAGCTGGATCGTATTTATAAGAAGTTTTCACCTCTGGTAAAGATCTGTAAGGAATATGGAACTGCTATGCGTATAGGCACGAATCATGGTTCTTTATCAGACAGAATTATGAGTCAGTATGGTGATACTCCCCGTGGTATGGTAGAATCTGCTATGGAATTTATGCGGATTTGTGAAGATCTGAATTATTATAACCTGGTCATTTCCATGAAAGCGAGTAATACGCAGGTAATGGTGCAGGCCTATCGCTTGCTGGTAGAAACCATGGTCAAAGAGGGGATGAATTATCCGCTTCATCTTGGTGTTACTGAAGCTGGTGATGGTGAAGATGGAAGAATTAAATCTGCAGTAGGTATTGGTACTTTACTGGAAGATGGGTTGGGTGATACCATCCGGGTTTCTTTAACAGAAGACCCTGAATTTGAAGCACCAGTGGCAAAAGCTCTGGCTGACCGCTATGCAAACAGATCAGCTGGTGTGATAACCAATGAACGGATTGAAATTCGGGATTTGCCATACAGCCCATATGAATACAATCGCAGAATTACCAAACCTGTACAGCATATCGGAGGTCATCATCATCCTGTGGTTATGCTGGATGTCTCTTCGAAGAATCTTAAAGACCCCTATTTTTTAGCTGAGGTTGGCTATCAATACAGTGCGGGTCTGGATAAATATAATATGGCCGATCAGGCTTGCGATCTGGTTTATTTAGCAGACTCACTGCCATCTTTCTCTTTTCCGGGTAATCTGCGTCAGGTTTATAATTACCGGACGTGGCTGGGATTAAAGGATAAAAATAATTGTCATCCGCTGATTAAACTGGAAGATTATGCAACAACCGCATTAAAGGATCCTATTCTGAATCTGGTTAGCGTAAATGCAAGAAATTATAATAAAGTTTTACTGGCTTTGCTTGATGAAACAGTTGTATTGGTACTGGAGACATCTTCAGAATCAGGGATGATGGAACAGAGAGACTTTTTTGTCGCCCTGCTTAAAAGTGAAAATCAAATTCCTGTAATTATCAAAAGATCTTACGCTGCGATCAGCGCGGATGATCTGCAGTTATATGCAGCTACAGATTTAGGTGCTTTATTTACGGATGGCTTTGGTGATGGGATATGGATTGATGCACCAATGACGGTTGGTCTTCCGGTGATGAATTCTACAAGTTTTGGAATTCTACAGGCAACCAGAACAAGAATTTCTAAAACTGAGTATATTTCCTGTCCAAGCTGTGGAAGAACATTGTTCGATCTGCAGGAAACGACGCAGCTGATACGCTCAAGAACGGATCACCTGAAAGGGATTAAAATAGGGATAATGGGCTGTATAGTAAATGGCCCGGGTGAAATGGCCGATGCTGATTACGGTTATGTTGGTACAGGGCCTGATAAAATCACCTTGTATCGTGGAAAAGAAGTAGTGAAAAAGAATGTGAATTCCGCCCGTGCACTGGATGATCTTATTGATCTGATCAAAGAAGATGGCAACTGGACGGAAGTAAAATAATATCGGAAGCCCTGATCTGTTTTAAATTACAGTCCGGGGCTTTTTAAAAAATCAAGAGTTTTTTTGCATACCTCCGAGAGTTGAGCAGGTAATTCTTTTTCTGTATAGGGATGACTGGCACCAAATACATGATTAGCTCCTTTGATCTTTTGTAATCTGGCCATTGGTTGTGCCTGAGCCAGCTGCTGTGCAATACTGAAATTTACATTGATATCATCATCACCATGCAGAATCAGCCAGGGTATTTTGACTTTTGCTGCGGCATGAATAACATCAAATTCATCTTTATGAGCATTGAAATCTTCCAGGAGTGTACTATTTAAGGGCATCTTTTCTTTTGTTCTTGCATTTTCTACAAAAATCTTTCCTGACGACAGCCATTCTTCTTCCTGATCTTTTTTCCACAGAGAACTGAAATCTGCAATGGCAGACCAGGTAATTATTTTATGAATACGGGAATCTGCTGCACCTTTCAGGATAACGAGGGCACCACCACGGCTATGACCAATGAGGTATATAGGGCTCAAAGGATAGGTGTGAGCAATATAGTTGATGACTGTATCCACATCCTGCAGCTCCATGCTTACTGTATTTTCTGCAAATGCATTTAAATCAGTAACGTCGTTGGGTTGCTGTGCAGTTACACCGCTGTGGCTTAAATTAAACTTAAAATAGCGGTATCCCTGGGCAGCAAAACTGGCTGCTACAAGATTATGAGCCCCCCAGTCTTTAAAACCTTTGAAGCCATGTACAAATAAAATGCAGGGTTGATCTGTATAATTGTCATCATAAATGAGGTCTCCGGAAATTGTTTTATCTTTAGAACCGGATAAAATAAATTGTTCTTTTTTAAGCATAGTATTCTTTTATAGCTGGTTAACCATATTAACAAACATAATGGACCCTTGTTTTTCTTCTTCTTATTTAATTTAAAATCTTTCTAAATTATTCTTAATTACAGCATAATGACAGACACTAAGGGTCGTGTTGTTACTTTTGTTTCCACTAATAAAACAACACAAACCCAAATTGGAATATTTAAAGATACTTGCTTTCACTCATAAACAAATTGACTTAAAGTCTTTAGGGAAATTAGTTATCTGTGAGCAGACACTGGATGACAGACTGAAGAATATTCAAAATGAACTGGATGTAAAAGAAATTTTTTATATCGGTACATGTAACCGCGTTGAGTTTGTTTTTACCACTGCACACGAATTAGATCGTGAATTTATCCTTCGTTTCCTGACCGTACTGGACATGGGACTGCCTGAAGCCTACATGGACAGGTTCCTTGAAAATGTTTCTGTTTATGAACAGGTGGAAGCTTTCAATCACTTATTACGTACTTCCTGTTCACTGGAAAGTCTGGTGGTCGGAGAAAAAGAAATCCTTGCACAGGTACGCCGGGCTTATGAAGCATGCCGTATTTCTGGTTTTACTGCTGATTATATGAGAATGATCATGAATCGGGTAGTTAAAACGGCAAAGGAAGTTTATACCCATACGAATATCTCTAAAAACCCGGTTTCGGTAGTGTCATTGGCTTACCGTAAATTAAGGGACCTCACTATAACAGCCAGCTCAAGAATCCTGATCATAGGCGCCGGCGAGACTAATAAGAATTTAGCTCAATACCTTAAAAAGCACAAGTATTCTAATTTTTCTATTTTTAACAGAACGGTAGAAAATGCTGAATCTCTTGCAAAAGATTTAAATGGTACAGCTTATCCATTGACAGCACTGGAAGATTTCAATCAGGGTTTTGATGTGATCATTACCTGTACCGGTGCTACTGAACCTATCATTACAGAAAAAATTTACCGTAAACTCCTTAACGGCGAAACTGGTAAAAAAGTTATTGTAGATCTTGCAATTCCTAACGATACTGCACCTGAGGTTATCAAAAACTTCCCTGTACATTTTATTGAGGTAGAATCTTTAAAAGAGATTGCCCGTAAAAACATCCAGGAACGTTATGATGAACTGGTTAATGCAGAACAAATCATCGATCAGAATATCAAAGAGTTTGATTTAGTACTTCGTCAGCGCAAAATAGAAATTGCGATGAGTGAAGTGCCTCAAAAGATTAAAGCAATTAAAAGTAAAGCGCTGGATATTGTTTTTGCTGAAGAGATCAACACACTGGATGAAAATTCAAGACAGGTTCTTGAACGGGTGATGGACTATATGGAAAAGAAATATATTAGCGTACCGATGATCATGGCAAAGGAAATTCTGGTCAACAACAGCTAGCCTTCCGGGGTAGATTAGTCAGCACAAATACATTATTTGTTTATTATTTAAGACTATAACTCTTTTAGGTTAAATTTGCGCAAATCTAAAACGTGATATCTACATAAGCTTAATTAACATTGTTTGTAAACAGGTTGATGGAAGCTTAATAAAACAACATGATGAAAAAACTTATTATCGGAACAAGAGGCAGTGATCTTGCATTGTGGCAAGCCAATTATACGAAAGACAAACTTGCGGAAATTGGTGTAGAAGCTGAACTGAAGATCATTAAAACCCAGGGTGATAAAATACTAAACCTGAGGCTGGACAAACTTGAAGGAAAAGGTTTTTTTACCAAAGAGCTTGAAGAAGAATTATTAAGCGGAAGCATAGATCTTGCTGTACACTCTCATAAAGATCTGCCAACAACACATCCTGCAGGATTAACAATCGCGGCAGTCTCCGAACGTGAAGATGCCTCTGAATTACTGCTTATTTTAAAAGACTGTGTAGATGTTACGCAGAAACTTTCTTTGAAAACCGGTGCACAGGTAGGGACCTCATCCAACAGACGTAAAGCACAGTTACTTGCGCTAAGAACAGATCTTAATATTGAAGACCTGCGTGGTAATGTGAATACGCGCATTCAGAAACTGAGAGATGAGAAATATGATGCTATTTTACTGGCAAAAGCAGGTGTAAACCGCCTGAACCTTGACTTGTCTGAATTTCATACGGAAGTTATTGATCCGACTGAGCTGATTCCTGCACCTGCACAAGGGGTTCTGGCTATTCAGATCAGAGAAAATGATCAGGAATTATATGATATCCTTCAAAAAATTCATGATGCAGATACTGCTGAAGAAATTGGGGTGGAACGTAAAGTTCTGAATCTTTTTGAAGGAGGGTGCCATATGCCTTTAGGTTGTTACTGTAAAAAAGAAAATGGTCAGTATGAGGTCTGGACTTCAAAAGCATTAACTGCTGATGATTTTCCAAATCGTTTATTCTTCCGGGTGGATAACCTGGCAGGGCTGGCTGAAAAAATTGTTGCTAAATATGACAAGGATAGAAAACTTCCTTCAAGAGTATTTATTTCCAGAGAAATCGGGGAACACAATTACTTTAGAAGAGCGTTGGAAACTAACCATATAGAAATAGAAGGAAGATCACTGATCCGCACTTTTCCTATCGTAAATGTACTTGATCCTTTTTATCTTAAACACATAAACTGGATATTTTTCAGTAGTCGTAATGGAGTAGAATACTTCTTTAAACTGAAACCTGTATTACCTAAACATACCAAATTTGGCGTTGTGGGCAGAGGATCTGAAGATGCACTTAGAAAACATGGTCATAAAGCTGATTATGTTGGCGAAAGTGGTGATATCACAGAAGTAGGCGAAGATTTTTCTGTACTGGTTAGAAATCAGACTGTTTTATTTCCGCGTGCACAGGATTCATTGCAGAGCATTCAGAAATCCCTGGCCGAAGACACGAAAATTATTGATCTGCCTATTTATGAGACAGTCATTGAAGAAAATATAGATCATACTTATGCTGATGTACTAATCTTTACCAGTCCTTCCAATGTAGAAGCTTATTTTGCTGATAATTTACTGGATCCGGGACAAAAGGTAATTGCTATAGGCAATTCAACAGGAAAGAAATTTGAGGAAATGGGTGTTGAATATGTTCTTCCTTATTCACCTGATGAAATTGGTCTGGCAGAAGCAGTATTCGGAATAGATATTAAATAAAAAAAGAGGTTGATTATGTTGCACCGTCCACGTAGATTAAGAAAGAACCCGATTGTAAGAGAGATGATGGCTGAAACTAAACTGTCGAAAGACATGTTTGTTTATCCATATTTTATTGTTCCTGGAAACGGAGTGAAACATGGTATTGATTCCATGCCTGGAGTAAATCATTTTTCGACTGACATGTTAATCAGAGATGTTGAAAAAGGAATGGAGCTGGGTATAAATAAAATCATGCTTTTTGGTGTGGGAGATGAGAAATCTGAAGATGCGCGTTCTGCCTATCATGATCATTCTCTGGTACCTGCTGCCGTTCGTGAACTGAAGAAAAACTTTGGTGATGATTTGTATATCGTTACGGATGTTTGTGTTTGTTCTTATACCACACATGGACATTGCGGTATTCTGAAAGATGATTATGTACAAAATGATGAAACGGTAGAAGTTATCGCTAAAATGGCCCTTACACATGTGCAGGCTGGTGCTGATATGCTGGCTCCTTCTGATATGATGGATGGACGTATCGGCGCAATGAGAAACTTACTGGATCAGCATGGTTATGTAAACGCAGCAATCATGTCGCATGCTACTAAATTTGCCTCGGCTTATTACGGGCCTTTCAGAGAGGCTGCTGACTGCGCGCCTAGTAAAGGTGACAGGAAAGCTTATCAGATGGATTTCAGGAATCCTGAAGAAGCTCTGCGTGAAGCATTACTTGATCAGAGTGAGGGAGCAGATGTGCTGATGGTTAAACCAGCACTGGCTTATATGGATGTAATTCATAATCTGAAACAAAATACTGATTTGCCTATCGCCTGTTATAATGTATCAGGAGAATACGCAATGGTTAAAGCGGCTGCGCAAAAAGGCTGGATTGATGAACAAAAGATAGTAATGGAAACTATGTATGCCTTCGCACGTGCGGGAGCAAGTATAATTACCACTTACCATATAAGAGATATTGTAGAAAAGAACTGGATGTAATATGTTAGAATCGTTAAAAAAGATGTTTTCCGGCAACGAAGGAGATATGCCTGTAAATACTGGAAGTAAACCTGATATTTCAAGAGAGAAATCGGCAGAGCTGTATGAAAAGGCAAAAAACTATTTTCCGGGCGGAGTAAATTCACCTGTAAGAGCATTTAAATCTGTTTACGGTACGCCACTATTCATTCAGAAAGGTGACGGATGTTTTGTCTGGGATGCAGATGGAAATCAGTTTATTGATTTCTGCGGAAGCTGGGGACCTTTAATTTTAGGTCATAATCCAGCTAAAGTAAGGGAGAAGGTGATCGAAACCATGCAGAATGGAATGAGTTTTGGTGCACCAACTGCTTTGGAAAATGAGCTTGCAGAATTAGTTATAAAAAACAATAAGCACGTTGAAAAAATTCGTTTTACGAGTTCTGGTACAGAAGCGGTAATGTCTGCTATCCGTCTGGCACGTGGTTATACCAAAAGAGATAAGATCCTTAAATTTGAAGGTTGTTATCATGGGCATAGTGATTCTTTACTGGTAAAGGCTGGTTCTGGTCTGGTTACATTTGGTGAGACCTCCTCTTTGGGTGTACCTAAATCTTTTGCTGAAGAAACAATTGTTGTTCCTTTGAACGATACAGCCGCTTTAACACAAGCTTTTGCTCAGTTTAAAGATCAGCTGGCCGCAGTAATTATTGAAGGTATTCCGGCAAATAATGGTTTGCTGATGCAGGATCCTGCTTATATCGAATTCCTGCAGAAAATCTGTAAGGATAATGGTACTTTATTGATTTTTGATGAAGTAATTACAGGTTTCCGTTTAGGATTTGAAGGTGCTGCGGGTTATTATAATGCAAAGCCGGATATTGTTACCTATGGTAAGATATTAGGTGGTGGTTTACCGGTCGGGATGTATGGTGCATCGGCAGAAATTATGGGACAAATCTCTCCTGATGGCGGTGTGTATCAGGCTGGTACTCTATCAGGAAATCCTGTAGCAATGGCAGCGGGTATTGCCCAGTTGACTGAACTGCTGAAATCTGGTTTCTATAAAGAACTGAATGCAAAAGCTACTGAATTTGCTGAAGGTATACAGCGCTTCGCAACTGCAAGAAATTATAAATTCAAAGTATTTCATGTAGGTTCTATCTTCTGGTTCGCTTTTACGGACAGAGACAAAATACAATGTGCGGATGATATTGATCCGGCCAGTATGGAAAAATTCAAGGTAATGCACCGTGAATTGTTAAACAGGGGGATTTATTTAGGCCCTTCTGGTTATGAAGTGGGATTTGTTTCTGCCGCGCATACCAAAATTGAACTGGAGAAGGCTAAAAGAGCTATTCTTGAAGCATTGGACATTGTTTTTAGGAATAAGTAAATTAACGTATATTTAAGAGCTGTTTGTTTTTAACGGCTTCAAGAGCATAGGAATTTTGAAGAAATCAATTATCATATTTTATTTCATGTTGCTGTACTCACTGGTACAGCTGATCTCCTGGGGGACACTAGTTGTTAAACTCCAGCCTTCCAGAATGGCCATGGTCATGGGAGAGGGATCTGTATTTTTATTCTTGCTGTGTGTTGGAGCGTATTTCCTTCATCAGTCGATTAAAAAGGAAGATCTGTTAAGAGAGCAGCAGCAAAATTTCCTGTTATCTGTTACGCATGAATTAAAATCGCCGCTGGCAGCGATTAAATTATCGCTTCAAACTATCATAAAACGCGATCTGGATAAAGCACGTCAAACTTCTTTACTGAATAATTCGTTAAAGGATATTGAACGTCTGGATGATCTGGTTGAAAATATGCTGTTGGCTACAAAAATTGAAAACCGCTCGTATTCCTTCCCAAAGGAAGAGTTTGATTTTTCAGAACTGGTTACCAAAATAACTGACAGGTTACAAATTCATTCCTGCGGATGTGAACAGGTGATTAATCCTGTAATCCAACCGAATGTAAAAGTTACAGGAGATCCTTTTACGCTTTCTTCTGTAGTGACTAACCTGGTAGAAAATGCGGTAAAATATTCTGGCCCATGTGCTGAAGTGGGAGTTGAACTGAGAATGCGTGATGGACATCCTTTCCTGAGTGTTTCGGATAGAGGGCCTGGTATTCCGGATGCGGAAAAAATGCTCATATTTGATAAGTTTTACCGCGTTGGTGAAGAAAACACAAGGAAAGCGAAAGGAACGGGACTGGGATTGTTTATAGTAAAAGAAGTTTTGCAAAAACATGATGCTGATATCAGTGTCAGAGACAATGTGCCTCAGGGTACAATTTTTGAAATCACATTTAGTTGATCATTATGCAACAGAAATTAAGAATTTTATTGGTCGAAGATGAAGACCATTTATTAGATGCTATAAAATTAAACCTTGAATTGGAAGGTTACAAAGTCCATGCAGTTAAAGACGGTAAAACTGCTTTGAAAATATTCAAAGAAGAACGTTTTAACCTGATTATTCTGGATGTGATGCTTCCTGAAATGGATGGTTTCCAGGTTTGTGAAACTATACGTCTGGAAAATACTGAGGTTCCTATCTTATTTTTAACTGCTAAAAACACTAGTGAAGACCGTGTTATGGGCCTTAAAAAAGGAGCTGATGATTATTTGGTGAAGCCTTTCAACCTGGAAGAGTTAATCTTAAGAGTGGGTATTCTGGTTAAACGTAGTATGAAATCAGATGATTTAAAGGAATTAAACTCTTACAAAATCGGTGAAAAAACTATCTATTTCAACTCATTTGAGCTGAAACAGGATGACGGGGTAATCGTACCTTTAACTAAAAAAGAAACGATGCTGCTTAAATTACTGATTGAACGTAAAAATGAAGCAGTTTCAAGAGAGCAAATTCTCGAAACTGTTTGGAATTACGATGTTTATCCTTCTACACGTACCATTGATAACTTCATTCTTACATTCCGTAAGTATTTTGAACCAGATCAGAAAAACCCGGTTTACTTCCACTCTATCCGTGGTGTAGGCTATAAATTTACGGATATTCATAACTAATGTATAACGCAAAAGGCAGGTATGCCCTGATGGCAATTTTTGTTATTGCCGCTGGGGTGTGCCTTTTTTATGACCAGCAACAGCTGGCAGTAATTTTAGGCTTGATGGCGGGATTTGTAATCTGGAGCCATTTTAAAAGCAGTTCCATCTTAATTGCTTCCAAATACTTTAAGGATGGAAATTATGAGAAAGCAGCACAATTATTGGCAGAAGTGCCAAATCCGGATCGTCTGGCTAAAAACAGACGGGGTTACTACGAATTTATGATTGCCAATATTGCACTTAAAAAAGAAGATTATGCGGCTGCCGAATATCATTTTCAGGTAGCAAGCCGTTTTCCTCTGGGCTCAAAAAGTGATAAGTCTTTTGTATTAATACATCTGGCTAATCTTGCCCTGCGCAAAAAAGATAAAGTAAGAGCACTGGCTTATGCTGATAAAGCAAAAGACCTCGCAAATACCGATAGAACGAAAGAGATAATTAATAAAATAGAAAAAGAAGCAAATAGCTTACCAACAAATTAAGATTAGATGAACACTTTATTTTTAGATGCAGCATGGTCCAAACAAACTGAACGCCCACCCGTATGGATGATGCGTCAGGCTGGTCGTTTCATGCCGGAATATTGGGAGATTAAAAACAAGTATTCATTCTTAGAGATGTGCAAAACACCTGAAATTGCTGCTGATGTAACTATGTTACCAGTGGATTTGTTAGGTATTGATGCTGCTATTTTGTTTTGTGATATATTGGTTACTGGTGAAGCAATGGGAGGTGATCTCAGCTTTACTCAGGGAGTAGGGCCACGTTTTGCAAACCCTGTACGTACATTAAAAGACGTAGAAAATCTGAATGTGGATTGTTTGGATCAGCTGGAATATGTTGCTGATGCAATTAAAGTAATTCAGCAGCGCCTGAATGGTAGTATTCCATTAATTGGTTTTGCTGGTGCACCGTTTACCGTGATGAGCTATCTGGTTGAAGGAGCTTCATCAAAAGATTTTAAGCTTACTAAATTACTGATGCACAATCATCCTGAAGTTGCACACAAACTTTTGGCTAAAATTGCAAAAGTAACGGCTGAATATTTGAATTTGCAGATTGCTGCCGGTGTAAATGCAATACAGATTTTTGATAGCTGGGCCCTGGCTTTGTCATGGAACGACTATCAGGAATTTTCTCATCGTTACATCCAGGAAATTATTGCTAACCTGAACAGAAAAGATATCCCTGTGATTTCTTTCTGTAAAGGAAGTTCAGTGTTTGCACCTATTATGGCTACTGCAAAACCTGATGTAATTTCCGTAGACTGGAATGCTGATTTACTGAATATTAAACAGGCTTTACCTGCTGGTATTGCGGTTCAGGGAAATCTTGATCCGCATATACTGTATGCAGATAAACCGGTTATTAAAAAGCATATCTTACAGTTATTTGAACGTATGCGTGGTGAAAACGGATTCATATTTAATTTAGGACATGGTATTATGCCGGATATTCCTTTTGACAATGTGAAATACGCAATTGATTTTATTAAAGAATTCCGCTATTAATGGACCAGTATTATCCATATGTCCTTTCTGTCCATATCATCTTTGTGGTGAGCTGGATGGCCGGACTATTTTATAGTGTAAGACTCTTTATTTACCATACGGAAGCAAATGACCGCCCTGCTCAGGAAAAGGAAATTCTTCAAAAAGAGTTTATTAAGATAGAGCATAAGTTGTGGCACATCATTACTAATCCTGCAATGACGTTTGCTGTGCTTGCAGGGATCAGTATGATTTGCATCCGCCCGGGATTGTTAAGTACACCCTGGCTACATGTTAAACTTGGTTTTGTTTTGTTATTGCTGGTTTATCATTTTATCTGTCAGCGAATCATGAAACAAATGAAGAACGGGATTTTTAAACTGAGTTCTTTTAAACTGAGATTGTGGAACGAGGTGGCTACTGTGTTATTGGTAGCGATCGTGTTCACTGTAGTACTGAAAAGTGCAGTTGACTGGGTTTATGGGTTGATAGGGTTGATAATTTTTGCGGGGGGAATTATGATGGCGGTGAAGTTGTACAAGAATTATCGTCAGAAACGGGGAGAGTAAAAGGAAATAAAAAAGCCTTGAGTTTTTTCTTCTGACGTTCGCGAAAAGCGAACAATGTCAGAAAAAACTCAAGGCTTTTTTTATTTCCCAAAGGGAGAACCTGCCCGTTTCCAGAGATCAATTACTTGTATTGGGGGGATGGAGTTGTTAAGGAGCAGAATGGTTTACTTTTTGGCGCACTTAATATGGAGGAGCTTATTAGTTTAATTTTGACGCTTTATATTGGAGAACCGATTGATTTGCTTTTAGGAAATTATAGAGATAAACCGAATGGCTTGCTCCGTAAAATCTTATAGGAGAACAGACAGATTTGCTTTTAGGAACTCGTGCTGATAAACTGATTTGCTTTTAGGAAATTATAGAGATAAACCGAATGGCTTGCTCCGTAAAATCTTATAGGAGAACAGACAGATTTGCTTTTAGGAACTCGTGCTGATAAACTGATTTGCTTTTAGGAAATTATAGAGATAAACCAATGGCTTGCTCCGTAAAATCTTATAGGAGAACGGACAGATTTGCTTTTAGGAACTCGTGCTGATAAACTGATTTGCTTAATTTGAAAAAGCTTATAGAGTGGTGGGGATTTTTTACTTTTAGAGTCCTCATTGGATAAATTAAATGGCCTGTTTAAAGGAATCTCAAGGCTTGTTTTTATCTTTTAGTTATCCTGTCGGAAAGAGAATTGGATTGATGATTTTTCTTTGACGGCATTAAGTACAGGAATGATTAAATTTAACCGCAATAAACAGAAATGATATTCTAACTGTTACCTGCAGTTAAGAAAGAACATTCAGGAAAATAAATAATTTGAGTATAAAGAGTTGAGTTGTTTAGGTAATGAATAACAGAATGCAACAGGACTGGAAAATAGATAAGGGATATAAACAGACATGATCAAATGATATGAGGAAGAATTTACTAATGAATTTGATACTTACTGGAATGATTGGGATGGCTTCTCTGACGGTAAGTGCACAAAGTGATACAAATGATACAACGATTGTGAAAACTGTCTCAAAAGGCAGGAAATATAAGACAAGCGTATCTTTTGGACGTAGTGAAGATAGTGTCAGCAATAATGAATCGGCTCCTACCGGTCGCTTTGGGTACGGAATCACTTTTACAAGACTGGACATTGGCTTCTCAAAGCTAATTGACAATGGAAGCTTTACGCTTTCTCCTAAAAATGACTTTCTGAGTTACAGAGGATTTAAAACCAGCACTATCTCCTTTGATCTGTTGTATTTTGGTTATCGGTTCAACCCTAATTTCAGAATCTATGCCGCAGCAGGATTCGACTGGACTTTGATACGTTTGAGGAGAAATATAACCATTCAGAAAAATACACCTGATCTTAGCTATATAGAAGAACCTGTTGATTTTGATAAAAATAGATTTTCCAGCAGCTATGTACATATCCCATTAAATTTTGAATTCAGAACCAAAGAAAATCAACGGGGAAAAAGATTTTATTTCGTAGTAGGCCCGGAAGTTGGTTTTCTGCTGAATGGGAAGGTCAAGCAGATCAGTGAGGAACGCGGAAAACAAAAGTTCAAAGATGACTATAATTTCCAAAAAGTGCGTTTAGGAGGAACAGTAAGAGTTGCCTATGCGGGAATAGGTCTGTTCACCAAATATTATTTCAATGATATGTTTGAGAGTGAAGCACAGAAAGGGCTTAAAAACATAGCATTTGGTATCACTCTTGGGATACACTAAACCCGGTTACTGATAAGAAATATCATTTACTTATAAAAAAAGGCCTCTTGACTTTCTTACGTCAAGAGGCTTTTTTATGTCATATCCGATTCTATTCGACGCTATTACTGGATAATTTGTGTCCGAACCGTATCTTTACGTCGTGGACGAAAATATCATCAGCGTTAGACAACTAACTAAACAATATCAGACTGAACAGGCTTCAGGAATCAGAAATATCAGTTTCGACATTAAACGGGGAGACATCATTGCTGTAATTGGTGAAAGTGGAAGTGGAAAGTCGACTTTGTTAAAGTCCATTTTCGGTTTATTAAAAGTTGATGATGGAGAAGTACTCTTTAATGGTAAACGTGTTTTAGGACCTGATGAACAGCTCATTCCCGGACACAAGGAGATGAAAATTGTAACCCAGGATTTCTCTCTGAATATCTATGCTAAAGTATATGATAATATTGCTTCTGTTCTTTCTAATACGAATGTAAAAGCAAAAGAAGAGAAGACCGTCAATATGATGCAGCACCTGCATATCGATCATCTGAGAAATAAAAAGATAACTGAACTAAGTGGCGGTGAACAGCAAAGGGTAGCCATTGCCAAAGCCTTAGTCACCGATACCAGCGTTCTATTACTGGATGAACCTTTTAGCCAGGTAGATGCCTTGCTGAAAAATCAACTGCGTGCTGATATTAAGCGGATAGCGGCCGAAACTGGTGTAACTGTTATCATTGTATCACACGATCCGGCAGATGGTCTGTTCCTCGCTGATGAATTATTACTGATGAAAGATGGTACATTGATCCAAAAAGGAAGACCGTCACACGTTTATAATCACCCCGAACATATTTATACAGCTCAGCTATTAGGTAACGCTGTCGTTCTTAAGCCAGAAGATGCACAAAAAATTGGTCTGCAGGGAAAAGGCCAGTCTGTTGTGTTCTATCCTGAATGGGTAGAGTTAAAGAGTGGCTGGAATAGTAAACGTTATGAAGTAAAGGACGTCTACTACAAAGGATTTTATGAGGAACTGTTGCTGGAGAGAAATGGTGTAATTATCAGGGCGATTCAGCTCAATAGGGGAGAGCATAAAAAAAAACGACCACGTTCAGGCGAACATTGGTCGTTTTCTTGAATTCTAAATATTATAGAGAAGAAGTTATCAGAATAATCTTAACTCTTGACTTGTCAGTTGGTCTTGTTGGTGGCACAGACAGATCCGCAGCATTTTGAAGATACAGCGTTATCCCTCCAACTGCATAGGTATAACTATAGCTACGCGCATTATCAACAAGAGGAAGTTTATCATAAAGATCGTTATCCAGTCTTGAAATACTCAATGCGACCTCGTCATTTTCAAATGTAGCCTTATCAAGGTCAGGCAGCGGTAAGAAAACACTAAGGGTATTACCATCTTGTCTCCAGTCACCAGGCTGAATGTATCTTAAGTAAGTCTTGTTCGGTAATCCATTGTCATTAGGAACCAGGACCTCTTTCTTGCACGAAGACAATCCAATTGCCGTTATCGCTAAGAGTAATAGTATGTATTTTTTCATATTTGTGTGTTTGTTGTTTCCCTAGCAAATGTGTTGCCAAGTTTATACAGGTAAATTAATTTAACAGCTTTTAACCTATACCGTTTTGAATGGAATCGGTTATTTTGTCTTCTTATGTAAATATAATATTATTGATCTAATACTAACAGCTATTGTTTGATTTTTAATTATACCATTGCTTGTTATCCACAACATTATTAGATATTATGTAAATCTTATTGACAATAGAGTATCTTTTTATTACCATTTTGATCAGGACTTTACCAGGTTTTGTTAAAAACTGTTAAGTTTATTAAACACTTATGTAATAAGATTTTTACCTAAAAACCTAAAAAACTGAAACCAATGAAAAACAAAACTCTATTAATTGCACTTGCTTTTGCAGCACTGACCAGTGCGTGTAAAAAACAAAATGATCAAGGTACTCAGACTGCCGATGTAAAAACCGATAATTGTAATTGCTCCGCAGAGCAGGCATCTCCGGAAATTAAAGGACAATCCATCACTTTCGGCACCGGAAATAAATCCATCCGGCTAACCAAAAAGAATGATCAGTTTATTCTGGGGAGTGATATCCTGTTAAGCAATGAACAGGTTGCTTATCTTAAACACAAATATGATCCTTCAGGAACAGCTACTGAAAGTACGTTTATAGATTATTTAAGTAAAAGATGGACTAATGGTATTGTGTATTATTCAATTGATGCCAATGTACCAAACCAGGCAAGAATTACAGATGCGATAGCACACTGGAAAGCAAAAACCAAATTAACTTTTACACCACGCACTACCCAGGCAAACTATATCAGATTTGTTGTGGGATCTGGTTGCTCCTCTGCACTGGGAATGGCTGGCGGAGCTCAAAAACTTAATCTGGGATCCGGCTGTTCAACAGGTAATGCCATTCATGAAATAGGTCATGCTTTAGGTTTGCTTCACGAACAAAGCAGAACTGACCGTGATGATTATGTGATTATCAATAAAGATAATATCGAACCTGGTCTTGAACATAATTTTGATACCTGGGAAGACAGAGGTTATACAGGTGGTCAAACCGGAGCTTTTGACTTTGGATCTATTATGATGTACCCTTCAAATGCATTTTCAAGTAATGGTGAACCAACAATTACAAAACTTGACGGATCTACTTTCGGCGCACAAAGAACCGCCCTTTCTGCAGGTGACCTGGAAGGATTCAAATATCTGTATCCTGACTATGCACTATAGCCCAGGTCTATTAATTGATAATTATGTTAAAGGCAGCCTGTAAAGCTGCCTTTAACATTTCTGAAAAAGATATATCCCTTAAACCAACCAAAAATCAGTAACCTAATCAAAACCGATGAAGACTAAAATTTTATTAATTGCACTTGCCTGTGCAACAATGATCAGTGCCTGTAAAAAACAAAACGGAGAAGAAAGCCAATCATCAGACATTAAACAAAATGATTGTAACTGTTCAGCTGAACAAGCTCTGCCTGATACCAAGGCAGAACTGATTTCTTTTGGTTCCGGAAATAAACAAATCCAGATTGAAAGAAAAAACGGAATATATATTCTGGGAGGAGATATGGAGCTGACACAAAAACAAGTTGACTTTATCAAACGTCAGTATAATTCTGCAGGTGTTGCTACCGAAAGTACATTCAAAGATGAGCTTAAATTGAGATGGCCGGGTGGTGTGGTTTATTATGTAGTAGACTCCAACATGAACGCAAAGAAAAAGAAATGGGTTACCGATGCTATCGCGCATTGGGAAAGTAAAACCAAATTTACTTTTGTACAACGCGATAAAGAAGCTAATTACGTCAGATTTGTATCGGGAGACGGCTGCTCATCTTCAATTGGGATGGTTGGCGGCCGTCAGAATATCACACTGGGGAACTGTTCATTAGGTAGTACAATTCATGAAATCGGGCATGCTATTGGTCTGTTACATGAACAATGCAGAGCTGATCGTGATGATTTTATTATTGTAAATAAGGATAATATAGAGGATGGTAAGGCTCATAATTTTCAGACCTATATCGAGCGTGGCTGGACTGGTGGTGAAACCGGAGATTTTGATTTTGGCTCTATTATGCTGTATAGTTCAAATGCTTTCTCGAAAAACGGAGAACCTACTATTACAAAACTCGATGGAACTACTTTTACCGGACAACGAAAAGAGTTATCTGAAGGTGATCTTGCAGGGATTAAATTTTTATATCCTGACTCTGTATTTACCGCAAAATAATCTGGTTAACAGTTTATCAATTTAGCATTTAAACAATTGCAGGGGTGGCCGGTGTGCTGCCCTTGTCTGTTTGTAATTGATAAAATTTATACGGTAATTTGTTATCAATTAATAGCTCCGTTCTTAATGGAAATTCAAAGAAAATCAGGCATCAGTTATGAAGAATTTATGGAAGAACACCATAATCCGGGTATTCCCGTAATTTTTACTGATGCAACTAAAGTATGGAAGGCAAATGGTCTGTTCACTCCGGACTGGTTCCGTGAAAACTATCCGGATAAGGAAAGCGATGTGATTAACAAAGATACCGGGAAGCCATACAAAATGACGGAAGTCATGGATCTTGCTGAGCAAAGTTCTGAAGAGAAACTGGCTCCATATCCTTTAACCTTTAATATTACGAAAGAAATTCCTGAAATGCTTGATCTGCTTTTGCCACTCAATCTGGGTTATGCAAAACCAAACTGGCTGGAAGATAAATCTTTTAAACGCGGAAACTGGGGAGGGATTATTGAACTGTTTGTTGGTGGTCCGGGAGGCAAATTTCCTTATGTTCATAAGGACTATTATCATTTGAGTGCATGGATTAATCAATTATATGGAGAGAAGTTGTTTACAGTTTTTCCACGCGGACAGGAAAAGTACCTGTATGCTACTGAAAAGAATCAGTGGCGTTCAGAAGTAAATGTATTTAATCCTGATCTGGAGAAACATCCTGAATTTAAAAATGCCACACCTATCAGTTTTAAGGTGAGTGCCGGAGAAACATTATATATCCCATTTGGTATCTGGCATACCGCTCATTCGCTGACTCCAACAATATCTGTGGCTTTTGATCAGCTGAACAGTAAGAATTTCCCGCTGTTTATGAATGATGTCTGGAATTTTAAGAAAGAAAGTAGTAAACCGAAGGCTGTTGCTGCTTACCTGTATGCACTTGCTTCCGGAATGGGATGCAGATTAAAAGAAACTATCAAAGCATAATAAGGAAAGCATATTCCTGAAATCAGCTAACCATAAAATAAAAAAGGGACTCCATAACTAATAGAGTCCCTTTTTTATTTTATAAACTGATTAAACCTGTTAAACCAGGTATTCAAATAAAGTCTGATCGTCATTCAAATCAATTACCTCGAACTTAAACTCTGCCATTCTTTGCTTTAAAGATGCATAGTCAGTACTTTCCTGCAACTCGATACCCACTAATGCAGGTCCGTTTTCCCGGTTGGTTTTTTTGATAAATTCAAATCTGGTAATATCATCATGAGGGCCCAGTACATTATTAACAAAGGATTTTAATGCACCGGGTCTTTGTGGAAAGCGGACAATGAAATAATGTTTAAGACCTTCAAAAAGCAATGACTTTTCTTTAATCTCCTGCATTCTCTCGATATCATTATTACCACCGCTGACTATACAAACTACTGTTTTACCAGCAATGGTATCTTTCAGCTGATCCAGTGCAGCAATAGCCAATGCACCTGCTGGTTCTACAACAATAGCATCCTCATTATATAATTTTAAAATGGTTGTGCAGATTTTTCCTTCTGGAATAAGCAACATCTGATCCAGTAAATCACTACAATATTCAAAAGTAAGATTACCAACACGTTTTACTGCTGCACCATCTACAAAACGATCTATATAATCCAGCGTAACCGGACTCCCATTTTTTAAAGCCTGGTTCATAGAAGGAGCCCCTTCAGGTTCTACCCCGATCAGTGTAATATCGGGATTGATACTTTTAAAATAACTGCCTACACCCGAAGCCAGTCCGCCGCCGCCAATAGGCATAACAATTACTTCGGCTTCCGGAAGATCCTGATGAATCTCAACTCCTACAGTACCCTGACCCTCTATGATTTTGATATTATCAAAAGGAGGGACAAAAACCATCTGATGTTCAGCAGTATATGCCAGTGCTTCTTTCATACAGTCATCAAAAGTATCCCCTACAAGTACAATTTTGATATTGTCTCCGCCAAACATTTCAGTCTGTTTGATTTTTTGCCTCGGTGTGATCTCCGGCATAAAAATAACACCCTGAATATTTAGTTTTTTGCAGGAGTAGGCAACGCCCTGTGCATGATTTCCTGCACTTGCGCATACTACACCGCGGCTGGTTTGCTGCTGATCAAGTGTGCTGATCATATTATAAGCACCACGTAATTTATAAGAACGTACCACTTGCAGATCCTCTCTTTTCAGATAGATTTTGGCATTGTATTTTAGTGATAATCCTTCATTGTATTCCAACTGAGTACGTTTAACAGTATCTGCTATACGAACTGCCGCAGCATCAAAATCCAGTTCTACTTCCTTTTGCAGTTTCATGTTATAAGAATTTATTTAATGCATCCAGATAAGCATCGGCTGATGCCTTAACAATATCGGTGCTGAATCCGTATCCTAAATAAGACCGTTCTTCGAAAATAACTCTCATATTTACTTTACTGGTATCATCGCTACCACCATGCATCGCCTGAATGGTAAACTCTTTTAACTGAATATCTTTACCAATTATGGTCTCAATAGCTTTAATAGTTGCATTAACCGGGCCATTTCCTTCAGCTTTTGCTTCCTTCTCCTGACCTTCATGTTCTAATTTTACTATGGCAACAGGGAGTTGTGAATCTCCGCAAACCACATGCAGAGAGTTCAGTTTATATCCATTTTTATAGGTATGTTCTTCTCCGTCACTCATTAATGATAATAAATCATCATCAGAGATTTCCAGTTTCTGATCTGCAAGAAGAAGAAATTTCTCATAAACCTGATCCAGATTGATTTTTTCAATCACATAACCCAGTCTTTCCAAATGATGTTTTAAAGCATGACGTCCGCTTCTGGCTGTCAATATAATTCCTGCAGAGTCAATTCCAACATCTTCAGGATTAATGATCTCATAATTCTCTCTGTGTTTAAGGAAACCATCCTGATGAATACCTGAACTATGTGCAAAAGCATTTTGTCCAATAATTGCTTTGTTAGGTTGAACTGGCATTCTCATCATACGACTCACTTTAGCACTGATTTCACTGAAGTGTTTGGTATTGATATTGGTTTTCAGGTTCAGCGCATGATGTGTTTTTAAAACCATAGCTACTTCTTCCAATGCAGTATTTCCGGCACGTTCACCAATACCGTTAATGGTACATTCTACCTGGCGTGCACCATTAATTACCCCGGCTAAAGTATTAGCTGTAGCCAAACCTAAATCATTGTGGCAATGCACAGAGATAATTGCCTGATCTATATTTTTAACATGCTGTTTAAGATACAGGATTTTTGATCCGTATTGCTCAGGCAAACAATATCCATTAGTATCCGGGATATTTACAACAGTTGCACCTGCAGCAATTACAGCCTCAACCATCTGAGCTAAAAATGCATTATCTGCACGACCCGCATCTTCTGCGAAAAACTCTATATCCTCTACAAATCGCTTTGCATATTTTACAGCTTCAACTGCACGTTCCAGAATATCTTCGCGTGTACTGTTGAATTTGTATTTGATATGCATATCTGAGGAGCCTATTCCAGTATGTATCCTCGGGTGTTTAGCATATTGTAAAGCTGCTACTGCAGAATCGATATCCTTTCTGTTTGCTCTGGTCAGTGCGCAAATAATTGGTTCCCGAACTGCTTTTGATAATTCCACCACGCTCTGGAAATCACCAGGACTGGAAATTGGAAAACCAGCTTCAATCACATCCACACCAAGTGCTTCCAGTGCTTTTGCAATTTCTATTTTTTCTGGAGTAGAAAGCTGGCAGCCCGGAACCTGTTCTCCGTCACGAAGGGTGGTGTCAAATACGTAAACTCTATTAGGATCGTGTAGCATAGTTTTTTTAATTTGAATAAGTTTGTTGTGTGATGAATTTTAAGACGAGTTTACCCATATCCTGAGTACCTAATACTTTGTATGGGCTGGTTGTATCGTCTGCGATGTCACTGGTTCTGTAGCCATCTTTTAATACGCTGTCAACAGCCGAAATAATCAACTGCGCTTCTTCTTTCAAGCCGAAACTGATTTCCAGCATCAAAGCAGCAGAAAGGATAGAGGCCAGCGGATTAGCCAGGTCTTTGCCAGTAATGTCATGTGCTGAGCCATGAATAGGTTCGAAAAATCCGGTTCCGTCTCCAACAGATGCCGAAGCCAGCATACCCATTGAACCTGCTATTTGTGAAGCCTCGTCAGTTAATATATCGCCAAACAGATTTGCGGTTAAAACTACGTCAAACTGTTTGGGGTCTTTAATTAGTTGCATGGCAGCATTATCCACGAATAAGTGCTGAGTCTCGACTTCAGGATATTGTTTAGCTATTTCCTGAACGGTCTCTCTCCATAATCTGGAACTTTCCAGTACGTTTGCCTTATCTACTGAACATAATTTACGGCCACGCTGCATGGCTGCTTCGTAAGCTTTATGGGCAATACGTTCTACTTCGTATTTATGATAAATCATCAGATCAGATGCGGTGTTTTTATCTTCGGATCTGGTTTTTTCGCCGAAATAAACATCACCTGTCAGTTCTCTGAAGAACAGGATGTTCGTACCTCTAAGAATATGAGCTTTAATACTTGATGCATTTAATAATTCATCGAATAACAAAATAGGACGCAGGTTAGCATAAAGTCCCAGTTCTTTGCGGATTTTAAGCAGACCTTGTTCAGGACGTACTTTTAAAGAAGGATCATTATCATATTTCGCATGACCTACGGCGCCAAACAGGATAGCATCACTCTTTTTTGCTTTCTCCAGGGTATCATCCGGCAGAGGAGTACCGGTAGCTTCAATTGCTGCATGTCCCATCAATGCTTCATCAAAGAGAAATTCATGATCAAAACTAGCTGCAATTTGTTCCAGTACAGCTTTCCCCCATTGGGTAACTTCGGGTCCGATACCATCTCCTGGTATAACTAATATATTTTTCTTCATTTTACTAAACGCTTTCTAATATGTTTTCTACGGATTTTACTTCGCCGTTTTCTAATAAAATTCTTTTCTCTATACATGCAGGCAGCTGCGATTCAAAATGGCCGACATAAATCAGCGTTGTACCATTCTGACATAATTCATCTACCAGTTTGTTGAAATACTGTGTTTGCTGCTGATCCAGACCCTGACAAGGTTCATCCAGGATTAACAGCTCTGGGTTTTTGATAATAGTGCGGGCTAGAAAAGCAAGTCTCTGTTTACCCAGTGGGAGCTGATTGAGCAGCACATCCTGATATTCCGTTAATCCGAAATAGCTGATCAGTTCTGCAGCCTGAGTCTTTTTTGTATAATCAGGTTCACGGAATAAACCAGAACTATCAAAAAAACCAGAGATTATACTTTGTCTGACAGTCGCCAGAGGATCAAAATACCAGTGTAATTCTGGTGAGATTAATCCAATACGTTTTTTAATATCCCAGATACTTTCACCACTACCTCTTTTGTTACCGAACAAATGAAGATCATTGGCATAGGCCTGGGGATGATCGCCGGTAATCAAACTTAATAAGGTTGATTTGCCAGATCCATTAGGTCCCTGAAGCAGCCATTTTTCTCCGGCTTTAACTTCCCAGCTGATATCTTTTAATACCTGTTTTTCTCCGTAACTGATATTTACATTCACCATCCTGATAATGTTTTCAGCCGATGAAACAGGAGTTTCAGTTAAAAAATCAGGAATTGATTTAGCCTCTTCTTTATCATATTCCTGCAGATGTTCATCAGCAGAGATCTCTACCAGTTTACCTGTTTTGATGGCTGCAAAACGATGTACCGCTGAAGGTAATTCCTTATCATTGCTGATCAGGATCAACTGCGTCCCAGCTGCGGTAATAGCTTCAAACAGATCATTCAGCTTGTGCCGGGAAAGTTTATCCAGTCCATTATAGGGCTGGTCTATAATTAACAACTGAGGTTTAAGCCATAAAGCACTAACCAGCTGTAATTTTTTATGCTCTCCACTTGACAGCTGAATTAGAGTGGAATCCAGTAAATCAGAAAAGCCCAGAGCAGCTAAAAGTTTTTCGGCTTCGCTGAACTGAAGCTGATGTTTTTTACCATAATTTTCTAATTCAAACTTTACGGTAGCGGTAGTTTCCGTTGCCTGTTTATTGTAACGTTGCTGATAATAGAAATTTGACTGACCTTCCAGATCTTTAAACTGATACCAGTTTGCTACATAATGTACAAGAGGAGGTAAGCTGCTCTGCGGATCAAAATTGACTTCAATATCACCCTGGAATCTGACCAGACCTGCAATTGCCTTGGCTAATGATGTTTTGCCACTCCCGCTTATCCCACGTAATAACCAGTTTTCCTTACGGTTGATAACCCAGTTCAAATCCTGCAGCACCAGTTTATTGTGGTACTTCAGATTCAGGTTGGCGATATTTACGATGGGTTGTGACATTATTTTGCTTGCTCGAATTCTTCTATCAAATGTTTCTGGTTTAAGATAAAATCGATGTCATCATAACCGTTAATCAGACATGATTTTTTATAGGCGTTAATTTCAAAATCAGCTTTCTCTCCCGTGTCTTTGATTGTCACAGTCTGATTTTCAAGATCTACATCCAGCTGAGCTTTGTGATTTTTGCTCACTGCTGTATAAATAGCAGATAAGAAATCATCGCTAACCTGGATAGGTAAGAGACCATTGTTCAACGCATTTCCTTTGAAGATATCTGCAAAGAAGCTGCTGATTACCACATCGAAACCTGCATCCTGAATAGCCCATGCTGCATGTTCACGACTACTGCCGCAACCAAAGTTTTTTCCTGCTACTAAAATCTGCCCGTTATAAGTTGGATCATTCAGTACAAAATCCGGTTTAGGCGTATTATCACCATTATAACGCCAGTCACGGAACAGGTTTTCGCCAAAACCTTCACGGGTAGTCGCCTTTAAAAACCTGGCCGGAATGATCTGGTCAGTATCGATGTTTTCTATATTTAATGGCACAATTGCCGATATTAATCTTTCGAATTTTTTCATTGGTATATAAAGATTTTTAACGGTAATGAAGCTATCATGTGCTATCCGATTATATTCATTTCGGCTGTTCTGCTGCACATGATGGTTTCATCATCAGGTATGGTTTGTCTAAGCCTCAGTTAACATTTCTCTTACATCAGTAATTCTACCAGTAACAGCAGCAGCAGCGGCGGTTAAAGGACTTACCAGTAAAGTTCTTGCATCAGGACCCTGGCGACCTTCAAAATTTCTGTTCGAAGTAGAAACACAGTATTTTCCTGCCGGGATTTTATCTTCATTCATACCCAGGCAGGCACTGCATCCTGGCTCGCGAAGCTGAAAACCAGCTTGTTCAAAAATCCTGTCCAGACCTTCGTTTTTAGCTTGTTGTTCCACTTGTTTTGAACCAGGTACAATCCAGACAGTTACGTTTTCTGCCTTTTGTTTCCCTTTTACAAATTCTGCTACTTCCCGTAAATCTTCAATACGTGAATTGGTACAGCTACCAATAAAAACATAATCAACAGGTTTTCCGATTAATGATGAATCATCTTCAAATCCCATGTAATCAAGTGCTTTCTGATACGATAATTGCTCTTTATCAGGTTGTGAAGTTGTTGAAGGGATATTTTCCTGAATACCCATACCCATACCCGGATTTGTTCCGTAAGTAATCATCGGGGCAATATCTTCTGCTTTGAAAGTTAATACACTATCAAATTTTGCGTCAGCATCACTGTATAAGGTTTTCCAGTAGCTAAGTGCTTTATCCCACTCCGCACCGGCCGGAGCAAACTCTCTGCCTTTAACATAATCGAAAGTAGTCTGGTCAGGAGCGATTAAACCACCTCTGGCACCCATTTCTATACTCATATTACAGATAGTCATTCTGGCTTCCATACTTAAAGCCTCGATTGCCGAACCTGCATATTCAATAAAATAACCGGTACCACCAGCTGCAGATATTTTAGAGATGATATATAAAATGATGTCCTTAGCAGACACACCTTTTCCTAAAGTACCGTTAACCTCAATTTTCATGGTCTTAGGTTTTTGCTGTAATAAACATTGCGTTGCAAAAACCTGTTCTACCTGCGAAGTACCTATACCAAATGCAATAGCACCAAAAGCTCCGTGAGTTGAGGTATGGCTATCACCACAAACCATAGTTTTGCCTGGCAGGGTAATTCCCAGCTCAGGGCCGATAACATGAACAATTCCCTGAAAAGGGTGCCCAAGACCATACAGTTCTATACCGAATTCTGCACAGTTTTTTGTCAGCATGTCTACCTGGTAACGTGAAAGTTCTTCTTTGATCGGCAATAACTGATCAATAGTTGGTACATTATGGTCTGCAGTAGCCACAGTTTGCTGCGGACGGAAAACAGGTAAACCTCTTTTGCGTAAACCATCGAAAGCCTGAGGAGAAGTCACCTCGTGTATTAAGTGTGTATCAATATATAGAATATCAGGAAATCCTGGTTCGCTTTTTACAACGTGCGCATCCCATATTTTTTCTACTAATGTTTTTGACATCTTATGATTGTTTTTGTAAACCTCTCAGGTTATTGGCCCAAGAGGTTTTGTATTATTCTTATACTGTTTTAATCGATTTCATTGCAGTCATTGCTTTTCTTAACTCAGCTCCGATAGTTTCAACCTGATGAGAGCGGATTACTTCATTCACTGCAATCAGAGCTCTGTTATCTACAGAACCATCTTTACCTTCATTAAAGTTTTTACCGATCAGGTCAGTATCCACATGCTTCATGAAATCTGCCAGTAACGGTTTGCAGGCATGATCAAATAAATAGCAGCCATATTCTGCAGTATCAGAGATTACTCTGTTCATTTCAAATAATTTCTTACGGGCAATCGTATTGGCAATCAGCGGAGTTTCATGTAATGACTCATAATAAGCAGATTCTGGTTTAATTCCTGCCTCAACCATAGTTTCAAAAGCCAGTTCAACACCTGCTCTGATAAAAGCAACCATTAATAAAGCATGATCGAAATATTCCTGTTCACCAATTTTGACATTACCTGCAGGTGTTTTCTCAAAAGCAGTTTCGCCGGTAGCTGCACGCCAAGCCAGTAAATTTTTATCTCCTGCTGCCCAATCTTCCATCATGATACGACTGAATTCACCACTCATAATATCATCCTGATGCTTTTGAAACAATGGACGCATGATGGTTTTTAATTCTTCAGAGAGCTCAAATGCTTTAATCTTGGCCACATTGCTCAATCTGTCCATCATTGCGGTGATTCCACCTTGTTTTAAAGCTTCAGTGATTACTTCCACACCGTATTGTACCAGTCTTGAAGCATAACCTGCATCGATTCCCTTCTCAACCATTTTATCAAATGAAAGGATAGACCCAGTTTGCAGTAAACCACAAAGGATAGTCTGCTCACCCATTAAATCTGATTTCACCTCGGCTACAAAAGATGATTTTAATACACCCGCTCTGTGTCCGCCTGTTCCGGCACAATAAGCTTTTGCCTGTGCCAGACCTTTTCCTTCAGGATCATTTTCAGGGTGCACAGCGATTAAAGTTGGTACACCAAAACCTCTTACATATTCTGCTCTTACTTCACTTCCCGGACATTTAGGGGCTACCATGATCACTGTAATATCTTTACGGATCTGCATTCCTTCTTCAACAATGTTAAAACCGTGTGAGTATAATAAAGTAGCTCCTTTTTTCATTAGGGGCATAATTGCATTAACTACCGAAGTATGTTGTTTATCAGGCGTAAGATTAACTACAACATCAGCTTCTGGAACTAATTCTTCGTAAGTACCAACTGCAAAATTGTTTTCAGTAGCATTTTTCCATGAATCTCTTTTGCCTTCAATAGCTTCTTTGCGTAAAGTATAAGAAACATTTAAACCACTATCTCTTAAGTTTAAACCCTGGTTTAGTCCCTGAGCACCACAGCCTACAATGACTATTTTTTTTCCTTTTAATGCATCTACACCATCCAGGAATTCTGAACTGTCCATGAAATCACAAACACCTAACTGGTTTAATTTTTCTCTGAGAGGAAGTGTGTTAAAATAATTTGACATCGTTTATTGTTTTTTGATTTTTAAGGTTCTTTTAATTATTTGTTTGGCTAATTATTTATATCTGAAACAGATTACATGGTAAATACATTCTTTTCTTTATCAAGGAATTCATTTTCAATCACATCATGACCCGGGTCAAGACGCTCGAATTCTCTTAGTTTACTATTGAAACCTGTGCTGTCTTTGATAATAGCTACACGTGCACTTCTGACAAATTCGATCAGTCCATATGGTTGTAATACTTCGATCAGTTTATCTGTTTCGGTACGGTGACCAGTGGTTTCAAAAACTGTATAATCTTTACGGATGACCACAGCCCGGGCTCCGTTTTCACGTAGCAGACGTTCAACCAGTACTTTTTCCTGAATGGTGTCTGTTGGTACTTTGTACAGGGCAAGTTCCTGCCAGATAATATCCTCGTTGGTGTTGAAATATACTTTAAGAACTTCTACCTGTTTTTCTATCTGTCTGGCCAGTTTACGTACTACTTCTTCAGTTTCTGTAATCAGTATATTGAAACGGTGGATGTGTTCAATTTCAGAAGGAGAGACATTCAGACTTTCAATATTGATCTTTCTTCTTGAAAATATAATTGCGATACGATTAAGTATACCAATCTGATTTTCAGTGTATACCGTAATAGTAAATTCCTGTTTAGCATTTGCTGAATCTATGTCTTGAGAATTGCTCATAATCGTTAATTATTTAAGTCTGATTTCACCTACACTACAGCCCTGAGGAACCATAGGGAATACATTATGTTCTTTACTAACCATTACCTCTAAAAGGAATGATCCGGGATGCTGCAGCATTTGTTCCAGTGAGCCCACCAGGTCAGCACGTTCAGTAACTTTTTTACCTGCTATATAATAAGACTCAGCAAGTTTGACAAAATCAGGACTGGTGATGTCAACGAATGAATAGCGTTTTTCATTGAATAACTGCTGCCATTGACGTACCATGCCCAGAAACTGATTGTTAAGGATCAGTATTTTGACATCTACACCAAATTGCATAATCGTACCTAATTCCTGTAAGGTCATCTGGAATCCACCGTCGCCAATTACAGCTACAACTGTACGGTTAGGAGCACCGAATTTTGCACCTATAGCAGCAGGTAAACCAAAGCCCATAGTCCCCAGTCCACCGCTGGTCACAGTCAGACGGCTTGCGTTTAGCTTTCCATATCTGCAGGCTACCATCTGGTGCTGTCCAACATCACTTACAATTACTGCCTCACCTTTAGTTAATATATTCAGCTGATGAATAACCTCACCCATAGTTAATTCTCCGCTTTGCGGATTTAATTCTGGTTCAATCAGGTCTTCTTTTTCAATTTTTTCAAATGCTTTAAATTCAGCTAACCATTCAGGATGTGTTTTTTCAGTAACCAGTTTGGTCAGCAGGGGAAGGGTTTCTTTGCAATCTCCCCAAACAGGTACATCAGCTTTTACATTTTTATCGATCTCAGCCGGATCAATATCCAGATGTACAACTTTTGCCTGTTTAGCATATTTATCCAGACGACCAGTTACACGATCGTCAAAACGCATCCCGATAGCAATCAATACATCACATTCATTGGTTTGTACATTCGGTCCGTAATTGCCGTGCATACCAAGCATACCTACATTCAGGGGATGATCTGTTGGAATAGCGCCGGCCCCCAGAATGGTCCAGGCTGCCGGAATACCACTTTTTTCTACAAAAGCCTGAAATTCAGCTTCTGCATTACCTAATGAGACTCCCTGTCCGAACAGAATAAAAGGCTTTTTGGCACTATTGATTAAGGCAGCAGCCTGCTCAATATATTCGTTTCTTATAATTGGTTTCGGACGATAACTGCGGATATGAGTACAAGGGGTATAACCTTCATAATCAAACAGCTGCATCTGAGCATTCTTGGTAATATCAATTAATACCGGTCCTGGTCTTCCGCTTCTGGCGATATAAAATGCTTTTGCCAGTGCAGCAGGTATTTCATTGGCATCAGTGACCTGGTAGTTCCATTTGGTTACTGGTGTAGTAATGTTGATTACATCAGTTTCCTGAAAAGCATCAGTACCTAAAAGATGAGCAAATACCTGTCCGGTGATACACACCAGAGGAGTACTGTCTATCTGGGCATCGGCCAGTCCGGTAACCAGATTGGTTGCTCCGGGGCCACTGGTTGCGAAAACAACACCGACTTTACCGGAAGTGCGGGCAAAACCCTGAGCTGCGTGTGTCGCGCCCTGCTCATGTCTTACCAATATGTGATTTAACTTTTCTTTATAATCATAAATTGCATCATAGATAGGCATGATGGCTCCACCGGGATATCCGAAAATAGTTTCGGTTCCTTCGGCAATTAATCCTTCGAGCAAGGCTACAGAACCTGTTACCTGTTTGGTTTCTTTAGGTGCTGCAGGGGTGGTAGTTACCTCTTGTAATGTGTCCATTTTATTTGCTTTTAATTTGGGGCCTTGGTTAATTAATCAGTGTAGGCGTCTGTAACACAGCCTTCACTTGCGTTGCTTACTTGTTTCAGATACTTATAAAGGACGCCGCTTTTGACGGGTGGTGGTAACTGTTTCCATTCGGATCTTCTTTGTGCAAGTTCCTCGTCAGAAATATTTAATTGAATTGTGTTTGTAACCGCATCAATAGTGATAATATCGTTATCTCTAACCAGTCCGATATTTCCTCCATCCCAGGCTTCCGGTGTAATATGGCCTACTACAAAACCATGTGTACCTCCAGAGAAGCGTCCATCTGTAATTAACGCAACTGATTTACCTAAACCCGCACCTATAATTGCAGAAGTTGGTTTTAACATTTCCGGCATTCCGGGAGCTCCTTTAGGACCGACATTGGTGATCACTACAACATCACCACGCTGAACTTTTCCACTTTGAATTCCTGCAATTAGTTTTTGCTCTCCTTCAAATACACGGGCAGGGCCCTCAAATCTTTCTCCTTCTTTACCGCTGATTTTGGCTACTGCCCCTTTTTCGGCAAGATTACCATAAAGCATTTGCAGGTGTCCTGTGCTTTTTAATGCATGTGTTACCGGGAAAATTACCTTCTGTTCCTCAAAATTCAGATCTGCAGCTTCGGCTACGTTTTCTGCTATGGTTTTACCAGTAACGGTCATACAATCGCCATGGATCAGTCCAACTTTTAACAGATATTTTAAGACAGCCGGAATACCACCTATCTCATGCACATCTTCCATCAGATACTGTCCACTTGGTTTTAAATCAGCCAGCACCGGTGTATTATCACTTATACGCTGGAAATCTTCCAGTTTTAAAGTTAAGCCTACAGATTTTGCCATGGCAATCAAATGCAATACAGCATTAGTCGAACCACCTAATACCATGACAGTTACTATAGCATTGTGAAATGCTTTTTCCGTCATGATGTCTGATGGTAAAATGTTTTTTTCTAACAGTACTCTGATGGCTATTCCTGCATTCAGACATTCCTGTTTTTTCTCCTCACTCAATGCCGGATAAGATGAGCTGTAAGGTAAGCTCATCCCTAAAGCTTCAATAGCAGAGGCCATTGTATTAGCGGTATACATTCCGCCACAGGCACCTGCACCGGGACATGTATGGCGGATGATACCCTGATAATCTTCTTCAGATAAATTACCTGCTAATTTCTCACCTAATGCTTCAAAAGCCGAGACTATATTCAGTGATTTTCCTTTGTATTTTCCGGAGTGGATACTACCTCCGTAAACCATAATCGAAGGTCTGTTCAAACGTCCCATAGCCATGATTGATCCGGGCATGTTTTTATCGCATCCAGGGATGGTAATCAGGCCGTCATAGTATTGTCCGCCGCAAATTGTTTCAATAGAGTCTGCAATTACATCTCTGGATACCAATGAATAACGCATTCCTTCAGTACCATTGGACATGCCATCACTGACTCCAATAGTTCCAAAGGTTAAACCGACCATTTCATTTTTCCACACGCCGTCTTTAACAATTTTAGCCAAATCATTTAAGTGCATATTACAGGTGTTTCCATCATAACCCATGCTGGCAATACCCACCTGAGCTTTCTGCATATCTTCTGTAGTCAGACCAATACCGTACAACATAGCCTGTGCGCCTGGTTGGGTAGGATCTTGTGTGAAAACTTTGCTGTAGCGGTTCAATTCTGGTGTTTGTGACATCTTCTAGTTTTATGGTTTTTGTTATATGATTACTTCGTAGTTTTGTTTCTCTAATACCAATGCTTTATAGGTACGCTGTAAGGTTGCCCCTAAACTCTCTGTCCAGATTGCAGGGAAAGTGACGTCATCTACAGACGCAATTCCGGCAATTTCTACCGCTGTTCCGCAGAAGAAAGCACTGTCAGCATTTTTCAAATCATCAACCGATAAGTGCTTTTCAATACATTCTATATCAAGTGTTTTACATAATCTGAGAACCGTTGCTCTGGTTATGCCTGCTAAGATATTTCCCAGTGGGGGAGTATATAACCTGCCATTTTTCTCGATGAAGATGTTAGCTCCCGGGGCTTCAGCAATGTTATTATTCATATCCAGCAGAATGGCCTCATCAAAGCCTTTACTTTTTGCTTCAGTTGTGGCCAGTATAGAATTCACATAATGACCGCTGGCTTTGGCTTCAACATGAGTTGATTTTGGATTTGGTCTCTGATACGTTGAAACACAGGCTTTTTGCAGTTGTGTTCCAAGATATGCTCCCCATTCCCATGCGCAGATCAGGATCGAAACTTCTGTTGCCGCAGAAAGAGTCATATTAGGTGCGCAATACACTAAAGGACGGATATAAGCGTCTTTTATGTTGTTCTTTTCCAGTAATTTATAGGTTTGTTTAATCAGTTCGTTTTTGTCGAATGGAAAAGGAATATGCATCAATTCTGCAGAACGTTGCAGGCGGTCATAATGCTCTTTTGCTTTAAATATTCTGGTTCCGTTATGCGTATTGTACGCACGGATACCTTCAAAAACTGCATAGCCATAATGTAAAGATTGGCTATACAAACTTGTTTTGGCTTCTGCGGCCTTGATAAACTTCCCGTTTAAGTAAAGGACTGTGGCTGAATCGTAGTATTGCATTTTGTTTTTGTTTCGGTTGTTCGGTTTTGCTCTCATTAAAAAAGCGCCTCTGTTGGGAGGCGCTTGCGGATATTTTTGTAGGTTAAATATTCATTTACAGCGCCTTAGTCTCCTGAAGAATCAGCAGAATAATTAGGTTAATAATGACATTAATTTGCGCTTTGAATAAACCTTTCATTTCTTAGTTTTTTTGTTTGCTTTATATAAATACAATTTAGTTCTTGCTTTACAGACTGTCAATAGCAGATTGAAAATAAATGAAAAAAAATATTTGATATAATATTTATGAATATTCAATATAAAATTTGGTGCAAAATGCATTTAACCTTTCTAATGGTGGTGTCATCTATACCGAATATGATTTCGGTATTTGGTATAGGTTTTATGCTTGCATCATAATTTTGAAGAAATTCTGCTTAAAATCTTGAAAAGTGCTGAGAAATTCAAAAAAATATACTGGATTACCGGTAGCTAAAAAGTGATTTTTTGACTGTCTTTTTCTTGAAAATTATGGTGTTACCGTAATGATTTATGAATAACTGTTCAGGATTGCACACCTGGCTGTCCGATAACGTACTGTATTTCTCTGTAATAAGCTGTTTACGGTGTGTATTCCAGCAGTTTTGTTATGGCATAAAGTTAGTGTCCTGTGGATTTTAACTCCTATATTAACTATAGCAAATCAGGCATGTATAAACTCGCTTTAAAAATCGCATGGCGGAATCTCTGGAAAAACAAAGTCTTTTCATTGATTAATATAGGTGGACTGGCGATCGGCCTTGCCAGTTGTCTGCTTCTGTTATTATATGTGAATTACGAGTGGAGCTTCGACAAGCAATTTAAAAATATCAACCGGATATACTCAGTTTATGAAAATGACCGGATGAGTGATAAGGTTACGACTAACCGTTCATATGCTACTCCCAGTCAACTGGCTGCCACTGCTCAGCAAACCATACCCGGAATTGAATATGTCTGTCGCCTGGTTGAGGGAGGTGGTCTGCTGAACTACAAGAATAACAGTTTCAATAAAAAGATCATCTACACTGATCCTTCCTTTCTGAAAATGTTCGATTATCAATTTATCAAAGGAGATCCGGTTACTGCTTTATCTTCCCCTGGTTCCGTATTGATTACCGAAGAAACGGCAAAGGTGTTTTTTGGCGATGAAGAACCCATTGGTAAAACCCTGAAATTTGATAATCGAGTTCCTTTAACCGTGACCGCTGTGATTAAAAATTTGCCCGTAAATCAGAGTTACCGGTTTGACTTACTATCCACCTGGTCTTTTTTAGAAAAAGAACAGCCCTATTTAAAACGTATGGATTGGAGTGACGGGGCATTAAATACACTCATTCAGCTTAAAGACAAGAGTTCATTTGCAGCAGCAGATACGCAGATGAGAAAGATCTTTATGCAAAAGCAGAATGGAGCAAAATACATTGAGTTTTTTCTTTTCCCGTTTGAGAAAAACCATTTATATACTTCTTTTGAAAATGGTAAACTGGTTGGAGGTGGTATCGATCAGGTGAAATTATACCTGATACTTGCAGCCTCTGTTCTTTTTATCGGATGTATAAATTATATGAACCTGTCTACCGCACGTTCCGAAAAAAGAGCCAGAGAGGTAGGCGTCCGAAAAAGTCTAGGCTCATCCCGCCGGGCAATTATCTGGCAATTCCTGGCTGAATCTTTACTACTGTCTTCTCTGGCAATGGTTATAGCATTTATCCTGCTTGAAATCTCACTGCCCTATTTTAATCATCTTTTGGGAATTGAAATGTCCATCAATTACAGTTCCTATGGTATCTGGACGATTTTAATCCTGCTCATTGTTTTTACAGGATTTCTTGCTGGTAGTTACCCTGCATTTTACCTTTCTTCTTTTATGCCTGTTAAGGTCCTGAAAGGCTTCAAAGGTACTGGAGAAAACACCCTATCTATACGTAAAATGCTGGTTATAATTCAATTTGGCTTTTCTATCTGTATGATTGTTTGTGCAATAGTTGTGCATCAGCAGACCAGTTATATGCGTACTAAACCTCTGGGTTTTAATAAAGACAACCTGGTTCAATTATGGAGACCCGGAGCTCTACGTGATGCTCATAAGCTGGATCTTTTTAAGGCCGAATTAATGAAGTCGGGAGCTATAGTCGCTGCTACAGAAACAGCAAACGGAGTAACAAATAATGCTGTGAGTACCGAAAAAATCAGATGGCCGGAACAGCAGAAAGATGAGCAGATAAAAATGCAGCTTCATTTTTCAGGGTATGATTTTGCTAAAACTATTGGAACAGAAATGCTTGTTGGGCGGGATTTTAATCAGGCATTTGGCAATGACACTTTATCAGTGGTGTTGAATGAGACCGCGGTGAAAACAATGAATCTTAAGAATCCGATAGGGGCGAAGATCAGAAATGATGATTGGGGCAGAACCTTTACGGTTATTGGAATAATCAAAGATTATGTATACTCGTCATTAGGGGCAAAGGTAGAACCGTCATTGTATTTTTACAGAACCGATGAAGTGGTTAATGTGATTGTCCTGCGTCTTAATCCTGCGATGAACATGACCTCATCTATCGAAAAAATAAAAGCATTAAGTCTGAAAATCAATCCGGGTTATCCATTAGAAATAACATTTGTTAGTCAGCGGATGGCAGAAAAGCTCCAGAACGAAAAAGTATTGAGTATACTTTCCAAAATATTTGGTGGTTTTGCCATCTTCATTTCCTGTCTTGGATTGTTAGGGCTGGCCTTATATGTAGCAGAACAAAGGAGCAAAGAGATTAGTATCCGTAAAGTGCTGGGAGCCGATCTGAGAAATATTCTGATCCTTTTAAACAGAGATTTTATTAAGCTGGTTATTATCTCCAATTTTGTTTCCATCCCAGTAGCTTATATAGTTGCTTATCAATGGCTGCAAAAATATGATTACAGGATAGGGATCAGTTACCTGCCTTTTTTAACGGCGCTGTTATTATCTGTCTTCATTGCCATATTATCTGTAAGTCTGCAAACCTTTAAAGTGGCGAGGTCCAATCCTGCCGATGCATTGAAATACGAATAGTTTCCGGCGTTATTTCTGTAGTAACATCTGAAAATGCTGATAAAAAAAAGAGAGTACCCTTTTGGAGCACTCTCTTTTTATAAGTTATGATTAAATATTAAGCTACACCCTCAGCTAAAACAATAATCTTGTTTTTTAAAACTTCTACAACACCACCTTTAATCATAAAGGTTTGTTCTTCAGTTTTACATTTAATAATTACTGGTCCATCTTCTAAAGTTGAAATAATAGGAGCATGGTCTTTCAAAATCTGAAAAGATCCCATGGTACCCGGTACAGTAACTGCAGTTACTTCGCCTTCGTAGACTTTTTTATCTGGTGTTAATATTTCTAATGTCATATGTTGAGTGTATACGCCTTAATTAAGCGTTTGCTTCAGCTAATAGTTTCTTTCCTTTTTCAATTGCATCATCGATGCCACCAACTAAGTTGAATGCAGCTTCAGGATATTCATCAACTTCACCATCCATAATCATGTTAAATGCTTTGATGGTTTCTTTAATGTCAACCAATACACCTTTTAAGCCTGTAAATTGCTCAGCTACGTGGAAAGGCTGTGATAAGAAACGTTGAACACGACGAGCACGGTGAACAGTTAATTTATCTTCTTCAGATAACTCGTCCATACCTAAGATCGCAATGATATCCTGTAACTCTTTGTAACGTTGTAAAATTTCTTTCACACGTTGCGCAGTGTTATAGTGTTCATCACCTAAGATAGCCGGAGAAAGGATACGTGAAGTAGAATCCAGTGGATCTACAGCAGGATAGATACCAAGCTCAGAAATTTTACGTGATAATACTGTTGTTGCATCTAAGTGGGCAAACGTTGTAGCCGGAGCCGGGTCAGTTAAATCATCCGCAGGTACATAAACCGCCTGTACAGAAGTAATAGATCCACGTTTAGTTGAAGTAATACGCTCCTGCATTAATCCCATCTCTGTTGCCAGGGTTGGTTGGTAACCTACTGCTGAAGGCATACGACCTAACAGTGCTGATACTTCAGAACCAGCCTGAGTGAAACGGAAGATGTTATCAACGAAGAAAAGGATATCTTTTCCAGCGCCTTCACCATCACCATCACGGAAATATTCAGCTACAGTTAATCCTGATAAAGCTACACGCGCACGTGCTCCAGGAGGCTCGTTCATCTGACCGAATACCAATGTTGCTTTAGATTCTTTTAATTTCTCAGTGTCAACTTTGCTTAAGTCCCATCCGCCTTTTTCCATTGAATGCAGGAACTCTTCACCATAGTTAATTACACCAGATTCGATGAACTCACGTAAAAGGTCATTTCCTTCACGGGTACGCTCACCAACACCAGCGAATACAGATAAACCAGCATATGCTTTCGCAATGTTGTTTACCAGCTCCATGATTAATACAGTTTTACCTACACCCGCACCACCAAATAATCCGATTTTACCACCTTTAACGTAAGGCTCTAATAAATCGATTACTTTGATACCAGTGTAAAGTACTTCTGATTCTGTTGAAAGTTCGTCGAAACGAGGAGGCGCGTTGTGGATAGGTTTACCACCAGTTTTATCAACTGTGTTAATCCCGTCGATAGCTTCACCTACAACATTGAATAAACGACCCTTGATTTGATCACCAATAGGCATTTTAATAGGAGAGCCAGTATCTGCTACAGCCATTCCCCGTACTAAACCATCAGTCGAGTCCATTGCAATTGCACGTACACGGTCTTCACCAAGATGTTGTTGAACTTCTAAAACGATCTTTTGTCCGTTTTCTTTTTCAATCTCTAATGCAGAGAAAATTTGAGGTAAATGAGCATCGTCAGCAAAACTCACGTCTACTACCGGTCCTATAATCTGCGCTATTTTTCCAATGTTAGGCATATATTGTTTTTGGTAAAATTATAAATATCAAATTGTTAAAGGCCCTTTTAAAGGCTTCAATTCGGTTTGCAAAGCTAAGGTTTTTCAATATATTTTTTGTATATAAATAAAAAGTTTTTCCACAGTTTTTTTATCAATAATTTAGGAGCCATGAAAACAGTATTGGTTACGGGCAGCAACGGGCTTCTCGGACAGAAAATTACCGAAGCAATAATAGCCGGAAAACAGTTTAATCTGGTTGCAACATCCAAAGGTGGAAATCGTTTTAAAAGCACTCAGGGCTATGAATATGCTGAAATGGATATTCTTGATCCTGTCAGTGTCAGTAATGTTTTGAAGCAATATAAACCCGATGCGGTGATTCATACTGCGGCATTAACAAATGTGGATAAATGTGAGACAGAAAAGGAGCTGGCTTATGCACTTAATGTGGAAGCTGTGAAAACACTGATCACAATTTGTGAAGAATATAATATACAGCTTGTGCATTTGTCTACAGATTTTATTTTTGATGGAGCGAATGGTCCTTATAAAGAGTCGGATGAACCAAATCCGTTAAGCTATTATGGACAAACCAAACTGGAGGCTGAGGAGCTGATTAAAAACTCCGGATGTAAATGGGCTATCCTGCGTACTATTATTGTATATGGTATTATCAGTGATGAAAGCAGAAGCAATATTGTATTATGGGCTAAGGGCGCGCTGGAGAAAGGAACGCCGATTAACGTAGTGAATGACCAGTGGCGTATGCCGACATTGGCAGAGGACCTGGCAGCGGCATGCCTGGCTGTGGTAGAAAAAGATGCACAGGGGGTATTTAATGTTTCCGGGAAGGATATGATGAGTATTGCTGAATTAGTTTCCCGGGTAGCAGATTTCTGGCAGCTGAATAAAGAACTGATTACAGAAATTAGCGCTGGTACACTTAATCAGGCAGCAAAACGTCCGGTAAAGACTGGTTTTATACTGGATAAAACTATAAAAGAGCTTGGATATGCCCCACATAGTTTTGAGCAGGGGCTGGCTTTGCTGGATCAGCAATTAAAAGACAGGACAAAAGAAAATTAAAAGATATTATACAAACAACTAATTTAATTATAGAAATGGGATTACAAAAAGGCGATCAGGCTCCGGATTTTAAATTATTCAGCTCAGATTTAAAAGAAACATCACTTGCTGATTTCAAAGGAAAGAAATTAGTATTACAATTTTTCCCTATGGCATTTACCGGGGTATGTACAACACAGCTTTGTACAATGAGAGATAGTTTTGGTTTTTACCAGGGCATGAATGCTGAAGTGGTGGGTATTTCAGTGGATTCACCTTTCACGCTGGCTAAATTTAAAGAAGAACAAGCTTATCAGTTCCCTTTATTATCGGATTTTAATAAAGAAACGTCAACTGCTTACCAGTCGATTTATGAAGAATTTGTCTTTAATTTAAAAGGTGTATCAAAAAGAGCTGCATTTGTGATTGATGAACAGGGAAAAATAATTTATGCTGAGGTTTTAGAATCAGCAGGTGATCTTCCTGATTTCGATGCAATTAAGAAAGTTGTAGAGGGGTAGCAGCAGTAGGAGGCTATATTTATTTGAATATTTATTTGAAAAAAGTTTTGAATTTCAAATAGAAATACTACTTTTGCAATCCCAAAGCGATACAGAATTGGGAAATGCATTTGTAGCTCAATTGGATAGAGCATCTCACTACGGATGAGAAGGTTTGGGGTTCGAATCCCTACAAGTGCACATTTAACGTCAATAAAAGACGAAAAAATATTCAAACCCGGCTTATTTAATACATAAGTCGGGTTTATTTTTGTCTTATGGTTTTATTTGGACATATTTGGTAAGTATTTGCGTAAGTAAAACGTAACTAAAATAATTACCATGGCTACAATCACCCTTGAACTCTTCACGTCGACAAAATTAAAGAAGGAAGGCGACAGGCATCCTGTCTTTGTAACAGTCCGGCATAATGGCGTACCAAGACGTAAGCTAGTGGGGGTTGCTCATAAGGAAGAATGGGACTCGGTCAATAAAAAGATCAAGCCAAAAGGAAGAAAAGACCATATTGATGCGAACATCCATATAGAAGACGAGTTTGAAAAATACAAAGCCAGATTCAAGGCTCTTGAAAGATCTGTTCTTCCTTGGGTGGCCGATGATGTTTTCAAGATTGAAGTTGCGCCAGAAGGTCCGGTTACTTTCTATCAGTTTGCTGAAGCTTATTTAAATACACTTAAGAAAGGTACGTTTACTTACGATGGCACCAGATCCAGATTTGAAAAGGTTAAACGATTTGCTTCAAGAGATTTTATGATCTCAGATATTGATAAAAACTGGATAGCAAATTTTATAAATCATTGCAAGACAAAAGAGAAAGATAAAAAAGGAGGTGTTGGGAACGCTAAGAATACCATTAACCATGTTATAAAATTTATCAAACGTGTTGTAAGTTACTCGGGGGATATTAACAAAGCGCTAAATTCACATAATCTATCTTACGACAAAAACATTAAGAGCAAGCTTACTAATGATGAAATAAATGCCTTGGTAAAGCTTAATTTAAGAGAAGATATTCTTATGTATCATGCCCGTAACATATTTTTAGTCCAGTTTTATTTTAGAGGGATGCGAATCGGAGATGCGCTTCGTTTGGAATGGTCTGACATCAAAGACGGACGACTTCAATATGATGCCGGTAAAACCGGTAATTCTTATGATATGAAGATTGTGGAGCCGTGTATGAATATTTTGAATAAATACAGGGATACCGGGGGTTATTACATTTTTCCATTTCTAAGATTAAAAGAGCCAGATACAACTGTTCTGCAGTTTAAAACAGAGGTGAAAAATAGAACAATGGTTATCAATAGAAATCTGAAAGAAATTGCCCTTAAATGTGGTATTACAAAAACGGTAACTACACACATTGCAAGGCATTCATTTGCAAGTATTGCCGATCAGCAGCTGGGCGGTGACCTTAAGACATTACAGGGTTTATTTGGTCATTCTACGAGAGAAATGACCGAGATATACATCAGGGATATCCGGAGAGTTGATGATCTGGACGATGCTGCAGACAAGGTGCTACTTTAACACAGGCGTTTTAAGTCTTTCAATTTCTGCTTTTAAGATCTCTATATCTGCCTCCATATTTTTTATTTTGCCACTTATCTGTGTGTCTGTAGGCTTATTAAACTCCATATTATCACCGCCGGTAAGTAGATAGGTAGGCGATATGTTTTTCTTAAGAAAAAGATTTTGTATTGCATTAGTTGGCAGATCGCGCTTCCCTCCTTCGATGTAAGAAATCATACTTTGCTTTATCTCGCAAATAGCTGCCATTTCAGCCTGTGTAAGCTCTAGGTGCCTCCTTACTAGGTGGAATCGTTTACCGATCTTTTGATCTACCTCTGTATGGTTATTGCGCATTATTTTAACGTTCTTGTTAGTCTTGCTTCAACCTTGTCTATGTGCTCGTAAATCTGCATTACCATTTCATAAAGATTGGTAATATCATTAATATTCCTTGGGACTGCGTCGCTAATTTGGCTTACAGAGTCCATAAATCGAGTAACATGACCGGCAGAAATAGCAACTGATTTACTTAATTCTTCAAGTGAGCGAGCCAATAGCTGATTATTTTTAAGAAGAGCATTGTGTGCTAAAGAAGACAGTTCAAGAGCTTGCTTTATAGACTCAATAGTTTTAGTCTTTTCAATATCTTCCTGTACCAGATCTTTAATAAGGATTGTTAAAAGACTAATCTTTTCTTCTGGTATAACTGATTTTTCAATATCGCCTAATAAAGCGTTTAAATATTCCTTTTCCATGTTTTAAGAATTTAATATTCTTTTGTCAGCATCATCTAGTTGTCCACCATTTTGCTCATAAATCATTCTTAATAAATATGTTTGTTTATATGAGTTTCTTTTTATTTTACTAATGTTTACGTATAAATTAATAAACATTATTATGAAAAATATAGAAACTATTCCAAAAAATATAGTTGAATTATCCATTTTATTGAGCTGTGAAAGATGTTTTAACTTCTCCGATCTGTTTATCCTGAAATATTACTTGGGAAGTTTTAGTGTTTTTAATTATAACCTCTATTTCTAGTTTCTGATTAGTTTTTAAAGCAGCTACAATGTTTATTTTTGCCCCTTTGTCATAAGTTGCAGTCATGCTGTAATTGTTGGTTAATGCACCAGCGTTAGGTATGTGGTTCACTAGTCCAGAGTTTGGCTCATACAAACTGAACGAGGAAGTCCCTATTACATTTACAATGATGTCATAGGAAGCTTTATTTTCTTTTTCATCTTTTTTACAAGAAAAAAGAATTGGTATTAATAATAAGAGGATTAATTTTTTCATAGTATTTGGTTTTATTTTTTTGATAATTTCCACTTTGTGCCGTCGGTAAATGCTATTTCAGTTGGCCAAGCCAGTTGTACTTTTTTGCCGTCTCTACTTAAAATACTCCATTCTCTAGTTTCAGATTTACCAGGGCGCAATACATCATCTGTAAACCCTCCGCCAAAACCATCATACGCTCCACCCATATCAGCAGGTTCTCCAAATGCATCAATGCCTTTCCACATAAATCTTATTGCACTAATAGGTTTGTTAGATACATTTTTGTATGATATTCTTATATCTCTAAAATTGCTGTACTCTTTTTTAACTAATGTAGCCTTAATTATTTTTATAGGTGACTTATACAATCCAGCCGTATCAAGTAATGATTTACTTATAACCTTGTGAGTCATTTCCTTTATACGTTCATCAGAGCTTTTGCCGTATCTTTTCATCGAAAAACTATCTAGTCTAGCTTTTCTTTGTTCTGCTGATTCTTCTTGCTTTTGTTCACATCCTGCAATAAATATAATCAACATTGAGAGTGTTAATAGTCTTATCATTATAGTATAATAATTTATGTTCGTTTATCCAGCCAACCTTCGATAAGCCAGATGTTCTTTATTTTCGTTTTCTGTATTTCGAAATCGTCATACAGAGGGTTCTCACTTTTAAGGATGAATTCTGTTTTGTAGTCTTGTGATCTTCTTATATACTTTAAAAACCTTCTGCCGTCATTTAGAGTGATTCCATAAATCTGGCCATACTCTAAAGAGCTTTGCCAGTCTTCTACTTTTACCCCAAATAGGATTGCGCCAGATCTTATTTTGGGTTCCATGCTGTCACTGTAAGCCCTAAAAGCGGTGCAGCCATAGAATTCAGGCACATCCATATAATATTCAGGATAGATAGTCCCATCTTCATAAAAAACATCCGAATTTCCTGCCATAAAATCTGCGTTATAGTATGGAATTAAAGCTTTCTGTTTCCTAACATTTCTTTTTAAAGTTGTAATGTCACTTTCTGATATATTGATCGGCTCTTTTGGAGCTACCGAATATATTTCTCCTTCTCCACTTTCTAGCCATTTAATATTTATGTTATAAGAATGTTCTAATATTCTTTTTATTTTGTCTGAAACTCCTATACCACCTTTTGATCTCAAAACATCTGATAATCCGCCTGCAGTAATGTTTAATGCCTTTGCAAACCCCAGCTGAGATGTAAACCCTAATTCTGGTAATAGAAATTTTAGTCTCTGATTCTCAGTCATTTACAATAAATTAATAAGAATAATAAGATTAATCTTTGAATTATAAGAATAGTCTTATTATATTTGTACTACACAAACAAAGATACTAATTATCAAAACAATAAAAACTACCTAAAAAGTACCAAAATGAAAACGAGTTCACTAGCACATATTTTAACAGGTAAAGGCTCAGAGCTTTTTGTGTGTGATGATCAGCCATATATAACACATAATAGAATGACTGTTGACCTGTTAGATGCTCCGGAAAAAATTAAATCGGCATTGGTAAGATTTATCAAAGCAGATCCTGAAAGAGAAAAGGCATATGTGTCAATGGCTGGTGATGATGTTAATGCTCAGATGTCGCAGTGTGTAAAGTGCATGTTCGCTAATCTTGACGGTGTGCCTGATATAGATGAAAATGGAATGATCAATAACACTGAGTTTGTTCCGTGCGAAAAAAGGGGTGGGGGGTGCAAGTTTGAAGGTATAGCGTGTAATAAGCTATCAATGTCTGGTAATGAAATAAGTAAGAGTGAAATGAGGGTTTTAGAGGTTTGCCAGCTGGAAGAAAAGGAAATAGCTGAAAAGCTATGCCTTTCTCCGGCGACAGTTAAAAGACACTCACAGAATATAAGAATTAAAACCGGGATTCCTTCCGGAAAGAAATTGGCCTTATGGGCTTCAAGTATGGGGGTTATTAATCTAGATCAATTATGTTTTTAGAAACTGAAAAAGCAAAGGGTTGGCCTGAGAGGCTCAAATCTATGAAAGTTGGAAATGTTATTCCGGTAAGCATTTCTTCATTGTCTGCAGCAAGACAGGCCATAAGCAGGAGTTTACCAAACTCAGGAGTAGAAATGAAATTCGAGACTGAGACTAAAGAGAAGATAGTTAAAAATAAGGTAGTTAAATACGGTGAAATAAAAAGAACTGCGTAGCCATGGAAGTGATAACAATTGAAAGCGAAGCCTTTAAGGAAATACAGGGCATGCACATGCAGAATAAACAGGTGATAGCTGATCAGGCTGCTACAATCGCAGGATACAATATTGTTATGATCAGTGCTGAAAAGGCCGCAGAGCTAACCGGATATAGTGAAAAGACATTAAGGTTAAGAAAAGAGGAAATAGGATACCATACAATAGGCAAGAACATTTTCTTTTTTCCTAAAGATTTAGAAGTATGGCTTCACAAGTATTACCGGGGGCCTAAACCACGAAAGTATTAAAACAAGTGTACCATTAATCAATCAAAAACAAAAAAAAAGGCCTGAAGGTACCAAGCTTCAGGCCACAAGTGTCCAGCGGTTTAAATCAATCAAATAAAAACTACTAGTTATGGCAAATCTACAAATTTTAAGGGAAACAGTCACACCAGTAATGATGATAGGGTGTCGTGAGTGTGGCAAGAGAGTAAGTTATTCAGATTCTTACACAATGTTAAACCGGTCTTTCTGCTCAATTGGATGCGCAGACCTGGCGGAGGAAAAGAATCAGGGCCGTGAATCTATTAATAACCTGGGAGAATGGGAATAGGTCAGCATGGGTCAGGAAATGACTCGCCAAAGTGGAAGCTTTGGGTTATCGCAATATTCACGGCAACAGTATTTTATTTCATTATTAAATACACAGGTCATGGCAGCTAAATCAAAAGTACTCGCAGTTCAAAAAACTATACGCCCTTGGAATGAAAGCCAGAATGACGTAGAGGGGTGGAGGGAATACATACATGCGCAGTTAGAAGGCAAATTATTGCCAACTCACATGTTAATTGTTGAGGCAAACCGGATTATAACTAAAAAGCCAAGCTTCCGGCCAACTACTAGAAAAGAAAGAGAGCAAGGTGATCAGGTAATTTATCTGATAATGTTCATTACGGCTATCGCATTGGCAGTAGCTATTTCAACCACTAATTAAAATTGTCATGAAAAAAATTGAAACACTACAAGAATTAGAAGCTGAGATTTTGAGACTTGCTCAGGCTAAAAATGAACTCAAGGCCAAATACCCAGAGTTGACACAAGCTTTTTTTAAGGTTGAAAATATTAGTGTAGATGTTCTATTTAAAGCACAAGAGTTATTCAAAAGCTCAGTTAGCGAGGACGGTAAAAAATTAAGGCTACAGTACTGTGCATATGACCATGGGTGTGATTTTACTTTATTCGCTTACTCTGTTCCTTTTGTAAAAACTGTTCCTTCTCAGGTTGAATACGCTGAAGCATCATAAATAATCAATCAAACTAAACTAATATGGAAACAAAGGGAGAATTAGCGAAAGCTATCATATCTGTGATGAAAGAAGTTAAAGGCATCGAAAAGAGCATGACTGTCGGTAAAGGCGATAGTGCTTACAAAGGTGTTCCGGATCAAGAAGTAAAAAAGATTATTGGAGAAGCGATGATAAATGCTGGACTAACTATTTTACCTATTGGTGTAGATGCAAAAACAAGAGTTGACAGGTGGGAAGAAACAAATAGTTATGGCACAAAGACCAAGCAATCAGTTTTTACTGAAACTACAACTAAATATCTACTACTGCATGAAAGCGGTGAAAGCCAAGTTTTAGAGGGTTACGGACAAGGTGTTGATAGTCAAGATAAGTCTGCCGGTAAAGCGACTACCTACGCCTTAAAATATACTTTATTATACACTTTCCTTGTCCCTACTGGTAAAATAGATGACGCAGACACTTCTCACTCAGAAGAACATGAAGTGCCGACAAAAAAAATACAATCATATCCAGCAGACAATCGTCCTTGGATTACAGCCAGAATGCTGACTCAGGCAATTGATAAGATAAAAGCTGGTAATACAGAAGTTTATCAGTTAACAGTAAATGCCTTTCAGATTAAACCTGATCAATTAGAACAATTAAAAACCGCTTAATCATGGAAAATACAATATCAACGACCAACACATTAGTACCAGAAGGTTTTGACTTTAAAATGGTGAACCTTTTAAATCTTACCAAAAGTTACATTTCAGATACAGTAAAAATGGCCACTAAGTCGGTAACAGAAGGTCATTACGATCCAATTAAGGCTCTTGTATATGCAAAGAAAGGTCAGGAGTTATTTACTCAGCTTGAAAAGTCTATCAGACCAATAGCAGAAGATCAGCAAAAATTATCTAAAGGCGAGGTCTATTCAGTTCATAATGCAGATGTATCTCAAAAAGAGTCTGGAGTTAAGTATGACTTTTCAACTTGTGACGATAGGGAATACAACGAACTAAAGGAAAAGCACGAATCTATATCTGCGGATCTTAAAGTCCGTGAAGAGTTCCTTAAAAGAGTCAACAAAGATCTGGAAGTAGTTGACACTGAAACAGGAGAGTCATACACAATTCATCCCCCGGTAAGATCAGGAAAAATGGGATTAACCATATCTATTAAGCCATGAGTTTAGAATCACTTAAAGCGCTTACTGATCAGATCAGGAAAGCATTAGATGAATCAATAGACAATACAAACCCTGATGAAGTTATAGGCAAGATGAATGAGCTTGCATCATTGCAAGGGACAGCATCACATACAATGGCATTAGCAGAAATGGTATACAATCAGAAGTTAATGGAACTTGTTCAGGCGGCAGAATATTCAAAGCTATCTGCTACAGATAAAAGATTTGTGATAATGGGTAAAGCTAAAAACGAGATTTACTACGTGACAAATTCTGAAAGGCTTGCTAAAAGCTTAGTACATAGACAAGATGTACTCAGGTCAACATTAAGCTTCATCAAGTCTGAAATGGAAAACTTACATAATCAAACACATTAAATAAAATAATAACATGAGCGGAATTAGCAGTAAAATCAACCTAGCTGGGTTGAAACATTCGGTAAGAGATATTAAAGGTAAGACTGGAGAAATGGTTTCATGTATTGTCATTCCTATCGAGATTAACAACCTATTTAAAGGTGAAAAAGGCGTGTATTTAGACTTACAAGGATTTGACATTAAAAATAAGGTCAATGATAGCAAGGACACTCACCTGGTGAAACAATCGCTTCCAAAGGAAAAATATGAGAGCCTAACTGAAGAAGAAAAGAAAGCTCTTCCAATACTTGGTAGTCATATCCTGTGGTCTGGTGGTCAAATGGGTGATACGGTAATTATTGAACAGAATGAAGATGATGACTTGCCTTTTTAGTTTAAACCATAGCACTAATTAAAATACCAAAATACAAACCTTAAGCAGATAGAATTAAAAAATAATATGTCAAAGAAACCATCAATGCAGTTTTATCCAGGCGATTGGATGAAGGATCCTGAATTAAGATCTGTATCTATTGCCGCCCGTGGTTTATGGATGGACATGTTGTGTCTTATGTTTGAGAGCCGAGAGCGAGGATTTTTGTTAATCAATGGTAAGGCTCCGTCCGAAGTACAGTTGGCTAGAATGGTGGGCTGTACAGGGGAGGATCTAAATCATTGCCTAGATGAATTGAAAGACGCTGGAGTGCTTTCGCATAATGGTACAAATGTTTTGTTCAGTAGACGCATGGTTAGGGATGCTGAAATTAGCAATAAACGTGCTAAGTGTGGTAAAATGGGAGGTAACCCAAATTTGCTTAACCAAAACGCAAGCAAAACGCAAGCAAAACGCAAGCAAATAGGTAAGCAAAATGCAACCCCTTCATCTTCTTCTTCTATTATAAATAAAAAAGTACGTGAAGATTTTATAACAATTTCTGGCGTATTGCATAGGTTATTGCCCAGTGAGTATGTTCAGCAATATCTGCTTTCTTCTTGTGAGCAATTATTAATGACTGTTTTGAAGGGAATTAACAAGGATTCTGTAATGAATAAACTGGATGAAGAGTATAATTTTTATGCTTTTAATGACGAAATGCACCTCAGAAATAGTTTTAAATCAGTGGGTTTATCGCTAAAACAAAAATCAGTAAAAGCAAAATCTTTCCAAAGGTCTGCTGTGGTGGATCAATCATCAAATAAAAACTTTTTAACCGAATGAGAAAGCGAATATCAGATTACACAGAAAGCGTATTGGAGCATTATCAATCAGGCGTTCAACGAGGTCATAATACCGGATTTAAGTGCTTAGACGAACTTTTAAGTTTCAAATTAGGGTATTCTACTTTCTTTTTGGGCTTTGCTGGTGCAGGTAAAACTGAGATGGAAATGGAAATGAAGTTTAACCAGTCTGAGCATTTTGGATGGAAACACGGTGTTTATTCTGGTGAAATAGGAAATATGACTGATGTAATTGGGGAGCTTGTAAGCAAATATTTAAGGAAGCCATTCTTCAAATCAAATCCCTATTCACCTTCTGAAAAGGAAATTTACAACGCCATAAACTGGCTAGATGAACACTTTTTTTTGGTTGATGCTGATGACACTGAACATAATATAGAAAGCTTTTATGAGTACTGGAAAAGCCTTGAAAAAGAATTAAATATTAAACTTCAAACAACATCTTTAGACCCTTTCAATGATCTAGAAGAAGATTTAGTAAAGTTCGGTGGTCGTGAGGATAAGTATCTGGCATGGGCTTTAAAAAAAGTACGACAAGAAGCTATTAATAACAAATGGCACAACAATATTGTAACCCATGCTAAAGACTTACCGCCAATAGTTTTGAAAGATGAGTCCGGGCAAGATGTATACTGTTCTGCCATACCAAATCTAAACAGTTTTGCTGGTGGTCAAGTATGGGGAAGACGAGCTTTTAATGTTGTGGCAGTTTGGCGTCCAGAGCATAACCGGGAAAATGGAAAAGTTAGCTTAACTATTAATCCTGCTACAGGAATGCCATTTATGGAGAACGAAGTTATAATCAAAATTTTAAAGGCAAAGCCTAAAGGCACCGCCAAGAAAGGCGCAACATCGTTGTATTTTGATTGGACTAAAAACAGATACTACGAGTTAATTGATGGTTATAAGAAATTTGCGTTTGATCACGAAAGCAATGAAAATGTACTAAGACCTGACTTCGGGATACACCCAAACCAATTGTTCTAATGAAAAATCTGTCTGAAATAGAGAAATATTATTGGGAGCTGTCAGAGGTTTATCTGGGACATTATTATGATGCTGTAGAGCCTTCATTAAAAATAATGCTTGCTATGGGTGTTATCGTAGAAATGGAAAGCGACCTGGTTAAATTTCACAAGGAAAAGAAAGAAACGCCTAATAGTAGACGTCAACAAGAAAGACTTAAAATACTAATAAATACACTTGATGCATTCACCGTGTCTGCTGAAAGAAATAAACAGTTCAGATTAGTTATGCAAAAAATGTATGATCAGCAAGCCGAAAAGGATAAAAAAATTGAGGTATTAGAAACGCAAATAGTAAATCTAAATAAACAAATCCAAGGATTATGAACATTCAAGAGCAAGCTTTCAAAGTATTTGACAGCATGAAAATATCAGATGTGATTATCATCAGAGAATTTGCTAAGAAAGACCCGGGAGCATTTATCCAGTATGGTAAAAATTACATCGATAATGGAGGAAGTATTGAGTTTAATCACGATTACAGCAAAATAAGGAAAGTCAGCTCAATGGATGACTTGGTAGATGCTGATAAATATTCTAAAAACTAAAGTCATGGAAGAACTAATCGAAACGCCACGGTGTGCAAAGAACCTACAGAAGATTAAAGAAATGCTCGAATCTGGCAAAGTTGTAACTGTGATTTCTATCAAGAGAACAGTTAACACCTACGAAGGAAGACACTACCTAGCAATTCTTAAAAAGACTATGAATATTATCAGAGAGTGGGTTACTTCCCCCAACGGCAGGAGATATAAAAAGTACTGGCTTTCAAAACAGCCAAAATAATTAACAAGTGTACCAGCTTAAAATCAATCAAAATGAAAAGGGGATTATTAACTACAGTAAATCAGCTGAAGGAGGGCGACAGGTTCCAGAAAGCAGCAAGTAAGTCAAGTACAGTTTTTCAGTTCTTAAGGCAAGAGTCCCATGAGAAATTTGAAGCCTGTGAAGCATCTGGCATGCTTAACGGTCAGGTTAAAAACTCGTGTAAGGTTAAGGTCTTAAAAGGATCTACCCGGGTTGTCTATTTAAGAAACGTAAATGATGTATCATGAAAAGCCTACTCTCCAAAAAAGACCATAGCAGAAGATATTATCTCCACGGAATAGTGAAAAAGCACTTTATTGTTAATTCACATAACAGGGAAGTTAGTGTAACGCCAGATACAATTGATCTGGCTAGAGAAAATAAGTACCTGATGGAGCTTTGTGCTAAGTTCGGGTATAACATTCAAATGTCAATTGTTTAATTATGTATAGACCAACAGCGAACGGCTATTTTTCTGGAGCCGCAGGTATGGAATTAGGACTTAAGGAGGCCGGGGTAGATGTGCTTCAATCCTTAGATCTGGATCAGGATGCAATAGATTGTCTTAAAATGAATAGCGGATTTATTTCTCATAAGATAATACACAGAGACATAAAGGACATCAAGGTTATGGATCAGAGCCAATCAGACATTATAGTAGGTACATATCCATGTACTAAGTATTCGACAATTGCAGATATTCACGGCACGCGTACTGGTGATGACTTGTTTCTTCATTTCTTCCGGCACATCGCTATTCGTCAGCCAGAAATGTATATAGTTGAAAATGTCCCTGGCATGAAAAAGTTTGAGGTAGTTATGGAAGCGATGACTAAGTTACCGGGTTATTATGTAAACGTTATTTGCCCTGTGAGTGCTTTGAACTGGTTGCCACAACGTAGAGATAGACTGATTATCATCGGAACTAAAAAACCTTTCTTTATATCTCATCCTCAGCCAGCTTTACGCAGATTAAGAATAAAAGATATTCTTGAAAAAGACCCAGTGTATGAAATGACTGATAGCTTGATTGCAAGGTTAAATGGTAAATATAGAGATAAGCCAATTATCGTGGATCCTGACCAGCCTGGAGCGTATGCCCCCACATGTGTTGCGCATTACGCAAAGGATTTGGGTACTCGTATGGTTAAGGACTCTAATGCAAAACATGGTGTAAGACCCTTTACAATTAGAGAATATGCAAGATTGCAGGGATTTCCTGAAGGATTTGTTTTTCCAGATAAACGTAGCTCATATAAATTGATTGGAAATGCAGTTCCTATACCAATGGGCATGTGGGCCGGAATGCAAGCAATGAGATATTTTAATTAATGTATTATGGATAACATTCAAATTCTCTACAACTATAACGCTATGAGGTGTAAAGATCTAGGTTCAGAAATAGAGGAGCTGAATAAAGTCTTTTGCTATCATAAGCATGCATTTCACCTTGAATGTCTTTCAGAGTTAGAAGAGTCTATAAGAAATAAACGGATAGAATTAAGCCTCCTGTGGGATAAACAAGTTGATCTGTTTTTTGTGATCAAAAGTGAAAACGAATTAATTAAATGCATATGAAAAAGCTAATCGCAATCGTCGTTCTGATACTCTTTATTCTGGCTTGCAGATTATACCAGGTATCAATAAAGCCAGAGCCTCACACAAGTGTTAACCCATTTAATGTTTACCGGCCATGAAATTTGAATCTTACCGGATTGTTAACGGGGAAATATTCGGAGACATAACCATTATAGCCGAATCATGGGATAAAGCTGAGTCTATAGCTGAACAGATGGGTACCTGGGTTAATGGCCAGATAGTGAAAGAGATTGACCAAGACACAGGGAATGTGATTGATTATCTGGCCGTATGTTATAATTGAAGTACGGATAACCGTTTTATGTCTCACTAATCAATTGTTAAGTTAGATATATTATCTGATAGACTCTTTAGAACTTCGATTGCTGACTCTGCATCTTTCTTGGTAAATGGCCTTTTGCCGTTAAGCTTCATACTCATGTACACTTTAGCGTTTTTATTATCTGGCCACATCCTTTGAGCGACATAAGATAAATCAACAGGTCCTGTTCTTAAATATTCTTCAACTGTCATAAAGCAAAAGTATAAAATAAATTGCATAATAAAAATTATACAAAATACTTGATAATGTATAATTAAAGTTATACATTTGAATTAACAAATCAATCAAACGAATATGAAAGTAATTCATTTTAAAACAAAGACCTCTCAGAAAAGTTCGCTAAACATCTTAATTGAGTCTAAAAGAGAGAAGTTATTCCTGATGTCATTATTCTCTGATACTTACAGAGCACTTGAAGCGGCAAATTCAGAGAAGACAACTCACCTGGGAATTGGCGAAGAACAGCCTTTCACTCACGAAGAGGTAAAAGAGTGGTTAGATAAGCTCTACATCGCCATTTAACAATCCACCCCGACACCGTAAATGGTTCGGGGTTTTCAGGTGCAAATTAATCACTACCCCCGCTAAAGCGGATAACAAATAAGGAAATGGCATACTATCAAAATAGATGGCAATACGATTGCCCGGTGTACGATAACAAGGAAGAAACTTGTTGGAATTTAAACGAGGAAGAAGAAAAAGAAGTAACTCAATGGTTGCTGGATAACTAACCGCCTTCGGGCTAACAAATAAGGAAATGAAAATAGCAGGAAGAATAATTCAAACCAGAAATATTACTCATAATGATGAGCATACTTTTTCTGGTTATTACAAGAATCACAGCATTTATGTTACTGATGATCATGGTCATGGTAAGTCAAAAGATATCCAGTTAACCAGATACCATATTGAAGTTACAGATCCAAGAGGGTGTTACGCTTGTAATTCTTGGGAAGACTTGGAAGATATAAACGCTGCAATTATATACGCTCTTGACGGGGCTGTACTTTAACTAACCGCCCATAGGGCATAACATAAATAAAAAAAATGGGAGATTTTGCAGATGATCTTATCTATTCATCAATGATGGATGATTATGATAGTAATGATAAACAGATGTGTTCTTGTTGTGGTGAAGTTGTCAATTCTTCAGAATTGGTATACAGCCAAAAGATGAAATGTAGCTGTTGCGAAGACTGTAACGGGTAATTTAAATCACTCCCGGAAGGGCTAAAATAAAAGAAGATGGTAATTGAATCATTAGAGCAAATAAAAGAAAGGGTAAGAATTTCGCTAAAGACCCTTGATTTGCAAGACCAAGAAACAGAAGATAGATTGTATCATCATACTGTTTTGAAAATATTTACAATTCAAGCTGTAAAATACACACTTTATAAAGCAAGTTCAGAAGTTTCATGCTCCCATGAAATAGATTATGTAGATCACTATGATTATTCTGCTGGGCACAATGGCATGACTGGCGAGATTGACAAAGAATCAATAACCGGCCTAGAAGTAGACATATTAAAAGAGATAGGTTTTTTAAGTTAACTCACTCCCTGCAAAGGGGTAAATACACAAAGAAATGGGAATAATAAACGTAACATATAACTGGCGTGTCGTAAGTGATGGTCATCAAACAATTGACTGTGCTGATGAATATCATGTTGGCGTTAATGGTGTTGTGACCATTGAGGAACACCAAGCAATGGGCAGTGGTGACAGATGGTTTTATAACATAGTATTCGATAATGGTAATGAATTGAAAATATTCAATCCAAATACAGTTTTAACCACCCCATAAGAGGGGATAACAACAAGGAAGATGGAAAAGCACGATTTTAAATTAGTTGGCCTAAGTAGGCCAAAATCAGCAACATTAGAACATTTAAATACCGATAAAGATACTTTTCATGCTATCATAGATATGCCACAGGATAAGATTGATTCGCTTTGGAAGCTATGTAAAGGCAATTGGGATGACACAAAAATTGCGGAGATAGAGTGCGATAGACTAAGCGACGGTATGCCAATTAATGGCAGATTAGTAGGTATAAGATTTAACTAACCCCCGGCAATTCAGCCACAATTAAAACAAGTAAGATGAAAGTAGAAATTACTATGGCTCAGTTACAAAGCATAAAGAAGATGAAAGACGACATTGAAGCTATGTTAGGTGGAGGTGGCGATGTTGACGACCCTATTAATGGAGATCCAGATAAACACTGGATAAGACATATCAGGAACATTAATAATTTTTTAAAGAAAAACGGTTATAAACCATAAGTAAAATGAAAAAGACAGCAGAAGAAATATTGATCGAAAGATTAGGCGATTTTTATTATATCATGGGCAAGCATAGAAAGCCGGCCACTGATGGAATGGAAGAACACACTAACCAACACACAGCCCCGCTTATTGAGGCGTTGGAGGAAATACAAGAAATAACAGTAATAAATGGGAACTATAAAGAAGCATTCGAAATAGTTCAAACAGTAGTAAATCACTTTTTAAACGGAACAGAAAGATAAAATGGGATTATATGTAAAAAAAGAAGTTGAGCCTAGGGAGGCTAGGCAACTTACAGAGAAAAACAGAGAAGAGTTAATGGAATGGTGTTGTGGCAAACGAGGTTTAGATGGATCTATTCTTTTAAAAACTCCTGAAAGTGGCGAAGGAATGCAAATCGTAGTTTCTGGTGATTTCATAATGAAAGGATATTCAGAAGATCAAGGCTGGCATTTCTGGCCAATAAAGCCGGACTACATGAAAGATAATTATAAAAAAGTTTCAGAAACAGCACTACTAAACGCTAAAGGGTTATGAAGACAGCAATCGAATACGCAAAATCATTAAAATTAAATAGGGATAACGTAGAGCACATCCTTTCTTCTAATTCTATAAACGGAACTCTATTGGTCGATTTAACTGCGATGCTAAGACAGTACGGCCGACAATGTGCTGAACGGGCTTTGAAAGATGCAAGTGAAAAATTAAGACAGACATCAGGGCAATGGAATGCAGACTTTAATAGTCAAAGAATATCAATTTTAAACACAGAAATAATAACGCCATGACTAAATTAGAAAAGATTAAAGAGGCTTACGGGAACAAATATAACAGTAGTGTTTCTGACACTGATGGGTGGGCTCCATGGAATTGCATAGATTTAATGCCATTGCCAGATTCATATCAAACTAAAAACATAGGCAATACCACATTCATAAGACCAATTTCACTTAACGGCATCGAAGACAATAACGGCTGGCAAAAAATTGAAAGCGAAGATGATTTGCCAACTGACAGAACTAAAGAGTACTTAATTGTTGTTGATGGTCTTAAAGGATATAGACAAGCTTTTTACGATAAAGATAAATGGTGTTTTTTCCATATTGTAAGTGATGGGACTCGTCATTTATCGAGCTATAACAGTGTCACCCACTGGAAACCAATTGTTAAAGATTTACCACCAATTTATTAGGATATGACTGTTATAAATGTAACCAGTAGACATGAAAAGTTGCTTGATTTTATTAAAGAACATAATGCGAATATCACTTTTGGTATAGTATTCACGCCTAAAGACGGGAGAAAGCATATTCTATGGTGTGGCACCGAAATACTATGCGCTTTCAGAATAACACTTAAATAAAAAAAACTATAAAATGAAAGAACCAGAAGAATATAAAATTGAAAAGGCTTTTTGTGAGTCAATAGGTCTTTTCTCCGGAGAAGTTATAGGATTAGGCGATGGTAACAAAAGTATACCTGACATCCTTTCAAAATTCAAAACCTACCTGATAGAACAGGGGGAGCACGTAAGCGAAACGGATCATCAAGAAAAAGTTAATTTATATAAAACAAAAAATCTTTTTCAAATTCACAAATTAGCTTTTAAAGCTGGAAATAGAGAAGAGGTTCATTTGTTGAACAGAATCAAAGAACTCGAAAAAGAAGTTCAGCCGTACAGGGATAATGCTTTCAATGGGGTTAGCGATGAGGTAACAACACTGAAACGCCATGATGAACAATTAAGATCTTGGATTAATTCAATGACCGGTGAACTTAAAGTGCTAAGGGATGCTTTAAAGGATGTAAAGGAATTATCAAGTGATGAAGATTTAAGCGAATGGTTGTTTGATAATGATTATGCGGCACCAGAACCACATAAAACAGACTAACCCCTGGCTTTAATCTCATCCCTCAGTGCTGTTTCTTCCTCTCTGGTTAGATGAGTATTGCCAGAGACTGAAACATCAACAGAGGTATCAATATACCCAGCAAACGACATGTCGAACTGTACCATGAATAGATTAGACTGTCCGCGTATCTGTGATACGGTAATGGTCTTGTCGTTGAGCGTTAAAGTAAATTTATCCATTAAGAATTATTCTCGTGCCTGTCTATCATTTCGCCTATCAGATCAACCAACACCGGATCAATATTATCGTTATTTAAATCCTCTTTGTTTGAGACCTTCTCTGAATTCAATGTCTTTCCGTTTAAAATCCTCCAGCTTATTCTTTAAATCAATGATCATACGGGAATACTCTATGCCGGCATTAATGATTTGCTTCTCAGCTGCCCGCACTCCGGAATCAAAAGGCCGTACAATAACATTTTCCAGTAACTCGTCTATATCATGGTTGCACAGCTCCTTATCAAAATACCTCTCTTCAAACTCCCATGGCAACCACCAGGCACCCGTAACTTTATCGAACAGCCAGCACTTTGCAAGTAAAGCCTCCTTAACCAGTGGCCTTAACCTCACATTGTCCCCTCTCTGTCTTCCGTAATGACTGATTCCCATTTGACAAAATTACTAAGGAAATTAGCAAATAGTCAAGGGATTCAAGATTTATAATTTCTATCGTTTTAGCTAAGGAGTTTTAACCGGAAAATCGGTGATAAAAATCTATAATATTTATAAAATATAACAATGTGTTATTTTTGTTATATTTGTATTGATGAGTGTTTACGACAAAAAATCAGTACCACAGCTGCTACAAATAGCACAGAAGCATTTCAATGCCTTTATAAGAGCAAGGGATATGAAAGACGGCTATTTCATTTGCATTTCATGTAATAAGTGGAAACATCCAGATAAAATGCAAGCAGGTCATTACTTCTCTGCCGGGCATCACTCATATTTAAGATTTAACGAAGATAACGTACACGGTCAATGTATGGCTTGCAATTGTCACTTGTCCGGCAACCTGATAAAGTATCGGGTTAACCTTCTAAAGAAGATAGGGCAGGATCAATTAAGCATTCTGGAAGATAATATGCATATGAGCCAAAAATGGGATAGGTATGAGCTGATTGAAATAATAGATAAGTACAAAGATCTTAACAAGAAAGGAGTCATGTAATGGGAGCACCTAAAGGTAATAGATTTTGGGAGTTCAGAAGTAAACACGGTAGAGAGAAGTTATTTGGTTCTCCTACCTTAATGTGGGATGCTGCATGTGAGTATTTCAATTGGTGTGTAGATAATCCGATTCTTGATCCAAGGTCTTTCGGAGGCAAGCAAAAGATTCAGCGTCCATTTACAATGCATGGTCTTTGTCTTTATATGAACTGTAATACAGGATATTTCAGAACTTTTAAAGCTCAATTGCCTGATGGAGAAAAAGATTATAACACGGTCATTTATAATATAGAGGAAACAGTTTTTCAGCAGAAGTTTGAAAATGCTGCAATTGGAGTATATAACCATAGCATCATTGCACGGGATTTAGGATTAGCTGACAAGATCCAGAATGAAGTAACAAATATCCCTCTTATGAATATTGATCCTTTAGATAGCTCAACTGATGATACAGCCGACGACAGCACTACGTAAAATATCTGGGCTAAAGAAAAGAATCAAAGGAATTCAAGGCGGTCAGGGAGCTGGTAAAACTTACGCTATCCTGCAATTGCTATGCAACCACGCGTCAAGCCATCCCAACAAAGAGATATATGTAGCATCAGACGAGTTGTCAAAGATGCGTATTACTGTTATAAAGGATTTTGTTAAGATAATGAACCTGTTCGGGATTTTTGAGCGATACAGATGGGTTGACGGAACGCTTTATAGATTCCCTAATGGATCATTCATTAAGTTTATAGGACTCGATAAAGCTGATATAGGCAAGGGCCTTCGTTCTGATATAATGTTTATCAATGAGGGCAACAAGGTTAAATTCGACACTTACAGAGAATTAACATCAAGAGCAAAACAGGTTATCATAGATTTTAACCCGAATAAGAAATTCTGGTTCCATACTGAGGTTATGACTCGTGATGATTGCGACTTCATTAAACTGACATTCTTAGATAACGAGTTCTTAAGTACGGAAGAAAGATCCGAGATCCTCCGTTATAAAAAGCTCGGCTACGCACCAGGTGATACAGAGGGTTACGCTGTAAACGAAAACGGTGAACTGATAGTCATCAATCAGTACTGGGCTAATATGTGGCGCGTATATGGACTAGGTGAAGTTGGTCAAGTAGAAGGGCGTATTTACATCTGGAAACCATGCACATTGAGTTTTTATTTAAGTTTAAATGTAACGGAGTATTTTGCTACTGACTGGGGTAAGGTTGACCCATGGGCAATTATCGGTCTTAAATATCACGATGGTAATCTATACACAAGAGAGCTGAACTATGCCAGCGAAAACGAGATTGAGCGTAACATGTCACCTTCGTTATTGCAATCGATTAGAGGTGCTGAATCAGGAGAGGGTGACGAAAGACATGACGGATTAGTGTCCTATATGTTTAAAAAACTTGGGATACCTTACGACGCTGTAATCGTATGTGATAATAACAGGCCTAATAAGATCAGATCATTAAGGCGGGCCGGTTGGGAATATGCCATAGCAGTTGGAGGGAAGATTGACTTGGTAAATAGAATTGGCGTGCTATCCGGGCTGAATATATTTTATACGGACGACAGCAAGAATATTGAAGCCGAACAAGAAGGCTATTGCTACGATAAAGACACGAATGGCGTGTTGCTTGAAAAGCCAATAGATCAGGATAACCACACAATTGACGGTATTGCCTATGCTACTCAGTATATGTTTTCAGAAGGCATAATCAAAAACATTTAATAAAAATTCTGTTTTTAAAATAAATATATCTAATTTTATAACACATTGTTATAAATGTTATAAATTGAACATTGTAATCTCATAAGGTATTGAACTGGATTCAGAAGTCTATTGCTAATTTTACCGGACTTGACAAGTTTGTCAATCCCATTTTCTTTGAAAGCTATTCAAGCCGATTTGTCGATCCTATAACAGATTTCAATGAGATAGGGGATGATTTACGGAAAGTAGCGTTAGTGTTCGCAAACCCGGCAGTACTTAAAGTATTCTCATTGCAGTGCAACATGTTTGCCCTTGGTAAAATGTATGTTTACCAGAATGGCAAAGCATTAAAATCAGACCCATTTCTGGATTTAATCAAAAGGCCTAATCCATTTCAGCAAGAATCACAGTTTAAATGGGATTATATGTTCTGGAAAATGATCGGTAATGCATACTGCTATGGCGACAGTAAAATCGTAACCAACGAAGGAAATAAGCTTTATTTTCTTGATAGCTCTAAGATGGTTTTTCCGGAGGACATGTTGAAGCAGCGAGATAGGATAATACTATCCAAATCATCAATAGAAACTATAAATAATTATAATATAGCCTACAATTACAAATACTCGCCAGCAACATCTTTTAAATGGGGGAATATTATACATGTACCAGATCTGACTAATGGTACGGGGGACTGGTTCAGGGGGCATAGCAAACTTACTGCGCTCTATAAAATAATTTCAAATTCTGATACTGCTTTAGATAGTAAAAACATAAATGTTAGGTATTCCGGCAAATTCTTAGTTGCTGGTACTGCAGACCCTAGTGACGTTAATAAGTTGCCACTAAGTAATGATGAGAAACTCACTATAGAAACTAAAATAAACGGGCATAAAAATGTCCATGCTATAAAAAGCATGATTGATATTAAACGGTTCGTTGATAACATAGGTAATTTAAAGCTTGACGAGTCTTATTTAGCTGATTATTTCTTGATCGGTTCTATGTACGATATACCAAAAGAAGTATTAGAGGCCAATTTGCAGGGAGCTACTTTCGAGAATCAAGAGAAGTCAAGAGGGGCACATGTTAGTTATTCTTTGCAGCCTTCCGGTGATCAGTTATGCGGAGAGCTTGAAAGGTTCTTTGGTTACACTGATAAGTCAATAGTTATCGACTGGGAGCATCTGCCGTTTATGCAGGCATTTGCAAAGGAAAGAGCTGAAACAGAGAAAATAAAGACGGAAAGCTTATTGAATTTAATGAGGGCAGGGGTTAAGATCCCTGAAATAAACACCATCCTAGATTTAGAATTAACACACTTGGATTATGCATCAGCACAAAGAACAGCAGGACAAAACAATAGAAACACTTGAACGATTCAAAGGTAAAAAGGAAGTTCCCGAAGAGATCAAGAAGTCTATAAATGAAAAGTTGAAGTACATTAATAAACCTATACGGAAATGATATTTTGTAAAGAGCTAAACAAGAGTTTCAATACTTATGATGAATTACTTAAGGCGATTATTTCTAATAAAAGCCAAGTAATTGCATTAAAGAAAGATGCTATTAAGTTTACAGACGGATATGAATGTTCTTTTGCTGATCAGGAGACGTTAAAAAATATAGTCATCAAAGGTAATGAAGCTATTATTGATAATCCAACTGAGATTAAAGTAAGAATTGCTGGTAATACAACGAATCTTTTAGATAGCCACAGAGATGTCCATATCGATGGTATTTGGAAAAGAACCCTTAAGTCCTCAGATACTAAGATGCATCTTCAGGAGCATGTTAGAAGGTTTGATGCCGTGATAAATGATCAAGCAAAGGTTTACGCAAAAACAATGGCTTGGAAGGATCTTGGAGCCCCATACGAAGGAGATACACAAGTTCTTTTGGCCGATTCAATTATAAAGGCCGCCAGAAACCCTTATATGTTTGATCAGTATAAAAATGGGTGGGTTAACAATCACTCTGTAGGGATGCAATATGTAGATATACGAGTTTGCATGAATAGTACAGAAAAATGGGCAGAAGAAGAGAAAGCAAATTGGGATAAATACTACCCTATGATTGCAAATAAAGATGATGCAGAAGACGTAATGTACTTCTATGCAATCCTTGAAGCTAAGCTTGTAGAAATATCTGCCGTTTTATTTGGCAGCAACTTCGTAACACCAACAATTGACAACAACCTGAAAACCGAGCAATCACTTTCAGATGAAGATAAAACTGACTCGCCACAGGGCACTCAAGTAATTAACAATTTTTATAACCCAAATCTTTATTAAGATGTTTAAATACAAAAACGACGAAGAATTGAGTAAAATGACTGCGGCAGAGCGTGACGAATATGCGGCCGATAAGCGTACTCATGAAAAAGGCTTGCTTGAAAAACTGGTTAACGACACAGTTGAAGGCTTAAAAACAGAATTAACTAATGCTCAAAAGGATGAAATTAAAACTCAGCTGGCAGAAGTGTTAAAAGGTAGAGAAGGAGTATCGAAAGCCGAATTCGATGAGGTGAAAGAACACGTTGCCCAAATTAAAGAATCAAAATCTAATTTTGGTTTTTCTGTATTTGGTGACGAAGCGATGTACCAGGAAATCGAGAAAGGATTAGTAGAGTTTCTACCAAAGGTAAAAGCGGAAGCCAAAAAACAAGCTGGATCAGAAAAGGATTGGGACGTTGAGATGGAAATTAAAGCTCCTGTTAACATTACCACAGGTGCTATTACCAATGCCGCAGGAGTTAATACCCCTGTTAGCTACGTATATCAGCAGGTGACTGACTATGCGGAAGATGTTAGAGGTCTTGAATACATTATTAAATTCCTAAGCTCTGGCGGAACCAATAAGTCTACTATTCCTTTTATGGATAAGCTGCCTAATCAGGGCACAATGGCTATCACTGCTGAGGGAGCGTTAAAGCCATTAATTTCAATTAGTTTCAAACTGAATTACTCTCAGGCTCAAAAGGTTTCAGGTAGAGCTAAATTATCAGAAGAAGCACTAGACGACATTCCTTTTATCATGTCGACTATTAGGAATGAGCTTAAGTATGAACATGACATGGCAGTTCAGTCTGCTATTTTCACTAAGGTAGCTTCTTTTGCGCCAGCGTTTGTTGCCGGTGGTATGGCTGCTTCTACTAGTACGCCATCCAATTTTGATGCTATTAGAGCGTCTATTTATGCTGTTAAAATTCAATCGAAAGGTAAGTTTATTCCAAACATGGTATTGGTTCCTTCTGCAGATTCATACAACATGGGGGCGACTAAAGATACACTTGGGCAATATGTCCTGCCAACCTTTGTTTTGCCTGATGGATCTAAAATTTCAGGAGTACAGGTTGTTGAAGTATCTGATGGAACTGTTGCTGATGGATCTTTTATTCTGGGTGACTGGAATAGATTACACTATAACTTATACAAAGTGTTTACCATCCGAATTGGTCAGGGTATCAACACAATTGACGTAGCGGGCACGCCGACAATTGTATCAGATTTTGAGAGTAACATGTATACCATACTTGGAGAAAGCCGCTTCCACTTATGGATTTATGAAAATGAAAAAGTGGCATTTGTTAAATCAACTTTTGCAGCTGTTAAAACTGCAATTGAAAAACCAGCAGCATAATCATGGCAGAGGAAATAAAACCAATCACAACAGAAGACCTAGTTAAGAGCCAAGCATCTTACAAAGGTAACAGTCAATCTGACTTAGTAGAAATTGAGATCATTAAAGATGGATCTTTCTACGTTAAGGGAGATAAAGACAGTGTTCATCCAACTACTGCCGCAATTATGAAGGCAAAAGGATTAATTAAAACCTACAAAGGGGAAAAATCGGATAAAGCAGAGTAAAATTATTTCAATGTCAATCATCACATACAACGACTTTAAGGGAGAGCAAAATATAGCTGCGATATCAAATATTGGTATTCGGGAATCATTACAGGTATTTATTGATGAATATGAACCTCTTTTCTTGGAGTCGTTGTTAGGTGATGCCCTAGCCGCTGAGTTTGTTGCTGGACTTGCTTTAGCGCCAATAGATCCTAAATGGTTGTTTCTTAGAGATAACACGAGCCTTAAGAAGATGTTAGTTTGTTGCGTGTATTACCACTATAGGCAGAACGAAATAACACTTACGTCTGGGACAGGTGAGGTTAAATCAAAGAATGAAAACAGTAATCCTGTTAATGTCATAGATAAGTGTACGAAATCATGGAATAATATGGTACACATGGCTAGGAAATTCACTTTAGATAGAAGTATTTATCCTGATTATCCGCATAGGAACACGGTATGGGTTTACGAAATGTGGGGCAATTACTGTAACAGATCTCGGATAGATAACATTTATGAGTTTAAAAACAGTCTTGGATTATGATACAGCCTATCTATTTACATCGTGACCCTTTCCCTGATATAGTTGCAGAAGTATCAAGAAAGCTACTGCCTCAACTAAAGGCTTATGATGAGGCTATTACCGGGATTCATTACCATTTCGGTCATCCTTTAGAGATTGTTAACACACTTGGTAAATATGAGGTGGGTACATCTTCAAAGTTTGACAAATACCCTTTAGTTGCTTTTTTCTTAGATACTACTGTTCAAAGAGGGAAGTCACCTGGTATTTATGGTGAATTTAATGTCCACATGGCTATTATCAGAGAGTGTTTAGATCCAAATCAGACGGCTGATGAACGTGATAAAACAAATTTTATACCAGTGCTGACTCCTATTTATTTGGAGCTCATGCATCAAATTAGTCTAAGAGGCGATGTATTTCAGTTGCCGGGGCAGGAAATGATACCTCATGATGTTACAAATAGATATTACTGGGGTAAAAGCGGGCTATGGGGCAATGAAGGAAACATCTTTAACGACTGGGTCGATTGCATTGAATTAAACATCAAATTAAAAGTATTTATTAACTACTGCCCTAAACAGGTAGTATAAACTTCAAATATTATGTCAATATTAAACACATCGCTTTGCAGCTCCAACGGAGCTAATACAGGCGTTTCAGATTGCCCAGTTGACGTTAAGCTGCTTCAGTTCTTAATTGCTGTACCTAGTAATTTCGAGTTGACTGAGGTACAAATGGCTTCACCAGAAACGGTAATGGCAGCTTTAAGGGCGGCACTTATTAACGATAATCCTTCATTAAGAATTTATCCTTTTCCAGTACAGGTAACATTTACAGACAATTCCACAGACGCGGCTTTCCAAACTTTTGGCAGCGGATCTCTGGCTCCTGTAAATGATGGTATGTATGATTGGACGTTCCAGTTTACCAAAGGCGGGCTATGTTTGAGCAATAAACTCAGAAAGTTCAACGGCAATAGCAATCAGAAGTTTTTAGTAGTAGACGGTCAGGGGATGCTGTATGGAACTAAAGTAGGCACATCCTTAAAAGGCATCCCGGCAAACTATATTTTTACTGATAAACTTAAAGCAGCCACCTATGAAACGGCTACTATTTATGCTTATCGTGTGAACTTTATGCCTACATACTTCAATGAGAATATTGCTTTTTTAAAGCTAAATCTAGTTGATCTGTTAGGATTAAACGGTCTACAAGATATTGTAATTTCTAATGCGGCCCCAAGAGTAACCAATGTTATAAAAGTAAAGCTTACAACTGGATGCGCAGGTATTGACATGTATGATTTATACTCAACTGAACTGGCAGCCGTAGGAAACTTCGTAGTAACTGAAGCCGGCAAGAACATTACGATTACTTCTGTGGCTGCAGATCCTAATTCAAAATCGTTTACTATTACTCTTGATGCAACTGATCCAGATTATAGTGTAGCAGGGCCATTTATCGTAAGTACCGCGCCAGTTTCTGTACTTACTGCTGCTGGTGTTGTAGGTTACGAAGGTAAACCGTTAACTGTAGCCTAATGAGACACGAGCCGGGAGAAGTTGGGTTCAATAAAGAATGGGCTTTAAAAGCGGGCAAGGAAAAGTTCTTGAAACACTTTAAGGACATATACCCCTTGCGTGATTTAGTTGCTGAGTGGGATAAGATCTCACCACCCAAAAAGGAAGAAAAGGTTAAGAGGTAGGTTTTTTCATATGGTAGTTTAGATTGGAGGTGTTGTTCTTGGATGAGGCAACACCTTTTTTAATTTATAAAACCTAACTTTGGCCCCGTATATTCACTTAGCGATGATGTTAAAAGATAAAGTTGTAGAAGCATATAAGAAGATCCAGGACGAAATTAGCCAGACATTGGCGCGTGTTGACGGTAAAGGAGAGTTTGAAGAAGAGATCTGGACCAGAGAGGGTGGGGGCGGTGGGCGTACACGCGTTTTTCAGCATGGAAATGTAATTGAAAAAGGTGGAGTTAATTTCTCTGCTGTATATGGTAAATTACCGGAGGCCGTAAAAAAAGCTTTCAAAGTCGATAATGATGAGTTTTTTGCTACTGGTGTTTCTATCGTAATTCATCCTTCCAATCCTTTTGTACCTATTATTCATATGAACATCCGTTATTTTGAAATGGATGAACAGACCAGATGGTTTGGGGGTGGTATAGATTTAACCCCGCATTATGTTATTGATAATGACGTGCGTTTTTTTCATCATTTACTCAAACAAACCTGTGATGAATTTGACACTTCATTTTATCCGAAGTTTAAAAAACAGGCAGATGATTATTTCTATATTAAACACAGGGAAGAAACCCGCGGAGTAGGCGGTATATTTTATGACAGACTAAAACCGGAGAATACCGGTCTTGACTGGGATCAGTTGTTCAATTTTTCTCTTGCTGTAGGAAATTCCTTCCTTCCTGCGTATACTGAGCTGATTGAAAGAAACAGAAATACTGCCTTTACAGCTGCTCAGCAGGAGTGGCAATACGTAAGAAGAAGCCGTTATGCTGAATTTAATCTGGTCTATGATTCGGGTACAAAGTTCGGTTTGGAGACAAACGGAAGAATCGAATCTATCCTAATGAGCTTACCACCAATGGCAAAGTGGATCTATAACCACCAACCCGCTGAAAACAGTCCAGAGGCTGCAACTCTAACCAGGTTAATAAAAGGTATAGACTGGGCTTAACATGTTTTTTAAGCCCAGTCTTTATGATTTAAGTTTTAAATCTTCACCGGTTAAAGCAAATATTAAGTTTTGTAATTGATGAACATACTTACACTCCCCGAAAATGCCGGTTCCTTCTGCACGCCATTGCAGTGCAATCCCAACTTCCATAGTTTTAGGATCTATAGTTACTTGAATGTTATTACCTGCTTGATAGGATAGGTAGTAGCCATCATAAACCCCCTCGTCATCTTTTATAAAGCCTAATCTAATACATGTCGATTTTGTTAAGGGGATTGCAGTAGCTTGCCATTCCTTTTCAAAATTACCAGAGAATGTAATATTATCCTTTGTCAGCTCAATCACTTCGATAATCTGCCCGGTTTTCTCTTCCATGAAAAGATTTCCGAGTCTTAACTCTGTAGGGTTGATTTCCATAATAAATAAAAAAGCTGCTATCTAAATCAGCGGTGGAAGACGCCAATCCAAACAACAGCAATTATAAGATTTTTATTCCGCTTCCACTCGGATAAGTCAAATGTAATATTATATTTATAACAATGTGTTATAATTGTTATATTTTATTTTAAATTTGTATAGATGACAATAGAAGGAATGCTAAATAAAGTAAAATCAATTGATCTGCCAAATGCGGTTCCTGATATTATTATGCAAACCAAAGCCGATATGATATTGCTCAACCAGATACAACTGTATAATCATGGTATAGATGCAAACGGCAATCTCCTGACCCCCTATAAAAGTGATTCTTACGCAAGGAAAAAGTTTTCGAGGAATCCGGGGCCAGGGTTTGGCCAACCCGACTTGAAAGATACTGGTGAATTCTATCAGGACTACACACTGTCAGCAAACCGTACGGATTATGAATTGGATTCAAGTAATATGAAGTCCTCTGCATTAAAAAAACACTATGGTGACGCCATATTTGGGCTAACTAAGGATAATAAAAAGGTTTACGCTTTAGGCGTATTTTATTCGGCCATTCAGCGGTATATAACATTTAAAACTGGTTTAACATTTAGATAATATGAATATTATTTACATAATACTTGCCTTAATTGGTGCTTTAGCAATTGGGTTTATTGGCTGGCTTTGGTACTTGTCAATACCGAAAAAAATGTCACTTGATGAGATGAAGGTTCGTGTTAGGTCTTTACGTAAAACTTATTGGTCATTCTCAGAATTGGAGCGCAATACTCAGTTAGGTAAGACTGTATTTAAGTCAATCATGTATCTAGAAAGAAAGATTTCTGAAGCTGAAAAGTTAGAATTTAATGAGCGACTGTCTGATGTTAAGTAACCGAAAAATATATAGCTCTTGTAGTGACTTACCACTATACAACTTTATAAAGATAGTTGTGACCGAGGATCATGCGTATCTGTATTCAGAGCCTAAAAAGCCATGGAATAAAAACGTTAATCTGGAAGAGGCTTGGCAAACTATTTTCGATGAGTATACGACCCTTACGAACGATACAAGGGGTCAACATGTATTCTCTTTAATCAAAGAGATTACAGTGCTTAACAGTAAGCTATATGTAATTCAACAGGCAGTCAGTTTTCTTGCCCGGCAATTTGATGTCAGGTTGTGTGATATGCTCCGGTCAATGGGCTTCATGTTTCAGTATAACCCTGAATCAATGGATAAGGATTTAAAAATGACCATATCTACTGCTAAATCATTGCTTATGAGCCGGGCAGAAGCTCAGGCAGAGTTTGACAAACTGGATAATGATGCAGGTAAAGCAACTGAAAAGGATTATGATGCCTTAATAGCTCAGTTAAGCAAGTTTCTGGGCTTCTGGATTAATGCCAAAGAATCAACGGTAATGAACTTTATCAATTACCTGGAAATGTTTAAGCAGGAAAATAAACCGCAGGCAAATGGCTAACGAACAGAAAATAAATGAAATAATTGACCAGAAAGCATATGATCAGCTTAAAAAGCTTGAAGAAGAGCTGGGAATTGTTGTAAAAGTATTATCAGATGCTATTTTGGCCGCTGAAAAGTTAAATTCAGTAATTGCCAGTAGTAAGACAGTAGGGGAATTAAACAAGGCTATTGCGCAGCAGCAAATATTAGCCAACAAAGTGGCCATTTCAGCTAAGCAAGTAGAGGTTGCGGAATTCAAGAAACAGCAAGTTTATGCAAAAGCAGCAATTGATAATGAAAAAAGAGCGGCAAAGGATGCCTTAGCAGCAGAAAAGGCAATTAAAGCAGATGCCGAAAGAGTTGCGTCTATAGAAAAGAAGACTAAAACTGTAATTTCAAATTCTCAGGCAGAAGTTGACGCCTATAATAATGCTATTGACGGATCTGCAAGATTAAAGACTGCTGTAACAGAAGAACAAGAGCTTGAAGCACAAGTAGCGTCCAGCCTTACGGCCTTAAGTTTAGCCAGAGGAACTAATACCGAAGAGGTTAAAAAAAATACAGAAGCAACTAGGGTTAATACACTTACGAAAAAGCAACAAGCATTTCTGCTTGCCGAGGAAAAATTCAACATACAACGAAGTACTGCTGAATTAAAAAACCAAGTAAGAGAGCAAAATGCAGTAAAAGGTTCACTAGAACAGAGGCGAGCCGCTCTCATCAGGTTAAATACAATATTTGACAATCAAAGTCCAACAGAGCGCGCTTCGGCTGCAGGGCAACGACTACAAAAAATACTAGGAGGGCTTGACGAGCAAGTTAAAACTCTAGAAAAGTCAACGGGTAGAAGTCAGCGTAATGTTGGTAATTATGGATCTGGAATTTCTTCGGCATACAATGGATTGGTGAAAATCGCTAACATATTGCCAGGCGTAGGAATTGGAACTATAGTTGGTTTTGCCACTGAGCCAATTATAAAATACATTTCATCATTGGATTTATTTGCTAAGAAAATAGATCAGTTGCTGGCAACTCGTAAAATGCTTAATGATGTTAATTTGAAGGGCGCACAAAATGCACAATTAGAAATAGTTCAACTAAAAACGCTTTATGATGCATCTCAAAATGTTTCGTTTTCTATTAGGGATAGAAACAAATATATTGATGATCTGCAAAAAAAATATCCGGATTATTTAGGCAACATCAGCAATGAAGATTTCAGGGCAGGGAAAGCTGCTGATGCTTACAATAGGTTGTCAGTATCCATTATTGCAACTGCAAGAGCAAGAGCGTCTCAGGATAAAATAGCAGAAAACGCAAGCCGTCAACTTGATGACGAACAACAGATGACGGATTTGCAAGCAGAACAAATTAAGAATAGGATTAAACTAAAAGAGTTATCTCGTCAAGCGTCTCAGACACCTGTTTCATCAGCTAGTTCAACAGGCGCAAGCACTACTAACATAGTATCTGAAACAGAACTATATAAGGCGAAAAAGCTAGTTGAAGATACTGATAGAAGAATTTATAATTTAGCCACAGACCGTGAAATTTTAGGGAAAAGAAACCTAGCTCTAGAACAAAATATTACCAAACAGATATTAGCTGGGGCGGTAATTACTGATGATTCAAATAAAAATGAAAAAAAGCAAAGGATAGACACATCCGCAATAGATACTCAAAAAGCAAAAGTAATTGCAGAGCGGGACGCTCAAAAGGCTATAGTTGAAAATGAAAAAGCATCATATGTTGAAAGGTTTGCTGCTCTTCAAAATTTCTCCAACTTAAGTAAACAAGTAAACGACCTGACAGAACAGGAAAAGATTAAAAAAGCCAGAGGATCTGCCGGTCTCATTGCTCAGGCAAGAGCTGAAGAGGCTACTGCAAATCAAAAAGTTGACATTGAAGTCAATAAGCAAAGAATTAAGTTAACTGATGAAGCTAACAAGGCTATTCTTGATTTATTTACTAAGCAGGAGCAAGATGAAATATTAGCAATTCGTGAAGGCAACAGCGAAAAGTTGCAGCAGATTGAACAATATCGTGCTGAGGCGGCCCAAGCTTTAGCAGAACAATATGCAGCCGGAATCATTACCAAAAAGCAATATGATTCGCAGTTGCTTGAAATTGACAATCAATCGTCGGCCGAATCTATTCAAATTCAAATTGATGCTATTAAAAAAGTAATTGATTTAGAAAAAAACTACTTGGGGGCGGGTATTGGCGCAAATAAAGCTATTGCAGACGACGAGAAGAAACTTGCTCAACTTCAAATTGAATTAAGCAAAAAAACTACTGATGCCAAGATAAAGGATTTAGAAAAAACAGCTGAACGCAATAAACAGCTTAATGCGTCTCTTATGCAGCTGGGTCAAGAGGTATTTAATTTTGGTGTTCAGCTCGGAAATGCAACTTACGAACGTAGGCTTAACGAGATACAGGGCGAAATGGACGCTGCCGACAAGAAAAAACAAGCAGACATCGAGCAGGTAAACAGTAGTGTTGACACTGAAGCTGAAAAGGCTGATAAAATTGCAATTATAAATGCAAGGGCCGACGCACAACAGCAAGTATTAGAAAAAAGAAAAAGAGATGAGCAATTAAGGCAAGCCAAATTCCAAAAAGCAGCTAACATTTTTCAGATAGCCGGAAACACTGCAGTGGCCGTTATGAAAACATATTCTGAATTTGGGTTCCCCTTCGGTATTCCTTTGGCTATTGCTCAGGCAGCTATTGGAGCTGTCCAGATTGCTACCGTACTAGCAACACCTCTACCTAAATATTATACCGGTACTGATAATTCCAAAGAGGGTCTTGCCTGGACAGATGAATTAGGGCCAGAATTATACATTGAGCCAGACGGAAATACTTTCATAGGGAGCAATAAGCCAAATATTAAAGATTTAAAAGCGGGAACTAAGATCATTCCTCATGATGAGCTTGTCAGAATGGTGGCCAAGCCGGATTTATTGTTAAATCAAACCACAAAAGTTGACTTGTTGCCACTACAAAACACTATAGTAAATGGTAACGAAAAACTTATTAAAGCGATAAATAACATAAAACAACCTGTACAAAGAAATAGTAAACGTGGATTCTTAGCAGATAGTGAAAGGATTTCATCAATGAACGAATATATAAAACGTAACTTTTAATGGGAGCACAGCCAAATGATTTTAGATACTTCTTAACCCTCGATAATAATCGAACGGAAATAATCTTTGCCCCTGATGGATGGGACAAAGATACTACAGTAACCTATAAGCGTAGTGAAGATTACTTCGGTTTGATAAGATCCCTTGCTCTGCCTTTACAATTTGTCTTAGATGGGGCTACTATTTTAAGGCAAGCATTTTATAAATATGGCATTGAGGCGGAGGTTAGAATAGAAGTTGAAGTTTTAAACAAGGCAAGCTGGCAATACAAACCTTTTTTCAGAGGTGATATTGATTTTTCGAAATTTGAAGATTTAAAAGATCATGTTAGTGTAACGTTGATGGAAAGCGGTGCTACTCGTAATATTAAGGCTTTTGAAGGGGTGAAGTATGAATATGAATTGCGCGGATCCGATATAGTTGATATTGTGTTGCCTGGCATTGGGTTTTCTGAAAAATCCACCTACTTTTTTAGCCCAACGGAAGGCAGGGCTACTAGAAGAATTCCAGCAATGCCGATTATTACCAACGGTTTTTCTTCGCAATATGTATTAGCGCAAGGTGTTGATGGTGGAGATATAAATGATGACGGATTTAATAACTCGAATGGGTGGTTTGTAAAGGGAAATAGACCCGAAGTTATTAATCTAAATATAGTAGGAAGAATTAAAGGCTTTGCAACAAAGACAATAGTTACAGGAGGAAGTATTCAAAATTTCACTATAGAGATTAGAAATGATTCCGGCTCTTTTGTACAGGTATTGTACACCAGTCCTTCAATGGGATTAAGGGATGATGAAAGAGTTGATTTTGATGTAAATATCAATTTGACATTTTCTATTAGTAATAATGAAAGATTATTTTTTTATATCAGACCAGATCCAAATGACCCGCCTAGGACATTGGTGACATTTGTGCAGGAAGGTGATATTACTGTGTCATATGCAACAACTTCACCGCCTTCAATTTGTAAAGGTATTCCTGCAATTAATCTTTATAAAAGAATTATGGCAAGAATCACACCCGGTACACAAGTTGAATCTTTTATGCTTTCTAATAATTGGAAAAACTTAATATTTACATGTGGTGATGGAATCAGAGAGGTTGGTGGAGCTAAACTATCTATTGCATGGAAAGATTTTTATAAAACATTCAACGGTCTTGAGCATGCTGCTTTTGGGCTTGAAAACGGTGTAGCTCGGCTTGAATCTGGGGCGTATTTTGCCAGAAATATTGAAATTATAAATATAAGCAATGTTAAAGATTTTAAATTAACCGCTGCAGAGTCTTTTGTTTTTAATTCGGTAAAAATAGGATACGAAGATGGTAACACGGATAATAAGGACGGTCGTGAAGAGTATAATTCGGGCCAGATCTGGGCAATGCCAAGTACACGGATTCAAAAACAACAGGATTGGATCTCGCCAACAAGGGCCGATCAATTTGGAATTGAAAAATTAAGGTTAGATTATAACATCATTAAAAACACAAGCGATACTAGCAGCGACAACGATGTATTTATGGTTGAATGTTTTAAAGATGGAGATAGTTACAGGCCAATATTAGGATCTTCTTATTCGCACATTGAAGACTTGATTTCTAAAGACTCAGCTTATAATCTTAATTTAACGCCTAAAAAGAACCTGCTGCGCCATGCTCCATATCTGAGATCGATGCTTGACAAGCTGGATACAAGGTATATTAATTTCGGATCTGGCGACAAGAACACAGCATTATTGACAATCAAAGACGGTGTAAGGGTAAAGGAGAATGAAAACATACCAATATCATCATTAAGCGGTAAATACTTTCTCCCATACATAGCAACATTCACGGCTAAACTGCCGGTAAATTCCATGTGGTTAATAGACAAAATGCCTTTTGGCTATGTGTCATTCACATGGAATGATGTTAAGCTGAAAGGGTACATTCTTGAAATATCTGTTGATATAGCCAAGAATACTGAACAGGAATTCAAATTACTGTTAACCAATGATAATGACTTACAAAACTTAGTATAATGGCAAAAATAGAAGACACAATAGCTCTTTTGAATCCGCTCAGGTTTATAGACTTGAGCGATATTAACTTCGGCTTCGATGGTAATTTTGCCGTGAATCAAGTTTTGAATTTCCAGAATCCAAAATGCTATTTTCAACCGTGGCAGAGATCAGACACTTTGAAGTTACAGGGCCTATTTGAAAAATCACCGACTGATTTGATATTTACAGATCCGGTAACCGGTGCAATTGCAAATTCTGTATCATGGGCGTTAAAGGATACAACCATTATTGGCTATACTTTCAAAGTTTATGAATTGTCCTTTCCGTTCACAGGGTTGCCAGTGGGTCGTTATATAGCATCATTCTCTTACACTGATACGGATTTGACAGTTCATCCTTTAGTATCTGAAGGGATCGACATCAAGGACGTTCAGGAAAATACCATTCTGTTAAAGTATAAACATAGTGAGAATGATTTTAACGTAGTATTTAACACCAGTATTGAATTTGAATTTCGGGTGCAATCTGCAATACAGAATTTCAATCCTAAAAACGTTCGGGTTGTTTATAACGATCAAAGAGTAAATGCGACTCAGCTATCAGCAACACCTTACCGGGTATTTAAATTTAAACTCGGGTATCAATACGGGGTTCCTGAATGGGTAGTTGATAAGATTAATCAGATTCAGTCAGTAGATCAGGTGTCATACAATAACATTCCTTATCAGGTGGTATCTGGTGCAGAATATGAGTATGAAACAAACCCGGATAATAATTTCATGGGTGGATCAATTGACATACAGCCAATAGAAAACAATTTTAAAAGATATCAAACCGGCCCGGGAACTGGCCCCGAATTTATTCCTATGCAAAAAGTACTTAGATATTATGGGCAATCTGCTAATCTGGTAATAGCCGGAAAATTCAACAATTTTTCAGATCTGGAAAAGATTTTGATTACAAAACGTACTCCTGCAACTTTTGTGCTTAAGGTTGGTACAACACTTGGCGGTGCAGAGATAGCCACTTTCACAGTAGACCAGACAGAAAACACATTTACTATTGAATGGCTATTCGGGGGCACAACCACGCTTTACATCTCTGGATTGGATGGTGCTGACACAGATGTTTATGTAGTATATAAGCAACTGGATGAAGCTGCCGTGCCAATTGGGCCAGCTCCTGCGACTGGCGTATTTGGTGCAAAAGGAACATGCGCTATTTACCGAGAGGTTACACCTGGCGATTTGGCTGTACATTGGAACCTGGCAACGGGATTAGGTAACGCAAACACGCCTTATGCTGGCTGGGCGTGGAGAGATGGGCGAAACGGCACAGACGATATGAAAGGTATGGTGTCGATAGGGTTTGATTATAACAATATGCCGGTGGTGGGGACAGCGACAGGAGCGAAAACAATAAATCTTACAAAAGCACAATTGCCAGCGGTTGGCGTTGGTATCTCGATAGGAAAGGCGGCTTCTGGTTCATGGCGAACAGGTTCAGGATCTGGTAAGCCGATCGTTAGAGTCGGAGGTGTTGGGGATGGAGAGTCTGAGCCGGAGCAAACAGGTACTTCACAAAATTTGGGAAATGGCGACCCGGTAGACATAACGCCAAGATCATTAATAGAAATTCCGATTATCAAATTGATTGATTAAGGTCTATAAATATTTTTTTACCTATATTTATAACACATTGTTATAAATGTTATAATTTAAGAATGGGAAAGCACGATATTAGGACAGCTCAGACTCAGGCGAATGAATTGATAAACATCATTCTTAATGATCCTGTAATGATTTCTTCATTAGCCAGGTATAAAGAAAGGCATGAGTTTTCAAATCCAAGAGATATTCCGGATTTAGAAAAAGTAATGTCTCTGGTTGCTGCAGCTACAGCTGTGATACCTGAATGGTCTGTAAGTACGCCTACAGATGAGCAGGGATTGGTTTTACATACAGATGAAAGTGTTAAATACATTTTTCAATCTTTGGCAGATGGCAACGTATCAGAGCCGACTTTATCAAACAATACATGGAAGGTAATAGGGTATTCTAAAAAAGACGAGGTAATTTCTTATACAGGCGCAACAGGATCTTATACAATAGACTTTACTTTAAATAACCGTCAAGCCTTATTTGGCCTTTATCCTCACATAGAAGTATGGTCTATTTCAGGATCAACAAATACACTGATACCGGGAGTAAGTCAGACTCAAACAATTTCGGGGAGTAAGATCACAAGCATATCACTTGACGGTGTTTTCGGTGATGGATACATATTAATATACTAATCATGAAAAGATACATTTTAACATTATTAATAACCTTAATTGGTATTACGGCATTCGCTCAGGAGACTCCTCCGTCACCAGGGCCTAATTTTAAATTACTTACAACAAATCAGTGGTACTGGCAGCTTCCCGATTCGATACCATGGCAGTATAAAGGTGTAGATTTAGGCTGGTCACGTATTGCCCGGTTTAAGGATTTGAAAGCCAAACTTGATAAAACAGGCGGGACATTAACAGGTGATGTGACATCTAATTCGGCTATTACCGCTAGTACACTTGCAACAACAAACAATCTACGGTTATTAGGCGGAGTATTTGAACGAAGATTTGACGTCTCGGGAATAACCTTTTTTAACAATGGAGTAAGTCAATACACTACTGCGTGGCCGGGTAATGCAGGACAGATAGCAACTGTAAATGATGTAATTGCAGGTACATTGCCGTATCAACTGAAAAGTGAGAAAGGACAAAATAATGGTTATGCTGGATTAGATGCAGGTGGTAAAGTGCCATTATCTCAAATAAATGCCTCTTTAATTGGCGCGGTTAATTACCAAGGAACATATGATGCGGGGACTAATACGCCAGCACTACCCGCAGCCGCATCTGGCAATAAAGGATGGTATTATGTTGTATCTGCCCCGGGCACTCAAGTTGGGTTAACGTTATCTATCAATGACTGGGTTATATCAAATGGGTCTACATGGGGCAAGGTTGACAACAACAATATAGTTTCATCTGTAGCAGGAAAAATAGGGATAGTTACTTTAAATAAAGGCGACGTAGGACTCGGAAATGTAGATAATACATCTGATTTAAATAAGCCTCTATCAACAGCCACAATATCAGCGTTAGCAAACAAAGCTGACGATAACCTAGTAATGCATTTGGCTGGCACAGAAACTGCTACTGGTAATAAATTATTCAGTGGCATAAATAGATTTTCACAAGGCACAGCATTTGGGACTATTAATGACAACTTATTGATATCTGCAACTCAAATACAAAAAAATGTGGCTGGTATAGGTTACCCGATAGCAATACCCACACCCACGGCTGCAACATCATTTGTATTAGCTGAGAATATTGCCACAGGTCAAACAATTGGAGCTAATACAACGGGTAATGCTGCAAGTACTACACTATGGGGAGGGGATCAGGCTGACTTTACTTCATTCGGAACAAACCCTGCAACAATATTGGCAGAAGACATTACGGCAGGTAAAGTTAAGCCGATACAAGCCTCAACACTTAGAACATTCTTAGGTATCCCATCAGGGGGCGAAACGCTTCAAAGTGTCACGGCTAGGGGGAATACGACTGATCAGAAAATTAATATAAGTTCAAATACAAACTTCGGCGTGAATGGTTGGCAAGATGCACAGTTATTATTAAAAACAATAACGACACCGAATAAGCAATTAGCATTGGGTTATAGCCTTAATGGGGATTTTGGGTATTTACAGGCTGGAACTTTCGGGAGCACATATAGTAGTTTACTGTTAAACCCAAATGGCGGCAACGTAGGCGTAACTACATTAACCCCCTTGACAAGGCTTCACGTGTCTAATATTGTGGGGACTGGCGAAAACCTTCCCACGTTGGGTACTTTCGGTGGTTCTTTTGCGGTATCAAATAATAGCACCAATTACGGTATTAATATGGGCGCTACAGGTAGCGGTGAATCATGGATTCAGGTGCACAGATCTGACGGCACAGCCACGGCATACAATTTAAACTTACAACCTTCTGGCGGGACTGTTACAGTGCCAACTCCAACATTAACCAATTCAGCAGTAACCAAAGCTTATGTAGATGCTAAAGTTTTGACTGCTTCGGCAACGTTAGATTTTCCGTCTACTGGGCCGGGAACCTCTTCAAGTTTACAAGTCACAGTTACAGGGGCCGTAGCAGGTGATCCCGTAATAATAGGGGGAAGTACATCTGGATCGGGCTTCTTGGTAACAGGTCGTGTAGTTGGTCCTAATACCGTATCAGTTGAATGTTCAAATTATAGCTCTACAAATACTGTAGATCTTAGCTCATCGGTATTTAAGATAAAGATTTTCAAAGATTAAAGAATATGGAACATAAATCACCAGCGAACATAACCGCAACAATATCAATGATTACCGCAGCAATATCAATAATAATGGACAATATACAAGCTTATGTTTCGCTTACTGCAGCAGCGGTAGCCGTGCTTTCTGGCATAATGGCTATCAGGCACTATTACTATTCAACAAAAAAAATAAACGAAGAAAGGAGGCGATTAAATGGGAATGGATAAAATCAGTGACTTAGCAATTAAATACGCTTTATCTCAGGTAGGGGTAAGGGAAGCAACAGGGAAAAATGACGGCCCGGCAGTTGAAAGCTACTTGTCTTCCGTTGGATTAGGAAAGGGTTATTCGTGGTGCATGGCTTTTGTTTACTGGTGTTTTAACAAGTCGGCCAAGGATCTTTCTTTAAAGAATCCTCTTTATAAAACTGGTGGGGTACTTAAAGAGTGGGAGGCATCAACAGGACGTAAATCTAAAGTCCCGACGGTTGGTTCGGTTATGATTTTAGATTATGGCAAAGGACTGGGACATACTGGAATAGTTTATGGTATAGATGGACTTTACGTACTAACTATCGAAGGAAATACAAATGATAATGGTAGCCGGGAGGGAATAGGAGTGTTTAAAAAGAAACGTTTAATCAGCTCGGCAAAGGGCTTTATAGAATTTTAATTATGATAAAGTGGAACCCTGATAATTTCAAGGGAATTTTAGCAACTGTAGTAGTTTTCTCGTCTTTCCTTTATTTTTTCATAATCACTTTGTGTGAAAGGCAGGCTGATCCGCAGGTTATAATTGCGATTGTGGCGGCTATGTCTAATACTCTACAATATTATTTTGGGTCTTCGCAAGGGGCAAATAAAAAAGATCAGATCATCAGTGATTCATTAGCAAACAAAGAGACAACTTAAACACAATATCAAAATGGCAAAAGAAAAAACATTCATCGGAAAAATACTGGCTGCAGTGTTCAGCGTATTCAAAGAAAATTACAAAGATTTTCTGGTTAAGTTATGGAATAAGATTCCTACTGAGATCAAACCTCAACTAATTGACATTGTTCAAATTATCGAAAGGATTAAGTCATATGTTGACAGTCCGGCAGTTGACCTGATTACTTTTGCTATTCCAGGTGATAAAGATGATAAGGCAGTGGCGTGGTTGAGATTGAAGCTTAACGATTTGATTAATGAATTAAAACTTCATGATGTAAAGCCCGGAGAGTATAAAAAAACTGATCTTCAACCATTGGCAACGAGGTTAACTCAGGAGGTTACGGGTATGAGTTATGGGCAGTCAGCTATCACAATAGAGAACGCGTATCAGAATACTATTAAAGCAAATGTATAGTTATATATTCTATTGTTGTTTTTTGAATTTATTTACGCCGCCTTGTCTTTTTGGCATGGGACCCCTTGTTTATGAAAGAAACTTTTCAATTCATTTAAGAGGGTAAGGCAATGACCAAAGTTACCCCTTTGGATTTCATTTTCTACATCAGGCTCTAAGAAGACTTCATACCTTGCGTTTTCGGAATATCTTTGTAGTCTGATGTAATTTTTCCAAACAAATGGTGCAATACTCGTTAATGGCTTAGAGGTCCTTTTAGGGTCAAAATTATTTGCTATGTCTTGGTGGGTTCTACCTGGATCAACACCCCTTAATTCACAAAAAGCTCTAAATAAGTGTAACGCAGTATAGAACGATGCGGTCACTTTCCAATCAAAAAATGAATCTGGGTGGTTTTTTATGCATTCATTAATAAAATTCTCATTATGTAATGCTTGATTAACATGCGCCTGCATTAACTAAAATTAAGTTCAACTTCAAGATTAGCTTGATCCATAACTCGTTCAGGCAAAAATTTGATAACTACATTTATGTTTTCTTGTATTCCAAGTTCTTCATAAAGATCAAGAATATTAAAAAAAAACTTCTCTATTATCTATTGTGTCATTCTTTAATACTACATAGTAGATAAGTTGGTTTTCTTGTTCAACTAAGAATGCTTTAATAATAAGATCCTTTTTTGACAATAAGAACCAATTGGTAAGGTCGCCTACTATTTGCTTAACATTTCTTTTAGAAGATCTGTGATTGTCAAGCATACCAAGTAAAGGGTTCGTGAAAAAACCTTCAATTGAGGCAGCAAGTTTAGTATTTACACCAACATGATGCATTTCAGCTGAATGTTGAACCTCATGGCTTAATCGAGCAAGCACATCCATAACACTCTTAGAAAGATTGTCTTTATGTTCTAATGATTCTATCATAGTGGTAGAGCGTATTTCTCAAATAAAAAATGGGAGCGCAAAAGTATTAAAAATTATTTATATAAATACAATTTAATAAAAAAATTATACCATAAGATATAATGTCAATTTTACTCCCCCACTTATAATTCTTTCTTTTAATAAATATATACTAAAGAATTTAAATTCCAATTATTTATAATCATTATTTACAAAATTTATATAAATACTGATATAACAAATTTAATCATCATCAGTCAATCTGTCTAGGGCCGTATGTCCCATAATCAATTAGTGATATAATACAAACATATAAAATATATTATTGTTTCAATATTAAATTGAGATCGAATCCCAGGCATTGCCGGTATATAAACAATCATTGTAATTCATTATCTTTGATCACCAGATACTGTTGCGAAGCCCTTGCAGAAATGTGAGGGTTTTTGAGTTTAAGCTGATACTTGGTAAGTAAAAGGTAAGTAAAATTGCAAAATATGTGTTTAAATATGTTTTAATGCTATAAGTTGTAGCCCCTACAAGTGCACTGAAAGCCTTAGAGAAATCTAGGGCTTTTTTGTTTTTAAGACATTTCTAATGTCTTTTTGTGATCATATCAGTAATATACTAATATTAAAAACACCTTATCCTCCCGGAAATGGGTGTTTAAGCAATTTGTATCAGGACATTATAGTGTATTTTCTCCACTTGATTTTTTTATTTCTATATTTTTAGTTTAATATGCTTGCTGTGTTATAATTAACTCTATATTCATTAAATATTTACAGTATAAAAGTACTTTTACTTCATCCGGGGTTTATATAGTTTTCTTTTTATCTGAGTGAATATTAACAACGCTATTTCTATCAGTACTATTTTAACAGAATCAATTTGTGAAAAAACTTCTCCTCTCATTAGCTCTTGGTTTTCTTTCTTATTCAGGTTTAAATGCACAGGGAATTGACAAGTTCAATTTCAGTAATATCATACCTCCATCACCAGATATATCAGCACTTGGAAAATACACTGAATTTCCGATGACTTATTCATCTGGAGTTCCTGTAATCAATATTCCATTATACAAGTTGAAATCCGGAGAACTTGAAGTGCCTGTAAGTTTATCTTATAATGCATCCGGAGTTAAGGTTGAAGAAGTGGCTACATGGGCAGGACTGGGCTGGAATCTGAATACCGGGAGCAGCTTGTACAGAGTGGTACATGGATTGCCTGATGATGCTAGTATTAATGGATTGATGTATACTAACAGAACGATAAAAAAAGTTCTGGAATATGCGGATGGCACTAATGATAAGTATATGGCTTATCATGACATTTTTGCAAATATCCTTGATGTTGAACCTGATATTTATTATTTCTCAGCTATGGGGTTTTCAGGTAAGTTTTATTTTGATCAGACAGAAAGAACATTTGTACAAATGCCCCGCAGTCAGGTTAAAATAAATTATACGGTTAACGGAGATAATAAGATAGTACAATTTATACTGACACTTCCCGATGGAACAAAGTGTTATTTTGGAAAATCCGAAGATGCGACAAGAACTGGTTATGAAAACTTTTCAAGTACTCAAAGTGTGATTGTCAGTAATGGTATGACTTATGTTCCAGAGGATTCTGGGGGAAGCACACCACCTCATATTACCTCATGGCAGATTCTGGATATCAAGAGTATTGCAGGTAAAAGCATAAATTATTATTACAGTGTTGATAAAAGCGTTATCAATTTTGGAAAAGGCGGTGAGTCTAAGGACTATGCAGGAACAAGTGGTTGTGAATTTGTTCAGAATAATCCCTCTAACTGGTCATACTATGCACAGTATGGTTCAAAGAATGTGCTGGAGAAAATTTCTGCTGCTGAAGGAGATATATATTTTAAGACAAGTAGTTCAAAGCGTAGTGATATTATAGGTGGCCCGGAGGCATTGGACAGTATTTTAGTTAAAAACAAAAATAATACGCTTATAAAAGCCTTCAAATTGAATACCGGATACTGGTTTAGTGATGAAAATCTGCATCTTGATATTCCTGTAATAACTGGTGGAGATGCAAATGTAGTGGCGCAGTACAGACTTTACCTTTCTTCACTGGATGAAATTAATGCAACTTTAAATGAAAAGTACAGCCATACTTTTGAATATAGCAATATTGCTCTGCCAAACAGATTATCCAGCTCACAGGATTATTGGGGATATTATAACAGGGGGCAGAACGGGATTAACCTGACACCTAAGATCAGTTCGACTTTTATAAATGGAAATTCTGGGGGTGGTTATTTACCCGGAGCCGACAGGAGGGTAGATACGTTAGCCAATCAGGCCAGAGTTCTGACTTCTGTCACTTATCCTACCGGTGGTAAAACAACGTATGTCTATGAAACAAACCGGGCTAATAAGCAAGGCATAGGAGGAGGAGATAATAGTGGTTTTGAACTTTCCGGATTAATCCAGAAATCAGATGTGTTGCTTAAAAGTTATCAGTATCTGAGTCCTGGAACTACAAATATTTATGAGAAAACCTTTAATATAGGTTTTAAACCTAAGCCTGTTCATTTCCATTATATAGGGTGTGAAGATTTTAATAATTTTAGTTGCCCGTTGGTAACTACTATTAGAGGGATCACGGATAAAAGTATATATATAGCGTTGAATACGACAGATTCTTATTTCACCTTACCAGAGGGAAGCTATGATATTACAACAACAATTAATAATTCTTTTGAAAATCAGGATGCCGAATTCTCTGTTTTATTTGACTGGGAGGAGCAGAGTATTATAACAGATAACAGTATAGTTGTTGGTGGGTTGAGAGTAAAGAAAATAGTTAGCAGCGATGGCTTGGGTAAAATTCTTAGCAGATCTTTCAGTTACAATCGTTTCCATGATGCATTATATTCAAGTGGTAGCATAGAGAATATTCCTGTTCATGCTTTTAAGATTCCGTGCGATAATTTAGGCGGAAGTTTTGGAGTAACCAGGGTGACTTCTCAGAGTGCAGTTCCTTTAGTAGGTGGTGATGGACAGGCAGTGAGGTATGATAACGTTACTGAGTATATGGATGATGCAGCATCTTCTCAAAAAACAGAGTACACTTATGAACATATAGGACTTGATAATCCGGGTGATTATCCTTTTGCTTCTTCTTCCAAGGCAGATTGGCGTACTAATTTGTTAATCTTAAAAAGAGATTATGAATATCGTGGCTCTGGTTCATATCGTCCGGTCCGCTCTACGGAATACGCATATCGTAATTATGAAACTAAGTACAGTAATAATTTCGGAATGAAATTCGGAGCCAATGCTAATCCTGCAACTTTTTCAATATCAAATTACGGAGGAGTCACGGAATGGCAGGTGAAAACTGGAGAAACTGATTCAACTTTTACCTATAACGGGAATGTAGCCGGATCTGTTATTGTTAAAAACAGTGTCCTGACTTATAATAAAAATGATAATTATCAACTCTCAAACACCTTATCTTATGGTAGTGACGGGAAGAGAAATAATACAAGATATACCTATCCTGCTGATTACAGCTCATCTCCGGGATTTGATATAGCGGGCTTGAAACAAAATAATCTGTCAGGTCTGGTCTTAAAAAAAGAAAATAGTGTTAATGGGAAAATAAGGGCTGGTGAGGTACTTAAATATAATGTGTATGGTAAACCTATACAAGTGTATGAATTTGAGTCGGCTGCGGGAGTAGATACGGCAGTTGTCGATGCTGGAAATATCCTTACAACAGGATATACTTTGAAAGCAGACCTGAGTTATAGTAGTCTGAACAACTCAACGCCTGTGCAGGTTCGTCCTGCAAATGGGATACCGGTTTGCTATCTGTGGAGTTATGGTGCGGAACATCCTATAGCAGAAATTAAGAATGTCACTTATGAAACTGTTAAGAGTATCCTTGGCGAAGAAGCTATTAATAATTTTAGCAGCAGAACCAATCCAGATAAAGCAGCTATAGATAGTTTTATTGCACCATTAAGAGCTTCAGCACCTGATGCCCAAATTATAACTTATTCTTATCAGCCTTTAGCTGGTACGGTTAGTCAGACTGATGCGACAGGTAAAACAACTTATTTTGAGTATGATGGATTTCAGCGATTAAAACATGTCAAAGATCAGAATGAAAATATTCTCAAAAGAAATGATTATCACTACAGACCTTAGTTAAAAAGGTTTTTAAATTATCTAAAGAATTTTATTGTCAGTATAAGAATTAAAGCCTCATGAAGGGACATCTGTATTACGCTACTATATTTTTTTGTTTATCTATTTTAAGTCTGAATACCGCTTATGCGCAGGTGCCTCAGGATACGGTGCTGGATACTTATACCGGTCAAACAGAGATTACTGCTAAACGGCGGGTTACACTTAAGTCTGGATTTCGTATTCCTGCGGGAAAAAAAGTAAGGATTTATACTGGTGCAAGTTTTGGGAAATGGGTTACTATTTCGAGTAAGCCAAGTACTGATCAGAATTATATACTGACCAGGATATTTAAAAAGCCTGGTATAAAAGATGATGCTGCTGCGAGCTCGAATGCTTATAATACAGGTGAAGTTAACCAGAGTATACAATACTTTGATGGCTTGGGCCGTCCGCTACAAACGGTAACGGTACAGGGTAGTCCCAGTTTTGCTGATGTAGTGCAGCCTGTTGTTTATGATGCTTTTGGACGTGAGGCGGTAAAGTATCAGCCTTATGCTATTGGGAGCAACGGAGGTGGGTATCGAGGTAGCGGGGTAACTGAACAAGGGGCTTTCTATACAACGCCTCCGGCGGGTATCGCAGCAACAGCTAATGCTTATGGGGTAACTGTTTTTGAATCTTCGCCATTGAACCGTGTTTTAGAACAGGGTGCACCAGGTGCTGCATGGCAACCAGTCTCTGGCAATAGTACCGGGCATACTCAGAAAATTGAGTATGGAACTAATGCTGCAGAGGTAAAACTTTGGGTGGTGAATGCAACTGGAGCCTCGGCTAGCTCTAATTATGCTGCAGGGACATTATATAAAACGACGACAAAAGATGAGAACTGGGTTGCTGCGGATTTAAAAGCAGGGACAGTAGATGAGTATAAAGATTTTGAAGGCAGAGTGGTTTTAAAACGTGTGTGGGAAAGTGACGCGCAAGGTCTTTCTACATATTATGTGTATGATGATCTGGGCAATTTGCGCTATGTATTGCCTCCGGGAGTTGGAAGTATCAGCACTTTTTCCGAGAGCGATGATGTCTATAAGCAGTTTATTTACGGGTATCATTATGATGGCAGGAAGAGACTGGTAGAAAAGAAAATTCCGGGTAAAGGTCAGGAATCTATGGTGTATAATACATTGGATCAGGTAATTTTGACCCGGGATGCAAATCAGGGAGCAGGTCAGTGGTTGTTTACCAAATATGATGCTTTTGGGCGGGTAGTGAGTTCGGGTATATATAGCGGAGAGAATGACAGAGCTACTTTACAAGGGGTTGTCAATGCACAGACAGTTCTTTGGGAGAAAAGAGTTGCTGGTGGTATAGGTTATGATAATCTTTCTTTTCCAGAGGTTTCTTCGATAAGTTCTTATCATGTGATCAATTATTATGATGATTATAGTTTTCCGGAGAATACTTTTGGTGAGCCATCAGGAAGCCAGATGAAAGCTGATCGGGTTAAATCGTTATTAACCGGGACTAAAGTGACTACTTTGGGTACAGCGAATATGTTACTTTCAGTTCATTATTATGATGATGAAGGTCGTGTGATTCAGAGCAAAAGTGAGAACCATTTGGGTGGAAAGGATATTATAGATAATACCTACAATTTTGCGGGTGAGCTGACAGCGAGTACACGTAGTCATACGACTGGCAGTACGACTACAGAGATTGCTAATCGTTATTTCTATGACCATATGGGGCGTAAGATTGCAACATTGGAGAATATCAATAACAAAGGAGAAGTGGTGCTGAGTCAGCTGGATTATACTGAAACCGGACAGCTGCTGAAGAAACAGTTACATAGTACGGATAACGGATCGAACTATCTACAACATACAGATTATGCCTATAATGAAAGAGGCTGGTTGAACAAGGCTACAGGCAAAGAGTTCAATCTGCAGCTGAAATATACTGAGGGTGATGTGCCTCAATGGAATGGTAATATTTCTGGTCAGGTTTGGGGTAGAGGAGAAGGTAAATTTGATAATACGTTCAAATACAGTTATGATAAACTAAACAGGTTGACTTCAGCGGTATCACCAGGTTTGGGAGAGAACATCATTTATGATGTGATGGGAAATATCAAGATGCTGAACCGGGAAGGTCAAGTGATCAATAACTATACTGGATATACCGGGAATCAGCTGACTAAGATAGAGGGGGCTACCAATAGTACTTATAGTTACGACAGCAATGGAAACTTAATCACTGATAGCGGGAAGGGAATAACGCTGACTTATAATTACCTGAATTTGCCGGAGAAAGTTACGGGTAATAAGACTTTGAGTTATACTTATGATGCGACTGGAAATAAGCTGAGAAAAACAAGTGGTTCGGAGGTTACGGATTATATCGGTGGCATTCAGCACAAGACTGATGGAAGTATTGATTTCATTGCTACTGAGGAAGGATTAGCCAGGAATAACGGCGGAACTTACAGTTATGAATATAACCTGAGTGATCATTTGGGCAATGTGCGTTATAGTTTTAATAAGCATCCGGTGACGGGTGCACTACAGCCAATACAGAGTGATGATTATTATGCGTTTGGACTGCGGAAAGTTGTAAGCGCGGGAACTAATAAATATCTTTATAATAAGAAAGAGTTACAGGAGGAGTTGGAGGAGTACGATTACGGCGCAAGGTTTTATGATCCGGTGATTGGGCGTTTTAATACGGTAGATCCACTTTCTGAAGTGTCTAGGAGAAATAGCCCTTATGGATATGCTTTAAATAATCCCATACGTTTCATTGATGTAGATGGAATGTATACGGATTATTATGGGACAAGTGGTAATTATCTTGGAACGGATGGGGTTAATAATGGTAAAGTTAAAGTTGCTTTAACAGAATCAACAGAAAAAGCGATTACTTCCTCTATAAAAAATGACAAGGTTAATATAAATGATAGTGATTATAAAGATTTGATTAATAATCCAACTTCCAACGAGATTAGTACGATGGATAATGCATTTGCAACTATGGAATCTAGCGGTATGAAGGAGCAAGGGTTTGGTGTAGGTAATAATAATGGGCAGCAAAATATAGAGACAGTGTCAAGTACTGGTAATACTAGTGTTCAAACGGGTAAGGCAATAGCAACTTTAGCCGGATCTGGAAATACTATAAGTTATGATGGGCACACTCATGGCGCTGTTATTAAATCAGATCCTGAAACAGGTAACATTATTGTTGGAGGAAGTGGTTCTTCTGCGGGAGATAGGAGTGGCTCGGTTTATGGCCAGCCAAATGTAGTATTAGGATATGATGTGCAAAATAAAACTGGTAATATAACGGCAGCTGATGTAGCTAACGCAGTGAGTAACTCTGGCAAATTCATGCCTTTAAATCCGGCCAAATTTAATAAAACTATAACTTTTTATAACCAAGGAGGTGATATCAGAACTATTAATTACAGTGCGTTCAAGTCTAATACGTCTTCAATAAGAATTCAAAATTATGCAACACATTTACCCAATCTAAACATAAGATGATACATTTGAAATTTAAGATTTTAGTAATTGCTGTTTTATTAACTTTAAATGCTAATGGACAGTCCGTCAAATTAGATGATATACTAAAACATGCATATTCCAAGACGTCTGATTTGTCAATTATTAATGGCAAGGAATTGAACTATGTGATTCCTAAATATATATCTATCATTGATACTGTCAAAAGTGAAGATCGAACTCGATCATTTAATATCAAATATTATCGGAATGATATGGCGTTTGAAAGTCACTTAAGAAAGGTGAAAATTTTAACAGTTTTATCTGTTTATTTTAATAAAATTGGTAATGGTGTAATGGAAATTATATTGGAAATATCAAGTACAAAGGATGACCAGTATTTTGGGCCATATAAGTTTTTTTCATTCATTGATAAAAGACAACTGAAATTAGTTTATAATAATTCAAAAAGAGTTTGGGAATATAATTCAATTATAAAGATTTTTGATGAGCCAAGGGTAGGGCAAGGTTAAGTAAAAGTATATAGAAGAGTATGATTACGGGGCAAGGTTTTATGACCCGGTGATTGGAAGATGGAATGTGGTTGATCCTTTGCAAGAAGATGAGTATTGGGCTGAATTTGATAAAGAGTCTGTTTTGGAAGGAGAAGATGAAGAGGGATTGGAAGAACAAAGAGCAAATATGAGTAAATATCTTAGATTATTAGTTCCGCAGAACATTGTAACCGCAAGTAATTCAGCTATTCATTATAATTCAAGTCCCTATGCTTACGTATTAAATAACCCAATAAATTATATTGATCCACTAGGATTAGATACTGGGAAAGTAAAGCAGTTGAAACAAGTTAATATTGTTGAGAATAGGAAATCCCTATTCCCAACTGGACAAATTTTGGTAGGCCTTACAACGAGTTTTCCTAAAAGTTTTTTAGGCTTTGCAAATACAGGTAGTGGAACTACTAATTTACTTTCTAGCGGGATGAGCAAGATTCTTCCTCAAGTGATGAAAGTAAGGAGATACACACATACAAACGCTGTTGGAAGTAAAATTTACACAAAAGTGCTCGGGAGATTTTTAGGACGATGGGCAACAAGAGTTCTAGGGCCTGTAGGGTGGACTTTGACGGGATGGGATGTGGCAACTATGGGGTTACCTCCTGCGGGGGTATGATCCTCCACAATTGCCTAATGGAATAGTCCCAGCAGACAATACACGAGTGAATAATTTAACTATAAAAAAGTTTTAATAATGAGAAAATTGAACGACGATTTGATAAGCTTTATTAAAGATGAGATCCTTGATCCTGAGTTCGAAATAACGGCTGATCTTTCACTTGAAGATGATTTAGGCATTTCTGGGGATGATGCAAGTGAATTTATATTAGCATTTAGTAAGAAGTTTCAAATTAATATTGAAGAGTTTAACTTTAATGATTACTTTAATTCTGAGCCTTCATTGTTTACAAGTTCATCAAAAAAAGAATTATTAACAATTGGAATGCTCAATAATGCGATTTATGAAGGTAAATTATAAATATTATCCATAATAGAGTAAATGTTATTTGATTAAACAGCATATAATAATAGGAAGCTCTTATTAATTGTAATGCCCCAAAAAAGTGTCTAACTTTTTGGGGCATTTTTATGAGTAAAAAAATCAAGTATAGCTTAGAATATAAAATAACTATCGTATCATTTTGAATGATAATAAACAGATCTTCATCGAGATACAAAATCTATATTCTAACCGAGCAAGAGTTTCAGCAAGAAATCGCAACAAGGGGGCGTGGAATAAATGGCCTGTGAGGGCAAAGATTACATTTGTTTATGCTGCGAAAGCCCTTTACAGCTTTACTTTCGGGGCTATCTTTGCTGTAACAGATGTACTAACGAACCAGCACTGCCGTTCATAGATCCGCACCTTCAAAGTAGAATCTCCAACAAAAAAATCACGAACCAGCCCAACCTTAAACTCAAATAAAGCACTAACTTTACGGGAAAGGAAAGTTCTTTATGGCACTGAAAAAGTGCAGCCAGGAAATCCGGCAAACCTAAAAAAAGTTGCGTAAGGGAGTACGATTTCGGGGCAAGATTCTATGATCCTGTAGTGGCGAGGTGGAGTGTGATAGATCCAAAAGCAGATGAGATGCGTAGACATTCACCATACAACTATGCATTCAATAATCCAATTAGATTTATTGATCCTGATGGGATGGCGCCAGGTCCAGTTCCAGCGTTTTTTCCAGCACTGCCTTTAATTTATGGTGCTCTTGAAGCAATAGCTAGTTATGTGACAACTGAAGTTGTTGTTGGCGCGGCCGTTGCTGGTACAGTAGGATATATAGGAAATTCTGTATATAAGAATTATTCAAAAGGTCGAAATTATTCTGACTCGGTACAAGATGGTACAAGTTTGGCACAGCCTAAGTTGCAGAAAATAGCTAGTAGTGCTAAATCTGATGGTGATCAAAGTGCTCCTACAGATCCTACGGATAGAGAATTGCCTAGGAATAAAGATGGAACTCCGAAAGTGGATCCAGAAGCTTCAGGTGCTGGTCGTCATACACAGCTCGGAAAGAAGTCTGGTCGAAATGGTGATTATAAACAGGCTAGGGAATTTGATGAAAAAGGTAATCCAGTAAAAGATCTTGACTTCACCGATCATGGTCGTCCTGATAGTCATCCTAATCCTCACCAGCACGAATATCTTCCTAACCCTACAGGTGGTACACCTCAAAGAAGTAAGAAGGCAGAGCCTTTTAAATATACACCTTATAAATTTTGAAGATGAGAAAGGCTATAAGAATAGATGGAGATTCTAGTGAGGTACTCTCTGTTGGTTTGATTGATATCTTGAATTGTATCGATGATGGAGAAAGTACAAATTGGGGATTATTGTGGTTAGAAGCTATTGGGGAATTAGATGGTACTGAATCGATACTTGATTTGGAGCAAAGGGTCAATAAAGCTGAAAAAGTTACAATAATGGCATGGAAGGAATTATTGGATTTGTCGAGTCAAATTACTCAGGCAATTGATCTTTTGATTATTGGGGATAAAGATCTTTTAAATATAAGAGAGCGTTTAACTAATGGGGCATATGAAAATTGTGATTATACAATTGAATTAATTGACTCAACATATTGGATAGTTTATTCTAAGAATGATGCCTTTTTGAAAGGCGTATTTGAAATGCTAGAAGGTACTAAATATCTTCATCGTTAAACCTTACAGACAATAAATAAGAGCCCAGCTTACACAGCTGGGCTCTTATTTATTGTCTGTAAGGTTTTCTGGCATTAGCATCTCTAAGGAATACATCAATAATCACCGGTAAGTGGGTTCTGTCGTTTTCGAGTAGGTCTTCTGTCTCCTGTATCCTTTTTACTGTTTTTTATCAAAAGAGGCACTGGTACCTTCGCCGCCGATATAGTCTAAATTGACTTCAAAAGCCTGGGCAATCTTTTTAGCTACCCCTATAGAAGGAAAATAGTTTCTTCTCTTTCGTATTTATCGATCATGACCCTTGAAATGCCTCCCTTATCCTCCCAGCTGCCAAAGCTTGTTTTATCACTGGAGGGAGCAAGATGCCGACTCTTTCATCATGGGTTTAGATAGTTCATTTGTTAAGCCACTCTGAGTCTAAGAAAGTGAAGCAGTCAAGGGATCGTGGGATAAATGGCCTGTGCGGGCAAAGGCTACGTGCGTTTATGCAGCGAAAGCCCTTTAGAACATTACTTTCGGGACTATCTTTGCTTTAACAGATGAACTAACGAATAAGCAGTACCGTTTATAGTTTCGCACCTTAATTGTAAAATCCCCAACAAAAAAACGCGAACCCTTCCAACCAGTAAGCACAAATAAAGCACTAACTTTACGGAAAAGGAAAGTTCTTTATAGCACTGAAAAAGTGCGGCCGCCAAATCCGGCAAACCCGAAAAAAGTCGCATAAGGGTGCACGATTTCGGGGCAAGATTCTATGATCCTGTAGTGGCGAGGTGGAATGTGGTAGATCCGCTTTCTGAGAAGATGAGGCGGCATTCGCCTTATAATTATGCTTTCAATAATCCGATTCGATTTGTAGATCCTGATGGAAGAGCTCCACAGGGACCTGGACCGAATGGTACACCTATTCTTGGGCTACCACTTATGAAGCTGTTTTTGAGTTATCAAAAAGCCATCATGAAGATGGGCATGAATAATGTTGCATCAGTTCTGAATACTGTATCTAATGCCAATAATGCTGGTATGGCAAAAGGTAAGGTGAAAGCAGAATATACTGCTGCGGCTAATCAGGGGGTTAAAAACTTAGCAGTTGGACTTGCTTTAGGGGAGGCTACAGGTGGGCTTTTAGGGCAAATAGGTAAAGGTTTAAAGGGAGTTGCAGGAACTGAGGTCTCTGTTGCTGCTAACAGTGGAACTACTGTTATTGGTGAGACAATGAAACGTGTATCAACAGCAGCGTCGGAAATACCTGGTGCTAGAACCTTAAATACAATGCCTAATTTTACAGGTACAGCTGATCAGGTAACAAGTCAAATGATGCAATATAATAGACAATGGATATTAAATGAGATGCGTAGTGGAGGAACTATTTTAGATATCGGAGCAGATGTAAATAGAGCAACACCAAGTATCTTTTATCAAATGGAACAAAATATGTTGAAAAATTATCAGGTACTTCATCCTGGGTCATTAAATATCGTTAATCCATGATAGACGGAAAAGAATATGTCAAAACAGTAAAAGAGTATTTCTCATTTCTTGAGACTGAATATAATATGGATTTATCAGAAGAAGTGGTTAATGGAAGTTTTTATTATGATGTTTCATATAAGGATAAGGAGCATGCCATCTCTGTCTCTTACGAAAATGCAGAAGATTATTTGCAAGTGATTATTTTTATACTTCACAATGGCAAACTGCCTAATTATGATGATAAAACAAAAACATTGCATTTAAATCGGTTCAATTCAAAAATTCTTTCAACTGCTAGTAAAAGTGATCTCAGTTTAAATAATGAATACTTTTTAAAGTTCGAATCGGAGGATGGATTGAAAAGAAAATTGTTGAAATCAGCGAAAGAATTGCGACTTTTTTTGAAATATTTTAATGATTTGAATATGGTTTAATGACTGTCTGGCAGCAGTATCCAATAAAACTCTGTAAATGGGTTTGTGATAAAACCTTACAAGGTGTAAAGTCCCATTGGTGGGACACTTTGGTGTATGTCATAGTCTTTACACCTATTCTAAGTTCTATAAAAGCCTGGTTCGTTAAGCCAGGCTTTGTTGTTTATTGCTCTTAAGCTTTTCTGGTATTAGCATCCCTAAGAAATGCGTCAATAATCACCAGTAGTTAGGTTTTGTCGTTTTCCAGCAAGTCTTCTATCTCTTGTATCCTTTTTACTGTCTTTTTATCAAAAAAGGCATTGGTTCCTTCACCGCCGATATAATCTAAGGTTACCTCAAAAGCCTGGACTATCTGTGCTTTAACCGATGAACTAACGAACACGCACTGCCGCTGATCATTGAAAGTTTCGCAACTTAATTGTAAAATCCTTAACAAAAAAACGCGAACCCTTCCAACCCGTAAACACAAATAAAGCACTAACTTTACGGAAAAGGAAAGTTCTTTATAGCGCTGAAAAAGTGCAGCCGGCAAATCCGGCAAACCCGAAAAAAGTCGCATAAGGGTACACGATTATGGGGCGAGGTTCTATGATCCTGTTATTGGGAGATGGAGTACGCCAGACCCTTTGCAAGAAGATGAATATTGGGCTGAATTTGATAAGGAATATACTCAGGAATCTTTAGATGAAGGGTATGAAATAGACCTGGTAGAAGGTAGAATGAATGCCAATAGATATTTTGGGTTATTGGGGCCACAGAATATGATAGCGGTCAATAATTCAGCTATTCATTATAATTCAAGTCCTTATGCCTACGTTTTAGGTAACCCAATCAGTTATATTGATCCTTTGGGACTGGATACAGGGAAAGTTAATCAATTAAAACAAGTTAATATAGTTGGAAATAATAATAATAACTTTAATCATTGGATAGGACCATCTTTAATTGCGTTAGGAGAGCCTATTAGTTATCTTAAGCCAGTTGGCGCACTTGGATCTCAAAGGGGCTCTTCTATTGCATCCTGGACTTTATCTAAGGTGTTTCCCTGGAGAAGTACCGCTCTTAAAACGGCCCAAAGAAAAGCGGTAGGTCTTGTGAGTAAAAGATTAGCAAGAAAAATTGGAACTAATGTGGTTGGAAGATTTTTAGGACGGCTGGTTCCTTACGTTGGGTGGAGTATAACTGCATATGATATATGGGAAAATAAGGAAGCTATTGGAGTAGGTATGAAAGCATTTAGTGCTGGTGGAGGTGATTACTATAAGCTACGTTCAAATCCAAGCACTTTTTATATGTATGCAAAATAGATCTAAACAAATAAAATTATGGTTATAGATGAATATGAACTTTTTCAGTTTGTAAAAGACCAATCTGCTGTTTCTGACATTGATATAGATATGGATACAGATTTACAGGATGATCTTGGTATTCGTGGGGATGATGCAGTGGACTTTTTAATAACCTATGGAAAACGCTTTGGAGTTGATATTTCTAACTTTATGGCAGCTGATTATTTTAATGGCGAAGGGTTAGGTCTTTTGTCTTATATAGGGGCTAAACTTTTTGGATCTAAAGGAAAAAGAAAGCCATTCACGGTTAATTGTCTTTATAAAGGTATTATTGCTGGTCGATTAGATGACAAAATAATAAATGGATAGATTACCATAATATTTAGATTAATTAATAAAACCCCGTTTTATTAGTTAATCTAAATATCTTTTTGCATCCCCTATGATGGCGTTGTCGAGGTGTATCCTTAATGGAAAATCAGTGATTCCCGATTAAGGGCTTTGCTAATTAATTGCATATATGTTTATGCAGCCTATTGTTGTTTTATGATTTGCAAGTTGTGTTTTTGGGTACTCCAAAAACACAACTTGCCTTCGCAATTCGGTTTCTGCTGCAGAGGTCTACATACTACCTTTAAGGAGTTCATAAAGTTCCATTACCTCGTCCAGCGGGTTAAAAGTGCACTGGAAGTTAAAAATGGTAAAAAGCATGAAAGAGGTGTAACGCCTCCAAGTAATCAAGCTCATACAGCTCATGAAAAATCTAAACGAGAAGGTAGTAGTGGGACACCGAATAATGGTCAGGTATTATGTCGTGGCTGTAAATTAGATAAACATTAAGATGAACGAAAAAGTATTATTAGTCTATCAGTTTAGATGATGCTCAGTCCGTGATAAATGCTGTTCATTCCGGGGAAGCTGAGTTTGTTGGGACAATGAAAGGAGGGCATCAGGTCTTTAAATTTACTGGAGTAACGGGTACAAATGTTAATGCTGGAGCCGGAATAACAAATCAGTCAACAAATTTATTTATGATAAAAGGTACCGCAAGCCCAAGTGTTGTGCCAATAAATCCAAATTGGAAACCTTAAACTAAATATATGGAGTATGATGAAAATTTTCTAGACGTAAAATACATTATGATGAATGTGTTCTTACTAAACATTAGACCAAATATTCTTGATGTAAGTTATTCTATAGAATCTCATGAAATTAATATACAAGTTGTTTTATTAGAGAATACAGAGTTAGATAGTCTCTATTTGAAAGAATTGATCTATAAATTGAAGGATTTTGCGGTTAAGCTAAATGTAATTTTTATATCCAAGTTGGACTATAATTCTAATAATGGAAATTGGATTCCTACAAGATACAAATGGCAATCAATTGTAGTACTTTCAAAATCGGGAATATGAATCTGGAATATAATGTTAAATTAATTTACAGTAATCTCTGTAATGCAATGATTAGAAATGTGAATAATAATTTTTATAGTATATCATTCGATATTTTACAGAATGAAGATATTCAGGTAAAGATTATACTATATAGTTATAATGAGGATGAAAAAAACTTGGTCGAAGATTTGATGGCAGAATTCTCTGCATTAGAAGAGAAGAATAATGTCTTAGCTGCAATATTGACTACAGATTTTAAAGAACTCAAATTAAGATACAAAATATACGAATCTACTAATAGCTAAAATAAAATTGTTGGATATGCCTATGGAGTTTGAGGCTATACATCTAAATTTTAGAGACTGTAAACTGAACTGTGTCAACTCTAGTATGAAAGAGTTAAAATAAGTAATTTAGTATGACTTAGGACACAATGAAAAGTAAAGAACCATTTGATTTTGAGCGCTTCAAGGCTGAAGCAATGGAAAGCCTTTATCAAGGCAAAAAGATGGGCGGTACCGATGGTGTATTTGCCCCAATGTTAAAGCACCTGCTTGAATCTATGCTCGAAGGAGAGCTGGATAATCACCTCCAGGAGAGTAAGGGTAGTGATGATCCCAATCGGCGTAATGGGAAGACCCGTAAGACCGTACGGAGTCTTCAGTCGGGGGAATTTGAGTTAGAGGGCACCCGTGATCGTAACGGTACTTTCGAGCCTAAAATCGTCCCCAAGCGCCAGTTGATTATCACAGCCGAGCTGGAAGATAACGTGATCGCGATGTATGCCCGTGGGATGAGCACCCGTAATATCTCTGATTATGTAAAGGAAATGTATGATATGGATATCTCCGCAACAGAGATTTCTAACATAACAGACAAGATTATCCCTGCGATGAACGAATGGCGAAACCGGCCACTGGAAGCGGTGTACCCCTTTGTATTTCTGGACTGTATGCATTATAAAGTCCGTGATAACGGTGGTGTTGAATCCCGGGCGGTCTACAATATCCTGGGCGTGAACCGTGATGGAAAGAAGGAGTTGATCGGTGTATATCTTTCAGAAAATGAAGGTGCTAAGTTCTGGCTTTCTGTACTGATGGATTTGAAGCAACGCGGCGTAGAAGACATCCTGGTGGCCTGTATTGATGGCTTAAAAGGCTTTCCGGAGGCTATAGAATCTGTATTTCCAAAAACACAGATTCAGTTATGCATTGTCCATCAGATCCGCACCAGCCTCCGCTATGTGCCTGAAAAAGACAAGAAAGCTGTTGTTGCCGATCTTAAACCGGTTTACAAAGCCAATAACCAAGAACAGGGCTACGAAAAACTGTTGGAGTTTGAAGATAAATGGGGCAAAAAATATCCGTTATCTGTAAAAGGCTGGATGGACAACTGGACGAATTTGTCTACGTATTTTGAATATTCTCCGGAAATCAGACGAGTGATCTACACCACCAATGCTATTGAGGCAATGCATAGACAAATCCGTAAAATAACCAAAACAAAAGGGGCATTTACATCGGATCAATCGTTGCTAAAACTCGTATATCTGGCCTATAGAGACTTTTCTAAAAAATGGACGATGCCAATGTGGAACTGGGGCTTGACAATGTCTCAGCTCTATATTAAATTTGGAGACAGATTAAAAGCCTTCGGCGACTTCTTCCTTGGTGGAGGCCCTTCAGCCTCCACCAAGGAAGAAGTGATGTTTGACACAGTTCAATTTACACTCCCAAATAACAACAAAAGCCCGATTGTAACCGGGCTTTTGTTGTTATTTACCCCCTTTAAGAGTTCGTTCTTTTCCCATTCAGCTTGCAAGAGGGGTTCATAAAGTTCCATTACCTAACAACTCTTTCAGCTTCTTATCAAGCTCTTTCCCCCTCAAATTTTTCCCCACAATTTTACCCTGCGGATCAATTAAGAAATTGGCTGGAATCCCTCTAACCCCATAAAGTGTAGAGGCTGCGTTTTTCCATCCCTGCAAATCCGAAACCTGCGTCCAGGCCAGACCATCATCCTTAATAGCCTTTAACCAGTCACTTTTCTTACCCTGCTGATCCAGTGAAACCCCAAGAACAGTAAAATTTTTATCCTTATAAGCGTTAAAAGCTTTGACTACATTAGGATTCTCACCTCTGCAGGGGCCACACCACGAAGCCCAGAAGTCCAGTAAAACATATTTTCCTCTGAAATCCGATAGCTTTACCGGCTTATCATTAACATCATTCTGTGTAAAGTCCATAGCTATCGCTCCGACAGCTGTTTTGCGTGCTGTAATTATTGTTTCTTCAATATCCTTACCCGTAGGACTTATTTTTAGTCTGTCACTAAGTCCATTAAAAAGTGAATCGGCTTTACCGGAATTTCCATTTCCAGAAATGTCATTCAGTGCCTCCAGACTAAAATATGAATCAGGATTGTCTTTCACATATTTTTCCCGTAGAACCAATCTCTGCTGACTTGCTGAATTATATCTCTCTCTTAAAGCATTTCCAAAAGTTGTATCCTCTTTCTGAGTTGCAGAAGCTTTGCTGAAAGCAGCATTAACCTCTTTAGCTGTCTTTGTGAACTCGCCATCCGTATAATTTTCATAAACTTCAGCCTCTTCATTGATCTTTGAACCCGATAATTTGCTTTTCGAAACAGAATCTGTGGTATTGAGCTGTATAGTTCCCTGATCCAGATAAAGGCGTTTAAAATCTGCATTTCTGCTTCTCTTTAATTTTTCTATGCCCTCATGTTTATGATCAAGGATGAGTCTGGCAGCTGTAGGCTCCTCAACTTTTCCTGTAAACTGAAAAGCCCCGTTTACAATAGCAGAAGAATCTTTAATAGTTTTACCTGCAGATTCATAAATAAGATAAGCTTTTTTCTGTTGACCAGGCGATGCTACTTTAGCTTTAAGTGTAAAACTGCTCTGTGCAATGGCTAGCCCTGGTGACAAGGCTAACACGGTAATAATTGTTTTGGTGATTAATTTCATATGTTATAATTGTTTATGGATTTTGTGGCATATCCGGGTTAAAACTTAAAACACTGGCTGGTATTTTAAGCGTATACTTAGTACTGTGTTGTGGTAAGGTGGCAATGACATTTCCATTGATATCAAGGCGTGTTATAGCTGGCATTCTGTTTTCCAGATCAAGACGACGCATATCTATCCATCTGAAACCAGCACAAGCCAGTTCATGTCTTCTTTCCAGTAATACCTGCTGTAAAACTTCTTCCTGATCAGAAGATTGAAAAGCTTTATAAAACTTACTATTTATCCGAAATATTCTGAGCTCATTTAATTGCTTAACCGCAAGCGTAAGATTACCTGTCCTTGCTGCGGTTTCTGCAATGATCAGTTTCATTTCTGCTACCGAAGTACCAAAACTTGCAGTAGGAGCGCCGTCACGTCTGAATTGAATGTCTCCCCGTTTCAATTTCCCGAAATCTATTTTTTCTATTGGTATTTTTCTGTCAGTGGAATTGGTATAGTAGGTTTTCAGACGCAGATCACCCTCGCTGAAAGTCTTTAAAAAAGCAATATCAACAGATAATGATTGTGCAGGTTCAGTACCATAACGGATAAAAATTTCCTGTTTACTACTCGTCATCCCGGGTATATCTGAAACACTGGCAAAAGTATTCAGATCTAAAAGTCCGTTTGCCGGATCACTTAAAGCCAGATCTGCATATCTGGCCGCTTCCGAATAATCAGCTTTGTACAGATAAATTCTGGCCAGTATACTATAAGCTGCATTTACAGACCCTCTGAATTTATTGGGGTTATTCCCCTTGATCAGATCCGGTATCGCACTGTTAATATCTGTAATAAGCTGATTATAGATAAAGTTAACTGTTGCTCTGGGGGGTGTTTTGAAAGTAATATCGGTAGCTGTCATCAAAGGAATAGCAAAATCGGCATCAGCTGTTGCTTTTTGATAAGGTTTCCCATACATATTGACCAGATAGAGGTATTCAAATGCGCGGCCCAGCAAAGCTTCGGCTTTGAGTCTTTTCTTTTCCTCCAGCGTACCTGTTGTTGCATCTTCTACTTTATTGATTACAGCATTATAAATATATATGTTAGAATAGGTGCTGGTCCAGATAGCGGCTGGTTTACCTGCGTCTGGTACGAGCTGATCGGCCCACAGATAACTTAAAGTATTGATACTTAAATCTTCTGGTTTAATACCTGGATTATCCACTTCATCGGACATCAGGTTGAGATAAGAATCACCACTGGATGTTAGCGACCTGCTGTTTAACAAAAGATCAAAATCTGAAAATGTTTTTAAGATAACTTTCCCTTTCGGCTCGATGTCCAGATATTTTTTACACGCAGTACTCAGGCTGATAATTAAAAAAACTATAAGTAGCTTATATCGATGAATAAACATAAATCAATGATTAAAAATTAGTAAATAAACCTAATGTGAATGTGGGAACCAGGTTTCTCCTGAGATAGGATCCGGTGGCTACACTATAATTATATTTATTGAAACCATGGGTATACAGATTTGTACCCTGAGCCTTGAGCTCAAAATTGCTGAAACCTGTCTTTTTTAAGAAAGCACTTTTGAGTTTATAAGATAGAGTCACATCCCGCAGCAAAATATATGCACCATTTACGGTGTACTTATCAGAATTGTCATAAGCATAATAGGCACGGGTGGAATCATAGTTATAGGTACCCAGAAAACCCATCACATCCGTTGTCTTTTCATCACCCGGATTTTTAAAATAAGATTCTGCACCCTCCTGTGGTCTGAAACTATTTGGTGAAGGCCTTGGAATACGCGTTTTAAAACCTGCATTCAGATCTATCATAAAATATAGATAGAAGGGACCTATATCAAACCTGTTACTCACACCTAAGGTATAAGCCGGAATATTATTTCCTGAATAAACCAGATCGTTAATACCCTCATCATTGCTGATATAGCTGAGTTGTTTTGCTTTACCATTCTGATCATACACAATTGGTAAACCCAGTGAATTTAAGCCCGCATCTCTAAAACTAAACATTCCTCCAACAGAATACCCCACTATATAATTTGAGGCAACGGTTCCGTCTACAAACTGATAATTGTATTTCAGGTTATTCTGATAAACATCTATGACTTTACTTGTATTATAACTGAAAGCTATTCCGGTATTCCAGTTAAATCTTTTGCGCTGAATCCAATCGCCATTAAGCGTAAGTTCGAATCCTTTGTTCTGAATCCTTGCCGAATTTAGCAGGGTTGCCGCACCGCCTTTTGTCGGGTCTATGGCAGCATTTGCCAAAAGGTCCTTACTTTTTTTATTGTAATAATCTATACTTCCCGAAATACGATTAAACACTGTGAAATCCAGTCCGCTATTGAAGTTGCTTGTCTCTTCCCATTTTAAATTGTTATTCTCCAGGTTTTTAATATTCAGTGAAGTCGCAACCGGAACCATTCTGTTATTGAGTGCATAGGCAGCAATGATCTGAGGCAGACTTTCTTTGGAAATGTTACCATTAAATCCTGTAGATAAACGTAACTTCAAACTGTTTACCCAGTTAACAGGTTGCATAAAACCTTCTCTGTCCACATTCCATGCAAGACCAACAGACCAGAGTGGTTTATATTTATATTTAGGATTGGTTCCAAATAAATTAGACTGATCAATCCGCATACTTCCGGACAGTATATATCTTGATTTGTAGGCATATACACCATTGAAGTAAGCGGACAGATACCTGTCTTCATTATATACCTTATTAAACAGATCCTGATAATAAAGACTAATATTGCCGAAACGCGTATTGTACCAGTTTCCGTTAAATATTTTAGGATAGTTTACCGGCTGCTGAAGCAATGTCTTATCACTATATCCAAAATTTGCTGATGTATTGGCTTCTGCAATAATTTTACGGACTTCTGCACCAGCAATTACGTTAATAGAATGGTTTTCGCTTAATTTTTTATCATAAGTCAGTTGTCCGCGAAAAGTGTAGCCCAAAGTACTGGCAACGGTTGTTTTCTGATAACCTCCGCGTGGCAGATTGAATAAAATAGTTCCATTATTATTCTCCGAATAAAAATTTACAAACTGCTTGCTTTCAGCAGAATTTTCAGAAGCATAATGAATTTTATTGGCAGAACTGTATTCGTAAACACCTCCTAATGTCAGCAACAAACCGGGAGTAAGTTTATAATTCAGATCACCGACTATTCTATTCATGGTAAGCTTATTAATATCGCTGACCTCATTGATCTCTTTCAGCGGATAATTCAGATTATCATAATAACCCTGTGCAATGATGCCAGGATTATATATAGTACTGCTCGGAGAACCAAAAACAGTAGGTAAAGGATTCCCGTTACTATCCTGAAAGCGTTCAGTAGATGAAAAATCTCCATAATTATATTGAGGCACACTCGTACCAGTCGATTGTGAAAAGTCTGTAGTCAGTCTGAAAGATAATTTATCTGTAAACTGATAAGTTCCGCGGCCTGAAAGCAGAAACCGGTCACTTTTGTTTTTTACAGCCGAGTATTGATTTTTAGTGTAATTGGAAGATACATAATACAGTGCTTTATCAGCTCCGCCAGAAAAGTTAAAATCATATTGCTGCGTAATTTTATTTTGTTCAAACAGACGACTGAAATCCTTCGTATTGTTATAATCATAAAGTTCATTCATCTTTTTAATCATATTCAGGGTATCGCTCTGAACAGGATTTTTTATAGATGCAAGATCTACAAGGGGCTCAGTGCCCGGTGGAAGACGGTAATAATTTAGCTGATAATAATCACGTCCTAGTGAACCATTTCTGAAATAAGAATCAATGGCATAATTCATAGCCGTTTTTGCCGGTGCCAGCCTGTAGGTAGAATAATCTTCTTTAGGTGTAATGCTAACTGTGCTCCTGAATTCAAACTTTGTATTTCCCCGGACGGCCTTTTTACGCTCTACAATGATAACTCCGTTTGAAGCGCGGACACCATAAATTGCTGCCGCTGCTGCATCCTTCAGTAAAGTAACAGATTCGATTTCATTGGGGTTGATTGCATCCAGTGTCAACTCGGTAGGGTAGCCGTCAACCACTATCAATGGTTGCTTATTAGCTGACATTGTTGAAATTCCACGAACCTGAAAAAGTGAATTCCCTTCAAATTTCAAGTCATTATTGATCAATAATCCGGGTAACTTATTTTGTAATCCCTGAAGAAAGTTATTCGTGGTAATAACTGATTCATAAGCTTTGGTCGTTATCCTGCTGACAGAACCCGTAAGCTGTTCAGTCTTGATCTTTTGATAACCTGTAAAGGTTACCGCTACCTCCTGCAGGTCACCAGCTTCCTCTTCCATTTTTACCACTGGATGGTTATAAAGGCTTTTCGCTGAAATCTCCGCGGTTTTATAACCTATATAGTAAATCCTGACAATAGCATTTTCGTCCAGATGACCAATTATAAATTGGCCTCTGTTATTGGTAACGCATATATTTTTGCTGTTCTTTATTTTTATTGTTGCGCCTGCCAGCGGAATGTCATTTCCATTGGTTACTCTGCCTTCAATGTTAATCTCATGAAAAAAATCAAAAACTTTCTCTGCAACTGAGGTCCTCTTTTTTTTGATCACAACAGTTTTATCTTTCAGGGTATAGGTCATTTCCTGATTTTCAAAACAAAGATCCAGAGCCTCTTTAAGCGTTACTTTATTTACGCTCAGACTAACTGGTTTAGCCGTTTTGAATAAAGAAGTATTCCCAATAAAATCATAGTTACTTTGTAGCTGAATCTTATTGATAACAGTTTCGAAAGGCGTATTTCTCTCATTCAGGCTGATCGTTTGTGCAAAACTGTTTGCATTCACGAAGATTAGAAAACTGAGAATGATCAGCTTAATACCTGTTTTGCATTTATTTTTGTTCAGCATTGCCTGTCCAGCCCAGAGACCAGTCCAGAGCCCGCCCCTAAGTTTAGAATAAATCATATGTTTAGTAGTTAATGGTTAGTTGTTGTACTTGATGATGGCGATATATGATCTAAGCTAATACAAGGGGTCTGGTAGTTTTACTTCATTATAATTACACTCCCTCCTTCTTTTTTAAAGTGAACATTTCCGGTTTCCTGCAGTAGCTGCAGGATGGACGATAAATTTTTTGATCTTGAGATCACACCAGTAAACGGCATAAGCTGCAGGTCATCTTCGAAAATAACCTGTACATCATACCATCTGGATATTTTTTTCATGATATCCTCCAGTTTTTCTCCATTGAAGATGAAATAGCCATTTTTCCAGGCCATGGTTTCTTTAATATTGGCTGATATAATTTGTAATCCTTTAGCTGAATTTATTGACTGCTGATCGGGTTTTAGAAGCAAATCGGTAAATCCGGATTGATGAACCAGAACAGAACCTTCCAGTAAAGTCGTTTTTATCATGTGCTGATCCGGATAACTATCAACATTAAAATGAGTTCCCAATACTTTGATCTCCTGTCTGGCAGACTGTACAATAAAAGGATGAATCTTATCCTTCGCAACTTCAAAATAAGCTTCTCCTGATAATTCCACTTTGCGTTCTTTTGCCGAAGCCATATTCACATTATATTTTAATGTCGTCGCAGCATTTAGCCATACTTTAGTCCCGTCTGGTAAGTTAAGCTGATATTGTCCGCCATTTGGTGTCTCTATCTTATTATATAGCGATTGTTCAAAAGCAGTTTTTGATGGTTCAGAGATTTCATAAGTAAGCTGACCATCTTCCTTTTTGGTTATTTTGATACCTGATTCATTAGCTATTGCCCCGTCGGATGCATCAGCTAACAAAATCTGTTTACCATTTGCAAGAGTTAAACGGGCTTTATTTCCACCCCCCTTTACATCGTTTTTAATCAGCGAAACTGCTGCTTGCCGATATTGGTAACGTTGATAGCAGAAGAATACAGAAAATAAAACCAAAATTACTGCTGATGCAATAGCGAGTACTCTGCTTAGATTTAATTTGAAATAATGTTTCTTTTGTGGCTGATCAATAATTGTATGAATAGTCGATAACAAAGAATCCAGGTAATATTTTTTCTGTGCATCATCGATAGTTTGCCATTCATTGTTCTCATTGACATAGGTATCCAGCCAGTTTTCTATATGCTCTTTTTCAACAACAGAACAAGTGTTACTGATATAGCGGTCCAGAAGATCTTTTATTTCGTCCATCATCAAATTAAAAGGTTTCAATAGAGTGTCGGCTCATGTACCGGTTAGTACTATAAGGATTGAAAATATTTTTGCTTTGGTAAATATTCCCTTATAATAACAACACAGACAGTTTATCTAATGCTTCCCTTAAAATCTTCATGGCCGTTGTTAACTGGTTTTTTACTGTTTGTTCAGAAAGATTAAGCTTTGACGCGATATCTGTTATACTCTGATATTCATTGCGGCTGAGTTCATAGATTTCCCTGGTGCGGGGAGGAAGTTTAAGAATAGCCAGATCCATAACCTTTTTAAGATCTTTTGCTTCGAGTTCTTTTTCGGGGTTATAATCAGGATGTATAACCAGTGACTGTATAATCATTACATACTCCTCCCGGGTTACATTTTTTCTTATTTTATCAATTACTTTATACCTTACTGCAGTGAATAAATAAGATTGAATAGAAGAAGTGATCAGAATTTTATGCCTGTCTGCCCATAAGGTTGTAAACAGATCTTGAATCAGATCTCTAGCATCATCCAAAGAATATAATTTTGAACTGGCAAAATTAATTAAGTTACCAGCGTATCTCCTGTAAATTTCGTTAAATGCCTTCCTGTCTTCCTTTTTAAGGAGGTTAATTAAGTCTGAATCGGAAATTGTAGTGTAAGAAGTCAAGGTTTTGGAACAATTTTGATCAATGATAGAAGTTTTTTTTATTTTTTTTATCTCTTTTCTCTAAATCATACTGTAAATCAGCTGTAATCTTATGCTGATAATCTTTTTTTTGTAAATAATATAAATAACGAGTGAAAAACGATGTAGCGGTTCGCCGTATAAAATGTGTTTTTCATGGGGTTAAAAACCCTGTTGAAAGGACATTGGAAGGGGGTTGAAAGGACGTTGGAAGGACCTTGCAATGACCTGGGTCCTTTCAACCCCCTTTCAATATCCTTTTAATACCCTTCTAACAGGTATTTACGTCACTACTTAACCCGTTTTCTTAGCCGAAAGCCATATTTTCTGCAAAAAAGGTAATAACCGTTATCAGAATTGTATTTTCAGTTCTCCGGAGATAAAAAAACAATCGGTTAAAAGCGTTTATTATCTTTTATTATTATAATAAATGTCTAAATTGATTTAGTATTTCTCTGGTCTGGTGAGACTTTGGAAAGCTCCTGTAAAACGTCAATTCATTTTATGAAATATATTCTAAATCTCGTTCTCTTCTGTACAGTTTCATTTTACTCATTTGCTCAGCAACCTGCCGGCACAGCGGTTGAACCGCTTAAAGACATAGATTCGCTATTCTTAAAAATATTAAAAGATCAGCATGTTGCAGGATTTGCTGTAGCCGTAGTTAAAGGAGATCAGGTTATTTATAGTAAAGGCTTTGGTTACCGGGATCTGGAACATCAGAAACCAGTTACTCCAAATACCCTTTTTGCTATAGGCTCGTCTTCAAAGGCTTTTACCTCTGCTTTGTTAGGGCTGTTACAGAAAGAAGGGAAACTGGATCTGGATGGAAAAGCAACCACTTATCTTCCGCAATTGCGTTTTTATAACAATGAGATGAACAATCAGCTTACTGTTCGTGATATGATGTGTCATCGTACAGGTTTATCCCGTTATGACACTTCCTGGTATCTGTTTAATTCAAATAACCGGGACAGTCTTTTATACCGTGTCCGTTATATGATCCCAACCTATGGTATCAGAGAAAAATGGCAGTATAATAATTATATGTTTTTAGCACAGGGTATGATTGCTGAAAAGCTAACAGGCAAAACCTGGGAACAGAATATTAAAGAACGGTTTTTTGATCCGTTAAATATGAAACGTTCAAATACCAGTATTTTTGAATTGCAGAAGGACACAGATTCTTCCCTGCCATATACAGTTGATCAAGATGAGCGGATTAAAAGAATACCCTATTACAATATTTCCGGAATGGGGCCTGCCGGTAGTATAAACAGTTCTGCAAATGACATGACCAACTGGCTGAAATTATGGATAGGTGGCGGCCGCTTTTTAGCTAAGGAAATTCTACCGTCATCTTATGTCCGGGCGGCCAGCAGTTCCCAGATGGTGATGAGCGAAGCCTTGCCTAAAGAAAATGCAGATATATTTCTGTCCAATTATGGTTTGGGGTGGATGATCAGTTCTTACAGAGGCCATTACAGAGTTGAGCATGGTGGAAATATCAATGGTTTCAGTGCCCTGGTGTCATTTTTTCCTTCAGACGAGCTGGGAATAGTCGTGTTAACCAATCAAAATAGCTCTAAGGTTCCGGAAACTATTGTGAGCAGCATTGCTGACCGGATGTTCAGGCTTAGCCCTAATGACTGGAATGGTAAACTCAATAGCGTAAAAGCAATGGCCAAAACCAAAGTAAATAAAGAAAAAAAGATAATCGATTCTGTTCAGGTGCTGCATACAAAACCATCCCATGCTTTAAAAAATTATATAGGTTTATATAAGAATCCTGCCTATGGTACAATTGAGCTTGTCCTGAAAAAAGATTCGCTGGTTATGAAAATCGGAGAAAAAACTGCTCGCGTCAGACACTATCATTATGATATTTTTGAAGCAAAAGGAGGCGATGGAGAGAATGATGCCATGCCAACAGGATTTGATCTCCAGCTTAATTTTATAACAGGATTGGATGGGAAAATAGAGAATATAACTATTCCATTAGATGAGAATGGCAAGCAATCTGTGTTTAACAAAGTCACGAAACCTGAAAAATAGGTTCAGCCTGCAAATTGCTAAATCATCTTCTGCTTTAACTCTTTGTATTTTGATCTGCCTATAGGTAGTATTTCTCCGTTTTTAAGTAATAAACTATAACTGCTCCCTGGTTTTATAATGATCTTTTCGGCCTGATCCAGGGAGACCAGATAGGATTTATGAATACGTTCAAATGAATCAGGAAGCAGCTGCTCCAGCATCTCCATTGATTTGTCATGTAATTCCTGTTTCCCATTTTGCAGATACAATTCACTGTAAATACCAGCTCCTTTGATATAAAGTACTTCCTGAATATCTATCAGACGGGTATTCCCGGCTTTTTTTACGGCCAGGTATTTCATGGTATGTTCTGCATTTTTTCCACTGGCATTGATCCTTCTGAAAGCCATGGATAATCTTGCCTGATCAAAAGGTTTGGCTACAAAATCTAACACGCCGTAAGTAAAAGCAGTGATTGCTTTATCTGTGTTGGCAGATACTATAATGGTGTGAAATGATCTGGCTACCATGGATTCCAGTATATCAAATCCATTTTCGCCGTTTAAATTCAGGTCTAATAACAATAGATCAATCGTATGATTTTCTATATAGGACAAACCATTCTGCAAAGAGTCATAAATCGCAATACCGGATATATTCTGCTCAAAGAAATCGCGGGTCATCCGTTCAAGCCTTCTGGCTATTCTTGCCTCATCTTCAATAATTAGTATTCTCATTTATCGTAAATCTGAATAGTGGTTAACCAGCCTCCTGGGGCTGCTTCTGAAATAAATTTCCAACGGTCTGCATAACTTTCTGTCAAACGGGCTTTGACATAACGGAAACCGTTGCCTCCTTCTCTTTTTTTCAATACCTCCCGGTTCAGTGCATGAGTACAGAAGGTATATTGTTTATAGTTTGCTGTACGTAAATAACTCAACTTAAAAGTAATGAGGCTGTCGGCATGCGGAATACTATGCGTAATTCCATTTTCAAGAATTGTATGAATCAATGCCGGAGGGATATATTCGCTATCCTCAATTCCTGAGTCTTCCCATTCGTACCTGATTTCTTTCCGGAACTGCATCACCGTCAGGTGGGTTTTGCAAAGCTCTATTTCTTGTCTCACGGGTATTAAAACAGCTTCGGATATCGAATTCATAATATCAAATTCTTCTGCCAGCGCCTGTATAAATTCGGCACCCTGTTTTGGAGACTCTTCTACCCAGTCGATCATTGAAGTTAAAGTATTCTTCAGAAAGTGGGGTTGAATATTTTTTTTAATCAGTTCCAGTTGTAATCTTGAAGACAGGAGTAAGGAAGACTGATATTCATCTTCTATCATTCTGGTGCGGATAGTATGCAGATAAAGTATACATAGGACAATCATCGTGAAGCTGATGAAAAGACCAAAATCGTAGAACAGAAAATGATTGATTGCTGCAGTTGCCAATAAACCGGAAAGTACAATCAGGCTGCCTTTTTCCCGTTGAAGAATTGCGTTGGCTACAATAATAAGGGAAGCCAGCCACATCACCAGGCTGTAAAGCATGGCTGTCAGATCGTAATGCTGACGATTTATCCCATAAACAGTAATCAGTATAATGAACAAGATAATCAGGAGCGCTTTTTTTTGAGGGAAACTAAACTGAATACTAAAATATAAAGGGACCAGCAATGCAATAGCAAAGGTCAGCCAGCCAATAATTTCGAGCCTTAAAAAGAAATCAGTATAGCGGATATCCAGATAGAACTTAATGTATTCGGTAATTTGCAGCGCAAAAAAAAGTAAACAGATGAAGGCAAAGATCAGTACACTGTATTCTTTACGCCGGCTGTTGAGAAACAGGAAGAAATAGTAGATTGCTGCAGTCAGAAATGCACCCGCCATCAGATTCATAAATGAGATAAGGATCAGGGGCCTTCTCAGCAAATCTGCATAGATGTCCGGTTTAATACCTATTGGTCGTTTTACACCATTTAAATAAGATTGGGTGATACGTAAAGCCACGATATGTCTGCCCGTATCGGCTAAAGCAGATGGTATCTGGAAAAAACTTGTAGCAGTACCTGGTTGCTCTGGTTTGTTCTTTTGGGTTATCTGCCCATTGTGACCAATCAGTACCCCGTCCCAGTAAAGCTCAAAGGCACCAAAAGCTTCAATTTGCAGTCCGATTGAAGCAGAAGGGGTTTTGATGAATTTCACAACTGATCGTGCCCAGAAAATCTGCTGATCAGTGTTACCTCTTTTAGTGGACCAGCTACTATCATTAAAGTTTTTTTCTGCCCATAAGCTGTTGTCTCCTGTCTGATAAACGGTCGGAGAGTGCTCGGAAGTCACAGCTGATTTGCAGGAAGAAAAAGACAGAGCGATAGTTAAAAAGATCAGGAGGCGTTGCATAGGGTAATTTAAGTCTAATATAAGCGAAAAATTGCATTTCAAAAGGTGATAGAGCCGTTGACATGTTTTTCTTCTGCGCAATTGTCATGATAGCTTAGACTTGTGCTATGAAACGACTCTTTATTATTTTTATTTCGGCTTTTTGCTTTTCCGCCGCTCTTGCCCAGCAGCCTGCTTCTTCTGATGCGAAGTTGAAAACTATCTCCGGTTTGGTGCTGGAACAGCAGTCAAAAACACCAGTTGTTTATGCTACAGTGAGTATAAAAGATCAGACATTGAAAATGGTTGCTGCGGGAATAACTGATGAAAAAGGAGGGTTTAAGCTGGATGGTATTCCTTCAGGAAATATGATCATTGAATTTAGCCTGATGGGTTATCAGACATTTAAAAAGCCTTTGGAAATAAGTGCTGCGCTTACACACATCAATGTCGGAACAACTTTGCTTAAAGCTGATCAAATCTTATTAAAAGAAATAGCTGTAACAAGCGACAAACCGGCTATCAGTTTAAAGCTGGATAAGAAAGTATTTGAAACAGGGAGAGATATTATATCGCAAAGTGGCTCTGCAGTTGAACTTTTAAATGGAGTACCGGCTGTGAGCGTGAGCCCTTCAGGGGTGGTAAGCCTGAGAGGAAACAGCAATGTACTGGTATTGATCAATGGCCGTCGCTCAGGACTTACCCAGGGGAATGCACTTGATCAGATACCTGCCGATCAGATAGAAAGGGTGGAGGTGATTACCAATCCCTCGTCCAGGTATGATGCGTCAGGTTCTTCAGGTATTATCAATATCATCCTGAAGAAAAATAAAAAGGGAGGATTTAACGGGCAGCTGAGGCTGGTTGGCGGTATACCAAATGAAACAAGGATTGCGCCGAGTTTGAATTTTAAATCCGATAAACTCAATGTGTTCTCTACTTTTGGAATCCGTTTATCTGATTATGTAGGGTTATATACAACCAATCAGTCGGTTTCCAATTCCGGAACTACTGTTTTGCTGAATCAGAGACAGGATGAAAAACGTCACGATGATGCTAAACTGCTATATTTTGGTGCCGATTATCAGTTCAATGATCAAAATTCCATTACTATCGCCTTTTTGAAGAATGCTACGCGTGATCATGATAAAACTGCTATAAATTACAATTACACTGCTAAAGGAAACGGGCCGGACAGCAGTATACTCAGGAATGGCGAGTCCTGGGAAAAAAGGAGTTATAACCAACTGGAATTCAATTATACCAGGAAGTTTAAGCAGCCGCGGAAAAAGTATACTATTGATATGCAATATGATTTCTGGAACAGTGATAAAGACTGGAACCTCAATACTAAAAAGCTACTGCCTGTAATAACAGCGCTGTCTCCTGTCAGAACCAGTTCTGTCGGTGCCAGTAAAGATTTTATGGCACAAACGGATCTGGAGTTACCTCTGGATAGCAATACGATACTGGAAATGGGGCTTAAGACAGAGAATCGAAAAGTAACCAGTGAATTCAAAGCCGAGCAGCAAGATGCAGATCAGTGGAGTATTATTGAGAATATCAATAATCAGCTGGCTTATAATGAACTGATAGGGAGCGCTTATGTGCAGCTGGGAAGTAAGATCAGTAAACTGGCTTATCAGCTGGGTTTGCGTTCTGAGTTAACCCGTGTTAAAGTTGAGGATAGAGCCGGGACTTATGCTGACCAAAAGAACTACATGCGCTTATTTCCAACGCTTAGTCTTACTTATCAATTGACAAAAGGTCCCGCTATACAGGGGAGTTACAGCAGAAGAATTAACCGGCCGGCACTGCAGCTTTTATATCCTTTTAACGAACTGACTGACTTTAACGCCAGGTTTATGGGGAATCCTGAACTAAATCCATCTTATGCCAATGTTTTTGAACTGGGATTTTTACAACGCTGGAGCACGCTTACGCTTAATCCATCGTTATACTATCAAAATAATAAAGGAACTATTCAGGATTATACCTTCAGGAATCAGGATGGCGTTTTTATTACTACACCAGTTAATATCGATGGTGAGATTCGCCGCGGTGCAGAACTTTCAGCTTTGTATAATCCATTTCAATGGTTACAGATTAATGCAGAACTGAACGCTTACAGCTTCAAACAAAAGGGCTTGTATAAAGAACATAATTTTAATTACTCTGGCGATGTTTTTACCGGACGTCTAAGTACACAGGTGAAATTTCAGCATAAACTGGCTTTACAGTGCCGTTATAATTATACAGGAGCTCAAAGTAATGCTCAGACTTATTCTGCAACAATACATAATATTGATTTTGGTGCCAGTAAGAATTTATTTAGCGATAAAGCCACGTTATTATTTGATGTAAGCAATGTATTTAATCTCCGTAAATACAGGACAATTACTACTGGAAATGATTATATGCTGGCGCAAACAAATAGTCCGAATGCAGCACGTTACCGTCTGACTTTTGTATATCGTTTGAATCTCAAAGAGAACCAGTCGGTAAGACAGGCTAAAAGTGGTAACAGGAATTAGTATGCTTGCTAATTCCTGTTTAAACTCCATGTTCGCCAGAGACAGAAAACCCGGCTAAACGAACTTTCTGTCTTTGGCCTCAATCGGAACATTATTGATAGAAGCGAATCTTCTCTGCATCAGCCCATCCGCATTAAACTCCCAGTTCTCATTGCCATAAGCACGGAACCAATCTCCCGATTCATCGTGAAATTCGTATTCAAATCTTACCGCAATTCTGTTATCAGTAAATGCCCAGAGTTCTTTTTTTAATTTATAGTCCTGTTCTTTTTTCCATTTTTCTGTAAGAAACAAAACTACTTCTTCACGGCCATTGATAAATTGGTCACGGTTACGCCATTCAGTATCCGGTGTGTATACCTGAGCTACACGGTGTGGATCCTGGCTATTCCAGGCGTCTTCGCCCTGTTGTACTTTTAATAAAGCTGTTTCCAGGTTAAATGGGGGTAAAGGGAATTTCTTTTCCATGATCTTTAAAATTATTAGATTAGACAATTAAGGTAGAACGGTCTGTCTGTTTCCAGATGTGAATTTTCCTATCCGGATAAGGAATAATCAGCTTTCAGACAAAGCAAAACTACTAAAATTAAGTGTTAAATAGACCGATCTGTCTGTTTTATGGATTTTTATTGTGAATTGTCTGTTGATCAGTAGTTTATTTGTTGTTCCGAATCAGGTTTTTGAGCAGTTCTTTTGACTGGATGACCGGCCATTGATCTCTGTAAAGGTGACTTTCAAGCATAGAAGCTTCAAAAAGAAGATAGATATGATCCTTCAGTAACTGAGCTGAATCAGGGAGGATATGGCCAAGGTAATTGCGTAATTTTTGTTTGTGATTTTGTATAATGGCATAGATGGTCGCATCGGCAGGGCTGATTTCTGACAGAATATTCATAAAGGCACAACCTCTGAAATCTTCTTTCTCATTCATACTGATCAGGAAATCAAATGCCGCTATTAATTTCCGTTCAGGTACAGTTACCGGGTCAATAAATTCTCTGAAACATTTAAACCAGTATTCGTGACGAAAATTGAGAAAAGCAATACACAGATCTTCTTTGGACTGATAATGCATATACAGACTCGCACGGGCTACTTCAGCTTCTTTAATTATCTGATTAATCCCCGTTGCGTTATATCCCTGTGTATAGAAAAGTCTGGTTGCTGTTTCCAGTATTCTTGTTTTAGGATCAGCTGCTTTTTGTTTCATCGGGTAAAGTTAGGTCTTCTGTTTAAATATCTGCTATCAGATAATCAAGGGAATTAAGTAGATGACAGAGCCAATGATGAACAATGCAGTCAGAAATATATTTATGGGTACATTAAATGGAAGTAGCTTCTTAAACAGGAATTGTTCAATGGTTCTTCCAATCCAGAATAATGAGGAGGCAACCAGAATAAAATTCCCGATAGGCGTCAGGAGTAGTTCTGATGAAAAATACAGGCACATCAATGAATGAATAAAGAAGATGTAAATCAGCCTCAGATTTAGAATTTGCATGACGGCCCGGTTATAAGGCGCTAGTTGTTTCAGCTCCGTGTTCCAGTTTAATTTTTTCCAGAACAGGCAGTGGAACACTGCAAAGAACAGGCTGTGAATACCACAGAAAATCATCAGAGTTTTCATAGGGCTATTGATTACGATCCAAAGATAGTTATAATCCGGATCCTGCTGAAAAAAGCTACTGGATTTAATGTTACTGTAAAATTAACTTAATCTTTAGTTTTTATGTTTCAATAAAATATTATAAGCCTAAGCTCTTGATTTAATCGGTTAAAATGAGTTAAAATTTAATTAAGGATTAAAATTGATCGTATATTTGTAAGGAAATATAGAAGATGCATGCCTCCTTTAAGTTTATTCAACTGGTCTTTAAAAGAAACACTCGGCAGAACCAATGATTCTGTATCAAGGGCAAAAATTATTGTTTTTTATTTTGTGTTCCTGATGAATTTTCTAAAAGTAGGGATATTGCTGCCTTCTTATCTGAGAAATCATCAGGTAAATGGTATAATACAGTGTATTATAGCAACAGTTATTACTACAATTATCCTGAAAATTCTTTTATCCAGACCACAGTATCTGAGCAGATTGATCCATTTTGCTTTGTTGTCTTCTGTCATTTTCAGCTGGATTAATCTTTTGATTTATCATCGGAATCTCAATCTGATTGTCATTCAGGATTTGTTTATGATCTGCATGTGGAGCTTTTATGGTTTAAGCGGCTGGTGGGGACTGGTTTATTCTGCTGCTGCGGCTATCCCTGTAATTGCACGGGTTCTGTTTAATCAGTCTGCTGATCTGGGTTTAGTTATGACACAAACTTCACTGGAAAGTACATCGCTGATTATTTTGCTGAATTTCATCATTATATTTCTGGGCCATTACTATTACCGCAATATCCTGTATGAAGTCATTGAAGCTAAAGAGAAGCTGAATGAAGAACTTAAAAAATCAAATGCGGCCAAGACACTTTTTTTTTCAACTGTATCCCATGAATTAAGAAACCCGCTCAATACAGTAATCGGGATGGCTAATCTGTTAAAAGGAGAGAATAAGGATCAGCTGCTGCAGGAGAATCTGGATATTCTGAAATTTTCGGCCGAAAGCCTCCTTTCCCTGATTAATAATATTCTTGACTTTAATAAAATGGGATCAGGAAAAGTGGCGCTTGAATCTATTCCGTTTAATTTGAAAAGACTACTTGAAAATGCCTGTGGGGGATTAAAAATTGAGGCACTGGAAAAGGGGCTGTATTTCAGAATCTCAGTTGCGGCTGAATTTGGAGACCGCAATCTTTTGGGTGACCCTACAAGATTAATGCAGATTATATATAACCTGGTAGGGAATGCGATTAAGTTTACTGATAAAGGGGGAGTCGGGATTAAAGTGAAGGTAATTCAGCATGTGGATACCAGTTTCAAACTCAGATTTATTATTCAGGATACGGGGCTTGGAATCAGCGCTGAAAATCAACGGCATATTTTTGATCCTTTTACGCAGGCTTCAGTTACAACATCCAGACAGTTTGGAGGTACGGGTTTAGGGCTTGGTATCGTAGAACATTTACTTAAGCTGCACCAAAGTACCATCCATCTTGAAAGTGAAATAGGCACTGGTACCAGGTTTTATTTTGATATCGATTATGCTGAGGCCTCTGCAGGACAGGAACTGCCAGCTCAGTATAGTGAACAGACGGAAGTTTTTCAGCTGCCCGGGATGCAGGTATTAATGGCAGAGGACAATCCGATGAATGTATTGTTTATGAAAAAATTATTCGACAGATGGAAAATTGAACTTACTGTAGCGGAGAATGGAAGAGAAGTTGTCAGGCTGATGAATGAGCGTCATTATGATCTGGTTTTAATGGACATTCATATGCCCGTGCTAAACGGCTATGAGGCTGCGAAACTGATCCGGGCTATGGAAGACAAACAGAAAGCAGCTGTTTTTATCATAGCGCTTACGGGATCTGTATCTGATGACGTTATTGCTCTGGTCAGGGAAGCAGGAATGAACGATACACTTCATAAGCCGTTTCAGCCCGAAATTCTGTATCAGAAAATGGAAAATATCTGGCTGGGACATAGCCTGAAATCAACGTGAAATTCATCAGAAATATTTTAGCCTGCATCAGGCCGGTTTACGGGAGTATTTTGAAAAAAAGTAAGTATAGTAAATTAATAATTATATATTTGCAGCCTTGAAAAGATTCAAAGTTCGCTGCATCGGAAGAGAGTAATTTTCTGATCAGTTGCACTAAAATCTTTTGAAGAAAATGGTCAATTGGAACAAAAAGTTCGTCTTTTTGGCTAAGACTAAATTTAATAACTTAAACCTTTTCTTGTTTATGCAGTATTTTGCTGATGGGATTTTAAGGATTATAGTGATTTAATTGGTAATTATAAATAAATTGTTTTCGGTGATTAAATCTCTTTTTTAGAAGCTAAATATAATCAACTGAAAAAGCCTTGCTGCCTGTTGCAGAAAGGCTTTTAAAATTTTAAAGACAACCCAAATGCTAAATTTTGTTCTCTTTGGCCCACCGGGTGCAGGCAAAGGCACCCAGTCACAAAAATTGATTGATCGTTATCAGTTGATACATATTTCTACAGGTGATCTTTTCAGAGCACATATCAGTAACCAGAGTCCATTGGGCAAACAGGTAAGTGCGCTTATAGCGGACGGACAACTTGTTCCGGACGAGATTACGATTGCAATGCTGGAAGAAGAAGTAGATAAAAATCCTGATGCAAAAGGATTTATCTTTGATGGTTTCCCGAGAACAGTAGCTCAGGCAGCAGCATTGGATGAATTTTTAGAAAGCAAAGGAAGTTCTATCGCAGTTGTAATTGCACTGGATGTAGATCAGGGTGAACTGACTAAAAGGATCGCTGAACGTCAGAAATTAACCAACCGGGTTGATGATCAGGCTGATAAATTGCAAAAACGCATTGATGAGTATTTCAGCAAAACTATTCACGTTTTGCCATATTACGAAGCACAGGATAAGTTGAGAAAAGTAAATGGTATCGGTAAAATTGATGATATCTTTGCTGACTTATGTGCAGTGCTTGATAAGTATTAATTAAAATAATATAATTAATAGCGGGACGGATGTAAGTTCTTCCCGCTATTTCTATTAGTAAGAAAAAATAAAAGGTTATGTCACAGGGTTCGAATTTTGTAGATTACGTTAAGATATGCTGCCGTTCAGGAAAAGGAGGGTCAGGGTCTTCACACTTACACCGTGACAAGATGACCTCAACTGGTGGTCCTGATGGTGGTGATGGTGGAAGAGGCGGACATATTATCCTTAGAGGTAATGCCCAGTTCTGGACCCTTTTACATTTAAAATATCGTAAACATATTCTGGCTACTGATGGCGGACCGGGATCAAGCTCTACAAGCACAGGTAAATCGGGTAAAGATGAATATCTTGATGTTCCGCTGGGAACTATTGCCAAAGACGCAGAGACCGGAGAAGATCTTTTTGAAATTACGGAAGACGGACAAACTGAAATCCTGACTGCAGGAGGAAGGGGAGGTCTTGGAAACTGGCACTTCAAAACATCTACGCTTCAAACTCCACGTTTTGCACAGCCTGGGGAGTCTGGTAAAGAGCAGTGGGTGGTACTTGAATTAAAAGTTTTAGCTGATGTTGGTTTGGTTGGTTTCCCTAATGCAGGAAAATCTACTTTACTTTCTGTGGTTTCCGCTGCAAAGCCTGAAATTGCTGACTATCCTTTTACAACTCTTGTTCCTAACCTGGGTATCGTATCTTACCGTTCCAACAGATCATTTGTAATGGCTGATATTCCTGGTATTATTGAAGGTGCTTCAAAAGGAAAAGGATTGGGCTATCGCTTCCTGCGTCATATTGAACGTAATTCGGTGCTTTTATTCATGGTTCCTGCTGATACCAACAGAACAATCACTCAGGAATATGAGATTCTTAAGTCTGAATTACTGGACTACAATCCGGAACTGATGCAAAAACCTCATTTACTGGCTATCACTAAATCAGATATGCTGGACGATGAACTGGTAGCTGAAATTAAAAAAGACCTGCCAGCTAATGTTCCTTCTGTATTTATTTCTTCAGTTGCACAAAAAGGGCTTACTGAGTTAAAGGATATGATTTGGAAGGCTATTGATGCTGATCAGACCTCTCCTTTGGAAAAATAAATTTTCTGATTCTTGTTGAATTATTTGCTATTATTCTTAATTATTTTTAAATTAGGGTTAACAATCAATGTCTTAACATTTGCTCTTCTAATTCGTCTCTCAAACCCAGAATAGAATTTCTCCTGCAAATGAATTTATAGGCACAGGTTTTGTATCAATCAATTTAAATTTAGAATGTATGGATAAGAGATCATTTAATTTCCTTTTTACTGTTGTAGTTGCTTCGATGCTTATTTTAGGCACATATAAAATCGCGAAGAAAAAAGTACATACTACCAATCCGCGTAACCAGGCTACTAAAGTCATTAAATAAAACCTGCCATTTTCCAATGGCAGGTTTGCTGCACCTGTAGCACCTGATATTTCCAGACAATGTTATTTTAATTAATCAAATTGTCTGAAGAATTCCTTTTGCTTTTCTGTGATACTGAAAAGCCCTGCTTTATTTTAAAGCCACCTCTGATTATTTGTTCAACGAAAGCTTATTTAGCTGGATTTTTCTACATTTGCGCTTTATTAAGATTTAGTTTAAATAATTAGAGAAAAATTGAAGAGAATTTTGATGATCATCCTGCTGGTTTTACCAGTAAGTATATTTGCACAAACCATTATTAAAGGACATATTAATGATGAGCAGGGTTTGCCTGCCGTTAATATAACTGTAGCTCTGCAGGGGCAGAAAAACGCTGTTAAAACAGATTTAAATGGTTTGTTTATACTCTCACCAGTCAAAGATGGTGACTATAAGCTTATCACTTCTGCTCTGGGTTATCAATCTATAATCAAAGCAATCCACGTTTCTGGAACAGCAGACATTGTCCTTAACCTGTCTATGGAGCCTTCAGGCGGATTAAACGAAGTTGTGGTTACTGCTTCAAGAAATAAAGAGACAATAGGAGAAGTACCTTCATCGGTAAAGATTTTAAATTCTAAACAGATTGAAGTTCAGCGAAGCATTTCAACTGATCTGAATCAGTTGCTGTCTTACAATATCCCGGCATTAACCCTGGGGACCAATACAGCAACGAATAAAGGACAGACATTAAGGGGCAGAAATGCACTGGTTATGATTGATGGGATACCACAATCTACTCCTTTACGTAACGGAGAGCGTGATTTTAGAAGCATCGATCCATCCGTTATTGAAAGAATAGAGGTAATAGAAGGTTCCACTGCTATTTATGGTAATGGTGCTGATGGTGGTATTATCAATTATATTACCCGTAAACCGGATAAAAACAAGAAACTAAGTTCAGTTACGGAACTTTCTGCAATGGGTTCTCTGGTTAGTCCGGCAAATTCTACAGGCACTAAATTAGCGCAGCTTTTCTCTGGCAAAGTGAATAAATTCGACTATGTGCTGAGCGGAACATTTGAACAGACGGGAGTGAATAAGGATGCTGATGGTGTTGTTATTTCACCGTTTCAGTCTCTAAGTGAAACCACGAGTAAAAATGTTTTTGCCAAAGCTGGTTACGATATCAATGATAAGAATCGTATTGAAGTTATGTTTAATTACTTTAATACGATCCAGAACAGTAATTATGTGGACTCAAGTGGTATTTACGGTGTTCGTCCTATAACGGGTAAATTAGGTAAGGCATTAGGTGCAAATCAGGGTACACCATATAATTACAATGCTTATATACAATATACCAACAAGGAATTGTTTAAAGGAACTTCATTAAACCTGAATCTTTATATGCAGGATTTCTATTCCATATTTGAATATTCGGACTTTTATAAGCCAGCAGGGAATTCGGCGATAGGTTCTAAGAAAAAAGGTGCAAGAATTAACTTTAATACACAATATAAAATCTCAGAACAGCTGGAGGGGGATATCACTTATGGTGTTGATATTTTGAACGATATCACCAAACAGGATCTTGTGGATGGAAGAGGATTCGTGCCGGAAATGAATATGAAAAACTTTGCGCCTTACGCACAGCTGAAGACTTTTATAAATAAAGATCTGATATTCAAAGCGGGAGCACGTTATGAGAACATTAACCTGGGTATTCCGGATTATACAACCATTCCTTTCGGTGCCTATAAGGGTGGTGTTGCTGTCAAAGGAGCAGACTTAAGTTATAATGCCCTGGTTTTTAATGCTGGTTTAAGGTATGCAAAATGGAACGTGTTTAATCCTTTTGTAAGTTTTTCACAGAGTTTTTCTTTGTATGATCTGGGACGTACTTTAAGACTGAGTGTGGTAGATGATATCAAAAAGATTGAAACTGAGGCAATCATCACCAATAATTATGAAATCGGCTTTAGCTCTAACTGGAAAAAACTGAGTTTTACCGGTGCTTATTATATCAGTACTTCTGATCTGGGGTCAAGTCTGAAAGACGTGAATGGCGTGGCTACAGCTGAAAGAGCACCAGAGCGTGTAAATGGATTTGAAGCCACAGCAAATTATGAGTTCTTACCTAATCTGTCAATATCAGCGGGATATTCTCATCTGAAAGGAACCAAAGAGGTTAATGGTGAAAAAGTATCATTACCTGCCACACGGATTGGTCCGGATAAATTTACGGGCAGTGTGAATTATAGTCCGTTGAAAAGCTGGGATCTTAGTTTATTCTGGATACATTCCGGAAACGGAACGGATTTCAAGCCTGATGCTAAAGGCAACTATGCTTTGGGGGAAGGTCCGATTAAGTCGTTTAATTTCTTTAATTTATATACTGCTTATCATTTTACGCCTAAGGTGGCTTTGAAACTGGGTATAGACAATTTGTTTAATGCTGATTATTATCCGGTTTTATCGCAGGGGAAAGTACGGACAGAGTCTTATATCAAAGCTAATGGAGCACGTTATAACCTGACCATGGCCTATTCGTTTTAATTATAATTGATTAGCTTTGGCTTCTAATGAAGCCATACCTCAATCTTTTCAATTTTTCTCAAAAGATTAATTATAAAGTAGAAATTCTTGCTGGTTTAACGGTTGCAATGACCATGATCCCGGAATCTCTATCGTTTGCTATCCTGGGTGGATTTCCACCTTTGGCAGGCTTATACGCTGCCTTTATAATGGGGTTGTTTACTGCAGTTTTTGGCGGAAGACCAGGAATGGTGTCAGGTGGGGCAGGAGCTACGGTAATTGTGCTGATTGCTTTAATGAAATCCCATGGGATAGATTATGTCTTTGCTGCTGTTGCTTTGGCAGGAATAATACAAATATTGGTAGGGGTTTTTAAGCTTGGTAAATTTATCCGGCTGGTCCCTCAGCCGGTGATGTTTGGTTTTGTAAACGGACTGGCTATCATTATTTTTATGTCACAGCTTGAGCAGTTTAAAACTCTGGTAAACGGACATCAGGTATGGCTTTCCGGTAATCCGCTTTGGATTATGCTGGGGCTGGTTGCACTGACTATAACTATCGTTGTTTTATTGCCTAAGCTGACTAAGGCTGTCCCTTCTTCTTTAGTGGCTATAATTGTTGTATTTATTCTTGTACTAGTTGCAGGGGTTGATACCAAAATTGTTCGAAATATTGCTGCGGTTAGTGGTGGTTTTCCTCCTTTTCATATCCCTTCAGTTCCTGTTAATATGCAAACGCTTGGCGTGATTTTTCCCTTTGCATTAATCATGGCAGGGGTAGGTTTAACAGAGGGACTGCTCACGCTCAATCTTGTAGATGAGATTACCGGAACAAAAGGAAACAGCAGCAGAGAATGTATTGCACAAGGGGGAGCTAATATTTTAAATGGGTTCTTTTTTGGAATGGGAGGTTGTCCTATGATTGCACAGACGCTGGTTAATCTGTCTGCCGGAGCAAGGGCACGTCTATCCGGGATCATTGCAGCTTTAACTATTCTCCTGATTATCATCTGGGGTGCACCGGTTATTGAAAGAGTGCCGATGGCGGCACTGGTAGGGGTGATGGTTATGGTCGCAATCAGTACTTTTGAATGGATGAGTTTTCGCATTATCAACAAAATGCCGGTACAGGATATTTTTGTAGGGATACTGGTTGCCGCAATTACAGTCTGGTTACATAATCTTGCTCTGGCAGTATTGATCGGAGTAATTATATCGGCACTTGTATTTGCCTGGGAAAGTTCTAAACGTATCAGTGTGAAGAAATATCAGGATGCTGCCGGAGTCATGCATTATGAACTGTTTGGTCCGTTGTTTTTTGGATCAGTAACTACCTTTAATGAGAAATTTGATATTTCTTCTGATCCTGAACAGGTAATCATAGATTTTAAAGAAAGCAGGATAGCTGATATGTCGGCTATAGACGCTATTCATAAATTAACAAAACGTTATCTTGAAGCAAATAAACATTTACATTTGAAACATTTAAGCGCAGATTGCAGAAGGTTACTGGCAGACGCAGCTGCAGTAATTGAGGTGAATATTTTAGAAGATCCGAATTATCTGATTGCTACAGATAGAAAATAAAAGATTAAAACAGAATTTATGATAATCAGGAAAAAAGAAAACTGGCTGAAGATGCTTTTTGTCTGGGAAGGATCGGTTTTACCTCAGATTCTTTATCGTTTGATATTGCTGTTACTGATTTCCGTCTTTGTTGTTTATTGCCGGGGTTCAGTTTTTAATTATAAAATACAGTTAAATCCCGGGCCATTTACGCTCTTTGGTATTGCACTGGCTATATTCTTTGGGTTTAGAAATAACGTGAGTTATGAGCGGTTCTGGGAAGGCCGAAAACTCTGGGGCTCATTGTTAAATACCACCAGGTCTCTGACCAGACAGGTTCAGACGCTTAACGGCGAAGAGGACAATAAAGAAGTTAATGAATTTGTTAATTTACTGGTTTCATTTACTTATGCACTAAAGCATCAGCTGCGTCATACGGATGCTACGCCGGATATTACAAGAATTTCTGGTGTATTACTTGCAGATAAATTAAAGCCGGCAATCTATAAACCTGCAATGCTGATCAAAGAAATGGGCATGTGGGTCAAAAAGAGGAAGGCTAAAGGTGATTTTGATTCCATTCAGACCACCAGTTTTGATCAGAGTTTGAATGAGCTGTCAAATATTCTTGGCGGATGTGAAAGAATTGCCAGTACACCAATCCCCTATACCTATAAGGTACTGCTGCACCGAACGGTTTATATCTATTGTTTTTTACTGCCTTTTGGTTTTGTAGACAGCTTAGGCTGGATGATGCCGGTTATTGTTGTCTTTATAGCTTATACCTTTGTCGCTCTGGAAGCAGTGGCAGATGAACTGGAAGACCCTTTTGGGCTGGAACCAAATGACCTTGCCCTGAATTCGTTGTGCACTATGATAGAAACAACTCTGCTGGAAATGTCAGATCGTGAAGTTCCTGTTGCTCCTGTCCGGGAGGGCTATATACAGGATTAATTTCTGTGGAAGGTCATCTATATCTTTTATTGTATATAGAGATAATAATAATTCCAGACAGGCGTTTGAATTTTGGTTCGGTGTGATTTATAACGGTTTTTTGTTAAAAGTTGTTAATTATCTGAGCTGAGCTGATAGTTTTACTGATATTTGAGTAGTAAACTGGTCATTCCTGATCCTTAATAAGACAAAAGCACTCATAAATCAGGTCAGTTTAATCCATTCAGTCTTTAATTTTGAAGGAAACAGGCGTTCTGTAAGACTGGCGTAGTTTTTATATAGATGATATGCGTATCTGTAACAGATACATAAAAGAAAAACCCGTTCATACAGGTTTATATTTGGTTAGAAAAGGGATGTGTCTGGATGGAACATCCCTTTCTTGTTTTAGGGATTTTCGTCAAAACCAGTCTCAAAAAATGCGATCAACATTTATCGGGTGTGGCTTTGGCCGGCTTAAAGACGATTTCGCCGGGATGCAGGTTTTAGGCTTTTATCCTGCTTTGGATTAATGTAGATTTAAGTACTACAAATAATTCAGCATATGAAAAAACCTTTTTATAAGCGAAAAACACTAAGGGTATTGGGGATACTCGCCGGCTGTTTCTTTGTGTTACAACTTTTTAGACCAGAACTCAAAAAAGAGGCCGTAACAGCAGATTTTAATGGTCCGGAAAATGTGAAGACCATTTTGAAAAAAGCCTGTTATGACTGCCATTCCAATGAAACAGACTTAAAGTGGTTTGATCAGTTCCAGCCAGCTTATAGTATTGCTGTTTCAGATGTTAAGGAAGGTAAAGCTGGTCTTAATTTTTCTGAATGGGGCAATATGGCAGCTGGGGAACAAAAGGCTAAGCTTTTTGAAATTCTTAATCAAATGACCACTGGTGCCATGCCGCTGAAAAGTTATCAGCTGCTGCACAGATCAGCGATTCTTAGTCCTGATGAAATCGCTGTTGTTAAGAATTATGTTGCTGGTATGATTAAGGAACATCCTGCCGACACTGCATTACTTAATGCAGCAGATAAGCAATTTAAAACCTGGCAAGGGGAGAGTAAGCCTGCTAAATTACCAGAAACCTTAACCGGGATTCCTTTCCAGCCGGATTATAAAAACTGGCAGGTGGTCAGTACAACCGACCGGACTGATAATGGAACAATGCGGGTAATCTTTGGAAATCCTGTTGCAATGAAAGCAATAGCGGAGCACCGGATTAATCCCTGGCCGGACGGAGCTATTTTTGCCAAAGTAGCCTGGGATAAACTTCAGGATGCTGATGGAAATGTCAAATCCGGAGCATTTAAGCAGGTGGAATACATGATCAAAGACAGTAAAAAATATAAAAGTACAAAGGGCTGGGGTTGGGCGAGATTTAAAACAATGCAATTATTACCCTATGGAAAAAATATCGGTTATGCTACGGAATGTGTCAACTGTCACCGTCCTGTTTCCAATAATGATTTTGTATTCACCCTTCCTGTTAAACATTAAGTTATGCGAATAGTCCCTCAATATTTAGTCTTTACGTTTTTATTGCTCTTTGTAATGGGCTGTAAGCAAGTGAATAACCATGCTGGTGAATTAAATGATGCCGCTGGTTTGCCACAACAATTACATTTTGAACAATTGGGTTTGAAGGTAATTACTTCTATGATCAACAAAAAGGCAGCTACCATGTCAACTTTATACGGCAATGTCACTGCACTGAACTATGCGAAAGCTCAGAAAGACAGCCCTGTCGGAGATAGGGTATTTGCTTTGGTAACCTGGAAGCAGCAGAATGATGAGCGTTGGTTCGGTGCAAAAATTCCCGGGCAATTCCAAAGTATAGAAATGGTTACTTCAAAAACCAATGGGCATACATTGTATAAAATATACAGCGGAAAAGGAAAATGGCGGAATAATGCTTTGACTGAGAACGCGAGAATAAAATATATCTTAGCTCAAACTGCTGCTGTGATGCCCTAATTCTTTCCTTTATAATTATTCAATGAGTTCAGAAAAAATCAACTCTCCGGTTAGTCAATCCGTTTTCCTGGTGTCTGCAAAAATCATTTGGTTTAGCTCTCTGTTGATGGGGATATTAGCTTCTATACCAAAAATTCTTCAGCTTCATGTAACGGTTGCAGAACTGGTCGTGGATTCTTCAATCGCTTTTTTATTCTCCATTGCTATCTGGTATTTCAATATATACAGATTACCAAAGTTCTCCGGTGTCCGGTTTACCAATAGATTTTTTAATCTCAGGCTTCTTTACAGCATCTTATCCGGGCTAATGTTTATGGCTATTCTGGTTGGTATTCATCAACTCCTGTTCCCAGAATATAATTTTCAATCGATGATCCTGATGTATGAGTTTCGTGGTATTTTAATTAACCTGACCATATATATGTTTTTGTATTTTCTATATCAAACTTACAGAAATCATAAAATTGAGATTGAACTGGAACGTGTTAAGGCTGATCATGTGACAGCACAATTTGAGTTGCTGAAACAACAGGTCAATCCGCATTTTCTTTTTAACAGCCTTAATACGTTAAAATCAATGGTGGAGATTGATGATAAACATATACCTGAATTTATTTTAAACCTCTCAGATTTCTATAGATTTACTCTGGAGAAGCGTAAACAAGATGTTATTCCCTTAGCTGAAGAACTGAGTATTTTATATTCCTATATTTTTCTGTTGAAGGCGAGGTTTGAGGATGGGATCTGCTTTGACGATCGGTTGTCCCAGGATCATGCGTCATCCTTAATACCGCCATTTACACTGCAATTGCTGGTGGAGAATTGTATAAAGCATAATATTGTTTCATTGGAACAACCTCTGACTATTTCGTTATACGTGAAAGATGACCTGTTGCACGTTGAAAACCATTTGCAATTAAAAATGGCCGCTGAACCTTCAACCGGAATGGGATTGGAGAATATATGTCAGCGTTATGAACATTTAACGCATAAAAAAATAGAAATAGAAAAAAAAACCGATTCATTTACTGTTAAACTTCCGTTGATTTATGAATATTGTAATTATAGAGGATGAGATCAAGACGGCCAAAGCATTGGCAAAAATGATCCTGTCACTCCAGCCTTCAGCTAAAATTGCAGCTACAATCCAAAGTGTGAAGACAGCAGTAGCTTATCTCTCCGAAAATGTTAATCCTGATCTTATTTTTATGGATGTTCAACTGGCGGATGGCAATTGTTTTGAGATTTTCAAACAAATAGAAGTTTTATCACCCATTATATTTTGTACAGCTTTTGATGAGTATGTGATGGACTCTTTTAGGGCAAATGGTATTGATTACATTTTAAAACCTTTTTCTGTGGAGAGTATAGGAAGTGCGTTTGAAAAAGTTGCGCTGCTTAAGAACTTCTTCCAGGTCAATGAACAAGCTTCACTCCGGATTAATCATCTTTTGGATGCTACTGGTACCACTGGTAAAAAAGGCTTTCTGGTATTTAAAAACAATAAATATATCACTATACAAACCAGTGATATCGCTTTATTCTATATTTATAATGAAACGACACTTATTGTTACGGTTAATCAGGAGGAGTATGGTATTCCGCATTCTTTGGAAGAACTTCATAAGTTGGTGAATCCAAATCAGTTCTTTCGTATTAACCGTCAGTATTTGATTGGCTATACTGCTGTAAAAGAAGTAGAACATTATTTTGCCCGCAAATTACTGGTTAAATTAAATATCCCGACTGCTGAACAATTGATTGTTGGGAAAGATAAGGCTACTTTATTCTTAAACTGGTTAGACAATCGATAGTTAACCTGATCTCTACTCGAAATTATCGTAATAAGTGAAATCTTTTGTAATCAGTCCTTTTTCAAAAGTGAAAATTGTACAGACTGGTAATTCAAATTTAGTCTGGTCAGATGCGGTTCCGGTTGAAACAAATTCTACAATTATACTATGATCTCCCGAAGGATAAATATTGATAACCTGGTCCTTAATATCGGGGAACAGCTGATTTAATTCCCGATATTTCTTAATAATCTGTTCTCTGCTTTGCCTGGTCATGCCTTTTCCTAATGAGGGATCTTTGAACTCTGCGTTTTCAACATACATACCGGCCATTTTTTTCCATTCATGATTATTGAAATGCTCAAAATAGGTTTTTACCAATTTTTGATTATTCAGTAAGACCATAGTTTCATGATCTTTACTATGACATGAAATTAAGGTAAGTGCTGCTAAGAAAACTGTAGCTAAGTGTTTCATCGCTCTTTAATTTTGGTTATACAGATTATTTGGTGTTGTTAATTTAATCAATTAATCAACAGAAGTCTAAAAATCTTGATTATTAAACTGCCTGGGAGGCAAAAAAAAAGGATACACTCGTTATGAGGTATCCTTCTATAATAAGGTATTAATGATTATATCTCATTGGCTGTAGTCAGAATTTGAGGGATCCCATCCGTAACCAGTATAGTATGCTCATGCTGAGCTACGAAACCGCCTTTGTTCCCTTTCAATGTCCAGCCATCAGCCTGTTCAACGGCCATGCTTGAAGTTGTTGCAATAAAAGTTTCGATTGCAACGGTTGTGTTTTTCTTAAATCTTTGGGTGTTGTATTTATCATAACAATTTAAAATGCAGTCCGGGGATTCGTGCAGGCTTCTGCCTACACCATGGCCAGCTAAATTGCGGATAACTGTAAAACCATGTTTCCTGGCTTCAGTTTCTATAAGTTTCCCGATATCGGCGATTTTTACGCCACCTTTTATTTTGTTGATTGCTTTATACAGGATCTCTTTTGAAGCGTCTACCAGTGGCTGATGATTGTTGATATCATTACCCAGTACAAATGAACCTCCGTTGTCGGCCCAGAAGCCATCCAGTTCAGCAGATACGTCTATATTGACGAGATCTCCATCTTTCAGGATTTTTTCTTCTGAGGGAATACCATGAGCCGCTTCGTTATTTAAACTTATACAGGTCCATCCCGGAAATCCATAGGTTAAGCGCGGAGCAGAATTTGCACCATATTCAGCTAGTATTTTTCCTCCAAAGTCATCAAGTTCTTTTGTTGAAATACCCGGTTGAGCAAATTCCCGCATTTGCTTAAGTGTATTTGCAACGGCATCGCTTACACGCTGCATTCCTAATAATTCTTCTGCTGATGTGATTGACATATGGGTATTTATTGTTTGGTAAATGTTTATGCAAAGGTAAGCTAATTCTCCAGTATGGACTGTGAGAGGGCCTTAGTTTAATTTCATGGAATAATCATATTTCATGTTACAACTGGTTTCGCGTGATTTTCCCTTTCACAATGAATAAACGCTTGATTGCACTTTTATCCAGGATAGTATCGCCCTTATAATCCGGATTTGCAGCGCGAAGTACAATTTTGCCTGGGGTAGTGTGTTCAAAAAGTAATTTAACAGTAGTCAGGTTATTGGCACTTTCATCGGCTATGACCAGATAAGCCTCTCCCCACTGGATGATATCTTTATTTACAAGTTCTCTGATTGCAATAATTTCACCACTAGAGTATTTTGGAAACATGCTGTCTCCATATACCGGTAAGTAAGCATCACAGTCATTAAAAGGCCTGAAATTTACATAATACTCTGGTTTTTCCTTTAGGAAATTAAGTTCTCCGGATGAAAAATCGGAAGGATTAATATTAATAAAAGGAACACCCTGCTGTGTTTCAGTATGGTTTGTCCTGAGTTCTTTAAACGCATCTTCTCCTGAAAATATTTTCCCCACACCTGTCGCCAGCCAGGTTTCATTGATGTGATAATGTTTTACTACATCTTCCGAAAGCCTTTTACCAATCATTCTTGAACCATTTTCTATAGGGGAAAAGTTGTTTACATGTTTGGCGATCGGACTATAGAATTCCTGAAGGGTCATTTTCTTCGCTAACCTGATCTCTTTTAATCTTGGCCCGAAATTTTTTCTTTGATTATCAGTCATTTGTTTAATTGAGAAAATTAATTACTAATGAATATTAATTATATATTAACCGTAAATTATCTTTACTTTATAATTTATTGCAATATACGAAATAAAATTCTTTTAAAGTATGTTGTCTGAATTATTATTTATTCATTCTTGTTAAATTGTCTGGAAATCATCGTTTAAATAACGGGAATTCAGGTCCTCTAAAGATGAGTAGCAGAATAATTACATATATAGATTGAATTCTGAGAACTGTTCAGCAAGGATGATAAATGATTTTACCGGCTGATTTTTAACATTATTGGTTAAACTTTAATTGCTTTTGAATTTAAGCAGTCTGTATTTGATATTTTTATAACTTTGGTTGCATCAAATAACTAGCACATATATGTATAAAACACTGCAACCTGTTCTTAAACAGGAATTAGAACAAATAGAAAAAGACGGGTTATACAAACGGGAAAGAGTAATCATAACTCCTCAGGGAGCTGATATCAAAGTAAGTACAGGTCAGGAAGTGGTGAATTTTTGCGCCAATAACTATCTGGGATTATCTTCAGATCCCCGGGTAACTGCCGCTGCGAAAAATGCGATTGATAAATATGGTTACGGAATGTCTTCTGTCCGCTTTATCTGTGGAACTCAGGATGTACATAAAGAATTGGAACAAAAGCTTTCTGAATTTCTGGGTACTGAAGATACTATTCTTTATGCAGCAGCTTTTGATGCAAATGGTGGTGTATTTGAACCATTATTCAATGATCAGGATGCTATCATTTCTGATGAGCTGAATCATGCTTCGATCATTGATGGTGTGCGTTTGTGTAAAGCAAAACGTTTCCGCTATAAACATAGTGATATGGCAGATCTGGAAGAGCAGCTTAAAGCATCAGCAGATTGCCGTCATAGAATCATTGTCACTGACGGTGCTTTTTCTATGGATGGAACTATTGCCCAGCTTGATAAAATATGTGATCTGGCCGATAAATATGAAGCTTTGGTGATGATTGATGAATCTCACTGTTCTGGATTTATGGGTAAAACAGGAAGAGGAACTCATGAACATTGCGGAGTAATTGACAGAATTGATATTATCACAGGTACTTTAGGAAAAGCACTGGGTGGAGCCTCCGGAGGATTTACTGCTGGTAAAAAAGAAATTATTGACATGCTGCGTCAGCGTTCAAGACCTTATCTTTTTTCTAATACACTGGCTCCGGCAATTGCTGGTGCTTCTGTAGCGGTTCTGGATTTGTTGAATGAGAGCACTGCACTGAGAGATAAATTAGAGTACAACACACTTTATTTCCGTAAAAAAATGACGGAAGCAGGTTTTGATATTAAAGAAGGTATTCACCCGATTGTTCCGGTTATGCTATATGATGCTAAACTTGCACAGGAATTTGCAGCAAAAATGCTGGAAGAGGGGATTTATGTGATTGGATTCTACTATCCTGTTGTTCCTCAGGGAAAAGCACGTATTCGTGTACAGCTTTCAGCTGGTCATGACCAACATCATCTGGATAAAGCAATAGCTGCTTTTATCAAAGTTGGTAAGGAACTGAAAGTGATTTCTTAAAATATTCTGCAAATATTATCGGGAAGCCGCCTTTCTTATTGTAGAATGGCGGCTTCTTGTTTTAACGTCAAAAATCCTTCCTTTCTATGCGGCGATTTACCGGTTATTCAGATATTAATGAAATAGCTGTATATTTGACCTCATGTTGCAAGCCAAAATCACAGAATATACTACAGAAATAAATGCGTTTTCTACAGAAAATGCAGACGAATTAGAGCAGTTCAGAATAAAATTCCTTGGAACAAAGGGAATTATCAAAGATATTTTTGATGAATTTAAAGCAGTGTCTCCTGAAGAAAAGAGAACATTGGGAAAAGTACTGAATGAGTTTAAACAACTTGCTGAAGCAAAATATCAGCTGCTAAAAGAGCAGGATACTGCTGATATAACCAGAAAAGATGCTGGTTTGGATTTAACACTTCCGGGCGCTGGTTTTGAAGTGGGATCACGTCATCCACTGGCTTTGGTAAGAAGAGAAATCGTCGATATTTTTAGTAAACTGGGATTTGTTGTAGCTGAGGGACCTGAAATTGAAGATGACTGGCATAACTTTTCTGCGCTGAATTTCCCTGAGGAACATCCGGCAAGAGATATGCAGGATACGTTTTTCATCAGAAAAGGTGGAGAAAATGGTGATATAGCCCTGAGAACACATACTTCTTCGGTACAGGTGAGAATGATGGAAGCAGGTCAGCCTCCTTTCAGAGCGCTGATGCCAGGACGTGTTTATCGTAATGAGGCTATTTCTGCCAGAGCACATTGTTTCTTTCACCAGGTAGAGGGTTTATATGTAGATGAAAATGTATCGTTCGCAGATCTGAAACAGACTTTGTTTTATTTTGTACAGGAACTATATGGTGAAGGTACTAAAGTACGTTTCCGTCCTTCTTATTTTCCTTTTACAGAACCTTCTGCAGAAATGGATATTTCCTGTACAATCTGTAAAGGTGCTGGCTGTCAGTTGTGTAAATACAGCGGGTGGGTAGAAATACTAGGCTGCGGTATGGTAGATCCTAATGTCCTTGAAAACTGTGGTATAGACAGTAAAAAATATAGTGGGTTTGCATTTGGAATGGGTATCGAACGTATTGCAAACCTGAAATATGAAATCAAAGACTTACGTTTGTTTTCTGAAAACGATCAGCGTTTCCTGAAACAATTCAAAACATCTCTGATTTAATCGGCTTTATTTAATCATATGGGAAAAATTGCAGGGTTTATTTTGGCGCTTTTTTTATTTTCTGCATGTGGAAAACAAACCAATCAGGTACCCAATGTAGGGGTAAACCTGAATGGTTTTTTTACACCGGCACAATTATCGGAACTCAAAGCGAAAGGAGCAATTTTTATAGATGGTTATGGTGTTGCAGGTATAGTCATTGCCTATAATGTAGATCCCAGCGGCGCAGGGTTTTCTTATAAAGCCTTTGATCGCTGCAGTACTGTAAATCCGGAAAACAGATGTGCCGTGACTTTAGAGAACGCTTATACCTTAGATGACCCGTGTTCAGGAGCCAAGTTTTCTCTTTTAGATGGTACGCCTACTAAAGCGCCTGCAAAAATAGCCTTGAAGCAATACAGTATATCCATTTCAGCAAATAATAATTACCGTGTAACTAATTGATGGAACCAGAAAAAATTAAAGAGAGCATCATTAGAGCTGCCAAAGAATTATTCAGAAAGTATGGTTATCACAAAACCAGTGTAAACGAGATTGCAAAAAAGGCGAGAATAGCCAAAGCAACTATTTATAAATATTTTGAAAGTAAAGAACAGGTGCTGGATGCCATTCTGATGGATTATCTTGATCTGAATCTGCATGAAATATTAAAAAATAAAGCTCAGTTTACAGACGAAGAAGAACATTTGAAGGCATTGGTTATGAAAACCTGCAGACTCACCTATACCGTTTGCAACGAATTTATAGGTTGGGATTTTGTCAGGGAAAATGCCAATTCCCAGGAATTTCTAAAGCACCTTTCTGATCAGCTGGAATCTCTTTTGCTTTCAGCCTATCTTGGATTGGACCATTTTAAAAATAACCCTTCCAGAAGAGAAGGACTGGCTTTTTTGTTAAAAGCCAGTAAGAGTATTGTCTTTTCTTTCGCTTTTACCTCTGTAAGCGATTCTGATGTACGTAAGAATTTTGTGAGTTTCCAGAAGGAGATGCTGCCATTTTTAGTAAAGGCTGCACTCTAGAATCTTCCGGAGTTAAGAATCCAATGTTCACAATTTGTTAATACCAAGTGTATATACCAATTTGGTTTTCGGTATATAATCATCTATATTTACTTTGTAACATCATTTACAATGAGCAAAGAGGTATTAGAGATTTCGATATTGGTAGATGAGAAGTTCGATGTCAGCTTTAATCTTAGTGAAGGCCTTTTTGGTTTGATATTAAAGGTTTTTGGGGTTAGGGGCTGACGGGGAAATTTCTTAAGGATGGTTGTGATTTATACGCCCAGAGAGATTTCTATGCCCAAATTATTCGTTTAAATTCTATCATCTTATTTCCGGGAGCTAAAAAAAATAGGAACTGTTAAATACAAGTTTTAGCTTTGCAGCAGAATGAGTAGAAATAGAAAAGCCGGAACGGTCACAATCCTGCCCGAGTTAAGTATTATTGACATTGCTGAAGAAGGCAAAGGAGTAGCCAAAGCTGATGAATTAGTCGTGTTTGTGGATAAAGCCGTACCAGGCGATATCGTTGATGTCAGAATTGTAAAAAAGAAAAAGAATTTTGCAGAAGCAGTAATTGAAAAACTGCACACAGCTTCAGATTTACGTACAGATCCTTTTTGTGAACATTTTGGCACTTGTGGTGGCTGTAAATGGCAGCATATGCAATATGATGCTCAGTTACACTTTAAACAAAAAAATGTTGAAGCAGCTTTACAGCGTCTGGCTAAAGTCGATACTTCGTCAATGGAGCCTATTTTAGGTTCTGCTGAAAATAAATATTACCGCAATAAGCTTGAGTATACTTTTTCTAACAAAAGATGGCTGAATTCTACTGATATGACTGATCGTGAAGATCTGGAGATGAATGCTCTGGGTTTCCATGTGCCGTTGCGTTTTGATAAAATTCTTGATATTCAGCATTGCTATCTGCAGGCAGAACCATCAAATACTTTAAGAAATGAAGTAAGGGCTTATGCACTTCAAAACGGATTAAGTTTTTACGACCTCCGTAATCATGAAGGAAGCCTGAGAAACTTAATTATCCGTACATCTTCGACCGGAGAAGTTATGGTGGTAGTGGTTTTTGCCTACGCCGATCAGGATCAGGTTGATGGTTTAATGGAGCACTTAAAGAATAATTTTCCTGAAATAACGTCATTACTATATATACTGAATCAGAAAAAGAACGACACTATATTTGATCAGGATGTAATTACTTATGCTGGAAGAGATTATATTTTTGAAGAGATGAATGGTCTTAAATTTAAGATCGGAGCAAAATCATTCTATCAGACCAATTCTTTACAGGCGCATGAACTGTATAAGATTACCAAAGAATTTGCAGGTTTTAAAGGTGACGAACTGGTGTATGACTTGTATACGGGTGCCGGAACAATTGCAAACTTTGTTGCTGGTAGTGTAAAACAGGTAATCGGGGTAGAATATGTACCTACGGCTATAGAAGACGCAAAATTCAACTCCCAGCTTAACGGGATTGAGAATACAGTTTTCTATGCGGGTGATATGAAAGATATTCTGACAACTGATTTTATCACTGCACATGGTAAGCCGGATGTTGTGATCACTGATCCGCCACGTGCAGGAATGCACACTGATGTAGTAGAAAGACTTCTGGAAATGGAAGCAGAGAAAATTGTTTATGTGAGCTGTAATGCTGCTACACAGGCAAGAGATCTGGCTTTACTGAAAGAAAAATATGAAATAAGCCGTATCAGACCTGTTGATATGTTTCCGCATACACAGCACGTGGAAAACGTTGTCTTATTAAATCTGATCAAATAAATTATATAATGGATATAGAAGAGTTATTGCCTCAGCAGCCTGAAGAAGGGAAAAGTGAAAAAAAGGTTAGCCCTTTGGTTAGCCTGGAAAAAGACCTGGAACTTTATGCTGAGTCTATTAGAGAGATTGCATTGGAGATTATTGCTGAAGGGGTATCTCTGAATCCGATATTTGTTGCTCACCAGCATACGGTGTCAATAGGAGAAATGATCTTGAATAAAGAAGAACTGAATACCAACTGGACTATTCAGGCTTCAATGGTTGAAGAGTTTATAGAAAAGGGAATTATCAAACCTGAGCTGAAAGAACTTTTTCTGAAAAACTATAAAAACCCGGAAGATTATATGTGCGTGTTTGTCATTGTTCCTGAAGGCGCTAATTTTATTTTCTATCCTTACAAAAAGTAAATATAAAACCCCTAACCAATGGCAATAGGTTAGGGGTTTAATTTAAAACTCAATTACTTTGTATTAGTCAGCCTTACTTACACTTCCACTTCTGGAAGAGTTATTTTTCAAACTTGCAGCTCCTTTATAACGAATACTGCCCCCACTGCTGGAAGTTGTCTCTAATCCTTTTGCTACATTGATTTTGATATCTGCGCCTGAGCTTGCAGTAGCATTTGCATAATCACTGGTCACATCGAAAGCTTTTACAGTACTACCGGAGCTTGATTTTACATCCATATTGGCTGTTGTCCCGTTCAGGTTCGCATTAGCACCACTGCTTGTTTTTACCTGAAGGTCTTTACAGGAAATGCTGGCTGTCAGATTCGCTCCCGAAGAAACTTTGATATCCAGTGCATCTGTTTTTAAAGTGTTTTCGGTTTTTAAGTTACTACCACTGCTCGCAGCAATTCTGTTCAGCTTCTTGTAGGTAATATACACTTTGGCACTTTTGTTTTTCCACCTGGAGTTAGTGTCTTCTTTCCAGCTCACTTTTACGTCTCCTCCTGAATTTTCGACTACGACTTCATTGATCAGATCGTTATTAGCAACGATTTTTGCAGATTCAGAATTTCCCTGAGTGATAAACAGATCGATGCCTGCATGTACATTCACTCCTGAAACATTATTTAGTGATATAGTTTTAGTTCCCTGAGCTTTTACCTGAACGCTACCGAAGGCAGCTGTGATTAATAAAAGCAGTGTTGGTCTGAGTAAAAAAATAGACTTCATATGAATGGTTTGATTGGTTTATATAAATTAGACGCACAGACTACGTAAACGTTGCAATATTTTGAAATTATTTTTCTGATATTTGGTTGAGCTAAAATAATCCTTCTTTTTATCCCTTAAAACAATTATAATTTAGATGGCCGATTCACAATTACTTATTCTAGATAAAAAACAAATCCAGCAAAAAATCAACCGTATGGCTTATCAGATACTGGAAGATAATTTAAATGAGAAGGAGATTGTATTGGCAGGTATCTGGGATAGAGGATATAAGCTGGCATTGAGATTAAAAAAAGTTTTACAGGAAATATCCGGCCTTACGGTTACCATGCTTAAAATTGAGCTGGAAAAAGAAAATAGCTGTCTGGCTGCTTCTACAGACCTGGAACCTGTTAAAGTAAAGAATAAAGTGATCATTCTGGTTGATGATGTATTAAACAGTGGTAAAACATTAGCCTATGGTTTTGGTGTTTTCCTGAATACACCGCATAAAAAAATCCGCACAGTTGTACTGGTAGACAGAAGCCATAAAATATATCCCGTGGCAACTGATTTTGTAGGTCTGCAGATGGCTACGGTTCTTAAAGAACATGTAGACGTAGTACTTGATGTAGAAGGACAGGAGGATGGTGTCTATTTAAGCTAATATGCTTATAATCACATTTATATATGTAATTCTTGTTTTCCTGGTTCTCCGATTTTCCGTCACGGTTTTTAATTTTCTGTCCAATCCTAAACTTGGAGTTTATGGCAGACGTTTTAATGACCGGGTTTCAGTACTTATTGAAGCAACACCTGATACGACAGATTTACTGGAGCTGTTAAAAACTATTAAAGAACAGGATTATCAGGATATAGAAGTGATCATTCAACTGCATAAAGATGCCGGACAACCTATTGATCTGCTCGCTTTTTGTGCAGAAGATCAACGGTTCAGACTTAGGAAACAAAGAAGCGGCGCAGCCGAAGATGAAGCAACCGGAGCTTACTTTTTATTTTTGGGTACACACACTGTAATCCGTAATGGATTAATCAATAGCTTGATTTACAGGACAAAAGTGTTTAATCTAACCTTGCTTAATATTATTCCTACCCAGGCAATCAGTGGACTATATAATCATTGTCTTCTTCCGCTGAATAATTTTGTATTGCTTAATTTAATCCCGCTCAGATTGGTCCGTCTGTTTTCCAGCCCTGCATTTTCTGCAGGAACAAATCAATGTATGTTTTTTGATGCTGGAGTTTATAAAAAATATGAATGGCACCGCAGACTGAAAGGTGAAATACCTGAAGCTCTTGAGATTGTTAAGGCGGTTAAACAGGAGAATTTAAAAGCTGAGACTCTGGTTGGTCATGACCTGATATACAGTTATGTAAGTGAAAATCAGGGGAGTCTGATTCAAAAGACAGGGCAGCGCTTGTTAAGGATTTTTGGAAATAATATTTTTGTCGCTACTCTTTATCTTCTTCTGGTGGCAGGGGGACCATTACTGATCCTCACTGATTATGATTACAGGTTACTTATCCTTCCTGCCGGACTTATCTTTTTAAGCAGGATAATGATTTCTTTCTTATCCGGACAAAATCCATTATGGAATGTTTTACTTCATCCGGTACAAATGATTTTCCTGGTTCTCTCTTTATCTCAGGCAATTTTTGCCAGAATCTTCCAGAGGGTATCTAAGCAAAAACGATAAATGTCTGCCCGATAAATGTCTGTTTCTCTGAGATTGGAAGCAATAAGAGTTATTGATATGAAAACTTTTTGCGTAATTTTGCAGTATCAATGAATAAGTCCGGATTTTACACCTGGCTGATGTTTAGATAATCATTGAAAATAGAACATATGAAATACGATTTAGCCGTAACGATAGATAAAGCCTCTGGATTCTGTTTCGGGGTAGTATATGCTATAGAAATGGCCGAAGATATTTTAGCAGAAGAAGAGTATCTATACTGTCTGGGAGATATTGTTCATAATGATGAAGAAGTAAGACGTTTAACCGATAAAGGTTTGCGTATTATTGATCATGAGCAATTACATAGTCTGCATAATGAAAAAGTACTGATCAGAGCTCATGGTGAAGCACCTTCAACCTATCAGCTGGCACTGGAAAATAACCTGATTTTAATCGATGCTTCCTGTCCTGTTGTTTTGAAATTGCAAAACAGGATAAAGAATTCATACGATGATAAAGAACAGATCTTGATTTTCGGAAAACACGGTCATGCTGAGGTGATTGGTCTGCAGGGGCAAACTGATGGAAATGCAATTGTTTTTCAGGACCTGGCAGAACTGGATGATATGGACCTGCCTGGTAAATTTACGCTGTACAGTCAGACTACTAAAAGCACAGATAAATTCTATCATATTAAAGAGCAGTTATTAAGCCGTGGCTATGAAGTGAAAGCTAATGATACGATATGCAGACAAGTGTCTAATCGTTATGAGGATCTGGAGAAATTTGTTGTGAATTATGACAGGATCATCTTTGTTTCCGGTAAAAAATCGTCCAATGGTAAAGTGCTTTATGATGTCTGCAAAAAATATAATGATCACTCTTATTTCATTTCCAATATAGAGGAGCTGGATCTCAGCTGGTTTAGTCCGAATGATAAAATTGGTATCTGCGGAGCTACTTCTACACCGATGTGGTTAATGGAACAGGTAAAAGCAAAACTGGAGTCTTTATAGTCAAAGACTTGTTCATCATTAAAAAGTAATTATTCAAACGCCGTTTTAAGGCACATTAAGCATAATAGTATATTTGTCGCAGAAACCGGCCCATATTGATATTTTGGGTTAGTTCTTTATGTAAACTATGGGAAAAAAGGGTATATTATTAGTGAATTTAGGAACTCCGGACAGCCCGGAAGTAAAAGATGTACGCAGATATCTGGATCAATTTTTAATGGATGAGCGTGTTATCGATATTAACAGACTGAACAGAACATTATTAGTAAAAGGAATAATAGTACCTTTCCGTAGTCCGAAAACGGCTAAATTATACAAAGAAATCTGGGATGAAAATGGTTCTCCTTTATTGTATTACAGTAAAATACAAGCAGCCCTGGTTCAGGAGCAGTTAGGACCTGAATATCATGTGGAATTAGCTATGCGTTACCAGAATCCATCCATTGAATCTGCTTTAGAAAGAATGAAGGCCGGATTGGTTGAAAGTATCCAGGTTATCCCGTTATTTCCTCAGTATGCATCTGCAAGTACCGGATCTGTCGTTCAGAAGGTGATGGAGATTGTTGGTAAATGGCAGACTATTCCTCCTATATCATTTGTGAGCTCTTTCCATGATAATGAGATGATGATCAGTACTTTTGCTGATAATGCGAGAAAATATCAGCCAGAAACTTATGATCAGATTCTGTTTAGTTTCCATGGTTTACCTGAGCGTCAGCTTATCAAATGCGATCACTCTGGTCAGCATTGTCTGCAGAAAGATGATTGTTGTGCTACTTTAACAGACGTAAACAAATTTTGTTATTCGGCGCAATGTCATGATACGGCAAGACTGATTGCTGCAGAACTGAATATACCGGCATCACAGTATTCTGTATGTTTTCAATCCAGATTAGGAAAAGAACCATGGGTACAGCCTTATACTACAGATGTATTGAAAGAGCTGGCTGCCAAAGGCAAAAAAAGACTTCTGGTGTTCTGTCCTGCTTTTGTAGCTGATTGCCTGGAAACACTTTATGAAGTAACCGTTGAATATGGTGAAGAATTTAAAGAATTAGGTGGTGAAGAAGTACAACTGGTTTCCAGTTTAAATGATCACCCGCAATGGATTGCCACTTTGGTGAAAATGGTTAAAGACCATCACGGGAAATAAATGGCTCCAGATAGGTTAAAATCTGTCTGGTAGCTCCCTTTTTATCCTGAACATATTTTTTGGCAGCAGTTCCTGCATCGGCATCATGCTGTAATTTCTCAAAAGCAGATGATAGCTGAGGCATAGAGCTGATAGTTATTGCTGCGTTAATCTGCAATAAGTCTTTTGCTTCCTGGAATTTATCGTATTTAGGTCCGAAGATTACGGGTAAACCAAAAGCAGCGGCTTCCAGGGTGTTATGAATACTGACACCGAAACCTCCGCCAATATAAACCACCTTTCCATATTGATAAATTGAAGAAAGCAAGCCAATGTTGTCAATAAGCATAACCTGACTCTCGGGTTGAGAAACCTGTCCATCTAATTGAGTATAACGCAATGCACCGGGAATGAGTTTGACGAGCTGGTCTATATGAGAAGGGCCAATTTCATGAGGGGCAATGATAAACTTCCATTGCGGATAAGCGGCGATCAGAGCAATAATCAGCTGTTCATCCTGAGGCCAGGTACTTCCTGCAATAAAAACCGGAGCCTGTCCGCAGAATTCTTCAATAAGCGGTAATGGCTGAACAGTTAATACATTCTCTGCTACCCTGTCAAAGCGTGTATCACCACTAAGACTCACGTTTTTAAAATTTAATCCCTCCAAAAGATTCACGCTCTCTGTGTTCTGTACAAAAAAATGGGTTACACAATGAAGCATCTTGCGGTAAAAACCGCCGTACCATTTGAAAAATAATTGGTTGGGTCTGAAAATCCCTGAAATAATCAATAATGGTACTTTTCTTTCATGCAGTAACTGGAAATAATGATACCAGAATTCATATTTGGTGAAAATTGCAATTTCCGGCTGTATAAGATCTATAAAACGTCTTGCATTTTTTTTAGTATCCAGTGGAAGATAGAAAATGCCATCTGCGAGAGCGTAATTTTTACGGATTTCATAGCCCGAAGGAGAGAAGAAAGTAACTATGATTTTTTTTTCCGGATGTGTTTTTTTTAGTTCTTCTAAAACGGGTCTGCCCTGTTCAAATTCGCCCAGAGAGGCAAAGTGAAACCAGATGTGTTTTTGATTTCCGTCTGCTTTTTCTTTAATCTTACTAAAGATATTTTCTCTGCCTTTCAGGAATAATTTAGCCTTCAGGTTAAAGAACGAAACGATGTATATGAGCATCTTGTAAAGCGCAATCCCAAAATTATAAAGCAAAAGCATTTTGTTGTTTTTTATTATCTTAGCCGAAGATACTTGATTAAAATTTAAAATTTTCTGATTATATGTTAAGTCATTAGGCTTTAGTATGATGTATCTGAGTTCTGTTTGAAATCTGATCATCTGAATTTAAGCAGGCTGTGAGTTATTTAAACGAGTTAAATATATTTTAAAATATCTATATGAAAATTGCCGTAATCGGAACAGGTTATGTTGGGCTTGTGACAGGAACCTGCCTTGCTGAAACAGGTAATACTGTAATTTGTGTTGACATCAATGAAGCGAAGGTCCTGAAAATGCAAAATGGAGAGATTCCTATTTATGAACCAGGATTAGACGTCTTATTTCTTAGAAATATTGAACAAAAAAGATTGACTTTTACTACTGATCTGGCTGTGGCAGTAGCATCGGCACAGATTATCTTTATGGCTTTGCCAACGCCTCCGGGCGGGGATGGTGCAGCTGATTTATCTTATATCTTAGGGGCAGCTAAAGACATTGCCAAACTGGTTACTGAGTATAAAGTGATTGTTAATAAATCTACTGTTCCTGTAGGCACAGCCGATAAAGTACAGGCAGTATTTGCAGAACATACCAGTGTTAAAATAGATGTAGTTTCAAATCCTGAATTTTTACGTGAAGGGGTTGCAGTAGAAGATTTTATGAAACCTGACCGTGTTGTTATCGGGACAAGAAGTGAGCAGGCGCGAAAACTGATGGCAGAACTTTACGGGCCATATGTTCGTCAGGGGAACCCGGTTCTTTTTATGGACGAAAAATCCTCTGAACTGACTAAATATGCTGCTAATTCATTCCTGGCGACAAAAATTACCTTCATGAATGAAGTAGCCAATTTATGTGAGCTTGTTGGTGCTGATGTCGATGCTGTGCGCAGAGGAATCGGATCTGATGACAGAATTGGAAAACGTTTTCTTTTTCCTGGTATAGGATACGGAGGTTCCTGCTTCCCTAAAGATGTGCAGGCCCTGGCAAAATCTGCTGAAGAGAATAAATATGATTTCCAGATCCTTAAAGCTGTAATGAATATCAATGAGAAGCAAAAGACGGTATTGGTAAATAAATTATTAAGCTATTATCATGATGATTTGAAAGGCAAGCATTTCGCGTTATGGGGACTTGCTTTTAAACCTGAAACTGATGATATCCGTGAGGCTCCTGCTTTATACATTATAGATGAACTGATAGCAAAAGGAGCTACAGTTACAGTTTTTGATCCTGAAGGAATGGAAAATGTAAAAGCCCTGATTGGAGATAAAGTAGCTTATGCAAATAATCAGTACGATGCGCTGGACGCAGCTGATGCTTTGTTGATCGCTACTGAGTGGTCAGTTTTCCGTAATCCTGATTTTGAGAGAATGGAAGAGAAATTAGCCAGCAAGGTCATTTTTGATGGTCGTAATTTATACGATTTGCAGAAGATGATCGATTTAGGATATTATTACAACAGTATTGGCCGTAAATTGGTAGATTAATGGAGCGTAAAAGAGTATTGATTACCGGTGCAGCCGGATTTCTTGGTTCGCATTTGTGCGACAGATTTATTAAGGAAGATTATCATGTTATTGCGATGGATAACCTGATTACAGGTGATCTGCAAAATATTGAGCATCTTTTTGCATTAGAGAACTTTGAGTTTTCACATCATGATGTTTCCAAGTTTGTTTATGTACCAGGTAAACTGGATTATATCCTTCATTTTGCTTCTCCTGCAAGTCCGATAGATTATCTTAAAATTCCTATACAGACTTTAAAAGTAGGTTCGCTGGGAACACATAATCTTTTGGGTTTAGCTAAAAATAAGAAGGCCCGGATGATCATAGCTTCCACATCAGAAGTATATGGTGATCCAAGTGTAAATCCTCAGCCGGAAGAATATTGGGGAAATGTAAACCCCGTAGGTCCAAGAGGAGTATATGATGAGGCAAAACGTTTCCAGGAAGCTATGACAATGGCTTACCACACTTTTCATGGTTTGGAAACACGTATTGTACGCATATTTAATACTTATGGTCCCAGAATGCGTCTGAATGACGGACGTGTACTGCCGGCTTTTATCGGGCAGGCATTAAGAGGGGAGGACCTGACTGTTTTTGGTGATGGTTCACAGACCCGTTCTTTCTGTTATGTGGATGACCTGGTAGAAGGAATTTACAGACTGTTATTAAGCGATTATGCGCAACCTGTAAATATCGGGAACCCTGATGAAATTACTATCGGGCAGTTTGCCGAAGAAATCATTAAACTTACCGGTACTACGCAAAAAGTTATTTATAAAGATTTACCGGTAGATGATCCTAAACAACGCAGACCAGATATCACTAAAGCAAGGGCTCTGCTTAATTGGGAACCTAAAGTGAACCGTGCAGAGGGCTTGAAAATTACTTATGAATATTTCAAAAGTTTACCTGCAGAAGCATTAATAAACAAAGAACATAAAGATTTTACAACTTATAATCGTTAATTAGAAATGGCAAAAATATTAGTTACAGGAGGAACAGGATTTATTGGTTCTCATACTGCAGTTGAATTGATTAATGCAGGTTACGAAATAATTCTGGTAGACAACTTCTCAAATTCCAACAGAAGAATTCTTACACAACTGGAAACTATTCTTGGTCAGCAACCAGAGTTTGTAGAGCTGGACCTTTGTGATGAAGCTAAAGTGAAAGAATTCGTTGCGCTTCATCCTGAAATTACCGGAGTAATTCATTTTGCAGCCTATAAGGCAGTAGGTGAATCGGTACAGCAGCCACTTAAATATTACAGGAATAACTTTTATTCGTTAATCAACCTGATTAATGCTTTTGACAGTAAAATAGATCTGGTATTTTCATCGTCCTGTACCGTATACGGGCAGCCTGATCATTTACCGGTAACAGAAGACGCGCCTGTTAAGAAAGCAGAATCACCTTACGGAAATACAAAACAGATAGCAGAAGAAATTCTGGCCGAAACCTGTGCAGTTACCCCTGGTTTAAACGTAACGTCACTGCGTTATTTTAATCCGGTTGGTGCTCATGAAACAGCTCTGATTGGTGAATTGCCTATAGGTGTGCCTCAGAATCTGATTCCTTTTATCACACAATCAGCAATTGGTAAACGTGGTCCTATTACAGTTTACGGTGACGATTATAATACACCTGATGGCAGTGCAATCAGAGACTATATACATGTGGTAGATCTTGCCAAAGCACATGTTGCTGCAATTAAGCGTATGGAAAGTGGTAAAGCAGCTACTAATTATGAAGTCTTTAATTTAGGAACAGGCAAAGGCAGTTCTGTACTGGAAATTATCGGCGCTTTTGAAAAATCAACCGGTGTGAAATTAAACTATACAATAGGGGCAAGAAGAGAAGGAGATATTGAACAGGTATGGGGTGATGTAACCAAATCTGCTGCTCAGCTTGGCTGGAAGGCAGAACTGGGGATTGACCAGATGATGTCATCGGCATGGGCATGGGAAAACTACATTAAAGATAACCCCTTTTAAATGTTATTAAAAGATCATAAAGACCTTAAAGCAGCAATAACAGCAATCCCTGATAAAGAAAAGGATAAGTTATTGCTTCGTCTGATCGCAAAAGATAAAGTACTGACAGAGCATCTCCATTTTAAGTTACTGGAAGATAAAGCTGACCTTGAAGAAAGACATCAATTACTGAAACAGGAAATTGACGAATCAGTAGAAATACTGAATCAGATGAGAAAAGCAACTTCTAAAGATGCATTGCTTATACTGAGAAAGCTGAACGGCAGGGTTAATCATCATTATAAAGTGACTAAAGATCCTAATACAGAAGCAGAACTTAGATTGTACTTATTGAAAAGTGTACCTGCAGGTTATAACGAAAGTGTATTATCGCCGCTGGCTAAGTTTAATGAACGTTTGAAAACTTATTTTTTGAGAACAACACTGGCCTTATACAAAAAGTATCAGAAGCTGCATGAAGATTTACAGTATGATCTGAAAGATGAGTTTAATGCAGTCCTGCAAAAGCTGGAACAACAGGACTTAACAAAAGCGGCATCAGAATTGGGGTTGCCCAAAGAAGTTTAAAATACCTACAAAAAAGAAGATAAAAGATAGGAACAATGAAGAAGATTTTAATAACGGGAGGTGCAGGATTTATCGGTTCTCATGTAGTGAGAAGATTCGTTAATAAATATCCTGATTATCAAATCGTAAATCTGGATAAGTTAACATATGCTGGTAATCTTGCCAATTTAACAGATATAGAAGCAAACCCAAATTACAAATTTGTAAAGGCAGATATTACTGATGCAGAAGAAATCAATGCATTGTTCAAGCAGGAAAATTTTGATGCTGTAATCCACCTGGCAGCAGAGTCACATGTTGACAGATCTATTACAGATCCTACAGCATTTGTAATGACAAACGTAATTGGTACAGTTAACCTGCTTAATGCAGCAAGAGAATTCTGGAAAGGTGACTATCAGACTAAACGTTTTTATCATGTATCAACGGATGAAGTTTATGGCGCTTTAGGTGATACGGGTATGTTTACTGAAAGTACCAGTTATGATCCACATAGTCCTTATTCTGCTTCCAAAGCATCGTCAGATCATTTTGTAAGAGCTTATCATGATACTTATGGTATTGATATTGTAATCTCAAACTGTTCTAATAATTACGGATCTCATCACTTCCCTGAAAAGCTGATTCCACTGGCTATTAACAATATCAAAAATAGCCTCCCGGTACCGGTTTATGGCAAAGGAGAGAATATCCGTGACTGGTTATGGGTAGAAGATCATGCACGTGCTATTGATGTTATTTTTCATGAAGCTAAAACAGGAGAAACCTATAATATAGGTGGACACAATGAGTGGAAAAATATTGATCTGATCCATTTACTATGTAAAATCATGGATAAGAAATTAGGCCGCGGAGAAGGTGAGTCTGCTAAACTGATCACTTTTGTAACTGACCGTGCCGGACATGATTTGCGTTATGCAATTGATTCCACGAAGTTGCAGGAAAAACTGAACTGGGTGCCTAGTCTGCAGTTTGAAGAAGGGTTGGAGAAGACAGTAGAGTGGTATCTTGAGAATGAAGAATGGTTGAATAACGTTACTTCAGGAAACTATCAAAAGTACTATCAAACTCAGTATAACAGATAGTCCCGGAGCATAAGATATAAAAGTCTGTTATCCAATTCTGATGCGGAATTCCTCCTGGAAGGCCGTGAATGTCAGGATTGAGTAACAGACTTTTTGCGTAGCGGGATTGCTCTTTAATTATTCGTAACGCAATGCTTCTACCGGATCAAGTTTTGAGGCTTTCTTGGCGGGATAATAACCAGAAGCCACCCCAACCAGAACACACAGTGCAAATCCACCAAGGATGAATAGCCACGGTATAATAAATGAACCACCCATCATGAGTGAAATTGCATTTCCAAGCATTACACCAAACAGAATACCCATAGCACCTCCCATCAGACATATCATGACAGCTTCAATCAGAAACTGTTTTCTGATAACCGAAGGATTTGCGCCGATAGCCTTCCTGATCCCAATCTCACGGGTACGCTCAGTTACTGAAACCAGCATGATGTTCATCAGACCTATAGAAGCACCGATCAGGGTAATTACCCCAATGGCTACCCCACCGATTGCAATCATCGCAAGATCTTTAAACAAAGTCTGAGCAAGGGCATCACTTTTGGTTATTTCAAAGTCATTAGGCTCTTTGATTTTTATTTTACGTACATTCCTGAACTCGGCAGTTGCCTCCCCAATGACATTCTCCATCTGCTCCGGTTTAGTAACCATAATACTGATAGTATAAGAGGGGTTAGGAGATGCATTAATGACCTTTGCTTTATATAGCGGGATGAAGATAGCCCTGTCGGCACTGAATCCCATACTGGAACCCTTTGGAGCCAGTACACCAACTACTTTTAAACGGGTTCCACCTGCGGTAATAAATTTATCAACAGGAGACTCTTTTTTGAATAGGGAAGTACCAATCTCACTACCAATAATACAGACATTTGGTCCTTGTTCTGCCTCTTCAGCAGTGAAATTACGTCCGCTGGCAATATCTACCCCCTGAGACTTCAGTCCATTTTCGTCAATACCCCGGATATTGATATTCGGATTTGTTTTTTCCTGATTGTATTTTGCTGTAGCTCCACCAGAGGCAATTACGCTGATGGTGATTACAGCCGGAACATCCAGTTGTTTTTTTAAGGTAATTGCATCATCGTAGCGTATAGCTTTGGATGCTTTAGCCTGTTGACCGGGGCCACCAAAATTAATACCAGAACCTCTGTTCCTGATGGTAAAAGCATTTGCCCCCATATTGGAAAATGCATCCGTCATACTTGTTTTTACCGCATCCAGAGTAGTCAGAATCCCTACCAGCGCTGATAAACCAATGGCGATAATTAATGCAGTAAGCATAGTACGCAGACGGTTACTTTGTATAGATTGCAGGGCGAGCCTTATATTTTCTGTATAGGTCATTTCTTCTTGAGCTGATTTGGATGGGTTAAAAATAAAAAGTCCCGCTGTTAGGACAACGGGACTTTTAAAATGTTACAGGAAATTTTTTTTATTTATACTGAAAAACTGGTTCCACAACCACAGGTACTTTCTGCATTTGGATTACTAAAAGTAAAACCTCTTGAGTTTAATCCATCCTGCCAGTCTACCTGCATGCCCAGTAAATACATCTGGTGTGCTTTATTCATGAAAATTTTCATTCCACTAATGATAAATTCCTGATCTCCATCTTTTTTCTGGTCAAAGCCCAGCAAATAGCTCATGCCTGAACATCCGCCACCTTCAACACCAACGCGTAAACCAAAATCTTCAGCAATTTCCTGCTGATCTTTTAATTTCAAAAGTTCTTTTAAAGCCGTTTCAGTAAAAGAAACCGGTGCAAATGCTGTATCAACTGTACTCATGATATTTCTAATTTGGAATAACAAATATATCCTTATGGCGCACAAACATGTGGCTTTGGCTATCCAATAGCCGGATTGTCTGAGCAAAGATAATAACAAATGGTTTATAATGTATAAGATAAAAAGTGCAGGACAGTCAATTTGAGGTAAAGAATTAAAATGTCTCTTTATTTTTTGGCTGAGATTCAAATGGCCCGGAACAGATCAGGAATAAATTTTTGAAATTTCTAGAAATAAAAATACATTTTTGCTGAAGACAAATAGAAACAATGAACATACAATATTTTTTTACCCTCGTGGCCGTTCTGGCAGCAGGAGGGATCATCACTGTATTTTTTACCTGGTATCTGATTAGAAATGATCTTCAGAAATATTTCAGCATAAAATCTTTTGAGTCCGGAAAAGAAGAACGAAGTCAGTTACTTCCACTTCGTTTACAGGCACATGAACGTATGATAGTTTTTGTGGAAAGACTTAATCCTGCTAATCTTTTTATCCGCCTGCATCAGCAGGGAATCTCTGCCAGAGAGCTGCAATCAGTCATTCTGAATGAAATCAGATCAGAATATCAGCATAATGTGAGCCAGCAATTGTATGTATCAGCAGCAAGCTGGACAGTTATGCGTAAATTAAAAGAAGATACTATTGCCATGCTTAATAATGCTGTAGCAGGCCTGCCTGCCGATGCAAGTGGCGTAGAGCTGAGCAGAAAGGTTCTGGAGCATATGGCAGGAATTGCCGATAACCCATATGAGCTTACACTTCAGCTGATTCAAAAAGATATTCATCAGTTATTTTAATATGGAAGATAAAAAATTCGTTACCAGTTCAGGAATAGAAATCAAGGCAACTTATACCCTTGCTAAGCCAATGACTGAAATACCAGGTGAGTTTCCCTATACAAGAGGTATTCAGAAAGATATGTATCGTGGCAGATTGTGGACTATGCGTCAATACGCAGGTTTTAGCACCGCCGAAGAGTCAAATAAACGTTATCACTATCTTTTACAGCAAGGGACAATGGGTTTGTCTGTTGCGTTTGATCTGCCTACCCAGATCGGTTATGATTCTGATCATGAAATGGCTGAAGGTGAGGTTGGAAAAGTGGGGGTTGCCATTGATTCCCTGAAAGATATGGAAACTTTGTTTGATGGTATTGAACTGGAAAAAATAACTACTTCCATGACGATCAATGCCACTGCGTCTATTTTACTGGCGATGTATATTGCGCTGGCTAAAAAGCAGGGAGCAGATATCAGACAAATATCGGGAACTATACAGAATGATATCTTAAAAGAATACGCAGCCAGGGGCACTTATATTTACCCGCCTAAATCCTCAATGCGGATCATTACAGATATTTTTGAGTACTGCAGTAAAGAGGTTCCGAAATGGAATACGATCTCCATTTCAGGTTATCATATTCGTGAGGCCGGCTCTACAGCCGTGCAGGAACTGGCTTTTACGCTGGCCAATGGAAAAGCCTATTTGAATGCTGCTCTGGAAAAGGGACTCGATATCAATATTTTTGCTAAACGTCTTTCTTTCTTTTTCAATTGTCATAACAACTTTTTTGAGGAGATAGCAAAATTTCGTGCTGCCAGAAGAATGTGGGCTAATATTACCAAATCTTTGGGCGCGACAGATGAGAAGGCGCAAATGTTGCGTTTTCACACCCAAACGGGCGGCTCTACGCTCACGGCACAGCAACCGATGAATAATATCATCAGAGTGACTAATCAAGCCATGGCGGCCGTCCTTGGAGGTACGCAGTCTTTACATACCAATGGTTATGACGAAGCATTGTCTTTGCCTACTGAGGCAGCAGCAAAAATTGCTTTGCGTACACAGCAGGTTATTGCGTTTGAGAGTGGAGTGACAGAGACAGTAGATCCGCTGGCAGGTTCTTTCTTTGTGGAAAACCTGACTAACGAAATTGAAGCTGCTGCGCAGTTGTATATCGATAAGATTGATGCCATGGGCGGATCAGTAAATGCGATTGAAAATGGCTATATTCAGAATGAAATTGCGGATGCAGCTTATGCTTATCAGGTAGAGGTAGAAGAAGCAACCAGGGTAATTGTCGGGGTGAATAAATTTACACAGGAAAAAGAAGGTATTACCGATACGTTAAGGATAGATGAATCGATAAGAACGATACAGACTGATAAATTAAACCAGTTGAAAAAAGAGCGGGACAATGCGGCGGTAACAGCTGCACTGGTTAACCTGAAAAAGGCAGCTGAATCTACTGAAAACCTCATGCCGTTCATCCTGACAGCAGTGGAGTCCTATGCTACTTTAGGAGAAATTGCAGACGTGATGCGTAGTGTTTTTGGTGAGTATTAAATGTAATGTTAAAAAATAGTTATCCACATAAAAAATTTAGGTTAACTATGGTATTACTCTGCTGATTAGGTACTTACTAAATAAATGAAATTTTAGTTTTTTTTGTTGATAATTTTTTGAATCTTCGATCTCTCGGATCAGCAGTTTCTATAGGCTGATTTCGTTGGGTAAAATCATTAATATATTAAGGGCACTATGGAAAAAACTTGTACCGAAGTATGGAAAAACTGTCTTCAAATTATTAAGGACAATATCCCGAGCCAGAGTTTTAAAACCTGGTTCGAACCGATCTCTGCCCTTAAGCTGGATGGCAAAGTTTTAACTATTCAGGTACCCAGTTTATTTTTCTATGAATGGTTGGAGGAACACTATGTCGGCCTGCTGCGTAAGACTGTTAAAAAGCAGCTTGGAGACGATGGCAGGCTGGAGTACAACATTGTTGTGGACAAGTCTTCGAACAGTGGTTCTCCCTATACGACCAATATGCCTTCCAACGGTAACGGTGCAGAAGCTAAACTGCAATCCATGCCCATCCCTGTTTCTATCAACAAGGACATTAAAAACCCATTTATCATACCAGGTCTGAAAAAGCTGAATGTAGATCCTCAGTTAAATTCAAATTATACCTTTGAGAACTATATTGAGGGTGATTGTAACCGTCTTGCACGGTCGGCCGGTTATGCTGTTGCAGCAAAACCAGGGGGAACTTCCTTTAATCCCTTAATGATTTATGGCGGTGTAGGTTTGGGTAAAACCCATCTGGGACAGGCTATAGGAAATGAAATTAAAAGGACGATGCCGGATAAACTGGTTATTTATGTGTCCTGTGAGAAGTTCTGCCAGCAATTTGTAGACTCTCTGAAAAATAATACGATCAATGACTTTGTGAATTTCTATCAGGCAATGGACGTTATCATCATGGATGATGTGCATAATTTTGCCGGAAAAGAAAAAACGCAGGATATCTTCTTTCATATTTTCAATCATCTGCATCAGTCAGGTAAACAGGTTATTCTGACCTCTGATAAAGCGCCCAAAGATCTTGCCGGACTGGAAGAAAGATTACTAAGCAGGTTCAAATGGGGGCTTTCAGCAGATCTGCAGATTCCTGATCTGGAAACCAGGATTGCTATCCTGAGAAAGAAAATGTACGCAGATGGAATTGAACTTCCGCTGGAAGTTGTTGAATATGTTGCTAATAACATTGATAATAATGTCAGAGAGCTGGAAGGAGCGATGGTATCACTGCTTGCTCAATCTACTTTGAATAAAAAAGATATTGATCTTTCTCTGGCCAAACAGATGCTGAAGAACTTTATCAAAAACACCACCAAAGAGATTTCAATGGAGTACATACAAAAACTGGTATGTGAATACTTTGAAGTTCCTGTGGATATGGTGAAATCCTCTACCCGTAAAAGAGAAATTGTACAGGCAAGACAGATTTCTATGTATCTTTCTAAAAGCCATACCAAATCTTCGCTGAAAACGATAGGTGCTTTCTTTGGAGGCAGAGATCACTCTACTGTAATCTATGCCTGTCAGACCGTTGAAGATTTGATTGACACCGATAAAAAATTTAAGGGTTATGTCCATGACATACAGAAAAAACTCAAGATGAGTTAATCATTTCTGATAACCTATTCATTAATAGATTACTATAAATTATTTCGTAATTTCTGTAATAGAGAAGTTACGTCCTGTCCGGTGATTTCCGTCTTTGAAGACTAAATTCTCAATTCCTTAACATTAAATTCAGAAATCGGCTTCTTGTCCCATAAAACAAGATGATAAATCATTTTATCATATTCCAAAGCCAACAATTCCGTAATACCTTCAGGATATTTTCGTGCAGCAATAATCTAAAAAAAGCTCATGGAAAAAAAACTACTCAATTTTTTACGAATGCTTCTTACAATGGCATTTGTCAGTCTTACTGCTGTACAGTTATTTGCACAGCAGGTGCAGATTAAAGGAACTGTCACAGACGAGACCAAAGCACCGGTTCCGGGTGTCAGTATTAAAGTCAAAGGAACAGCCCTGGGAACTGTCAGTTCAACTAATGGAACTTTCTCGATCAGTGTACCAAAAGGTAAAACAATATCAGTTACTTCTATCGGTTACCTGACACAGGAAATTGTTGCCGGCGGAGAAACCGTACTCAATATAGAACTGAAAAACGATTCCAGGCAATTGACTGAAGTGGTAGTTACTGCACTTGGTATTAAAAAAGATGTCAGAAAAATCGGTTATGCTACACAGGAAATTAAGGGAAGCGAACTGGTTAAAGCCAGAGAGCCCAATGCAATCAATTCCTTAACCGGAAAAATTGCAGGATTAACAGTTGGGGGGAATGCAGAATTGCTTGGTCGTCCGCAATTGGTTTTAAGAGGAAGTACGGACCTGCTGTTTGTTGTAGATGGTGTACCGGTAAACTCTGATACCTGGAATATCAGTGCAGATGATATAGAAACCTATACCGTATTAAAAGGCCCGAATGCTGCAGCTTTATATGGTTTCAGAGGACAAAATGGTGCAATATTGGTGACTACCAAAAAGGGAACCAAAGATAACCGTGGTTTCAGTGTTGAACTGAACAGCAGTACTATGTTTGAAAAAGGGTTTACAGCTGTTCCAAAAGCTCAGACACAATACGGTTATGGTAACGACTATAAATATGCTTATGGAAATGACCTTTATGATCTGGACGGAAGTTACAGACGTACCAATGTCTGGGGACCTAAATTTGATGGACAAGGTGTAGCTCAGTATGACAGTCCGATAGATCCGGTAACGGGAATCAGAACTAAAACACCATGGCTTGCCAAAGGCGCCAAAAATTTCGAGAACTTCATGGAAATGGGTTTACTGAGTACCAATAACGTATCAGTAAGTGCATCAGGTGATAAATATGATATGCGTACTTCAGTAAGTCATACTTATCAGAAAGGAATGGCTCCGAATACCAAACTGAATATTGATAACCTGAATATTTACGGGGGATATAATTTCAGTCCTAAATGGAGAATGGATGCCAGTCTGAATTTAAATTCTCAGTATACACCAAACATTCCTGATGTGTCTTACGGGCCTAACAGTTATGTTTATCAGTTTAAAGTATACGGTTCTTCAAGCTGGGATATTAATGATGTCAAAGATTATTTCGGCGGGCCACGCGGGCGGCCGGGTCTGGTACAGAATTTCGTAGAATATGGCAGACATAACAATCCATATTTTACAGCTAATGAATGGTTGCACAGCCATAAAAAGACAGATATCAATGGTTATGCGAAATTAAGCTATAAGGTTAATGATAACCTGAATTTCAGTTTGCGTTCGCAAATCACAACCTGGAATCAGTTGCGTACAGAAAAAGTTCCACCATCAACTAACTTAAATCAATATGTAAACGATTACTATTTCAATAAGGTTAATGGTGTATATAATATCTGGTATGGTGACTACAGGGAAGATCAGCGTAATTTAATTGAACATAATCACGATTTCCTGGCTAACTATAACAAGAAATTCAGTGATTATTTCAGCCTTTCCGGTTCTGCGGGTGCTAACCTGAGAACTTTCGAATATAATTCTACCTGGGCAACTACTTATGCGCTTACCTTACCCGGTGTATATACGCTTGCCAATTCTCAGGGACCTGTTAAATCTTACAACTTTGGTTCAAAAATGCAGGTTTCCAGTGGTTATTATACCTTTGACTTTGGCATTAAGAACTGGTTAAACATTAATACTACCGGTCGTGTGGATAAACTTTCCACTTTACCTAAAGGCAATGATGTCTTTTTCTATCCATCAGTATCTTTGAGTTCTGTAATTAGTGATTATACTAAATTACCTGAATTTATATCTTTCTTAAAAGTAAGAGGATCTTTTGCCGATGTAAGAGGAGCTTTAACCAGCCCGACTATAGGAACAGCTTATAATGCACTAACAGGAAGTACTGTAGGTACTTTATTAGGTGGTGGTACTTATGGTGGTTATGGAACAGAGTTATACAGTTCTTATGACGGACCTAACTATGATAACCAGAACACATATAATGTTAACACTTATTATAACAATACACCTTCAGTTGATTTCTCGAAGAATATTGCCAACAGCAAGATTAAACCTTTTGATGTAAAATCATATGAAGCAGGTACAGAAATCAGATTCCTGAAAAACAGACTGGGTCTTGATTTTACTTATTTTACCTCAGTTAATGGTCCTTTGGTATTTCAATTACCGGTTGCCCCATCCACAGGATATGCTACCGAAAGTGTGAATGCGATAACCTCAAAGAAAAAAGGATGGGAACTTTCCATAACAGGCACACCAGTTAAAGCGCAAAGCGGCTTCACCTGGGATGTGATGGCTAACCTTTCTACCTATAAAGAAACACTGAGTAAAATTTATGACGGCGTAGATGGCTGGGCAATAAATAACCATAACTATAAAGTAGGAGAGCGTCTGGACGGAATTTACGGCCGTGCATATGTAAGATCTCCGGATGGACAGATCATCCATGATGCAAGTGGGTTACCGCTGGCACAGCAGGCAGGTGTAAACAATAACCAGTTATTAGGTTATGCAAATCCTGATTTTGTATTTGGTTTTAACAACAGATTCAGTTATAAAAACTTCAGCTTCAGTTTCCAGTTTGACGGACGTATCGGAGGTAAAATATTTGACTATGCCTATGCTCAGATGTTAAATGCAGGTACTGCAGCAGATCTGGTTGAAGGACAATATGGTGATGCCCGTTTAAAAGAATGGCAGAGTACTAATGGCGGAACAGTCAATGCAACTGGTGCAATGGTTGGAAGCGGGGTGGTCATTGCTTCAGGCACACCACACTATACCAATGGTAAAATTGATAATTACGATCAGCTGACTTTTGCGCCGAATACTAAAGCAGTAACGCTGAGAAATTATGTGCAGAATGGAGTTTATGGACTATTTGATGAACCATTTATGATCAGCCGTTCTTATGTAAAACTACGTGAAGTTGTCATTGGTTATAATTTACCTAAAAAGTTCCTGGGTAAATCATTTATCAGATCGGCAAGTATCTCTTTGATTGGCAGGAACCTGCTTTATTTTGCAAAACGTAAAGACATAGACCTTGATCAGTATGCTTCAGGATTTAATCTGTCAAGTAAATCCAATGGTGGTAAACAAAGCGATCTGCAAAGTTCAACGGCACGCCGTTATGGTTTCAATATCAGCATAGGCTTCTAATCCCCAATTAATCTTAAAACAAATGAAATTAAATATCATAAAATTAACCAGTCTGATTGCCATAGCAGTAACACTGGGCAGTTGCCAGAAGGGCGATTTACTCTCTAACCCGAATGTAGCTAACGAAAATTCAAATGTGCCGGTATCTCTTTTACTGAATCACCTGACCTGGAGCATGTACCGTGGTGGCGGTGTAGTAGAAAAAGCTTCCAATGCTGTGGGTGAGGAGCCATTTGGCCAGCTGAGTAAATGGAATCAGTATACAGTTTCTACTAATGCATACTACCGGGCAACCAATGCTTATGCTTTCAGTAATACAGCTACAGCTTATGATCTGGTCAGATATGTCAATCAGATGGAGAGCCAGGCGCAGACCCAATTGGGAACCCCGAATAGCGTTTACAGTGCTTTAGGTAAATTTTTCAGAGCTTATAGTTTTATCTGGCTCAGTCAGCGGGTAGGGGATATTCCGGCAGGTGAAGCTGGTGATTCAAAAAATCTGACACCAAAATTTGAAGCACAGAAAGATGTCTATAAAAGAAGTCTTCAGTTACTGGATGAGGCCAATTCAATTATCACTATTGCTATCAAGCCAGCAGTCTCAGTAGATAACTCCAATACTGTAGTTGGTGGTGATATTTTTGGATTAACTTATCTGCAGTGGCAGAAAGTAATCAACAGTTACCGCATAAGAATACTGATCAGTCTGAGTAAACGTGCTGATGATAATGCCGATCTGAATATCAGACAGCAGTTTGCCGATATCTTAAACAATCCGGTTAAATATCCTTTGCAAACCGGAAATGCTGATAATTTATCTTTCAAGTATAATGCGACCGTAAATAAGTTTATCTATAACCCTGATGAAACTTATAACGTATTTGAGAATATGGGTAAAACCTATCTTGATCTGACTACTGCGAATCAGGATCCGCGTACTTTTATTACTTCGACTCCGGCACCGGCCGAAATTAAATCTGGTAAAACCGTTAGCGATTTCAGTGCCTATGTTGGTGCAAGTACAGCACTTACACAAAGTTCACTTTCTGCAAATGATGCCAAAGGAATGTATTCCTATGTAAACTATAAACGTTATTTCACAACTTTTACAGGACCTGAGCCAGCAGTTATGATTGGTTATCCGGAATTGTGTTTTAACATTGCAGAAGCAATTAACAGAGGCTGGGTAAGTGGTTCTGCTGCTACCTGGTATCAGAACGGAATAAAAGCTTCTATTAGTTTCTATGGATTAAATGAAGGACAGAGTTATGATATCGGTGACGTTAAGGGTGTAACCTTAGGTACAGTAACTATTAAAATCAGTAATTTCCTGAATCACCCCAATGTCGTTTATAAGGGAGATAACGCTGACGGATTAAAACAGATTCTGGAGCAGAAATATGTTGCCTTTTTTGAGAACTCAGCCTGGGAGGCCTTTTATAACTGGCGTCGTACCGGAATTCCGGTGTTTGCCAATAACGGTCCTGGTATTAATCCTTCAGGTATTATACCGGTACGCTGGCAATATCCGCTGGATGAGCAGAATAATAATACTGCAAATTACAAAGCAGCAGTTGGCTCACAATACGGAGGCAGCGATGATGTGAATCAGAAAATGTGGTTACTTAAATAAACAGACAGATGAAAGCAATAATCGTTTTATTCTTTTCCGCAATTGTAAGTTTGCAGGCTGCGGGAGCAACAGTAAATGATACGACCAGGCTGGTGCCTTTGCAGGGAGCGGCTAATTTCAGAGACCTTGGTGGTTATATGACCAGTGAAGGTACGCATGTAAAATGGGGTAAAGTATATCGCTCTGCAGAGATCAGTAAACTGACTGATGCTGATCTTAAATTACTGGCTCAAAAACATATTAAGGCTGTAGTTGATTTTAGAAGCGATGAAGAAGTAGCAAAGGCCAAAGACCGTTTACCAGCCAATGCTTCTTATTTACAGCTGCCAGCCGGTAGTGAAAGCCTGGCTGGAATTATGGCCGTACTGCCTAAGCTGAGTTCAGGAGATTCGTTAATGATCTCATTTTATAGTCAGACAGCTCATTTAAAAGATAAGTATAAACCATTTTTCCAGGAGCTGTTAAAAATGCCGGATAGTGATGCTTTACTTTTTCATTGTACTGCCGGAAAAGACCGTACAGGAATAGGGGCTGCATTGTTTCTGCATGTTTTGGGAGTGCCGGATGAAACCGTTCTGGAGGATTATCTCGCTACTAACGAATATCGTAAAGCAGAGAATGAAAAGATGGTTAAAATGATGATGCAAATGAATATTAAAGAGCAGGTTGCACGTGATATGGCTGCGGTTAAACCAGAATACCTGATTGCTACCGTAAAAGCAATTTATCAGCAATACGGAAGTTTAGATCAGTTTGTAACTGAAGAGCTGGGTCTGAAAACTGAAGATATCGCTCTGTTAAGGAAAAAGTATACGAATTAACAAACACAAGAGCTCATGTCTCTAATCAGTATAAAAAACGGGCTGTCCTTATCAAAAGGCAGCCCGTTTTTTATGCAGATTATAATTCTTTATTTAATTGCCTCAATTTTCATCAGCCCGTAAAACAGCGCTGCAGCATGTAAAGACTGCTCAATTTTATTTTCGGCCAGGAGTTGTTTTACTTCTTCTATCGTATAGATTTCGACATTTAAGATCTCATGTTCATCAAGATCCTGTTCCTGTGTCTGAATACCGCCAGTCAATAAGTAGGTAAAAGTCCTGTTGTCTGAAGTAGCAGGATTTGGATACAATGTGGCAATCAGCTCACAGCTTTCAAAAGAATAGCCGGTTTCTTCCAGTAATTCTCTTTGTACACCTTCCTTTGGATCTTCATCAGGTTCGATCACACCACCAGGTATTTCCAGTGAAATGATATCTGCTGCATGGCGGTACTGACGTACCAGAATCAGTTTGTTATCTTTTGTTAGTGCAATCGCATTAGCCCAGTCCGGGTATTCCAGTACGAAATAATCATCTTTTACTGTGCCGTTTTGTAATTTGCAGGTATCTACGCGCAACGTTGCCCATTTTTCCTTAACCAGGTATCTGGAGGAAAGCTTTTCCCATTTTAAAATTTCCATTCGTGTTATTTTAGCCGTTCTGTTTCAGATAGTCTTTAACTGTTTGCTGACGGCTTAGATTATTCATGTTTACCACATGGTGTTTGACTTCCAGTGTCTGATAAGTGAGCTGCAGTTTCTCTGCAACAGACTTATTCTCCTGAGTTTGTTCAGCAGGACTGAATTTGATATATAATACCTGTGAGAGTATTTCAAGCTTTTCCGGCGGAAAATTTTTCTCCGTCAGAAAAGCTATAAAATCAGTATCATCGCAGGCTACCAGATCAGAAAAAAGAATTCCGAAATCCGTTTCCAGCATTTCATTCAATTCATTATCTGCTTCTTCCAGTTTGCCCTCATGTTTTAACCCCAGGATTCTTGTCAGTGCCTGCGCAAGTTTTTGAATTTCGGCAGTTATTAAATCTCTTTTATACATGTTTTACCCGCTTTTTACCAGCTTCCGCTGCTACCACCACCACCAAAACTACCTCCGCCGAAGCCTCCGAATCCACCTCCGCCACTGCTGCCGCCTCCGCCGCCCCAGCCACCGCCAGAACTTCTTCCGCTGCCAAACAGTGCACCCCAGAATAAGGCTTCGCCTACACCACGACCGCCTATTACCTGACCGCCATTACCACCGCCACCACCTTTTCTGATGATAATGATAATAACTACGATAATGATAATAATAACGAAAGCACTGGAACCACCACTACCTTTTCTGGATGCGGCCCTTGGATTATCATTTTTATATTCTCCTTTGGTGTATTTGATGATGGCTGTTGTACCGGCATCAAGTCCTCCATAATAATTACCTGCTTTAAACTCGGGTTTAATCTCGTTTTCAATAATTCTTTTGGTAATAATATCCGGTAAGACGCCTTCTACACCGTATCCGGTTTGCATGGCAATTTTGCGGTCACCTAAAGCAACAACGATCATTACACCATTGCTGTTTTTCTTTCCTCCAACACCCCAGCTTCTGCCCAGGCCAAGGGTATATTCATTAATGTCGTATTCACCTACACTTTTCACAATCGCTATAGCGATCTGTGTAGAGGTAGAATCATCAAATGCGACTAGTTTGTCTTCAAGTTGTTGTTTCTGAGCTTCAGAAAGCGTGCCCGTATAATCATTGACAAGCGTATTTGGCTTAGCAGGATACTCCTGTGCAAATGCAGCTGTATAAAATACTGTAAGTAATAGGGCTACTATAATTTTTTTCATTCGAATCGGCTAGTTAGATTGCTTTTGATCCATAAAAATGATATCATTCGGTAATTCATTAATATCACCGCTCTGATATGGAAAATGCACGGCAAGTTTTTCACCTACCAGTCCGATACCGGCGATAAGACCATTTGCGATGTTTCCACCAGCAAAATGTGCCTGCATTGCAATCTGTGTAGTTTCCCAGAAGTCTTCAGGTACTAATTTGTGAATACCCCTGTCACCTATAATGGCAAATTTATGGTCGATATGGGCCAGATAGATCAGTACGCCATTCTTTTGTGACGTTTTATCCATACCCAGTTTAGCGAAATAAGCCGTGGCTCTGTCAAAAGCTTCACCTTTACAATGTTTTTCTACAGCAATTCTAATTTCGCCTGATGTAAGTTTTTCAGCTTCACCAATGGCATTGGTAATCAGGTCTTGTTCTTGTTCTGTCAGAAATGGCATAATGATAAGAATTAAACAGATAAGGGTAATGAGTGTCTTACAAATAAAAACACCCAATACCCTTAAATATTATAAACGTGGACTAAAATTCTACTTTAGGCGTATTTTGTGCTCCCGCATCTGCCTTAAAACCAGCTCTTTGTTTGAAGCCAAACATGCCAGCTGTTAAATTGTTAGGAAACGATCTTACTTTAACATTATAAGACTGAACAGCATCATTGAAATCCTTGCGGGCTACTGCAATTCTGTTCTCTGTACCTTCCAGCTGTACGGAAAGATCACTGAATTGTTGTGTTGCTTTGAGTTCAGGATAGTTTTCTGTAAGCACCATTAATTTACCAAGCGCCTGTCCGATCTGACCTTGTGCAGCCTGGAATTTCTCTAATTTTTCAGGAGTTAAGTCATCTGCGCTAACTTTCACCTGACTTGCCTGAGCACGTGCTTCAATTACAGCAGTTAACGTACCTTGTTCGAATTTAGCAGCGCCTTTAACTGTGCTTACTAAATTAGGGATTAAATCAGAACGTCTCTGGTACTGGGTCTCTACCTGATTCCACTTGGTTTTTACATCCTCATCCAGTTTAACCATGGTATTATATCCACAACTGCTAAATGTAGTGGTGATGAACAGGGCAGCGATAACTCCTAATATTGCTTTTTTCATTTTTATCATGTTTTGGTTTCTATGTGTTAATTTACACATTAGAACTCAATTTCCGTACCTTTGTTACATTTAAGAAGAAAAACCTGACAACTTGTATGTAAATGGACAAGTAAACCGATAATTCTGTACCTTTGCCGCCATTCAGGATAAATACCTGACATAATGTATGCAGAAAGAGATAGAAATTACCATTGCCCCCGAAGAATCAGGACAGGATGAACCCATCCTTAAAAAGCTTTCAGCAGGCTTAGAAAAGTAGAATAATTACAAGATTATACATTTGTTTGGGATCAAAAAAGGTTTTTTAAAACACTTTTGATGCTTTTTTTTATTGTGCGTATCTATCTCATATTCTTTTAGTTATGTTGGTTTGTTCTTCATGGGTTAATTTAAGTTGTTAGATTAATCAACTTTATTTATGCTGATATTGAAATTTTTCAGATTAGTGTGAGACGTTTTTATCTTGTTTGAGAGATTTGAATATACTGTATAATAGTCCGTCCTGCTGCATCACCGATAAATAAACTGCCTTGAGTGCAGCCTGATCGTCTGGGGACAAGTTTTTGGACTTGGTGAATTTTCTTATTCCACTGTTCAGGCTTTCAATAACATTGGTGGTATAAATGATTTTACGGATTTCAATAGGAAAGTCAAAATAGTTTGTTAACCTGATCCTTTATATACAATATGGTTGACCCAGCCTACTTTTTAACTTTACACAAAATGCAAGACACTACCCAAAAAACTGTGTAAATGGGATTTGAGTTTTTATGTCAAATCTAACGGATATTATCTGATGTTTAAAATGTGGATTAAATATGGGATTAAATAGACCACATTAGTTTTCAATTTTAATTCATTAGTATCCCCCTTTGATTTGTATAATCTATTTTCTAAAGGAATGTGCGCTTCTTTTATATTATTAAATGGCAATGTAGAATATAACGCATAAGCAGCATTTACTGCCCCATGCATATCAATCAGTAGACTACCGTCTTCTTTTTTATATTTCTTCTTTGCTGTGTCAGAAATATTGACAATTAAGACTGGTATAATCAATCTCAATTTTTTTCTGCTCCCCAGTAAACTACCATAGTTTAAGGAACGGAGTCTTGTGTAAGTAGGGAATAATTTATAGGCTAAACTGTCGTTAACATTAATTTTTGTCACAGTAGTTTTTCCGTTGTTATTTTTAACGATATCAATACTGAAATTAATTGCGTATAGGGCTATACTGTCCTTGAGTTCCGTAGTTTTGATACTTCGATTGAAGATAGAATCTACTACCTTCAAATAAGATTCTTTTTGTTTGTTCTTATTAAGACTTTGAGCGATTGAAAACAGGGGAGTTATGTAAGCTAAAGTAGCAGAAATGATAAATATTTTAGTGAATAATTTCATAATTGAATATTTATGATGTTTTTAGTCTGAAATTATAATGTAAAGTGTTTTACTCTTGTTAAGGACATTTTGTTCCTTTATATCCGGTTTTTCTGGTGTCTCTTTCCTGATCATTAATATCAGAATAGCTTTGATTCAACTGAACAATCCCTCCTTGAGCTAATGCAATTGCTCTATCTTCTCCAAAGTTGGGGTTAAAGGATAATATGGCATCTTTAAGGCCTCTTATATATTTATCATAACCCATAGGCCAATGACCTTCATTTTGGACAGCAATTAATCGACCTCCATTAACATCAACACCAAGAAATTGCTTATTAAATTCATCATCCCCTAGATCTTTCTTCTTTTGTGCAAAGTATGCGTGCAAACCTTCGTGATATAATGTAACTAAAATATATTCTTTAGTTGAATTTTCTAATATATCTGGATTTATACCTACTACATAATTAGTCCTGGCAGCTGAGACTAACTCTCCATCTGTCGCAGTTCCTTTCAAGGAAGGCCTTGGCTCGAATGTCAAATTGACATCCTGATTTTGGGAAAACGTACTAATTAACATTCCTTCAATACTATTCTTTAGCTGTGGTAATTTATTTCCCAAATCTTGAGCACATGGGTAACCTTTAAAATCTATGCTAATATCTGTAGAAGTTGATGGAGGTTCTACATAACCTTCATCTGTACCATTTGGGTCAGGGCGATCTATTGTAGGATCCGGTCTTCCTCCATTCTCTGGGCCCCAAGGGCCTATTCCACCACCACCTGGGCAAACATATCTACCCGGTCTTTCTGTACAGGTTTGACCGCCACCCGCTCCAACACAAGCAAAGCCTCCGCTTATATATACGCAATCACCATCTCCTAAACCATTTACCACTGTTCTGTTTTCCGATGTTTTATTAGCATAAGGCCCCGATTGTATAGCTAACTTTCTGTATTGACCACCTTTGTATTGAAATACCTTTTTAATGTTACCGTACCAGTCTTCAACAATGACTAAACCGGAAAATTTTCTTTCTTTTGAAGTGTTATTCACGTAATCCTTATCAGGCATTGTGGTTACCTTTTCGACCTCAAATTTATCCTCTTTGTTTTTATATAAGAATAGATATATCAGTTCATCAAAAGAATAACTTCTGGTTGTACCTTCAATTTTATATTTTAATTTACTATCGAATTTTAATGGAACACGAACACCAAGCCCTTTTTTGCGGGCATATTCCCAAAGTGAGCTTGGGATCTCATCTGAATTTGTAGTTTTGGAATCGCTGGAAGTTATTTTACCATCTGCATTTTTTAATACTGAATTATAGAAGTAGTCTTTTGCTTCCTGGATATTAATTTCATTTGTCCCAATATATTTTTTGCTATTTAAAATATCCTTTTTACAAGCAGCAAAAAATAGGATGAGGCAACCCATTGTAATAAGTACAGAATAATTGTTTTAGGTATTGTTTTTTTCATAAAAAGTGATTTTTAGCAAGTGTACCTTTTAAAAATTGATTAACAATTGATAATTACATCAACAACTCTATTGCCGTGGTGAACGATATTTTCTCTCTTATCTCGTTCGTCAATTTTATGTTTCTATTAAGCCTCATTTATTAAGAAAAAAGTATTAAATATCAAACTTCAAAATTCTTTCCTTTTCTTCGTTTCTGTTTTCATGATAGTAATCCTTCAAATCTCTCAAGTAAACTTCCGTGGTTTTACTTAGTGTATGACCATTTTTTGCCTGAACCTCTGCAAATGACATCCCTTCATAAATTATCTCATGGACATTAGCCGTATGCTTTAGATTATATTTGTTGAATTTTTTGTCAATACCAAGATCGTTAAGCATCTTTTTAAAACTGTAGCTCATATTCTTATGATTGTAGATCTGTTCTCCTACAAAACCAATTCTTGCATTTCCATGGTAGCTAAATAAATATTTATCCTGTATTGAGATATCGGAGAAATCCACACCTATCATACATAGATGGTTATAAATAGGAGCGTCCAGAGCTACTTTCCTTGCAATTCTGGTTTTACTCTTAGCTGCTTTTAGATATATCATCCTTTTATCCATGCTAATATCTTTAACTTCTACCCTGCATATTTCTATAGGTCTTAAATGCGTGTAATAGATCATTAATAAGAATGTTAAATAAGGAGGCTTACGATGCTTCTTTGTGTATTCAATGATGTCCTGTAGCTGTTTAACGGTAAATACCGTTGTATTATCCTGATATTCACGTTTAAGATCATATCCTAATCTTATTGATTTCATAGGATTGTAACTTAATACTGGCTTTTTTGTAAACCAGTAATCCAGTACTGCCCCCAATCTGTCTTTATACTCTTTTATGGTAAATTTGGAAAGAGGCTTTTTAAACAAAGGTGATATATAAGATTTGATATAAATGATGTAGTTCTCTATCAATTCACCGTCAATACAATCTAGCATGATATTAGCTTTATCAATTTTTAAAAGGTATTTCCTAAAGAAGGTTATTCCCAATTCATAATTGGTTATTGTTTTGTCAGATAGGAATTGCTTACGATTTTCCAAGTAAGCATCTGATGCCTGATTAAAGGAGGGCATTACGGGCTTTTTATAGATCTCATTAAAGGTTCTGCCATCATATATCTTGGTAGTTAGTAAATCATGTATAGCATTATACATTGCCTTAATGAGCTTTTCACGCTCTTTTTTTGTAACTCCTACTTTATTTAATCCTGTTTTATATTTTACCTGTTTACGTTTATTTTCTGCGGTGTAATAGAAGTACACATAATTCTCCTTTCCTATATTAATATGAACGGTGGAGCATTGAGGATTTAATGGATAAGGTTTAACTACCATAAACTTTTGATACTATTTAAAGAGGTTTGAAAAAATGTTTATTCGTAATCACCTAGTAATTAGTACTTTTTCTTCGATTCCGTACCTTTGTTACATTTAAGAAGAAAAACCTGACAACTTGTATGTAAATGGACAAGTAAACTGATAATTCTGTACCTTTGCCGCCATTCAGGATAAATACCTGACATAATGTATGCAGAAAGAGATAGAAATAACCATCGCCCCCGAAGAATCAGGACAGGATGAACCCATCCTTAAAAAGCTTTCAGCAGCCCTGAAACTGGATATATCCCGTATTAAAGGCTATAAAATCTTTAAAAGATCTATCGACGCACGTTCCCGCAAAGTTATTTTCAGATTACAGGTAAGAGCGTTCATTGATAAGCCTCAGCCCGAAGAAACATTAACTTTCAGTTATCAGAACGTTAGTGATCAAAAAGAAGTAATTATTGTAGGTGCCGGCCCTGCCGGACTTTTTGCAGCCCTGCAGTGTATAGAAAATGGGATGAAACCTGTAGTACTGGAGCGTGGAAAGGACGTAAAGCAACGCAGACGCGATCTTGCACTGATCAATAAAGAAGGAATTGTAAATACAGAATCGAATTATTGTTATGGTGAGGGCGGGGCAGGAACCTACTCTGACGGAAAGTTATATACCCGTTCCAATAAAAGGGGGGATATTAATAAAGTACTGCAGATTTTTGTTCAGCATGGCGCAACAGAAGATATTCTTGTTGATGCAAGACCACATATCGGTACCAATAAACTCCCGCATATTATCACTGCGATCAGAGAGACTATATTAAACGCAGGTGGCGAAGTCCATTTCGATCAGAAAGTCACTGATTTTATCATAGAATCCGGTAAAATCAAAGGGGTGGTTGTCAATGAACTTTATACTTTACAGGCCGATGCCGTTATTCTCGCAACCGGTCACTCAGCACGTGATATTTATACTTTATTACATCAGAAAGGAATTCTGGTAGAGGCCAAACCTTTTGCGATGGGTGTAAGGATAGAACATCCACAGGCTATTATTGATGAAGCACAATATCATTGCCCGGTCAGAAGCGAATTTCTTCCGCCAGCTTATTACAGCCTGGTAGAACAGGTTGGCAGCAGAGGCGTATTTTCATTTTGTATGTGCCCGGGTGGTATTATCGCTCCCTGTGCAACTTACGAAAATGAAGTCGTGGTTAATGGCTGGTCGCCATCAAAACGGAATAATCCTTTTGCCAATTCAGGTACAGTGGTTCAGGTTACCCTGGAAGATGTTCCGGGCGATGACCCGCTGCGGATGATGAATTTTCAGTCGGCTATTGAAGAAAAGGCTTTTGCAATGGGTGGGGGTAATTTGGTTGCTCCGGCACAGCGGATGATAGATTTTGTGGAAGACAGACTTTCTGAAGATTTACCAAAAAACTCTTATCTGCCAGGTACAAAAAGTGTGATGCTTAAAGATATGCTGCCGGATTTTATTGCTTCAAGTTTGAAAAATGCACTGCCGCTTTTTGGTAAAAAGATGAGAGGTTATTATACAAACGAAGCGATATTGGTTGGTGTGGAGAGCAGAAGTTCATCGCCGGTGCGTATACCAAGAGACCGTGATACCTTTCAGCATCCGGAAGTAGCTGGTTTGTATCCATGTGCTGAAGGAGCGGGTTATGCCGGTGGAATAGTTTCAGCAGCGATTGATGGGGTCAACTGTGCAAATGCGATATTGAAATTTAGCTAAACAATTCAGTAAGGCTACTGTTTTTAAAGATACCAGGAGAATTTACAGCAGATGAAGAATACATTGATTATAGGTGCAACACCCAACCCGGCAAGATATGCTTATCTGGCAGCTAAAATGCTTACGGAAAAAGGTCATTCCATTGTTAATGTGGGTATTAAGAGCGGTGAGGTTGCTGGTATCCCAATTGAGAAGCCAGGGGAAATTCATACTGATATTGATACGATTACATTATATGTTGGTCCGCATTTGCAGACTGAATATTTCGACTATATTCTGAAGACAAAACCTAAACGGGTTATTTTTAATCCCGGAACGGAGAATGATGAACTGGAATCCTTGTTAAAGGAGCATCATATAGAGGCTGTTGAAGCCTGTACACTGGTTTTATTATCTACCGGTCAGTATTAAATCAACATTTCTGTTTTACTTTGTCCGGGAGAATTGTGGCCCGGTTTCTGTCTGATCTGACATAGAGCCCGGTATTCATATCCGGGAACCTGATGACTGTCATGTTTTTCATTTCTATTCTTTAATTATAATGTTATCGTTTTGATCAGTTTTTGATGATCTGGCTAATGTTATATAATAATAGTTTTTTTGTCTGTTTTGATAAAGAATAATTGCTAAAAGGATGAATGTTTGATAATTGATTGCTATTTTAGATAATCAGAACACCTGTAAAAGATAAATATTACCCAGATGAAGAGTCTGCCGTTGCTTAAAATAATAGCTTTTTATCTGTTGCTCGGAATCGCTGCATTGCTGCTGGGGCATGGATTAATTGACTGGATCTGGACGGGCAGGGAGCATAACAATTTATGGAATTTTCATTTTTTACTGGATGTGACCTTTATGGTCATTGGGTCGTTTATTATCTTTTTCTCTGTTCGGTTTTATCAAAAAGATCAGGAAACTACAGCGTTGAATTATCAGAAGCTATTTAATACAAGTCCGCTTGCTATATATGTAATGGCCAAAGGAAGTTTTAAAATCATTTCTGTCAATGAGGCAATGACTAAGTTATACGGTTATACTGAGCAGGAGTTTTTGCAAATGACGTCTTTTGATATCAGGCCTGAAGAGGAGCGTGAACGTATCAAGAACTTCATGGACCAATATGGAGATCAGAATCCTGAATCTATAGTCTGGCTGCATCAGAAAAAAGATGGAGAGCGGTTTTATGTCAAAACAACTTTTCATCCTATACCCCTGTTGAAAGGCGGAGCTTATCTTGTCATGGTCGCCGATATAGATAAATCTATTAAGGATGAAAAAAAGATTAACGACCTGCTTCATTTATATGAGACCGTTAACCATGCAACAAATGATGTGATCTGGGATTATGATGTGGTAAAGGATAAACTCAAATGGATGCAGGGGTATAATGAAACTTATGGTTATGCCAGGGATACAAGTCCTGATATTTTCGGGGCGATGCAGAAGATTCATCCGGATGACCGCTTGTCGGTAATGGATTCGTTCAAAAAGATATTTACAGATAAGCAGAAGTATTTTTTTGCAGAGTACCGTTACCGGTGTGCTGATGGTTCTTTTAAATATATCAGGGATCGTGGCTACGCAATCTTTGATACTGAAGGTGAACCTATCCGGATGATAGGGGCGATGCAGGATATTGATAAGCAGAAAAAATATGAACAGCAGCTGCTCAATCAGAACGAACAGCTGAAAGAAATTGCCTGGCTGAACTCTCATCAGGTAAGAAGACCACTAAGTAATATATTAGGATTGATCAGTTTAATTAAAGATTCAGCAAATAGCGATGATGTCCTGGAGTTTGTTGATTTTCTTGCAGTCTCTTCCAAAGAGCTGGATGACGCTGTCATTATGATCAATAAACAAACTATGGAAGGCCAGGCTGTTCAGCAGTCTCAGGATATGGCTTGATTTTCAAAAGAAAATTTTATCGGGCGGTAAGCTAATTCAGAAATATCTTTTTAAAGACCGGAATTGGCTGGTCCGTTTAAAAAGAGGATGTCTTTATAATATGGCTTTTAAAAGGGAGGGTGAATTGCGGGGAGGTTTAAAGGGTGTTTGTGGTCGGGGTTGGCATAGGGTTGGTATACCCCTGGGGTATACCAACCCTATGCCAACCCCGAAGTCTTATTGAGCTGTGAGCTGACTTGTTGTTATCTGTGGGGATTGAACAAATCTGTTAGATGTGTGCTATAGCTGTGCTATAAAGGAATGGTCATCTGGCTGGAGTATATATATCATGACCGGTATTAGATCGTATTGTTTGGGTTGGGTAGGGGTTGTGTAGCCTGTTGAAGTGGTATTGAAGTAGGGTTGAAGTAGGGTTGAACTAGCCTGGGCTACTTCAAGGCTAGTTCAACCCCAGTTCAAGGCTAGTTCAAACCCCAGCACTACCACTAAAGAAACCCTGGAAATAATAATTCACCGGACAATCAGTTGAGTATTGGATGTTGAAATTGTGGTAATGAGAGGTGAAAGGGCAGGTCTATGTGATGTAATTGTGCGATTTGAGAGCTGCGATTGCTTAGTTAACCGGGCAGATGATGCTGTTAATCGGTGTAATTGGACTTCATGCTGTTGTTAAATACTGCACTATTAAGGCTTCATTGAAGGAAAGCTGATCGCTCTGCTGCTACTGCTGAAAATAGTTTACGGTATTTTGAACTGATAATCATGTAGTTAAGGAATAGATACAATTAATAGTGTGTTAATGTTTGGATAGCGGCATAATTTTCCTACTTTTGCATCCCGCTTCGGAGGAAGGGAAACAGTGAAAAGGATATGGAGAGGGTGCAAAAACAGAGATTGGTTGAGTTTGAAGAAGGAATAAAAAACTTCAAAAATAAAAAATAAAAAGCTTGACAAATTAAAAAAGATTTCTACCTTTGCAGTCCCAACAAAAACGGGAAGCTTTACAACGGATGTTGACAAAGCAAATAAACAAGATTGAAACGATGAGAAGCTGGAAAAGACCTTGAGAACATTAAGACTTGAGGGATTAGAAAGATTAGCATTGCAACATATATAGACTGCCGGGAGGTTAAGTCGAGAAGTTCATTAAAGAGATGTCATTTACAAACGTAGCGAGGTAAACACGTACAAGTTCAAAGTACATGAACCGCGCGAGTTTTTTAAGTCTATTCTGACAGACAAATAAGAATAAAGACTATTATTAATACAAGTTAAGAATGGTCAGCGTTCAAACAACACATTTTACAATGGAGAGTTTGATCCTGGCTCAGGATGAACGCTAGCGGCAGGCCTAATACATGCAAGTCGAACGATAGTTACCAGCTTGCTGGTAGCGAAAGTGGCGCACGGGTGCGTAACGCGTATGCAACCTACCTTAATCAGGGGGATAGCCCGAAGAAATTCGGATTAACACCGCATAAAATCACAGTACAGCATTGTACAATGATCAAATATTTATAGGATTAAGATGGGCATGCGTGACATTAGTTAGTTGGCGGGGTAACGGCCCACCAAGACCACGATGTCTAGGGGATCTGAGAGGATGACCCCCCACACTGGTACTGAGACACGGACCAGACTCCTACGGGAGGCAGCAGTAAGGAATATTGGTCAATGGAGGCAACTCTGAACCAGCCATGCCGCGTGCAGGAAGACAGCCCTCTGGGTCGTAAACTGCTTTTATTCGGGAATAAACCACATTACGTGTAATGTGCTGAATGTACCGAAGGAATAAGGATCGGCTAACTCCGTGCCAGCAGCCGCGGTAATACGGAGGATCCAAGCGTTATCCGGATTTATTGGGTTTAAAGGGTGCGTAGGCGGCTTTTTAAGTCAGGGGTGAAAGACGGTGGCTCAACCATCGCAGTGCCCTTGATACTGAAGAGCTTGAATGAATTAGAGGTAGGCGGAATGTGACAAGTAGCGGTGAAATGCATAGATATGTCACAGAACACCGATTGCGAAGGCAGCTTACTATGATTTTATTGACGCTGAGGCACGAAAGCGTGGGGATCAAACAGGATTAGATACCCTGGTAGTCCACGCCCTAAACGATGAATACTCGCTGTTAGCGATACACAGTTAGCGGCTAAGCGAAAGCGTTAAGTATTCCACCTGGGGAGTACGGTCGCAAGATTGAAACTCAAAGGAATTGACGGGGGCCCGCACAAGCGGAGGAGCATGTGGTTTAATTCGATGATACGCGAGGAACCTTACCCGGGCTTGAAAGTTAGTGAATCATTTAGAGATAGATGAGTCCGCAAGGACACGAAACTAGGTGCTGCATGGCTGTCGTCAGCTCGTGCCGTGAGGTGTTGGGTTAAGTCCCGCAACGAGCGCAACCCCTATGTTTAGTTGCCAGCACGTTAAGGTGGGGACTCTAAACAGACTGCCTGTGCAAACAGAGAGGAAGGAGGGGACGACGTCAAGTCATCATGGCCCTTACGTCCGGGGCTACACACGTGCTACAATGGATGGTACAGAGGGCAGCAAGCTGGTAACAGCAAGCAAATCTCCAAAAGCCATTCACAGTTCGGATAGAGGTCTGCAACTCGACCTCTTGAAGTTGGATTCGCTAGTAATCGTATATCAGCAATGATACGGTGAATACGTTCCCGGGCCTTGTACACACCGCCCGTCAAGCCATGGAAGTTGGGGGTACCTAAAGTATGTAACCGCAAGGAGCGTCCTAGGGTAAAACCGATAACTGGGGCTAAGTCGTAACAAGGTAGCCGTACCGGAAGGTGCGGCTGGAATACCTCCTTTCTGGAGAAAGGTAGATTACTCGCTGCGTAAATGATATACCGATTGATCAATTGGTATAAGTAAATGACAACAAATCTCAAAAGAAAAACCCATAGGATGAAACATCATAATAGTTGTTCGCCTACTGAAAGAAGGTATTGACCGAGGAAAAGGAATTGTGCTGAGACACCTCAACAACAATACTGCACTGAGGTAAATAGTCCCGTAGCTCAGTTGGTTAGAGCACTACACTGATAATGTAGGGGTCAGCAGTTCAAATCTGCTCGGGACTACAGTTATAATTCTAAGGGGGATTAGCTCAGCTGGCTAGAGCGCCTGCCTTGCACGCAGGAGGTCAACGGTTCGACTCCGTTATTCTCCACCATTGGCCCGTACTTAAGATAAAAGGTACAGGAAATAGGATAGGCGTAGAAATACAAATATCTGGGACAATAAAGTTCTTTGACATATTGGAAGAAGTTAATAAAGAAGAGCAAACAACAATAGAGACGTTGTTAGCTTGAAGGAAGGTAAAGGTGCTTGCATTGATACAATCCGTAGAGTTAATAACCATCAAAAAAAGCATTTCCATAGGCGCAAAAGGCTATGGAGAGAAGAAAGTAAGAAAGAGTACACAGGGGATGCCTTGGCTCTCAGAGGCGATGAAGGACGTGATAAGCTGCGATAAGCTTCGGGTATTAGCAAATATGAATTAATCCGAAGATTTCCGAATGGGGAAACCTGGCTAGTTGAAGACTAGTCGCATTACGATGCGCAAACCTGCCGAACTGAAACATCTAAGTAAGCAGAGGAAGAGAAAATAATAATGATTTCCAAAGTAGTGGCGAGCGAACTGGAAAGAGCCCAAACCAGCTATGTTACGGCATAACTGGGGTTGTAGGACTACGATGTGGCATTAATGAAATGAAGTGGAACAGGATGGGAAGCCTGGCAATATAGCGTGAGAGCCGCGTACACGTAAGTAACATTAGTCTAGTAGTATCCTGAGTACCGCGAGGTCGGAGACGCCTTGTGGGAATCTGCCGGCACCATCCGGTAAGGCTAAATACTCCTGAGAGACCGATAGTGAACCAGTACCGTGAGGGAAAGGTGAAAAGAACCCCGAACAGGGGAGTGAAATAGAACCTGAAACTGTGTACTTACAAGCGGTCGGAGCGTCCAGGTGGCGTGACGGCGTGCCTTTTGCATAATGAGCCTACGAGTTACTCTTCTCTGGCAAGGTTAAATGTTTAAGACATGGATCCGAAGCGAAAGCGAGTCTGAATAGGGCGTATAGTCAGGGGAGGTAGACGCGAAACCTTGTGATCTACCCATGGACAGGTTGAAGGTGCGGTAACACGTACTGGAGGACCGAACCGATAAACGTTGAAAAGTTTCCGGATGATCTGTGGGTAGGGGTGAAAGGCTAATCAAACTGGGAAATAGCTCGTACTCCCCGAAATGTTTTTAGGAACAGCGTGGTGGTTAAGTTTACTAGAGGTAGAGCTACTGATTGGGTGCGGGGGAGTCAAATCCTACCAAATCCAGACAAACTCCGAATGCTATTAAATATACACTGCAGTGAGGCCCGGGGTGCTAAGGTCACGGGCCGAGAGGGAAAGAACCCAGACCATCAGCTAAGGTCCCTAAGTTACTACTAAGTTGAACTAACGAGGTGCGATTGCCTAGACAGCTAGGATGTTGGCTTGGAAGCAGCCATTCATTTAAAGAGTGCGTAACAGCTCACTAGTCGAGCGATCGTGCATGGATAATAAACGGGCATAAAGTAGTACACCGAAGCTATGGGTAATATTAATATTACGGTAGGGGAGCATTCCAGCGGCAGCGAAGTTTTGGCGTAAGCCAGGGTGGAGCTTCTGGAAAAGCAAATGTAGGCATAAGTAACGATAAGGCAGGCGAGAAACCTGCCCACCGAAAGGATAAGGTTTCCTGATCAACGCTAATCGGATCAGGGTTAGTCGGGGCCTAAGGAGAACCCGAAGGGGAAATTCGATGGACAACTGGTTAATATTCCAGTACTTTTTATAACTGCGATGTGGGGACGGAGTAGTGACACTGCCGCGATCTGACGGAATAGATCGTTAAAGACTGTAGGTATAGGGAATGTAGGCAAATCCGCATTCTTTGCTAAAGGTCGATAGTACCGCAAGCCTTCGGGTAAGTGGATAGCGCAGGTAATCAGACTTCCAAGAAAAACCGCTAAGCTTCAGGTTATAAAAACCCGTACCGCAAACCGACACAGGTATCCGGGAAGAGAATTCTAAGGTGCTCGAGTGAATCATGGCTAAGGAACTCGGCAAAATGGCCCTGTAACTTCGGGAGAAGGGGCGCTGACAGCAATGTCAGCCGCAGTGAAAAGGCCCAGGCGACTGTTTAACAAAAACACATGGCTTTGCAAAATCGAAAGATGAAGTATAAGGCCTGACACCTGCCCGGTGCTGGAAGGTTAAGAGGGGATGTTAGTCGCAAGGCGAAGCATTGAATCGAAGCCCCAGTAAACGGCGGCCGTAACTATAACGGTCCTAAGGTAGCGAAATTCCTTGTCGGGTAAGTTCCGACCTGCACGAATGGTGTAACGATCTGGGCGCTGTCTCAGCCATGAGCTCGGTGAAATTGTGGTCCCGGTGAAGACGCCGGGTACCCGCAACGGGACGGAAAGACCCCATGCACCTTCACTACAATTTAACATTGACATTGGATACAGGATGTGTAGGATAGGTGGGAGACTATGAAGTGGCATCGCTAGGTGTTGTGGAGTCAACGTTGAAATACCACCCTTTTTGTATTCGGTGTCTAACTCTTTCAGGAGAGGACATTGTTTGATGGGTAGTTTGACTGGGGTGGTCGCCTCCAAAAAGGTAACGGAGGCTTTCAAAGGTAAGCTCAATACGCTTGGTAACCGTATGAGGAGTGCAATAGCATAAGCTTGCTTGACTGTGAGGCAGACAAGCCGAGCAGGGTCGAAAGACGGATATAGTGATCCGGTGGTTCTGCATGGAAGGGCCATCGCTCAAAGGATAAAAGGTACGCTGGGGATAACAGGCTGATCTCCCCCAAGAGCTCATATCGACGGGGAGGTTTGGCACCTCGATGTCGGCTCGTCACATCCTGGGGCTGGAGAAGGTCCCAAGGGTTCGGCTGTTCGCCGATTAAAGTGGCACGCGAGCTGGGTTCAGAACGTCGCGAGACAGTTCGGTCCCTATCTGTTGTGGGCGTAGGAATTTTGAGTGGGGCTGACCTTAGTACGAGAGGACCGGGTTGGACTAACCTCTAGTGAATCTGTTGTTCCGCCAGGGGCATTGCAGAGTAGCTACGTTGGGAATAGATAAGCGCTGAAAGCATCTAAGTGCGAAACTAGCCACGAGATGAGAATTCCATATAGGACCGTAGCAGACTACTACGTTGATAGGTTACAGATGTAAAGCTGGTGACAGCATAGTCGAGTAATACTAATCATCCGAAGCTTTCAAGAGCAATAAACTGTTGTTTGTTCTTCATAACTAACTTCTTTCAATAATATGTCATCGTTTGTCTCTGAGCTGGAAACAGGATAACTGTAAAGGTTATTTGGAGAAAAACAAATAAAATACTGATCAATAACAATTGATAAAGACATTTAGGTGCCTATATCGGTGGTGTCCACCTCTTCCCATTCCGAACAGAGAAGTTAAGCCCACCAGAGCCGATGGTACTGCGGTAACACGTGGGAGAGTAGGTCAGTGCCAAATCTTAAAGAAAGCTTGTAGGAAACTACAGGCTTTTCTTGTTTATAGACTTTTCCTTACTGGTGAACGAAGACCTAAATTCTCTTTTTTAGTTTGAGAATATAAATATGCTTATCATAGCCCCGTAAGATCTCGATGAGGATTTGTTTACCATCGTGTTCTTTCAGCAATTCTGTAAGATCATTTAAGGTGAAATGCTGGACAGAGCTAAAGTTTATAGCCGTAATTTCATCATTAGCCTGCAAACCTGCCAGCTCTCCCGGAGATCCGGATTCAATCCTTCCGATATAAAACCGGTCTTTCATACCCTGGATGACATAGACTTCAAGTCCGGACATGTCATGCTCAAAAACAGGAATACGGTTATTAGTTTTTTTAAGATATAAAAAACCACTCTGATAATCAAAAGTAACCAGGAAATGGCGCAGGATATCTGAACCAAGACTGCCATTCCTTGATTTTCCTTCCAGGGTTGAACGTTCTATATTGAAATCAGGAAAACCTGTTAATACATCAGTAAAATTATAAGTACCCAATTTCAAATCAGCTATTCTACCCATATTTCCATTGATTATACCATTAATTCCCACACCCAGATTTGCCGGGATTACAGTAGGAGGAAGAGGGAAAGGTTTGTCCTGGAGCGATTCCATCATCAGCGGATGGCTGGAACCATTATCTATCAATAATTCTACATCAATTTTGCCTAGTGTAGCTGTTTCTATCTGTGTATTGATATAAGGTTTACCATTGGTGATCTGTATAGGTATTTTTGTACCCTTAGGTTCTATTTTAGTATCAGGGTTATAGAAAGTAAGCCTGTTTCCTGAATAATTGATTTTTACAATGAAACTATTAAAGAAGTAATGCCCCAATATTCCATATATTTTAATTCCCAGATAACTGGACAGGTCGAAAATATCTTTTTTGAATATGGCAGTCGGAATATTATTGATCGTTGCTTTACCTACTCTGGCCGTAATATTTCTGGTGAGCACGGCTTCAATATTATCGCCAAGGCCATAGCCCTGGACCTTTACAGTTTGTGCGTTTTTCAGATCCAGATCGGCTAGAAATGTAGTGTCAGTAATAATCATTTGGGCTACCCCGGTATCCAGCAGGAAATTATAAGGGCCCTTTTCATTCACGTAAACCGGAATAATAATGAGATTTTTTACCAGCGTAAAACTGATGGTTTGTTTTTGACGGTTTCCGCTAAACTGAAAAGTCTGCGCCTGTACTGATAAAGGGAAATAGAGAGACAGAACAATTAGAATAATTGAGCCGTATGACAATTTTAATCTGTTAACTTGCTTGGAGAGGCGTTGGATCGTCATAGTTCTGGTTATGATTTCCAGCAAAATATATTTCTGTTAATACGGGACATATAGGTCCTCTGGAAAGCTGGGGAACGCTAAGTCACTGAAGGCAAGATTATATTTGGTTAGAAATTCTTTATATTAAATATACAAAAATTAATTGTTAAGCTAATCATCAATAATTTGGAATTTATAGCGCAGATGTGAGTTTTTTAGCTATCTTTGAGCCATCAATAAGACATAAAAACATTTGATGCTAACGTATTAAAATGTTCAAAATATTTAGGTGTCTATATCGGTGGTGTCCACCTCTTCCCATTCCGAACAGAGAAGTTAAGCCCACCAGAGCCGATGGTACTGCGGTAACACGTGGGAGAGTAGGTCGGTGCCAAATCTTAAAGAAAGCCTGTAGTGAAAACTGCAGGCTTTTCTTGTTTCCGGAGGAGCCGAATTGTTGAAATTATATAATTTTTTTGCTGTTTACTGGCCTTTAAACACTTTAAACCATTGTGATTCAACTGATCTATAAATCAGATGTAAAACAATTAAATATCATAGGTTAAGCCCAAAGAATATAGCTAGTTTTGTGCCGTCAGTTGAGCAGGAATCCCGCAGGATTAAAATTATTATTAAGCACACAGTGCGATAATTTATTTATTCAGGGGTTTTAAAGGTCGCTTTTGTTTTTATAAGCGTTGATGACCAAAGGTTCCTGCTAAAAACAGACAATAAATTAATAGATGAAATGAAATTAGCAATTAATGGTTTTGGTAGAATAGGCCGTATATTTTTACGTGCGGCTTTGGATAAAAATATCAATGTATTGGCTATCAATGATTTGGGTGACCCAAAAACATTAGCACATCTTTTTAAATATGATACCGTTCACCGTGGTTTTAAAGGTGAGGTAACATTTGATGATGAGGCACTGATTATTAATGGAAAAAGAATTCGGGTTTTCAGAGAAGCACAACCTGAGAACTTACCCTGGAAAACGCTGGAGATAGATGTCGTACTGGAATCTACAGGGAAATTTACCACCAGAGCTGGTGCAGGCAAACATTTGCAGTCAGGGGCTAAACAGGTATTGATTTCGGCTCCCGCAGATAAGGATATTCCTATGTTTTTACTGGGCGTAAATGATTCGACAATTGATTTAAGTGCGGATATTATTTCTAACGCTTCCTGTACGACAAATAACGTAGCGCCAATGGTCAAGATCCTTGATGATAAATGGGGGATTCTGGACGGCTATATTACAACCGTACACTCCATGACCGGCGACCAGAATCTTCATGATGCACCGCATAAGGATTTGAGAAGAGCCAGAGCAGCTTCAGCATCTATTATTCCTACAAGCACAGGCGCGGCAAAAGCAATTACTAATATTTTTCCGCATCTGGAGGGCAAATTAGGCGGAGCAGGAATTCGTGTGCCGGTATTAAATGGCTCATTGACGGATTTTACCTGTATCCTTAAATCAAAAGCAACTATAGAAGAGATTAATCAGGCCTTTAAATCTGCCGCAGACAATGAAATGAAAGCAGTGCTGGAATATACAGAGGACCCTATCGTTTCTGTCGATATATTAGATAATTCTCACTCTTGTATTTTTGATGCACAATTAACCTCTATAGTTGGTGACCTGGTTAAGGTTGTAGGCTGGTATGATAATGAATCCGGTTACTCGGCAAGATTAGTGGATCTGGTACTTAAACTCTCTCAGCGTTATGATTAAACGGATAGCTAAAGAAGAAACGAGATTTTTAAGAAGCACAGTCTTATGGAAGAACAGACCGCTGGAAGAGTGTGAGTTACCTACAGATAGTATTGAAGGTGGATTTCACCTGGGTTGTTTTGAAGCTGATAAGCTGGTTTCTATCGGGACATTTATTCCGGAAGATTATAAGAACAGAGGTACGGGAGGCTTCAGATTACGTGCTATGGCAACTGATCCGGCTTATACAGGTAAAGGTTTTGGTGCAGAACTGATTAATTTTGCAATGGATGAGCTTAGATCGGTTCATGCTTCTTATATTTGGTGTAATGCAAGAACTGCAGCCGTAGGTTTCTATAGTAAACTGGGTTTTGAAGTCATTTCTGAGGAGTTTGAAATCCCGGGAATCGGCCCGCATTATGATATGTTGAACCAAATAGCCGAAAAATAAATTATTTAACATGAAATTGGTTATTTATCCTTTATCAATCAGGATAATAACTCCATTTAACACCTAAAAATTAGATACAAGATGAAAACAATTGACCAATGTGATTTCAAGGATAAGAAAGCTTTAGTAAGAGTTGATTTTAACGTCCCTCTGGATAAAGATTTTAATATCACAGATGATAAAAGAATGCGTGCCGCATTACCAACGATCACTAAAATCTTGAATGACGGTGGATCTGTGATTTTAATGTCACACCTGGGCCGTCCAAAAGGAGGTCCTGATAATCAATTCTCGCTGAAACACATTTTAGGTGATTTATCAAGAATGCTTGATCTTGAAGTGAAATTTGCTGATGATTGTATCGGTGCTTCGGCAGTTGATAAAGCAAAAAATCTTGTTCCGGGACAGGTATTGCTACTGGAAAATCTTCGTTTCTACAAAGAGGAAGAAAAAGGAGATAAAGATTTCGCAGGTAAACTGGCTAAATTAGGAGATGTATATGTCAATGATGCTTTCGGTACAGCTCACCGTGCTCATGCTTCTACCTCAATCATTGCTGAGTTTTTCCCGACAGAAAAATACTTCGGATACCTGATGGCTGAAGAACTGAAAAATGCAGAGAAAATAAATCATCATGCTGAAAAACCTTTCACTGCTATTATGGGTGGTGCAAAAGTTTCGGATAAAATCCTGTTAATTGAAAGCTTACTGGAAAAAGTTGATAATCTGATTATTGGTGGTGGTATGGCTTATACATTCAGCAAAGCACAGGGTGGCGAAATAGGCACTTCTCTGCTGGAAGCTGATCGTATGGAACTTTGTCTGCAATTGCTGGAAAAAGCAAAATCAAAAGGAGTAAATATAATTTTACCGGTAGATACGGTTATCGCAGATAAATTTGATAATAACGCAGCAAAGAAAAATGTGGATGCTGGTCATATCCCGGCAGACTGGATGGGACTGGATATTGGTCCTAAGTCAGTTGAGCTTTTCTCTGAAATCATTAAAAAATCAAAAACCTTATTATGGAATGGCCCGATGGGAGTTTTTGAAATGGCAAATTTTGAGCAGGGTACACGTGCTGTCGCTAATGCGGTAGTAGCTGCGACAAAAGAAAATGGTGCATTTTCACTGATTGGTGGTGGTGATTCTGCAGCAGCAATTGCCAAGTTTAATCTGGAAGATGAAGTGAGTTATGTCTCAACCGGTGGTGGTGCTTTACTGGAATATATGGAAGGCAAAGAACTCCCTGGCGTAAAGGCAATTAACGGATAAGCCCGAAACCAACAAAATTTCCACAGAATAATTGTCTTTTTTAAAGGCCGCTTTTTAAAGCGGCCTTTTTGCATATATGGTGGTAGAATGTGGAGGATAATTTATGTTGAAAACTTTTTTGTGGTAGATTGTGGTAAAAAGTGGTAGAAGTGTCTATTTTTACACTACATAAAATGTGTAGATACTAAAATGGTTCAACTACTTGGAGAATTTGATTGTAAATTGGATACGAAAGGCCGCATGATGGTCCCGTCGAATCTGAAAAAACAATTGCCAAACGTTGAGCAAGAGGGACTTGTGATAAACAGAGGTTTTGAGAAGCACCTGGTCATCTACCCAAAAAAAGTATGGGAAGGGATAGTGGAAGAGTTGAGTAAACTGAACCAGTACGAGAAAAAAACAAGAGAATTTATCCGGTTTTTTACTCGTGGCGCGACAGAATTGACGCTGGATGCCTCGGGTAGAGTCAATCTTCCGAAGTCATTATTGGAATTTGCAGGTATAGATGGAGAAGTAATTCTGTCTTGTCAGTTTGATAAAATAGAGCTCTGGTCTAAAACTGCATATGACAATTTACTGGATAGTGAGCCGGAAGATTTTGCAAATCTGGCAGAAGAAGTGATGGGAAATAAAAACAGGGGGGAAGATGGAAAATAATTATCATGTACCGGTACTTTTGAAAGAATGTATTGATGGTTTGAATATTAAACCTAACGGTGTGTATGTAGATGTTACTTTTGGCGGAGGTGGTCATTCCAGAGAAATTTTGTCTAAACTGGGGAAAGATGGTGTACTCATCGCTTTTGATCAGGATCCGGACGCACAGAGAAATAAGATTGATGATCCTCGTTTTTTATTTGTTGATCAGAATTTTGCTTTCCTGAAAAATAATCTTCGTTTACTGGGATACAAACAGGTAGATGGTATTCTGGCTGATCTTGGGGTTTCTTCACATCAGTTTAATGAGCCGGAAAGAGGTTTCTCTACAAGATTTGAGTCTTCTCTGGATATGCGGATGGACAAACAGGGTAAGCTTACCGCTGCCGATGTTTTAAATACCTATACGGAAGATAAGCTCCATAAAATATTTGGAATCTATGGGGAGGTTAAAAATGCGAAATCACTGGCCAGAGCGGTCGTAACGTTTCGTGCAGGACAACCTATTGTAACATTGGCTGATTTTAAAACTGCAGCAGGGGCTCATATCCCTAAAGGCAAAGAAAATAAATATATGGCACAGGTGTTCCAGGCTTTGCGGATCGAGGTTAATGCGGAGATCGAAGTGCTGGAGAGCTTTTTATTACAGACTGCTGAGGTCTTAAGTCCGGGCGGCAGGCTGGTCGTGATGTCATATCATTCACTGGAAGACAGACCAGTAAAGAATTTTATTGCTAAAGGTAAAATCAGAGGAGAAGCTGATAAGGACTTTTTTGGCAATGAAGAAAAACCATATAAAGCAATTACACGTAAAGCTGTGATTGCTGAAGAGGACGAGCTGGAAAGAAACAGCAGATCCAGAAGTGCAAAATTGAGAATTGGAGAAAAGATATGAACAACCAGTTCAGAGGAGAAGAAGAGGAAGAAGAAGAATTACTGGAAGAACCAGTAATCCGCTTGAAAAAGCCTAAGAAAGAAAAGGAGACTGAAAGTGCTAATCTTTTCTTTAAAAAGCTTTTTGTAGACGGGGTGGTAAGTAAAGAAGCCGCTACCGCTATGTTGCCTTTTCTGATCTTTTTATCGCTGCTTACGATGCTTTATATCGCAAACAGCCATATGGCGGTTAAAAATATCAGGGATATAGATAAGTTAAATAAGGAAGTAAAAGAACTGAGCTGGGAATATAAGTCACTGAAAGCTGATCTGATGTTCAAAAGTAAATTGACAGAAGTAGCTAAGAAAGTAGATACGTTAGGCATTAAGGAGCTGACAGAGCCTCCTAAAAAAATTATCATAAGTAATGATGAACATTAGAGCTAACATACTATTACGTGTTTATTTGTCCTTCGGACTGATTGTACTGCTTGCCGTGGCAGTAATAGTCAGGTTATGTGATGTACAATTTGTAGAGGGACATAAATGGCGTGCCATGGCCGATAGTCTTTCTACAAAGTATATCAATGTGGATGCTGCACGTGGTAATATTTATTCTAATGATGGAAGCCTGTTAGCTACCTCTGTACCGGAGTATGAACTTCGGATGGACTTATATGCCGGAGGTATAAGTGACAGTAAGATTTTTTATGCCAAAGTGGATTCTCTGGCTATGAAACTTTCTCAGTTTTTTGCGGATAAAACCCCAAAAGAATATTCGCGTATTCTGCGTACTGCCAGGGCAGACAGTGTGAGGTATTTATTGATTAAACGTAAAGTGAATTACCAGGATTTAAAGACTATCCGGACTTTTCCATTATATAATATTGGAAAATATAGTGGTGGTCTGATGGCTATTCAGCAAAATAAAAGGATTTTACCTTTCAAGTCTCTGGCAGCAAGGACTATCGGGTATAAAAATGAAAATGTATCAAACGGTGTAGGGCTGGAAGGTGCCTACGGGAATTATATCAATGGGGAGAGTGGTAAAAGATTAGTACAAAGAATTGCCGGTGGTGTCTGGATGCCGGTAAATGATGAAGCTGAAATTGCGCCTAAAGAAGGATCAGATATTATTTCTACCATCGATATCAATATGCAGGATCTTGCACAAAGTGCATTGGAGAAACAGCTGATTAAAAGTAATGCGGATTATGGTACCGTGATTTTAATGGAAGTTGAAACCGGAGAGGTAAGAGCAGTGGCAAACTTCACCAAAGAAAGTGATGGTGTTTATAAAGAAATGTTCAATTACGCAATAGGCGGAAGTCAGGACCCTGGTTCTACGTTTAAGCTGGCTTCTTACATGGCTTTACTGGAGGACAAAAAAATAGACACCAATACCACTGTAGATACAGGAAACGGTACGTTCAGGATTTTTAACCATACGATAAAAGATTCTCACGGCGGTGTGGGAGTGGTAACCGCAAAAAAAGCATTTGAGGTTTCTGCCAATACAGCGGTCGCCAAGTTTGTTTATGGGGCTTATAAAGATAATCCCTCACAATTTACAGATCATTTATATCGGATACATATGAATGAGCGGCTGGGATTGCAAATTCCTGGTGAGACAAAACCGGTTATTAAGAACCCATCCTATAAATCATGGAGTGGTTTAACCTTGCCGCAAATGGCTTATGGTTATGAAATGCAGATTACCCCGCTGCAAATTTTGACGTTTTATAATGCCATTGCAAATAATGGAAAATATATAGCGCCAATTTTTGTGAAAGAAATCAGAAGATTGGGAAATCCGATTGAACAGTTTCATGCAAGAGTGATTAGCGAGCAGGTTTGTTCTGAAAGTACCTTAAAAAAACTTCATGCAATGCTTGAGGGGGTAGTGACAGAAGGTACTGGTAAACTCATGGGATCTCCATTTTACAGGGTAGCGGGTAAAACTGGTACTGCACAGGTAGCTGATGGAAGAAACGGATATAAGGCTAAGAGGAGTTATCAGTCTTCTTTTTGTGGATACTTTCCGGCTGACAAGCCTAAGTATTCGATTATGGTTTCGGTTAATGGAGCTAAGAACGGATATTATGGCGGAACGGTAGCAGGGCCGGTATTTAAAGAAATTGCAGATCGTATTTATGCAAGCGATATGCAGATGTATAATGATATGACTGACCATCTGGTTGGGAACACTAAAAGTCCGGAAGCGAAAGCCGGACAGAGTAAAGCAGTAAAAAGCGTTTATAATGCCCTGGGAATTAAAGCCCTTTATGCAGCTAAATCTGACTATTTCAATAGTGTGGATACCAGCAACGGGATTGTTTACGAAGAATATAATTCAGTAAAAGGCATGATGCCTAATGTAAGTGGAATGGGGCTGAAAGATGCACTTTACCTTTTAGGAAATGCAGGTCTGAAAACACAGATCAAAGGAAGTGGGAAAGTAATAAGCCAGTCTGTTCCCGCAGGGATGAAGATTGGAAGGGGATTATTGGTACAATTAGAATTGAATTAAGATGCAGTTGCAGGATGTTTTATATGGAGTAGCAATTAAAAACCTGGTTGGAAAAACCAACAGGGTGATTAATGTGCTTACGTTTGACTCACGTGAGGTACAGCAGAATGCTGTGTTTTTTGCCATAAAAGGAACTTTGTCGGACGGACATAAATTTATCGGCCAGACTATTGCTGCAGGGGCAACGGTCATTATTTGTGAAGAGATTCCGGCAGAGGTAAATCCTGCGGTTACTTATATCATTGTGGAAAATTCTTCAGTGGCACTTGGAATTATGGCTTCCAATTTTTACGGAAATCCTTCTTCTGCATTGAAACTGGTTGGTATCACAGGTACAAATGGCAAAACTACCATTGCAACTATTTTATTTAAATTATTCAGAAGTCTTGGTTTTCATACCGGATTGATTTCTACGGTACAGAATCAGGTCAATGATCAGATCATTCCTGCTACACATACTACACCAAATCCATTAGCGCTTAATCAGCTTTTAAAACAGATGGTTGAGCTGGGCTGTACTTACTGCTTTATGGAAGTAAGTTCTCATGCTATGGTTCAGCACAGAATTGAGGGGGTTACTTTTGCTGGTGGTGTTTTTTCAAATATTACACATGATCATCTGGATTTTCATAAAACCTTTGATAATTATATCAGAGCTAAGAAATCCTTTTTTGACATGCTTCCAAAAAATGCTTTTGCTTTAACCAATGCCGATGATAAAAATGGTATGGTTATGCTTCAGAATACTAAGGCAGTGAAAAAGAGTTATGCCTTAAAACAGCTGGCTGATTATAAGGTAAGTATAATTGAGAACAGATTCAGTGGTTTAAATCTTGAAATTGACCATACCGATGTGTTTTTTAAACTGGTAGGGTCATTTAATGCCTATAACCTGGCAGCTGTATACGGTACGGCTATGTTACTTGGACAGGATAAATTAAGTGTATTAACATTGCTGAGTAATCTTACAGGAGCTGAAGGCCGTTTTGAAGAAGTACCAAACACTGCACAGATTATCGGTCTGGTGGATTATGCGCATACCCCTGATGCAGTTCAGAATGTATTAAGTACAATCCATGATATCAGAAAAGGCACTGAACAGGTAATCACTGTAATTGGTTGTGGTGGGGACAGAGATAAAACCAAACGCCCGGTAATGGCTCAGGTAGCCTGTGACTGGAGTGATAAAGTAATCCTGACATCTGATAATCCAAGAACGGAAGATCCGCATCAGATTCTGGCTGAAATGGAAGCCGGTGTATCACCAACCAATAAAAGAAAAACTTTAACTATTGCTGACCGCCGGGAAGCGATTAAAACTGCCTGTCATTTAGCTAAACCAGGGGATATTATCCTTATTGCTGGTAAAGGACATGAAAAGTATCAGGAAATTAATGGAGTAAGATATCATTTTGATGATAAAGAAGTGTTGATGGAACAATTAAACTTAATCAGCTAATGTTATACTATCTGTTTGAATATTTAAATGCACATTACGAATTTCCTGGTTTAAGGTTGTTCCAGTACATTACGTTCCGTACCTCGCTGGCGATTATCATTTCATTGATTATTACAACAGTATATGGAAGAAGGATTATCAATTATCTGCACAAAATGCAGGTTGGTGAAACGGTAAGAAATCTGGGGCTGGAAGGACAAATGCAGAAACAGGGTACTCCAACTATGGGCGGTATTATGATTCTGATGGGGATTCTGATTCCAACTTTATTACTGGCTAACCTGACCAATGTATATGTATTACTGATGATTGTAACCACGATCTGGATGGGTGCGGTTGGTTTTGTAGATGATTATATCAAGGTATTTAAAAAGAATAAAGAAGGGCTTGCAGGCAGATTTAAAATTGTAGGACAGGTTGGTCTGGCATTGATCATAGGCTGGACAATGTACTTCAATCCAAATATTGTGGTTAGGCAGACTGTTGATGAAACAGGGGTAAGCAAAAACACGGCGCCTATGGTACTGAGACAAAAAGGAGAGAAGTTTTATTATACGCAGGATGTAAAGTCTACAATTACCAATATTCCTTTTTATAAAAATAATGAATTTGATTATGCCAAGGTACTGAAGTTTTTAGGCCCTGGATATGAAAAATATGCGGTTTTCGTGTTCATCCTTTTTGTGGTAATTATTATTACGGCAGTTTCGAACGGAGCGAATTTGACCGATGGAATAGACGGCCTGGCAACGGGTACATCCGCTATTATAGGGATTACCCTGGGTTTACTGGCCTATGTATCGGGTAATACGGTTATCGCAGATTATCTGAATATCCTGTATATCCCCAATTCTGGTGAGCTCATGATTTTTGCCGGTGCCTTTGTAGGTGCGTGTGTCGGATTTTTATGGTATAACTCTTATCCTGCACAGGTTTTTATGGGAGATACCGGAAGTCTGGCCATCGGCGGTATAATCGCTGCACTGGCTATTATGATCAGAAAAGAATTGCTGATCCCGATTTTATGTGGTGTATTCCTGATTGAGGTGACTTCAGTGATGCTGCAGGTATCTTATTTTAAATACACTAAAAAGCGCTTTGGTGAAGGCAAAAGGATATTCCTGATGTCGCCATTGCATCATCATTATCAGAAAAAAGGCTACCATGAAGCGAAAATTGTGACCCGCTTCTGGATTGTAGGAATATTGTTGGCTATTATCACCATAATCACTTTAAAACTGAGATAATGGAAAAGCAGAGAATCGTCATACTTGGAGCTGGAGAAAGCGGCGTAGGGGCAGCAATACTTGCACAAAAGCAGGGTTTTGATGTCTTTGTCTCGGATTTTGGAGCAATTGCTGAACGTTATAAAGAAACGCTGGTAGAACTGAATATTGCATTTGAAGAGAAGCAACATACAGTAGCGAGTATTATTAATGCAAATGAAGTTATTAAGAGCCCCGGGATTGCAGATTCAGTTGCGATTATCAGAGAACTGAAAAAGAAAAATATTCCGGTTATCTCAGAGATTGAGTTTGCCAAAAGATATACTACAGCAAAGACTATTTGTATTACCGGATCTAATGGTAAAACTACAACTACGATGCTGACTTATCATATCCTTAAAAAAGCTGGCCTGAACGTCGGTCTGGCAGGAAATATAGGACATAGTTTCGCTGCACAGGTTGCGACAGAGAGTTTTGACTGGTATGTACTGGAAATATCAAGCTTTATGCTGGACGATATGTATGAATTCAGGGCTGATATCGCTGTACTATTAAACATTACGCCTGACCATCTGGACAGGTACGATTACAAAATGACAAATTACGCAGCATCCAAAATGCGTATAGTACAGAATCAGAGACCTGAAGATCATTTTATCTTTTGTGCCGATGATGATGAAACCCTTAAGGTATTGAAAAGTACCAAGGTGAATTCACAGAAATGCCCATTCTCTATTCGTAAAAAGATAGAAGGCGGTGCCTATCTGGAAGGTAACAATATTCATATCAATGTAAATCCAAAAGACAATTTAACCATGTCAATTTCAGAGTTAGCTTTACAAGGCAAGCATAATATCTACAACTCTATGGCTTCGGGCATAGTCGCAAAAGTGTTGGACATCCGCAATGCGACTATCAGAGAGAGTATGGGGGATATTAAAAATATTGAACACCGGTTGGAGCATGTCGCTAAGATTTCTGGTGTGGATTATATCAATGATTCCAAGGCGACAAATGTCAATTCTACCTGGTATGCACTTGAAAGTGTAAATACTGATGTGATCCTGATTATGGGTGGGGTTGATAAAGGAAATGATTATGATATGTTAAAAGACCTGGTGAAGCAAAAAGTGAAAGCTATTGTTTGTCTGGGAAAAAATAATAAGCGTATTCATGAAGCTTTTGAAGATGATGTTGAGGTTATTGTCAACACATTTTCTGCACATGAAGCTGTACAGGTAGCTTATCATCTGGCAACAAAAGGGAATACCGTATTGTTGTCACCTGCCTGCGCTAGTTTTGATTTGTTTAAGAATTATGAGGATCGTGGAAACCAATTTAAAATGGCTGTAAAAGAATTGTAAAATGGGTACGGTACAAGCGCTGTTAGAGAAAACCAAAGGGGACCGCTGGATATGGCTTATCATAATCCTGTTGTCTCTGATTTCTATTTTTGCGGTTTATAGTGCAACTGGAACACTTGCTTATAAACAGGGTAAAACTGTAGAGAAAATTCTGCTCACCAAACATTTGATTTTTGTGGTGATGGGGATTGGTATGATCTATATTGCGCATTTGGTGGACTATAAATATTATGCGGGAATTTCAAAGATCCTTATGATTATTACGATTCCGCTATTGTTTTATACCCTGGTTTTCGGAGCCAGCCTGAATGATGCTTCCAGATGGGTTAAAATACCTATTATCGGATTGACCTTTCAGACTTCAGATTTAGCTAAACTGGCATTGATTACGTTTCTGGCCAGAATGCTGACCAAGAAACAGGAAAATATTAAAGACGTAAAGACCTCATTTATCCCGATTATGGGCTCTGTTTGTGTGGTTTTCGTATTGATTGCATTAGCCAATTTGTCAACAGCACTGATGTTGTTCGGGGTAAGTATATTATTGCTGATTATCGGCCGGATCAGTATCAAGCAGATTATGATTGTTTGTGCGGGTGGTTTTGTCCTGCTGATGTTTGTGTTTTTTCTGGGGCCGAGACGGGAGACTTACAAATCCCGTATCAATTCTTATATGCATCCTGAGAAGCAGCATTCTGACAAAACATTTCAGGCTGATCAGTCTAAGATAGCACTGGCTTCTGGTGGTGTTTTTGGGAAAGGACCTGGAAATAGTACGCAGCGTAACTTCCTGCCTCACCCTTATTCGGATTTTATCTTTGCGATTATCGTAGAGGAATATGGTTTGTTTGGGGCACTGATCATTATCGTTCTGTACCTGGTGCTGCTCTACCGCTGTGTCAGGATAGTCACCCAGAGTCCGAAGGCTTTTGGTGCACTGCTCGCTGCAGGTTTAAGTTTTAGTCTGACCATACAGGCCTTTGCAAATATGGCTGTAGCAGTAGGACTGGGGCCGGTAACCGGTGTTCCTTTACCATTGGTAAGTATGGGTGGTACTTCGATGATTTTTACAAGTATCGCTTTTGGAATTATCCTGAGTGTGAGCAGAGACGTAGAAGAAAATGGCAAAAAAGGGCTTAGTGAAGATATCACTAAACCAGAAAGTAAAATGAATAAAGTTATTGTTGGTGAGTTACCGGCAATGACATAACAGATATAAAATGAGACCAACAAGAGTAATTATTTCAGGAGGCGGTACTGGCGGACATATCTTTCCGGCCATTGCTATAGCTAATGCGCTAAAACGCATAGAGCCTGATTGTGAAATATTATTTGTAGGTGCACTGGGCAGAATGGAAATGGAAAAAGTTCCTGCTGCCGGTTACAAAATTGTAGGATTAAATATCAGTGGAATACAAAGGGGATCTATACTTAAAAATCTGAGTTTACCCTTTAAACTGATAGACAGTATGCAAAAGGCTTTGAAGCTGATTTCAACTTTCAAACCTGATGTAGTAGTAGGAGTTGGTGGTTATGCTTCAGGGCCGGTATTATTTGCTGCTTCCTGGAAAAAAATCCCATACCTGATACAGGAACAGAATTCCTATGCTGGTATGACCAACAAAAGACTGGGGAAAAAGGCTTCTAAAATTTGTGTCGCGTTTGATGGGATGGACAGGTTTTTCCCTGCTGACAGAGTTATGAAAACTGGTAACCCGGTTCGTAAAGATGTTATAGATATCTATAATAAGCGTTTCCATGGTGCAGAACTGCTTAAACTGGATCCGCTAAAGAAAACTGTTTTAGTGACAGGCGGAAGTCTGGGCGCTGCAACATTAAATAAAAGTATAGAAAAGCATTTGCAGGATTTTATAGACCAGGATGTACAGTTGATCTGGCAAACGGGTAAATATTATTATGCAGGTATTACCGGACGTATCGGACTTGATTTTCATCCAAACATCCGCGTGCTTGAGTTTTTAAATCAGATGGATCTGGCTTACGCAGCTGCTGATGTGATTATTTCGAGGGCAGGTGCGGGAACAATTGCTGAACTCTGTCTGATTAAGAAACCGGTAATTCTGGTGCCTTCTCCAAATGTGGCAGAAGATCATCAGACTAAGAATGCAATGGCTTTAGTGAAAAGAAATGCTGCTTTGTTAATTAATGATCGCTCTGCTGAGGATACACTGGTAAAGCAGGCGCTTGATTTATTAAAAGATAGTGCAAAGTGTGAAGAGTTATCTGCGAATATTGGCGAAATGGCATTGCCGGAAGCAGATGTGCTGATCGCTGATGAGGTATTTAAATTAGTAGTAAAGAAAGATATATAAATGGAACTGGATCTGATCAAACGCGTTTATTTTATTGGTGCCGGTGGTATCGGAATGAGTGCGCTTGCGCGTTACTTTAAAAAACGTGGCTGCCTGGTAGGCGGATATGATAAAACAAGTACTGTTTTGACCCGGACACTCGAAGAGGAAGGGATATTGATTTCTTATACCGATGAAGCGAGTTCATTACCTGCTGATTTTGAAATACCGGCAAGTGATTTACTGATTGTTTATACGCCGGCAATTCCGGCAAATGCAGTGCTGCTGAATTATTTCAGGGATAATGGCTTCAACTTAAAGAAAAGATCTCAGGTACTGGGAATAATCAGTAAGGGACAGTTTTGTATTGCTGTTGCCGGCACACATGGTAAAACAACAACTTCTTCTATTGTTGCACACATTCTGACCGATAGTGGTTATGGATGTACTGCATTTTTAGGCGGGATTGCTACAAATTATCAAAGTAATTTTCTGCTTGGTGACAATCATGTAGTGGTCGTGGAAGCGGATGAATATGATCGTTCTTTTTTGACTCTGCATCCGGACATTGCAGTAATTACTTCAATGGATGCGGATCATCTGGATATTTATGGTGATGCAGAACAATTGCATGAATCCTTTCATTTGTTTGCACAGCAGCTGAAAACCGGTGGCGTTTTATTCTTTAAGAAAGGCTTACCGCTCAATGGTGGGATAACTTATGGGGTCGATATAAATGCAGAGGTTCAGGCGCTCCATATCAGGGTAGAAGAAGGAAATTTTGTGTTTGATTATAAAGACCAGGATGTAAGTATTACTAATATACCATTGATGCTGCCTGGAAAACATAACATAGAGAATGCTATAGTGGCTATGGCGGCTGCACTGAAACTGGGTATAGATCCTGAAAAAGTGAAAGCGGCTATTGCAAGTTTCAAAGGGGTAAAAAGACGCTTTGAATATGTTGTCCGTGAGGATAAGCACATCTATATTGATGACTATGCGCATCATCCTGAAGAATTGCGTGCCTGTTTTGATGCCGTAAGACAATTGTATCCGGATAAAAAGATGACGGTTGTTTTTCAGCCACACCTTTTTAGCCGTACACGTGACTTTGCAGATGATTTTGCAAAGGTTTTAAGTACTGCTGATGAATTACTGCTGCTGGATATTTATCCTGCCAGAGAGTTGCCAATGGAAGGTATTGATGCCGAATTTTTAAGAGCAAAACTTACGCTGAAAAACAGTAAGGTTTATCAAAAAGAAGAAGTACTGGCGTATGTAAAAGAAACTCAGCCTGAATTACTGGTTACGGTAGGGGCTGGTGATATAGATACTTTGATTCAACCGTTAAAAAATATTTTGACCAATGCTTAAAAGGATCGACTGGAAGTTTGTGTTTAAGTGTTTTGCCTGGATAGTTTGTCTTGGCGGAATAGTTACTCTAATGAGCTTTGTGTCGATAAAAAAGAATACCGTTACTTGTACTAATATTAAAATTCTTATCCCCGGGGCAGATAATTTTATCGAGAGAGAAGAAATTGATGCGATATTGAAACAGAATGAAGGACAGCTGATCGGACGTAAACTGGAGGGGATAAACCTGCATGCTATTGAAGAAAAAATTAAGTCTAATCCTTATATCGCAATGTCTACAGTTTATGCGGATATGGATGGAGTTATTCATATAGAAATTAGTCAGAGACAACCTTTATTAAGAATTATCAGCGCCAGTGGTCAGGATTTTTATATTGATAAGAATGGATTGAAAATGCCTGTGTCTGTGAACTTTACAGCAAATGTTGTAGTGGCGAACGGGCATATTCTGGAGCACTTTAGTGGCAAAGTAGATACACTGATCACCAAGATGGCTTCGGATTTATATAAAACGGCATTGTTTTTGAAAAAAGATACACTTTGGGACTCACAAATTGAGCAAATATTTGTTAATGACAGGGATGATATAGAATTGATACCAAGGGTAGGTAATCAGCGTATCATTTTAGGTAATGCGGATTCTCTTCAAACGAAAATGACCAACCTGCTGACCTTCTATAAAGAGGCGATGCCAAAGGTAGGCTGGGATACCTATAAAACCATAAACATCAAATACACCAATCAGATTGTTTGTGAAAAAAACAACATGGATTCCATATTGGGGTTAACCGGCAGAGCTAAACCTGCAAAACCAACTATAGCATCAGCCAAGAAAGTCATGGATTCTCTGGTGAGGGCTGAAGTAGAAGCAGAACTTCGTAATAATCCGGAGACGTCTGAGGTAAGTGTTCCGGCAGTTAAAAAAATAACACCTGCTTCGGTTAAGCCAGTGCACAAAACGGGGAACACGGTTGCACATAAACCGGTAAAAGTAACACCGAAAGCGGTAAAAACTGTAGTTAAACCAGTAACAGATAAAAGTAAACAACAAAAAGCTGCGCCGGTAAAACCGGTAGCTGCAAAAGCTACGGCAAAACCAGTAAAAGACACACATAAAACGGTTAAACCTCCGGCTCCCTGATACCGGGAAGGAAGATAACCACCAAATGATAAATAAGATACCAGGAAAAATAAGATTAGATAATTCGACAAATAAATATAGTTATGGGCAAAGAAAAAACCACCGTTCAGTCTCCAATAGTAGTGGGGTTGGACATCGGTACCACAAAAATCTGTGTGATAGTTGGTCGCAGAACACAGCATGACAAAATTGAGGTTTTGGGTATTGGGAAAGCAGAGTCTGCGGGTGTTACCCGTGGTGTGGTTTCCAACATACAAAAAACTGTACAGGGTATTTCACAGGCGGTTGAACTGGCAAGTGGTCAGTCCAATGTAGAAGTACGTGTAGTAAACGTAGGTATTGCAGGTCAGCATATCAAAAGTTTGCAGCACCGTGGAATCCTGACCAGAAGGGAACTTAATAATGAGATCAGTAAAAAAGATCTGGATAAGTTGATTGATGATATGTTCAAACTGGTTATGCCCCCGGGAGAAGAAATCATTCATGTACTGCCACAGGAATTTACTGTCGATAATGAGCCTGGTGTAAAAGATCCGATCGGTATGGCCGGAGTTCGTTTAGAAGCGAATTTCCATATTATTTCAGGTCAGGTAACAGCTGTGAAAAACATCATGAGATGTGTGACAAATGCTGGTTTACAGACTCAGGAATTGATTTTAGAGCCCCTGGCTTCTTCTGAATCGGTATTGAGTGATGAAGAAAAAGAAGCTGGTATCGCTTTGGTTGATATCGGTGGTGGCACTACCGATATTGCTATCTTCCATGAGGGTATTATCCGTCATACTGCGGTTATTCCTTTTGGTGGAAATAGTGTAACTGAAGATATTCGTGAAGGCTGTTCTGTCATGAGAAATCAGGCTGAACTGTTGAAAACACGTTTTGGTTCTGCTTTAGCTGAAGAAAATAAAGAAAATGAAATTATTTGTGTACCTGGTCTGCGTGGCAGGGAACCAAAAGAAATTTCTGTAAAAAACCTAGCTTATGTGATCCAGGCCCGTATGGAAGAAATCATAGAGCATGTTTATTACGAAATCAAATCTTCTGGTTATGAGAAAAAACTAATCGGTGGTGTAGTGATTACCGGTGGTGGAGCGTTATTAAAACATCTTTCTCAACTGGTTGAATATGTAACAGGACTGGATTGTCGTGTGGGTTATCCGAATGAACATTTGTCGAAATATGAGGATATGCCCAAGACCATTTATGATGACCTGAAAAGCCCGATGTATGCGACCAGTGTCGGCTTGCTGATTAAAGGAATTCAAAAAGCTGAAGAGCTGATTGAAGAGTTAAAACAGCCAGGTATTTATGTGGAAAGACCAGCAGTTGTTAAGGATAAAGTGAAGCGCCCGGGTGGTGGATTATTTGATAAATTATTAGCAAAGACTAAGGATTTCATCAAAGACGACATGAACGTAAGCGATGAGGATTATATAAAACCGTAATAATTATCCACAATAAACGATTTTTCCACATTTTAAACACTTGTGGAAAACGTGTGTTGAAAAAGTGTTAATATTACAATGAGAGATGAACAGGTAAAACCAATTTTTAAGTAACTGATTCATAAATATATGTATTTTGAAATGTTAAAAGATAAGTCATCAATCATCAAGGTAATTGGTGTTGGTGGCGGTGGTGGTAATGCGGTTAACCATATGTACCGTCAAGGAATTGCAGGTGTAGACTTTATAATCTGTAACACTGATGCTCAGGCATTGGAGTTCAGCCCTATACCTAATAAAGTACAACTTGGTGCAAGTTTAACCGAAGGAATGGGTGCAGGCTCAATTCCGGAAGTGGGGAAAAATTCGGCTATTGAAAATATAGACGATATCAAAAGCATGTTAGGCAGTACTACAAAAATGCTGTTTATTACTGCTGGTATGGGTGGTGGTACAGGAACAGGTGCCAGTCCAATCATTGCGCAGGCAGCGAAGGAACTGGACATTTTAACTGTCGCTATCATTACCACTCCTTTCTCTTTCGAAGGTAAAAGACGTAAAATGCAGGCGGAAGATGGTCTGGACGAACTGAAGAAATATGTAGATTCTTATCTGGTTATTTCGAATGATCGTTTACGTGAAATATTCGGGAACCTTACTCTGGGTTCTGCTTTTGCACAGGCAGATGATATTCTGACAACTGCTGCCAAAGGTATTGCTGAAATCATAACTGTTCCCGGTTATATCAACGTGGATTTTAAAGATGTGCGTACGGTAATGAAGGACAGCGGTGTTTCTATCATGGGTAGTTTTGCCTGTGAAGGAGAAAACCGTGCATTAAGCGCTGTAGAAGGTGCTCTTGCTTCTCCATTGCTGAAAGATAATGAGATTGAAGGTGCAAGATATATTCTGCTGAACATCAGCTCAGGCTTAAAAGAGGTTACAATGGATGAAGTAGCTATTATCACTGATTATATTCAGGATAAAGCTGGTTTAACGGCAGATCTGATCTGGGGTAACTGTATTGATGAGAACCTTGGAGAAAAGATTTCTGTTACAATTATTGCTACAGGATTCCAGACTACTGAACAGCGTGCTCATGACAAAAAGAATGTAAAGAAAATTTCTTTACTGACTCCTGAAGAAGCTCCTTTGGTAAAACCATTGGAACCGGTTAACTCTTTTATTGAACCAAAAGCTGGTGCTTATACGAATGAGCCTGTAATGAAACTGAAAGATGATCTGAAACAATCAGATCTTTTTGGGGACATGTACAGTGGAAGTAAAAACAGAAGAGATGATGCCGATAGTGGCATTATCAGACATACGCTGGTAGAAGAAGAATCTACCCCGGCTGAAAACAAACAGGAAGCAGGAATAGACTTTGAATTAAAAGTGTCAGAAACTGACTTTGTTTTTGAAACACCTAAATCAAACTATATTGAGCCTGCAGCTGCGCAACAGCAGGAGGAAATTGTTGTTCCTGGTCTGGATGATGATAAAAGTGACGAATCTATTGAAGATCAGTTGAAGAAATCAAAGGAACGTATTATGAGGCTTAAAGATCTGAGCATGAAATTACGTACCACCAACGGATTACAGGAACTTGAAAATGAGCCTGCTTATAAACGTAAGCAAACCCAGTTACAACAGGTTCAGCATTCTTCAGAATCGCAGGTATCAAGATTTACTTTGAGCAATGATGAAGAGGGAGGAACTGAGATCCGACCTAATAATTCATTCCTTCACGATAATGTTGATTAATCAGCCAGTATAAAAAAAATAATAAAAAGCCTTAACAACCCCATGTTAAGGCTTTTTTGGCATAATAATCGTATGCATGTCAGCAAGATTGCCGGTTTTTGGCCAATCTTGTATTTCAGCCTTAGAAAGCTTAAATTTGCATAAAATATAAAGACAACTTAAATACAGATACATTGGATATTTTTGAAAAGATAGCAAAGCATATGGGCCCGCTTGGGCAACACCAAAAATGGTCACATGGATATTTTTCCTTTCCAAAATTAGAAGGTGCGATTGCACCACATATGAATTTTCGTGGTAAAGAACATTTGGTCTGGAGCTTAAATAATTATCTTGGATTAGCGAATCACCCGGAAGTAAGAGAAGCTGACTCAAAAGGAGCTGCAGATTTTGGTATGGCTTACCCGATGGGTGCCAGAATGATGTCTGGAAACTCTAAATATCATGAGCAATTAGAACAGGAGCTGGCAGAATTTGTTGGTAAGCCTGATGCATTCCTGCTTAACTACGGTTACCAGGGTATGTTATCTATCATTGATTGTCTTGTTGACAGAAATGATGTTATTGTTTATGATGGAGAATGTCACGCCTGTATTATTGATGGTTTACGTCTGCATTTAGGTAAACGTTTTGTTTATAAACATAATGATATAGAGAGTGCCCGCAAACAGCTTGAGCGTGCTACAAAACTGGTAGAGAATACAGGAGGTGGAATCCTTGTAATTACTGAAGGTGTTTTTGGTATGTCAGGTGCACAGGGAAAATTAAAGGAAATTATTGAACTGAAAAAAGACTTCAATTTCCGTTTGTTAATTGATGATGCGCATGGATTTGGTACGATGGGTAAAACCGGTGCCGGAACACATGAAGAACAGGATTGTATTGAGGGAGTAGATATCTATTTCGGCACATTTGCAAAGTCAATGGCCGGAATTGGTGCTTTTGTTGCTTCATCAGAAGAAATCACTAATTTCTTCCGTTATAATATGCGTTCCCAGACTTTTGCCAAAGCATTACCAATGCCAATGGTAATTGGTTTGCTTAAGCGTTTAGAATTGCTGAAAAACAATCCTGAATTAAGAGAGAAACTCTGGAACATTGCTACTACCCTGCAAAAAGGATTAAGAGCACGCGGATTTGATCTGGGTATTACCAATACTATGGTTACGCCGGTATTTTTAAAAGGAGAGTTATTACAGGCAACAGCATTGACTATGGATCTTCGTGAGAACTATAGCATCTTCTGTTCTATCGTTGTGTATCCGGTTATTCCTAAGGGCTTAATTGAGCTTAGACTGATACCAACTGCCATGCATACACTGGAAGATGTTGAGCGTACGCTGGAGGCCTTCAGTGAGGTCTCAGAAAAACTGAAAAGTGGTTATTATAATGATAATAAATTCAGTCCTGAATAGGCTGATTAACGTTCATAAAAAACGCTCTTTACTACATGTAAAGGGCATTTTTTATTTTTCTTGTTTTGTATATGTCTGTTTTTCAGTGAAATATCTTTGGTTTTTTGCTTAATTTGTGAATAACCATGCTTTTTGTGGATAAAAACACGGTTTTATCGTTTTTAATTGTATTGGTAATTTTTCATTTATTAGAATAAACCGCTTACATTAGTAATTGAGTATTAATCAAACCTAATCAATAAACCAAAAGGTAATTAGAACATGAAAAAATTTGATGAGTTAAAGAAACTTGTTACCACATTAGAAACTGATGCAGACAAGTTTTACAACAAAGCCAACAGTGCAGCCGGAACACGTGTCCGCAAAGGAATGCAGGATCTTAAAAATATAGCGCAGGCTATTCGTTTGGAGATTCAGGAAACCAAAAACAAAGAGGCTTAAACCAATTTCTTGTTTTCAATTTATAGCGCCCCGGTAGTACCGGGGCGTTTTTTTATGGATCAGCTATATAATCTGAACTTAACAGATCTAGTTACTGAATTGCTTGATTTGAGTGCTGATCAACTGAGTAAGACGGTCTGAAGCAGATACTAACGGCAGACGCACGTGATCGCCACAAACATTATAATATTTTAAAGCAGCTTTTATTCCTGCAGGGTTACCTTCTTCAAATGCTAATCTGGTAAACTCTACTGTTTTCAGATGAAGTGCCTGAGCTCCTTTAAAGTCACCTTTAAGACATAGTCTGATCATTTCAGAGAATAACAATGGAATAGCATTTCCAACTACAGAAATTACGCCCACTGCACCAAGTGCAATCATTGGTAAAGCAACAGGATCATCACCCGAAATCAACAGGAAACCGGCAGGCTTGTCTCTCATAATCTGATTGAACTGATCGAAGCTTCCGGAAGCTTCTTTGGTGCCGATGATGTTTTTGCAGTCTGTTGCCAGACGACAGGTCGTTTCTGAGCTCATATTACTTGCTGTACGGCCCGGAACGTTGTAAAGCATTATAGATAGGTCTGTAGACTCACTGATCGCTTTATAGTGCTGATATATGCCTTCCTGTGTAGGCTTGTTGTAGTATGGGCTTACTGAAAGTATAGCATCATATCCTGTACTGTCAAAGGTTTTGATTTCCTGTACAACTTCTGCTGTATTGTTACCGCCGATACCTGCAATCAATGGTAATCTGCCATTATTTATTTCTGCTGTGAATGCCCAGATCTTCTTCTTTTCGTCCTTATTGAGTGTTGCTGTTTCACCTGTAGTACCTAATGATACCAGGTATTCTACTTTTCCATCGATCTGGTAGTTGATCAGTTTTGCTAAACTGTCATAGTCTACAGATCCGTCTGCGTTAAATGGTGTAACAAGAGCTACACCCGTTCCATGAAATTTGTTCATTTTTTTAATCTTTATTCAACATCTCTAATAAGTCGTTCTCTGAAATCAGGGGAACATTCAGTTTTTGGGCTTTCTCTAATTTTGATGGGCCCATGTTATCACCTGCAAGCAGGTAATTCAGTTTGGCAGAAATACCGCTTAATATCTTTCCGCCATTGTTTTCAATCATGTCTTTCAGCTCTTCTCTGCTGTATTGTTCAAAAACCCCCGAAATTACGAATGTTTTTCCGGTTAATTTGTCACTGTCAAGTGTAATTACAGTATTAATAGTCTCAAACTGTAGTTCATATGACTTTAAGAGGTTAATCTGATCAATATGTGCCTGTTTACTGAAGTATTCTGTAATGCTTTCTGCAATCCGGCCTCCGATTTCATCTATTGCTGTTAATTCTTCCTGTGTAGCAGCAATCAAACGGTCAATATTACCTGTTCCAATGGCCAGTTTTTTAGCTACTGTTTCACCTACATATCTGATCCCAAGACCAAAAAGAACCTTTTCAAAAGGCATTTGCTTAGACAGTTCTATACCTTTCAGCATATTCTCGATAGAACGCTCTCCGAATCTTTCTATGTTTTTCAGCTCTTCAGCCTTGTCTTTTAAGGTATACAGGTCACTGATATGACCCAGTAAACCTTTGTGGTAAAATGATTCTATGGTTTCATCCCCAAGACCGTCAATGTTCATGGCTTTTCTGGAAATGAAATGCTGAATTTTACCTACTATCTGCGGTCTGCAGCCTTCATCATTCAGACAGTAAAATGCAACTTCACCTTCTTTACGAACCAGGGTCGTACCACATTCAGGGCATATTACAGGGTAAATAACTTTTTGGGCACCCTCTTTTCTCTGCGCGAGATTGACTTCGATGATTTTAGGGATAATCTCACCTCCTTTTTCTACAAAAACACTGTCCCCAACATGGAGATCCAGTCTTTCAATCTCATTGGCATTATGCAATGTGGCACGTTTTACTGTTGTCCCGGCTAATTGTACAGGCTTTAAGTTAGCCACAGGGGTAACTGCTCCGGTACGTCCAACCTGATAACTCACACTTTCAAGGATAGTCTCTACTTCCTGTGCCTTATATTTATAGGAAATTGCCCAGCGCGGAGATTTTGCCGTAAAACCTAATTCCTGCTGCTGAGTAAAACTGTTGACTTTAATAACAATTCCATCAATGTCATAGCTGAGTTTAAAACGCTGATTTTCCCAGTAATGGATAAATTCGAGAACCTCTTCAATGTTATTACTCAGTCTGGTATGTTCGGATACGTGGAAACCCCATTTTTTGAGCTCCTGCAGACTCTCCCAGTGTGTTTTGAAATACTCTTTTTCTGTGTGCAGAGAGTAAAAGAAAGCATCCAGCGGCCTTTTGGCTACTTCTTTAGGATCCTGCATTTTTATCGTGCCTGATGCAAAGTTGCGGGGATTGGCATATGGTACTTCTCCCAGCTCTTCTCTTTCTTTATTCAGTCTTTCAAAAGCTGCACTATGCATTAAGATTTCCCCTCTGATTTCAAACAATTGAGGGGTATCTGCTTTTTTTAAATGATGGGGGATATTACTGATTGTTTTTACGTTGGCAGTTACATCGTCCCCCTTGGTTCCGTCTCCACGGGTAACAGCTCTTAAAAGCTGGTTATCCTGATAAGTAAGACTGATTGAAAGTCCGTCAAACTTCAGTTCACATACATATTCAAAATTATCACCGATTGATTTTTTGATGCGCTCATCAAAATCACGCAGATCCTGCTCATTATAGGTATTACCCAGTGAAAGCATAGGCCATCTGTGTTTCACTGTCACGAAGTTTTTGGTGATATCTCCTCCAACTTTTAAAGTTGGGGAATCGGGATCGGCAAATTCGGGATGCTCTTTTTCCAGCTTTGCCAGTTCTTCCAGTTTCTTGTCAAACTCGTAATCGGCAATGGTTGGCATAGCCAGTACATAATAATTATAACTGTGTTGGTTAAGCTCATTAACCAAGGCGTCCATAGTGTCTTTAATAGTGGATTGCGACATAAGGCGAAGGTACTAAATTTTAGAAATTTTGCTTATCGAGTTCCTCATTTATCTGGTTAAATATGGTCATAAAACCTTGTTTATCCAGCTGCTGTTTAAATTCTCCGAGCTTCAGTGTTAAGGTTTGTAACTGCTCTTCCTGAAATGGATTATTCCATAACCGCATACATATCCGGTTCAATGCATAGGTTATATTCTCTATCTGTTCATAACTGAAAAGGTATTCACTGGAAATGAAGTTGTCAAGAAAATGATCAAACCGTTTCTGATCAGGAAGTCCGGCATACTTTAAAAAACCAGCCAGGGATGGGGTATGTGCATTATTAAGCTGCTGATAAAAGTGAGCAGTGTCTACGATTCCCTGGGTTAAAAGTAAATGATCAAGGATGAGCTCAAGTCCTATATGTGCTAAAAAGAAAGGTTTTACCGGGCCAGTCTGTAAAGCTGGTAAAATCAGTTGTTTAAGCAGTGCAGTCTGTTCTTTGAAAAATAGGGAAGAGTGAAATATACGGTCTACTTCCAGATGTCTTTTCCATCCGCTGAGTAATGCGGCATATTCTGGTACATCTCTGAAAAGATACTCGTCTTTTTGAGGATTCAGATTCCAGTCTTTATCTGCATTTTTAATCAGATCTGGCAATACCACACCCATCACCATATAATCACTGGAGTTTTGCCGTTCAAAATAAAAGTGCGAAAGAAAGTTCATTGCTTTAAAAATAGAGTTTTTTTAATGAGGCATTGTGGGAAATAGTCAAAATAACCCGTAATTATTTAAACCTGACAAGAATCTGTCCAAGATGATATTTAATTATCATCTTATAAATTTAAACGGTTTCTTATCTTTGGCGAAATTATAAAGCGATGACCAATTTTGTTGATGAATTAAGATGGAGAGGCATGTTACATGATATCATGCCCAATGCAGAAGATAAATTAAATGAGGGCATGTGCTCAGGTTATATTGGTTTTGATCCTACAGCAGATTCTTTACATGTTGGTCACCTGACACAAATCATGACGTTAATCCACTTTCAGCGTGCAGGACATAAACCATATGCACTTGTTGGCGGAGCTACAGGTATGGTTGGTGATCCATCGGGAAAGTCTGAGGAAAGAAACCTACTGACCGAAGAAACGCTGGCTCATAACCTGGATGGTATTAAAAAACAATTAAATCAGTTTTTAAACTTTAGCACTGAGGGTAATGGCGCTGTAATGGTTAATAATGCAGACTGGTTTAAAGGGTTTAGTTTCCTTGATTTTATCAGAGATGTAGGTAAACATATCACAGTGAACTATATGATGGCCAAAGACAGTGTTAAAAAACGTCTTGAAGGTGATACTGGTATGTCTTTTACAGAATTCAGTTACCAGCTGATCCAGGGCTATGACTTCTATTATTTATGGAAAAATAACAACTGTACGATACAGATGGGTGGTTCTGATCAATGGGGTAATATTGTAACCGGAACAGAATTTATCAGAAGAAAAGACAGGGGAACTGCTTATGGACTGACTACACAACTGATCAAAAAATCAGACGGTACCAAATTTGGAAAGACCGAAAGTGGTGCAATTTGGCTGGACCCTGAAAAAACTTCTCCTTATAAATATTACCAGTTCTGGTTAAATGCAACTGATTCTGATGCCAGAGCATGGATACGTATCTTTACTTTACTGACCCAACAGGAGCTGGAGAAACTGGAAGCAGAACATGATGCAGCACCGCATTTAAGAATTTTACAGAAAGCTCTTGCAACTGATATTACCATCAGAACGCATTCTGAAGCGGCTTTGGAAACGGCTGTGAAAACTTCAGAATTCTTGTTCGGTAATGGTTCTCTGTCGTTTTTGGAAAGCCTGAGCCCTGCTCATATCCTGGAGATATTTGAAGGTGTACCACAGTTTGCTATAAGCCGCGAAGAACTGGCTGCAGGTATTGACGTAGCTACTTTACTGGCAGAAAAAACTACCGTATTCCCTTCGAAAGGAGAGGTGAAGAAAACGATCCAGGGTGGTGGACTAAGTATTAACAAAGAAAAAGTAGCCGAGGTTACTGCCAGCTATACTGCCAGCAACCTGATTAACGGCCAATATATTATCGTTCAGAAAGGTAAAAAGAATTATTTCCTGTTAATAGCAGAATAATTACTGAACCAGCAGGTTACAGCCTCTGATGTCCGCATTGTCAAAACGGCCAAGTACTTCAAAGGAACCGCCAGGCAATAACCGGCCCAGATCCTGAGTAGCGATAAATGAACAGGAGTTGATATTTGCCAGATCAATGATATTTATTCCTCCTGTCTGATTAGAATTGAGGAGTGTTAGGGGATCATTTGTGTCCCTTAACACAATCTTCATCCAGTTAGGGCAATCAAATACACCATTGCCTGATGAATAAGCTTGTGAAAGTAATTCTGTCATTCCGTATTCGCTGTGAATGGCATCAACACCAAATCCGCTTTTCAGTATTTCATGTAATTCTTCCCTGACCATTTCTTTTCTTTTTCCTTTCATTCCTCCGGTTTCCATTACAATCAGTTCAGGGAAATCCAACTGATAAAGCTCCAGGAAATCCAGCAGAGCATAGGTGACACCAATTAAAATGGTTTTCTGTCCAGCCGCTTTTAAAGCTGATAATTTATTAAAAAGGTCTTCATGATTATGCAGGAAATAGCCACTGTCAGGATGTTTACTCTGATTCAGCAGGGCATCAATCATATAAATAAGTGAAGAACCATCTCTTTCCAGGTATGACGGAAGCAAAGCCAGCAGGCAGGTATCTGCTACTTTACCATAGAATTGCTCAAAGGCTTTGTTAAAGCTATCTTCATATACTTTGAGGTCAGTAACCAGATGTTTGCTCTGTATCTGTCCTGTAGTACCGGAACTACTGAAAACAATCTCTTCCGGATCAGTATTGCTAACTACACGGTGGCTTTTGAAAAAACTGATTGGCAGATACGGGATTTCTGTAACCTGGGTTATCTGAGCTGTTTTTATGTTCAGGTTTGTTATAAACTGACGATAAGGGATACAAAATTCCGCCTGATATTTAAAGACAGCTAAGGCAGCATCATTAAATTCTTGTTCATTGCGGATAGAAAATATTTGAGGAATTAAAGCTTTCACGTGACAAAAATACACAAACTGATTATTAGATGGATTTTTAACAGGGTCTTAATTTTCTGTATTTATTTTTTTATCAGTACAGCTTTTCTGAACTGATAACCACAAAAACCACTTATTGCTGCTACAAATCCGCCTAAAAGTGCAGAGACTGCCAGAATTAACCACCAGCCATGAAGGCCAAACATTTCTGCAATACGGGAAACGAGCAGATTATGGTTAGGCAGACTTTGATAAAGAGCTACTCCTGTCCACAATAAAAGAATAGCAAAAAAAGGTTGCCAAATGGATAATTTTGCAGTTTTACCAATCAGTCCGCAGGTAGCAAACGAAATAATAACAATGATCCACCAGGGTAAAACCAATTGTAATAGAAAAGAGGCGATAAGTATAACGAGAAATACCATGAGCTATTTTTTAGAAATTTTTAAATGAGAAAGAACTTTACCTTGTTTATCATCTGCTGATTGCATCAGATAGAGATCATATAATTTACCGTCAGCCCAGGTATTAATCATATCATCATAGAAAAAACTGCCCGGATTACCAGACTGACCGCCAGGATAAACCCCATGGCCTTTTGGTGTCTTTCCAAGCTCAACAATCATTCTCCATGATGGTCCGTTGGTTTCGCCTAAAGCATTGATTGTACTTTTAGCCCCGCCAATCATCAGTGTTTCTGAACCCAGACCCGGGATTTTTGCCAGATGCGGCACGTGTGTCTGTTTCACATTGGCCCATTGCCAGTTTTTGCCAATCGGCCCGTATTTCTTTTCCAGACTGTCACAGGCGTATTTAAAAGCTTCATTAACCAGGTCGTTTAATGTTTCTTTCTGAGGTGTGTTGACATTATCAAACCATTTGGACCCCGGATCTTTTAAAATTAATTCTGTGGTTCTGTCTTTTGAAGGATAACGCATCGGAACAGAGGCGATAGTAAATTCATCATCCCAGATGTCAAAAAACAAACGTTTAGTCCACAGGTCAAAAATACTGCCTGCTATTGCCTTTGCTGAAAAGAATTTGTTCCACTTAGCTGTAAGCTCCAGTGCTTCTTTCTGAGTAGCATTTAATTTTGCAGGATCCACTTTGGCTATCAGGGCAGGCAGCAGATTCTGTGCAAGGATACTATAGCTATCGCTCTGCATGATCCTGATACTGTCGGCAGTTGCTCCGGTCATTGCTTTTAGTCTGTCATTGATTCTCTTGCCTCTTTCATAAGAACCGAATTCCCAGTTGATATAATAGGGATAGGTAGGATCTGTAGAGGATTGATTGGCAGAGCTGACGAAGTTTCTTTCGGGATTTTTAACAGTGGGATTCTGTGCTGCCGGTATCCATCCCTGCCAGTCATTTTTAGGATCAGATCCGTCCAGGATAAATTTACCCTGATCTTTCCATTTTAAAGGGAATTTTCCATTAGCAGTAATGGCTATATCGTTCGCTGAAGAAGCAAAAATAAAGTTCTGTGCAGGAGCTGAGTAGTAAGTTAAAGCTTTGCGGTAATCTGCATAGTTTTTTCCTCTGTTGAGTTCATAAAAAGTCCTCAGCTCATTTGATTTATCGTGAGCTATCCAGCGCAGTGCATGTCCGAGAGGAACATTATCGGCCATATTAAGTCTCTTAGGTTTCTGAAAATAAACAACGGGTCCGTGATGGGTATAGTAGACTGTGTCAATTTCGTTTTTCGCTCCTCTGATTTTGATGGTTTCCAGTCTGGTGGTTGTGTTTTTCCATGCGTTGTTATATTTATATTGATGATGGGTGTTGTCTTTAAACTGAATCTGATAGAAGTCGAGTACATCTGCGGCAACATTAGTCACTCCCCAGGCAATATCTTTGTTGAAACCAATTGTAATACCTGGTGCGCCTGGTAAGGAGACACCGTAAGCATTTAATCCCGGGGCATTTAACTGAATCTGGTACCAAATTGAAGGCAGTGTTAAATTGAGATGCGGATCGTTGGCCAGTATTGGATAACCAGAAGCAGTCTTTGCACCTGATAAAGCCCAGTTATTGCTGCCAATACCGTCTTCAAGTACTTTAGTTTTGACTTTACCTGTAGTGCTTTCTGTAAAAGAGGCAGGAGCCTGAGGTATCTGCAAGGGTTTAAAATCCCATTTTGTACCCACAGGGATAATCGGGTCTTCACGGAAAGGATAATCAGGAAAGAGGTTCGCAGTTACTTCCGGGCCATATTTTTTCATGATATTACTCATATAGAATTCATCAGAACCCATTGCCAAGACTGCAGACATCTGTTTAAGCAGTAATGCACATTTTAGCGGAGTCCAGTCTTCGGGAGTAAAATCCAGTATTTTATATTCCAGTGGAAGCTGTGAACTGGAAAGAGAATGGATATAATCATTGATTCCATCTGTATAAGCTTCGATCATTGCTTTTGACTTAGGATCTTCCATCATTCCTTTCAAGGAGTTCTCAGCGCCATAAACCATACCCATACGGCGCTGGTATCTGTCCAGCTCTATGGCTTTGGCGCCTACAACTTCGGATAGTCTGCCGGCAGCATAGCGGGTCTGGAAATCCATCTGCCATAAGCGGTTCATTGCTGTGATATAACCCTGGGTATAATAGACATCATGATCATTTTTAGCAAAAATATGAGGGATCATACGGTCATCAAAAATAACATCAACATTCTCGAGTGTCTTTTTTAATTTTAATCCGCTTTGTCTGGAGATACTCATTTTTTCTGCATTCTGCCAAAAACCCGTAAATGGGTTAAGAAACTTTAAAAGAGGGGGAAGACTTCCAAACTTTGTATTTAAAACAAAGGCTAATAGTATAGGTGTAATGACGCAGATTAATGCTTTGAATTTGTTCCTCATATGAATTGCATTGCCGGTTAAAGGTTTTTCATGATCATGGTATTCTACGGCAATTTAATATAAAACTGGATTGATTACTAATGTTGCACATTTTTATGTGGTTTATGTGAAGATAGCTCTGGCTTTGTCAAAGAAAAAGCTAAATAGATTCAGCAAAGCACATTGTAGGCTCAAAACTTTGAAATCCGCCATTAATTATATCTGAAAAGCCTTGTGTTTTGGCATAATAATTAACACTTTAGCTATAGCAACAAAGAATTTATTCAGACAAACAGATTACGGAAACCTTTTTATGGAAGAATTCGAAGAACAAGGAAACGAAATAAAGGACAACGATAATATTAAGGAAATAGTTGAAACTACGATTCAACATTTAAATAATCCGGTATTAGCCTTAAAACCGATAGTTAAGAAATATCTGACACATGTGCAGGAAGTACGTAAGGAAGGAAATAAATTTTTCTTTTCAGATGGCGAAGCGAGTGTAGAGGTAAGAGTGGTAAGTAACGAAATTATTCGTGTCAGACTTGCCCCGCACAGTGTATTCCTCGAAGAGTTCTCTTACGCTGTTCCGGTGGTAGATCAGAAAGTAAGTACTTTCAGCTTTGATGAACAGGAAGACTGTTATGCAATTTCTACCAATACCATTACCTGTAAAATCAGAAAAGCAGATTTTCATATCTCATTTATAGAGAACCTCTCACAAATTGTAATGAGTGAAGATGCATCTCCCATGCACTGGGAAGAAAATGCAGACTTTGGCGGATATTATGTTTTTGCAACCAAGAAATGTTTTCCTGAAGAAAACTTCTTTGGCCTGGGGGACAAGTCAGGAAATATGAATCTGAGAGGGCGTCATTTCCAGAACTGGAATACTGATGCTTATTCTTTTGGCTGGGATCAGGATCCGCTATACAGAACTATTCCTTTCTATACAGGTATTCATCAGAAATCTGCGTATGGTATTTTCTTTGATAATACCTTCCGCTCTTATTTTGATTTCGGAAAAGAAGACAATGAAAAGACCAGCTTCTGGTCGGACGGTGGTGAACTGCAATACTATTATATTCACGGACCACATATGATGGATGTGATTAAGCGTTACCAGAGTCTTACCGGAACACATCCTATGCCTCCGAAATGGGCTTTGGGTTATCATCAGTGCCGCTGGAGTTACTATCCTGAGACCAAGGTCAAAGCGGTAGCAGAAGGATTCCGATCCAGGGATATTCCTTGCGATGCGATTTACTTCGACATTGATTATATGGATGGTTACCGTTGTTTCACCTGGAATAAAAAGCATTTTCCTGATCCGAGGAAGATGATTAAGGAACTGGCTGATGACGGATTTAAAACAGTCGTTATGATTGATCCCGGTATTAAGGTTGATGATAACTACTGGGTCTTTAAAGAAGGAAAAGAAAATAATTATTTCTGCAGAAGGAGTGATGACTACTTTATGGAAGGTCATGTATGGCCGGGCAGATGTCAGTTTCCGGATTTTACTAATCCTACTGTAAGAGAGTGGTGGGGTGGTTTATACAAGGAACTTGTGGATATGGGAGTTGCAGGTGTATGGAACGATATGAATGAACCGGCAGTTTTCGGGGCAGGAACCTTTCCAAACGATGTGCGGCATAATTACGACGGACACAGGGGATCACACCGGAAAGCACATAATATTTACGGCATGCAAATGGTACGCTCCACTTATGACGGCCTGAAAAAGCTGATGCGTAATAAACGACCATTTACAATTACGCGTGCCGGATATGCCGGGATGCAGCGTTATGGTTGCGTCTGGACCGGAGATAATGTAGCCAGCTGGGAGCATTTGAAAATAGGAAATATACAATGTCAGCGGATGTCTGTGTCAGGGGTCCCTTTTTGCGGGACGGATATTGGTGGTTTTAGCGGAGAACCCGATGGAGAGTTATTTACCAGATGGATACAACTGGGCACTTTTTCTCCTTTCATGCGTGCACATTCTGCTGGAGATACTGCAGAAAGAGAACCATGGAGTTTTGGCGAACCTTATACAGCAATCAACCGTAAATTTATTGAGCTGAGGTATCGCTTAATGCCTTATCTGTATTCTGTGTTCTGGGAACATCATCGTTATGGTTTCCCGATTTTAAGACCTCTGGTTATGCTGGAGCAGGATAAAGTGAGTAATCATTTCAGACAGGATGAGTTTGCCTTTGGTGATAAAATCCTGGTGTGTCCGATGTTGGAACAGGGTGCAGTTTCAAGAACAGTTTATTTACCAAAAGGACAATGGTATAACTTCTGGACACATGAATTGCTAGCCGGTGAAAATGAACATTTAATAGATGCACCATTAGAAGATATGCCTATCTTCATCAAGGCAGGTGCTGTTATTCCGGAATATCCGGTAATGCAGTATGTGGGAGAGAAAAATGTTGATGAAGTACTGTTGAATATTTATTATGCGAATTATGAGGTCAATTCATTTTTCTTTGAAGATCATGGAGATACCTTTGCTTATGAGCAGGATATTTATTCTGAGAAGAAGTTTACGGTGAAAGGAAATGATCGCCGTTTGCTGATTCAGCAAAAACTGGAAGGCTTATATACACCGAATTATGAAACCTATAATTATAATCTGATCGGCATACCTTTCGGAATTAAGAAAGTGATTGTTGACGGACTGGAGATAAAGGATTATTATACAGACGACAGAAATTGTTTACGTTTTAAGACCAATAAGAACTTTTCTGTAATACAAATTCAGGGAGAATAAGGTTTGCTGTCTGAGTCTCTGTAAAGAAACCCAGATAGCTGATAACAAGGACGGTATTTTCCTGAAGGGAGCATTTTGAATAAATATAATCCTATAGAATAATGGCTAAAGCGAATCAGGGTAAACCTGTTAAAGAAATTATTGCTGTACCTGCAGATGCACCTGTCTGGATTTTTAGTTTACTGACAGATTTTGATGTCGCCTTGTTTATTTCCGGCAAACACTTCCGTTTGTATGAAAAAATGGGAGCACATCTTTTGACACTGAACAATACTGAAGGAACTTATTTTTCAGTATGGGCTCCAAATGCACAGGATGTTTATGTTACCGGAGATTTTAACCAGTGGAACGCTACAGCTCACCGCTTGTATAAGAGGCTTGATGAATCAGGAATCTGGGAAGGTTTTATTCCTTCGGTAGGGAAAGGAACAGTTTATAAATACTTTATCAAGGGATTTGATGGGAAAAATTACGAAAAAGGAGATCCTTTTGCTACCCGGTGGGAACATCCCCCTCAGACGGCTTCTGTAGTCTGGGATACAGTGTATAAATGGAAAGATAAAGCATGGCTTAAAAAACGTCCGGTTTTAAACGCTCTTGATCAGCCAATTTCTGTCTATGAAGTCCATCTGGGATCCTGGCAGCGTGATCCTTCAGAACCCGATCGTATTCTAACCTATAAAGAAATAGCGAATAGCCTTGTTCCTTATGTACTGGAAATGGGCTTTACCCATGTAGAGCTGATGCCCATTATGGAATATCCTTATTATCCTTCCTGGGGTTATCAGATTACAGGGTATTATGCAGCGAGCTCCAGACATGGTACTCCACAGGAACTGATGTATCTGATTGAACAGTTTCACCAAAATAATATTGCTGTGATACTGGACTGGGTACCTTCACATTTTCCGGGAGATGCACATGGATTGTTCCATTTTGACGGAACGCATTTATATGAGCATGCCGATATGCGTAAAGGCTTTCATCCGGACTGGAAATCATATATCTTCAATTATGACAGAAATGAAGTCAGATCTTTTCTGATCAGTAATGCCATGTACTGGCTGGATCAGTTCCATGCTGATGGCCTGCGTGTTGATGCTGTGGCTTCGATGTTGTATTTTAACTTTTCGAGAAAAGCAGGTGATGCGGCAACCAATCAGTATGGAGGTTCAGAGAATCTGGGCGCAATACAGTTTCTTAAAGACCTGAATGAATCTGTTTACAGTAATTTTAAAGGTGTACAAACCATTGCAGAAGAAAGCAGTACCTATCCTGGTGTAACTCATCCTGTAACAGAAGGCGGACTGGGTTTTGGTATGAAGTGGATGATGGGATGGATGAACGATACGCTTAAATACTTTAAAACTGATCCGATTGACAGAAAGTATAATCATCATCAGCTTACCTTTAGTATTACCTATGCCTTTTCAGAAAAGTTTATGCTTCCTTTTTCTCATGATGAAGTAGTACATGGCAAGTCATCCATGATTTATAAAATGCCAGGCGACGAGTGGAGAAAACATGCTAATCTGCGTCTTTTATATGCTTATATGTTTACCCAGCCGGGAACTAAACTTCTTTTTATGGGGAACGAGTTTGCACAGAACGGAGAATGGAATTTTACCAGATCTCTGGACTGGGATTTACTGCGTTATAAAGCTCATTCAGGGATGCAGAATTATGTTAAAGCACTTAATAAGCTATACCGTACGGAACCTGGTTTATATAATTTTAACTTTTCTCCTGAAGGATTCGAATGGATCAGTGCCGATGACAGCAATCATTCAATCTATGTATATACCCGTAAGGGACATAAAGCTAAGGATACACTGATTGTGATTCTGAATATGACGCCGGTTTACAGACAGAACTATAGAATCGGATTACCATTTAAAGCTTCGTGGAAAGAAATTTTCAATAGTGACGCTACTGAGTTTTTTGGTAGCGGTAAACTCAATGAGCAGGACTTTATGCCTGAAGCTGTCCGGGCAAATGGAAGAGAATATTCTATGACGATCAATATTGCACCTCTGGGAGCAATGGTACTGAAAACAGTTTAGCAGATGGAAACCAGGATAGAAACAGAAAGACTGATCCTCAGAGAATATCAGGAGGCGGATTGGGAAGCAGTGCACGAGTATGCAAAACTCGAAGAAATTTTAATCTATGAAAACTGGGGTCCGAACAGTGAAGCTGATACTATAGAGTTTATTGAAACTGTGATGGAGTCCCGGAATGCTATCCCCAGGGTTAGTTTTGAATTAGCCATCATCTTAAAAGAAGAAGAGATGCTGATTGGTGGATGTGGTTTCAGATTTGATACAGCCGAAAAATCCAAAGGAAATCTGGGTTATATTATAAACCCGGCATACTGGAGAAGCGGATACGCTACAGAAGCGACCAAAGCTTTAATTGAATTTGCTGCCGGGAAGTTAAACGTGAAAACTGTAGAAGCTACCTGTGATGTTTTAAACCTTGCTTCGCAGGCTGTCCTGAAAAAATGTGGTTTCTTTCGTGTAAAGCTGATTAAAAAGGATATTGAGATGAAGGGGAGGTTCAGGGATACCTTTGTTTATGAAAAAAACACTTGAAATTAAAAGGGACATGCCGTTGCGGGCACGTCCCTTTTAATTTATAACTTTATTTTTCTCCACCAGAGCATAAAACCGGTAATTGATAATAAACCCGGTAGCAGACCGATCAGAACATATAAAATCTTTACCGGGACACCACCGAAATTCCCGGTATGTAAAGGGAAAAATGTTGCCTCTGTTTTATCCCACAGACTTTTTTCACTAAACATTTTTATTGCTGTCAGCTGGCCATTGACAGCATCAAAAGAGACAGAATTCCCACCCTGAAATAATGGACTCTGATCTTTTAATGTACCGGTGACTTTGAAATCACTTCCAGGCTGTGCTGGCAGATAAACACTTTGTGGGATTAAAGCCGGTAATTTTTGATAAGCCTGATTTAAAAGCCCCTCCAGTGACTGTTTAGCTAAAGTATTTGCCGGGCAGGGGATGGTTTGTTTCTGCCAGTACTGATAGTCAAAGGCGAACATATTCATCCAGAAGCCTGTGAAAAATATGATCAGGTTAAACGCAAGTGTCCATACACCAACCACACGATGTAAACCAGAAGCTATCGTATTCCGGTTTTTCCATCTGATACCTACCCGGAATGTCAATACCTTCCAAATATATTTCCGGTAAATAATCAGACCGGTCAATATCGAAATCAACATGGTTATACCGAATATAGCAGCCATTAAAAGTCCGGGTAGACCTAACTGAAAACTCCAGTGGAATTGTATCAGCCAGTGCATAAAACCAGTATTGAAGTCTTTTAAATTTCCATCTCTCAACACCCGACCGGTATATGGATTCATACTAACCATACCCAGGTCATAGGTGCTGATTTTACCATCATTCTGGTATAACCTGAATTCATAAGCCCTGTCTGGAGCAGCAACCGGATTGAGCCAGGCTATCCCTTTGATATTTGGGTGGCTGCGGGTGATTTTAAGATAAAAACTATCCAGTGGTAAACGTTTACCTGCAGGTTTTACAGTTAAGAGCTCAGCATGTACGGCCTGATCTATTTCTTTCAGAAAGACAAGGCCTGATCCGCTTATTCCCAATAAAAGCAAAAACACACCAAGTAATTAAACCCAGCCAGCTATGTATGGAGAAAACCAGAACACGTGTTAAATTTAACTTTTTCATTGAATCAGGTAACTTATCCCCAATCTGTAATTCAACGGATCACCTAAACCACCAGTCACTGTACCTGACCGGCTGCCAGTGAAATAACGTTTGTCAGTTAAATTATAAGCGTTGAGCTGAATATTGTATTTTCCTCTGCGGTAGTTCAATGCAGCATCAAAAACTGTATAAGACGGGAACACAAAATTCTGATTACTAATCTGACCTACCTGGTCACTCACATATCTTACTCCGGCCGCGGCGCCCAATCCTTTAACCACGCCTTTTGCGACATTATATTTTAACCATAAACTGGCTATATGTTTTGGCGCATTATTAAAGCGATCGCCTTTTTTACCAAAAGTACTGGTAGTGAGAATCACATGGTCATTGTAGGCATAACCAGCTATGATATTGAAATTCTGAATAGTCCCTGTTGCGGAAAACTCTATACCATTGCTTCTGGTCCCTTTAAGAGCCTCCTGGCGATGAGAATTCTCTTCGGTGGGAGCTGAGGCAAGAATGTTTGCATACCTGATCTGATAAAGCGCAACACTGGTAGAAAGTGCGTTGTTAAAGAAGTCTCCTTTATAGCCAATTTCATATTGTGTGGCTCTGCGGGTAGGAAAAGGGCCGCCAGATAGAACGTTATTAGACGTTTGCGGATTAAATGATTTTAAAAAGCTGGCATATACTGAAATATGAGCAGCAGGTAAATAAACCAGTCCGGCACGCGGAATAAACCCGGAGGCCTGCAGTTCATCACCCTGTTTATTGTCTCTTGCCGAAAGCGGGGTTTCTTTTGCATTGTAAGAATCATAACGTAGAGATAGTAAAGCTTTTAATTTTTCGCCCAGGCTGATCTGATCCTGAACATATACACCGATAAGATTGGTAATTCTTTTATTATCATCCGATTCCTGTGCTTTAACAGATTCAGCAGGCGGATCATTACTGTAATCAGGGTTAAAAATAGAGATACGTGTTGCGGGTTTGTACTGATAATCATTTTTAGTCCATCCATAACGATTATAATCAACCCCTGTAATCATATTATGCTTTAAGGAGCCTGTATTGGTCTGATAAGCTAAGTAAGCGGTTGTCTGTAAGCTAAAGCGGCTGGTTTCCCAGTCCTGATAACCACGGCTGATAGAGTCATTTCTGATTTTTCCTACCGGGATGTGATCGGTATAGTCCAGTTTACTATTTACTGCCCGGTGAACAGCAGTCAGTTTAAGCCGGTCACTGAACTGATGATTAAAAGTCAGTGTAGCTGAGACATTGTCTGTTTTTCCGTAGTCTGAAGGACTCTGTACAGTCAGGTTATTCGGATAATAATTAAAGTCAAAAGTTCCGTCCGGGTTGGTACGGATATAAGTACCATTATCATATTGCTGATTTGTTTTCTGATGCGCATAATTGATCTCTAAATTCAAATCAGTCTGATCAGAGAACAGGTAGGTTAGCGATGGAGCAATAAAGATGTTCTCTTTATCCTGATAATCTCTGAAGCTTTTTGATTTGTCATAACCAATAATAGCCCGGTAAAGCAATTTTTTGTTTTTGGACAAAGGGCCTGTTAAATCAGCAGATAAACGCCTGAAATCCCAGCTCCCTACAGATAAATCAAATTCATATCTCTCTTTTGCAAGCGGTTTCTTGGTTACGAAATTGATCACTCCTCCCGGAGAACCTTCACTGAATAATGCTCCTGATGGCCCCCTCAGTAATTCTACATTTTCAATATTATAAAGTAAAGGCTGCTGGCTCCATAAGTATAGATTTCCGCGGATTCCGTTATACAACAGAAAGCTGGCATCCGTAGGAGAGTAAGCTGTAAAACCGCGGATGCTAAAAGAACCGCTGCCATTATTGGCTTTCATACCCGTAAAGGAGTTTGAAATTTCGTTCAGTGTAAATGCCTGGCGGTCTTTGATGACCTGATTAGAGACTATCTGAACAGACTGAGGCGTGGTTAACAGTGGAATATCCATTCTGGTAGACGTGCTGGAGTTCTTTACCTTATAATGGTTTCTGGCTCCGCTGATGGCAACCTCATTCAGCTCCTGTCTGCTTTTTGAGAGTTGAAAATTGAGTCTTAGCTTTTTTCCTGCTTCAATGATGATATTCTGTCTTTTGGCAGTATAACCGATATTGGAAACTATCAGAATATAAGTTCCGGCAGGGACATTTTTGAAGCTGAAATTTCCATTTGCATCAGTTGTTGTTTTAAGCGTTGTATTTTGGAACACGACATTGGCGTCAGGAATAGGCTCGTTGTCAAAAGAAATAATATTACCATGTAAAGAACCTGAAGGAGATTGAGCCGAAAGTCTGTGAAAAGGAAAAAATAGTAATATGATAAGGAAAACCTTGATTTTCATGTTTATTTATAGATTGCGATTTGGGATAAGCTGAATGCTTTTATCAAATCATATTGCATAATATGTATAGATGATCAGCTATTATAAGCCGGTCATATGCCCTGCCGGAAAGGCAAAGCATAGGTATTACCTGTAAAAGATATGCGTATGCAGAAAATCAGCATAATCATAGCTCAGTGAATGCTGACAGCATGAACGAATCTTATGCTGGTCAGATGTTATACCTTGAAATTTAAGCTAAATGACCTTGTGGTGGTTTGAAAATATCGTTATGGAACGAAGAAGGTTTGAAATGCAGATAGAATCTGTTGAAGCTATCTTTTTGTCCGGTTAAAGGAACACCGGTAAATTTAAGTCTGTTCAGTTTGCAGAAAAATAATACGTTCGTGTTCTCCTGATTCTGATTTCTTTGCTTTTGCTCATTCTCTTCGGCCTGTTTTAGTTTTTTAGCTAAAATACAGCGCCCGTTACAATGCATTTCAGGTCTGTTTTTATTCTCACAAAGGACTGTTGAAATATAACGCTCATTCATTTTAAAAGATACCGTTACCCACAATTTGTTAAAGGATTGCGAGGCAATGATAAACAGTAATAAAATACAGAGTGATCTTTTCAATGGATATGCTTTGAATATGGCGCAAATGTAAGATTTTTTTGCCAGTAGGGGAATAAACAGTTAAAACTTGTGGTTTAGAAGGGAATTGTAATTGTACTTTTCGGGTGTAATGTTGTCCGTTTCGGTGGTAAAATACTTTCGCGCTTCCGGCTAACTCGGCATTTTCGCATAAAAATCCGGTAAATGAAAGTTCCATTATTATTGTTGTCATTAGTTCAGCTTACAATCTCTGTTTCTGCTCAGGATTCTCTTTTAAACAGGAAACCAGTTCAGGAAAGTTACCCCATCCTTAAATTGGTCACTATTCAAAAGGAATATTACGGGGATTCTGATTATAAATTACTTTCCAAAGGAGAGGAGCGGAAAGGAGAGGGGGAGTTCTCAGGCCAGCGGCTCAGGATTTTTGCGGCTTTTCCTGTTTATACCAAAAATAAACTGGTACTGTCAGCTGGCGGAACCTATACCAGAAGTTCATTTTCGTATTATAGCAAGGAAACCTCAGACGGGCTTTATAACAGAGGAAAAACGGCTAAAGATGATTTTGATGCTATGTTTTCTGCAGGATATCGCGGTGTCTTATGGAACAAGCCTGTTTTTTATAATGCAAACCTGGTACTGGGCAGTTCAAATTTTTTTAATATTAAAAAACTAAGCGGAAGTCTTTCCTCTTCACTGATTCTGAAACAGAATGCTTCAACACTTTCGATTATCGGCCTCTATGTGAATCTTGAAAAATCTACTATAGTCCCATTTTTTCCAATGTATTCTTACTGGCATAAATTCTCTGGCAGTTTATGGGAGATGGATATGGTGCTTCCGCAAAAGCTGATTGCAAGAAGATCGGGCGTATTGGGTGGCTGGTTCAGTACTGGTGTTGAACTGACAGGTAATTCTTTTTTTTTAAAGCAGGATGCTGAAGGACCGTATAAAGCAGGTAATTACGAATGGATATCCAATGAAATCAACAGCTATGCCGGATATGAACATCTGCTGGGGAAAACTTTTCTGCTGGGAATTAAAGGTGGATATAGAAATACACTTACTACTCGTTTGATTAAGGTGAATGAGAGCTTTAATGACTATAAATCCAGAACTAAAATAGCTTCCACATTTTTTAATATGAATATATCCTATGTAATACCCAACAGTAAGCTGAGCGCTCCAAAGAAAAAATAAATGAAAGATCCTTTTTCTATCCTGACTATATTTGCCACGATGAAGACAAAGCTTCCGATTAAGAATTTATTAAAAGTAAGCTGTAGTTTTTCTCTGGCTATAAGCCTGTTCCTGTTCAGTTCTTCCTCTATGGAAGGAGAGACTATGGAGGGAGCATCATGCAGATCAATTATGTTTTTCTTCCTGATGATGTTTATCAGTATAGGTAATACAGGTTTGCTTGTCATTTTGAAAGAAAAGAACCGTGTTGGCGGACGTAATTGTACAGCCTGGTTCTATGTGTCCAGTTTTGTGATGAGTACACTGATTATGTGGATTATGTACGCTTTTCAAATGTATCTGATTCAGCAGGGGATCTCTGCAAGAACACTGGGCATTAAAGTTAAAGGAGATATTATTTATCTGTATACTGCAGTGCAGGGGCTGTTTGTCAATAGTGTATTGCTGCTGTTGCAAAATTTCATTATTGTTCAGGATGCGAATAATAAAGCACAACTGGAAAACTCCAGGTTAAATGCGGCTAGTTCAGAAGCTGCTTATCAGTTACTACAGCAGCAGATTCAGCCTCATTTCTTATTTAATGCTCTTAATATTCTTAAATCGTTAATCAAAAAGAGTCCTGCCAGAGCAGAAGATTACCTGCAGCGGTTATCAGACTTTTTGCGGGTTTCGGTATCCGGAAATAAAAGAGGACTCGCAACACTCCATGATGAAGTGAAATTAGGGATAGATTATCTGGAAATGCAGAAGGTCAGATTTGGGGAAGCGCTGCGGTTTTCTTTTGACACCACAAAATCAGAGGGTCTGCTGCCTGTTTTCTCTTTGCAGCCTCTTCTCGAAAATGCAATTAAGCATAATGAACTGACTGATGCAGATCCGCTTACCATAGAAATAAAACAAACTGGAAACTGGATCAGTGTAGCCAATAATATTAAGCTGAGGTCAGTGACCGAACACTCTACCGGAAGCGGCTTAGCTAATCTTGCTGAAAGATATAAACTGTTATCAGGGGATGATATTGAAATCAAAGATGATGGTAAAGTCTTTTCAGTGAGTTTAAAAATTTTAGATAATGAAGATCGTAATTATAGAAGATGAAAAGTTAACGGCTGAAGATCTCGCTGATGTGATTTTGAAATTGCAGCCCGACGCGCAGCTGGTTGCTTTTCTCAGATCTGTAAAAGAAGCCGTGGAATATTTTGAAAGAGGGCCTGTACCTGATTTAATCTTTAGTGATATACAATTAGGTGATGGGGTGAGCTTTGATGTTTTTAAAACCGTCAACGTTGCTGCACCTATTATTTTTTGCACTGCTTATGATGAGTATGCGATGAATGCTTTCAAGACCAACGGTATTGATTATATTCTAAAGCCATTTACTGAAGTTTCCATTGCACAGGCTTTAAACAAATACCATTCTTTACGCAGAGGATTCTCTCCTGAAAGAATAACCTATGATGCTATTTTTGATCATTTTGTAAGTAAGATGCCACCAAAGACATCTTCTATATTAGTGAGCTATAAGGATAAAATCATTCCTGTCAAAACTGATCATATCGCTTTGTTCTATATCGCCAATGAGGAAACCAGTCTGCTGACTTTTGATCATAAAACCTATGTGCTGAATAAGAATCTGGAAGAGCTTGAAAAACTATCGGGTGATGATTTTTTCAGAGTAAACCGTCAGTATCTTGTGAACCGGAAAGCTGTAAAAGATGCAGCACATTTTTTTTCCCGTAAGCTGGTGATTAACCTGTCTGTTTCGTTCAGGGATCCTATTACCATCAGTAAGGAAAAAACGCCTCAGTTTCTGGATTGGCTGGCCAGGAAGTAATTGATTATATAATGATTTTACCGGCAAATTAGGACTATTCACCGCCTATTTTGTGCGGTTCAGCTTGTAATCCCTATAAATATCGAACCTTATGTCACATCTTTATCTTAGAGATTATTCTCCTGTGGCAGATTAGAATTTACAGGTTTTGTCTCCTGATATTTTTTATAAATCTTGAACTATTTAATTATAAGTGATGAACATTATTATTTTTAAAACATCAGTCCAGGACAATGATGATCTGGAGTGTTTAAGGCCAGAATTAAATGCCTTCCTTGGAGAGAAGAACTGGACTTTTGATTTAGAAGATGTCGATAAGATTCTCAGAGTTGTGAGCCCTGTACTTTGCACTATTGCAGTGGAACAGCTCTTACTGGAGCAAGGGTTTTTATGTATAGAGATGCCCTATTCTCTGGATGAATTTAAAGTTTAAAACAGGATTAACAAAAGCCTGGAAGGTATAAAAACTGGAAGGTATAGAAAAACGAAAGGGATGTTCCATCCGAAACATCCCTGTTCTAACCAAATATAAACCTGTATGAACGGGTTTTATTTTAAGTTTCCGTAGTATTCTACGAATTTTGCTAATGCTGAAGAATAGCCCCATTCGTTATCATACCATGAAACTACTTTTACGAAGTTGTCATTTAATGCGATACCTGCATTTGCATCAAAGATAGAAGCGTGATCATCACCGATAAAGTCAGATGAAACAACCTCATCTTCAGTGTAACCTAAAACTCCTTTTAATTCACCAAGAGAAGCAGCTTTCATTGCATCTTTGATTTGCTGATAAGTAGCTGGTTTTTCCAGACGTACAGTTAAATCTACTACTGATACATCAGCAACCGGTACACGGAAAGCCATACCAGTCAATTTACCTTTAAGTGCAGGAATAACTTTAGTTACTGCTTTTGCAGCACCTGTAGCAGAAGGAATGATGTTAGAGAAACCACCACGTCCGCCTCTCCAGTCTTTCGCAGAAGGACCATCAACAGTTTTCTGTGTTGCTGTTACAGCGTGTACAGTACTCATTAATCCTTCAGCAATACCCCAGTTATCGTGTAATACCTTAGCGATTGGTGCAAGACAGTTAGTTGTACATGAAGCATTAGAAACAACAGTCTGATCTGCTGTTAACTTGTCATGATTTACACCCATTACATAAGTAGGGATAGAATCATCTTTGGCCGGAGCAGAAAGAACAACTCTTTTTGCACCTGCAGCAAGATGTTTTTCAGCATCAGCCTGAGTTAAGAATAACCCTGTAGACTCAATAACAGTTTCAACACCTACTTCATTCCATTTTAAGTTTGCAGGATCTCTCTCCGCAGTAATACGGATTGTTTTTCCATTAACTACTAAATGTCCGTCAACTACTTCAATAGTTCCATCAAAACGACCATGTGTAGAATCGTATTTTAACATGTAAGCCATATAATCCGGCTCAACAAGATCATTAATTGCAACTATGTCTAAACCTCTTTTTAAAGCAGCTCTGAAAACCAGTCTGCCGATACGGCCAAAACCGTTTATTCCAATTTTTGTCATTATTATTAATTTGAATAGTAATTAAGTAAATTATATATTGGTTCTTTGGTAATCGTTGTAATTTCAATACCGTTTTTCTTTGCTACCGCACGCAAACGATCCTGAAAGTTTCCTGCCACTATCCCTACAAAATGAACTTCTTCACCAGGATGAAGTTTGATGGTCGGTAACAGGTAAGTATCTATATAACGCTGAAAAGCATTATCCAGTAACTGTTGTATATATTCATGTTCCCTGTTTTCTATAAAGAAATCCAGGAAAGAGCTCAGAAACTGCTGAGCCATAGTTTTTTTATAAACTTTATCCAGTATTTCTGATCTGCTCAGATCATATTTTTTACTGAATTTTGCCATCAGGTCTGCCGGAAGTTTTTCCTGCAGATAATACTTCAGGACCATTTTACCCAGGTAGGTTGCAGAACCTTCATCACTAAGGATAAAACCAAGGCCATAATTATTTGGTTCGGGCTTACTGCCATCAAAGTATGCACAGTTTGCTCCGCTTCCTAAAATGCCTACAATACCACTTTTATTAAAACATGCAGCTATAGCAGCACCATACAGGTCATCCTGAACAGTAATTTTACTATGTTTAAAGAACATCTCTAAAGAGGCCACCAATTCATTTCTGCGGTCTAAAGAAGTTGCTCCGGCAGCAAAAACATGAATCTTTTTGATCTGCTCTGCATTGTTGATTAAAATAGTTTTTTTATTAAGCTGTTGTAATAACGATTTCTGGTCTACGAAAAATGGATTTATGCCAGGCATGCTGCATTCTGCAATGGTTTTGCCATCTTTAGCTATTTTCCATAGCGCCGTTTTTGAGCCGCTGTATACTACCGCTATCATGTTAAATGGATAAAACTTTAGTCATTTCCAAAAGATCACTTTCTAATTTAAAACTATGTTCTGTCAGCGCTTCGTCCAGACTGGTCAGCTTAATATCGTTTCCTCTTAATCCAACCATTTGCTGAGTGTTGCCTTTCAGCAATTCATTTACGGCTGCATATCCTAAACGACTACCTAAGATCCTGTCAAAACTACTTGGACTTCCACCACGCTGCAGGTGTCCTAAGATAGTCACCTTTGTATCATAATGGTTGAACTTTTCTTTAACATGTTTGGCAATGTCATAGGCACCACCCTGTTTATGTCCTTCAGATACAATTACAATACTGGAAGACTTCTTTGTTGCTGCTCCGGCTTCAAGCTGTTTGATCAGCTCGTCCAGGCTTGTTGCTCTCTCAGGCAGTAATACAGCTTCAGCTCCGCAGGCAATAGCACTTCTTAAAGCGATACAACCTGAGTCGCGGCCCATTACCTCAACAAAGAATAAACGGTCGTGTGAATCAGCGGTATCCCTGATTTTATCTATGGCTTCGATGACTGTGTTAATGGCAGTATCATAGCCCAATGTAAAATCGGATCCGTATAAATCATTGTCAATAGTACCGGGAATGGCAATTACATTAATCTGGTGTCTTTGCGCAAAACGACGGGCTCCGGTAAAAGTACCATCACCACCAATAACAACCAGTGCATCTATCTGATGCAGCTTGAGGTTTTCATACGCAAGGTCCATACCTTCGTCAGTTTTAAACTCTAAGCAACGTGCCGTTTTGAGTACGGTTCCACCTAAATGGATAATGTTGCTCACTGAACGGGCATCCATAGGAATAATATTATTCGTTATTAATCCCTGATAACCTTGCAAAACTCCAAACATATTTATACCATTGTAAATACCGGTACGTACAACTGCTCTTATGCATGCGTTCATCCCGGGAGCGTCACCCCCAGATGTCAATACAGCGATATTTTTGATATTTGGTTTCATGTGTTTATATATACGAATATACCGTGTAGATATTACACTAAGTAATTTATTTTGATTTATTTTATGTAAATCGCAAACAAGTATATTAATTTGCTTTAGTTTTTAAAAATTTAATGTTTTGAAAGAAGTCTTACCACAGCTTACTTCCACCTTCTCGATAGATTGTGTTTTGTTCGGATTTGATGAAGGAGAATTAAAAGTTCTTTTGATTGAAAGGAATGAAGAACCTTTTAAAGATTGGTGGGCCCTTCCCGGATATCTTGTAAACGAGAACGAAAGTTTAGATCAGTCAGCGGCGCGTATTCTGCACGAACTAACTGGTATAGAGAATGTTTATATGGAACAGTTCTATACTTTTGGTGATGTCGGCCGCCACCCTCAGGGGAGAATTATATCAGTAGCTTATTATGCAATGTTGCGTTTGGGGGGCGATAAAGCCCTTAAACCAATCAGCAATTATGCTAAACAGGCACATTGGATTAATGTCAAAGAGCTGCCTCCTCTGGCTTTTGATCATCAGAAAATATTTGATCAGGGGCTTGAAAAGATCAAAAGGAGGATCAAACATCAGCCTATAGCATTTGAATTACTGCCTGAAAAATTCACATTAACGCAATTGCAGAATGTGTATGAAGTTATTTTGGGCAAAAAACTTGACAAAAGAAATTTCAGGAAAAAAATGCTCAGCTTCAACGTTTTAAAAGACCTGAATGAGAAACAGAAAGGAGTGTCTTTTAGGGCAGCCACGCTGTACCGTTTTGATAAAAGAAAATATGGAAAGTTATTTGGAAAAGAAATCTCTTTTTAAAAGGACAAGATAAATCAATGCATAAAAAAAACCGGTTATTTATAACCGGTTTTTTTTATGCATTGATTTCCTTTTTATCTCAGACTTCTTGCTGGTTGCATATGGTAATCAACAAGATCATCTATAGGAGAACGGATAATTTTACCTACACCCATTTCGTATCTGTCAGCAACAATGCTCAGGATATCTCTGAAGCTATAGCCTACAGAACCCACACAGTTTAAGGTATAGTCTTTATAATTAGGATAGTGAATAACCAGGTTCTCAAAAAATGCGGTGAAAGCATATTCTACAGTAGAGAATGCATAGTCCTCGTAGTTATCTTTGAAGTCATATAAGAACTTGCTGAATCCTGCGCAAAAACGGTTTGGAAGCGGCTTATTATAGATGTGGTCAAAGATATCTTCGTTAGTCAGTGCAAAATTATCATAGAAACTTTCTCTCAGTCCTTTTGGCATATAACCTTTCATGTAATCACCAAGAATGCGTTTACCGATGTAACATCCGCTACCTTCATCACCAAGGAAATAACCTAAAGAATCAATGTTTAAAGAAATGTCGCTTCCATCATAAAGACATGAATTCGTACCTGTACCCAGGATAGCAGCGAAACCAGGTTCATCACCTAATAATGCTCTGCACGAAGCCAGTAAATCATGTCCGATAAAGATGATTGCATTAGGGAAAATCTGTCCCATAGCATCTGATACAATTTTTTTATTTGCATCAGTTGAACAGCCTGCGCCGTAATAATATACTTCTGTTAGCTTATCTGCTTCTAAATGATCCGGTAAGGATTTTTTTAAAGATTCAACGATATAATCTGTACTTGAAAAATACGGATTGTAACCTTCAGTGTTAAAATGAATTTTTCTACCAGCTTCATTAATTAAGCACCAATTGGTTTTGGTTGAACCACCATCTGCAATAACTATCATCTTAATTCGTTTTTTTTGGGGTAAAAGTAAATATTCCTGACAACTTGTTTTTTTCCATTTTCGGTCTTTTTTAATGGTCTGTTTATGGTCCTTTTTGCCCGTTCAGTTTTTGTTTGCCTGATACCGGCGTTTATCTCTGTATTTATTTTTTAATTTTAGTGTTATTCCCTGTATTTGCCTTCTTTTATCCCCCTCAATTTAATTATCTTTTTCTTGTGCCTCTTTGTAAAGTGCAAGTATTCAGGCTGTAAGCCTCGGTAATTAAGATATTGTTAAATTAACACTAAGATAAAATTACACTAGTTATTTTAAATTCCAAATTTTAATATTTTATCATAGCAGATAAAGGTCACAATATTCTTTTAAAATACCCAATCATTCAATTTTAAATCACTCATAACGAGCAAATAAAGAATTTAATGTTGTATTTCATTACCACACGAATAAAAATACTTTGATGTGAACTGTAATTGTGATAATTTCACCATTAACCATTACAGGAAGCACATAAAAATGAAATTGTGTGTTATCCTGCACTATTCCATGCAAAAAAAAATAGATTTTAGAAGTGATACTGTAACGATGCCTACTGCAGATATGATCTCTGCAATGATGATGGCAAAAGTTGGTGATGATGTATACGGGGAAGATGAAACTGTTGCTGAACTTGAAAACAAGCTATCTGTACTCTTTAATATGGAAGCCGGATTATTTTGTCCTTCGGGGACCATGACCAATCAGATAGCGATTAAGTGTTTTACCCAGCCTATGGATGAGGTAATTTGTGATCAGACCGCACATGTTTACCGTTATGAGGGTGGTGGTATTGCATTTCATTCTTCTGCTTCAGTAAGGCTGCTTAACGGACCAAGAGGAATTCTTACTCCGGAAATGATTGCCCCGGAAATTAATGAAGATAATATCCATTATCCTAATTCCAGTTTAGTGGTATTGGAAAATACAGTAAATAAAGGAGGTGGAGCCTGTTATACACTGGAGCAGATCGCACCGATAGCAGAACTCTGCAGGAGCCGGGGTTTAAAAGTCCATCTGGACGGTGCAAGAATTTTTAATGCGCTGGTCAGAACAGGGGATCAGGCCGGAGATTACGGTCAGTATTTTGACGGAATTTCAATATGTCTTTCTAAAGGACTGGGCGCGCCGGTGGGTTCAGTACTGCTGGGTACAAAAGCTACTATTCGTCAGGCAAAAAAGATCCGTAAAGCATTTGGTGGTGGCATGCGCCAGGCAGGTTTTCTTGCTGCTGCAGGGATTTATGCGCTGGACCATCATGTAACCAGGCTTGCAGAAGATCATTTGCATGCGCAGCTTCTGGCAGATGCTCTGGAAGAAGCCGTGTTTGTAGAATCAGTAATGCCAGTAGAAACGAATATTGTTATTTTTAAAATAGCAGCAGGTTATACTGCTGCGGGTATACTGGACAGTCTAAATACCAGTGGTATTTTATGTGGTGCTTTTGGCCCGGATACTTTGAGATTTGTTACTCACCTCAATACAGATGCCGGTCAGATTGCAAGGGCCATTCAGCTGATCAAAGAACTTAAACCATAATAATTCTATTATATAAAGATTAATATGAAGAAGATTTTAATTGCCAACAGGGGCGAGATTGCATTGCGTATCATGCGTTCTGCAAAAGAAATGGGCATATTGACTGTCGCTGTATTTTCTGAAGCCGACAGAGAAGCCCTTCACGTACGTTATGCAGACGAAGCTATTTTTATTGGCCCTGCACCTGCAAGCCAGTCTTATCTGGTAGGACAAAAGATTATAGACGCCTGTATAACCACAGGTGCTGAAGCTATACATCCTGGATATGGATTCTTATCAGAAAACGCCGAATTTGCCAGGATGGTGAAAGATGCCGGACTGATTCTAATAGGGCCTTCACCAGAAGCGATGGCAACAATGGGCAATAAATTATCTGCTAAAGCTGCCGCATTGAAATATCATATTCCTATGGTTCCCGGAACCGAAGAAGCCATTACTGATATAGAAGAAGCTAAACGCAGGGCACAGGAAGTTGGCTTTCCGATTCTGATTAAGGCTGCCGCAGGCGGAGGAGGAAAAGGGATGCGTATTGTAGAAGAACTGGCTGTTTTTGAAGAGCAGATGCAGCTGGCGGTAAGTGAAGCCAAATCCGCATTTGGTGATGGAGCAGTTTTTATAGAAAGATATGTTTCATCACCCAGACATATCGAAATACAGGTATTGGGAGATAATCATGGAAATATAGTTCATCTTTTTGAAAGAGAATGCTCTATTCAGCGAAGACATCAGAAGGTCATTGAAGAAGCACCTTCCAGTGTGCTCACTCCTGAAATCAGAGAGAAAATGGGTAAATGTGCTGTAGACGTTGCCAGATCTGTTAATTATACCGGAGCAGGTACTGTAGAGTTTATTTTAGATGAAAACCTGGATTTCTTTTTTCTGGAAATGAATACCCGTTTGCAGGTAGAACATCCGGTTACAGAATTAATTACCGGGCTTGATCTGGTTAAAGAACAGATTAAAATAGCCAGGGGCGAGAAATTGAGCTATAGCCAGGAGGATTTAAAAATTAACGGACATGCCGTGGAACTCAGAGTTTATGCAGAAGATCCGCAGCATAATTTCCTTCCGGACATTGGCATATTAAAGACTTACCGCACGCCAAAAGGGAATGGAGTCAGAGTAGATGATGGATTTGAACAGGGGATGGAAATTCCTGTTTACTATGATCCAATGATTGCCAAGCTGATTACCTATGGTGCAAACCGGGAGGAAGCTATTTCCAGAATGAGCCGTGCGATTTCAGAATATGACATTACAGGCATTCAAACTACTTTGAACTTTGGTAAATTTGTCATGGGACATGAGGCTTTTACTTCCGGAAATTTTGATACCCATTTCGTAAGTAAATATTTTAACCCACAGGACAGGGAAAAAACAGAAGAAGATGAAGCCCTTATTGCGGCTATAGTTGCACTGAAAAACCTGAAGAAGAAAAAAAGCACTGCAGTAACAGAAACGGCAGGCGGGACAACCAGTAACTGGCTTAAAAACCGGACAAAATATTAGAATTTATGTTTACAGGCATTATTGAAACACTAGGAACAGTTAAAGAGATCAGAGTAGAAGGAACAAACATTCATTATACAATTGAATCTGCGCTTAGTCACGAATTGAAAATTGATCAGAGTGTATCGCATAACGGCGTATGTCTGACAGTAGTAGCAATTAATGAGCGTACCCATACGGTTACTGCAATCCAGGAGACCCTGGAGAAAAGTAATATGCAGCACCTGACCGAAGGAATGAAGGTGAATCTGGAAAGATGTATGCAGATGAATGGCCGTCTTGACGGGCATATAGTTCAGGGACATGTGGACCAGACGGCTGTATGTGTACGGAGAGAAGAACTTGATGGGAGCTGGGAGTACCGTTTTAAATACGATAGCAGTAAGGGAAATGTAACTGTGGAAAAAGGATCTGTATCGGTAAATGGAATTAGTCTTACCGTAGTCAATTCTGCTGAAGATGAATTCTCTGTGTTTATCATTCCATATACTTTTGAACATACCAATTTACAGGAAGTAAATACCGGAGATACAGTGAATCTTGAGTTTGATATTATAGGTAAATATGTAGCCCGCTTAATCAATAAATAAACAGAATTCAAATCTATGGCAAGGTAATTGGTTGATATTGACTGTAAATATTTACATCATAATTTAAAATACAATTATATGGATACCTTAAAGAAGTTTGAATTGATGGAGAAAATTGTAAGAGAATTAGAAGACTTACAGCATTCACAACAGGCAATTATTCAAAAGATAGGAAAAATTGAAGTTGATAATATTGAGTTAAGTGACAAAAAACTGGATAAAGATTTACCGGATATGCATCAACGGGTTGCTGATAACTTAGATACCATTGTAGAGATACTGGCATATTTTGCAGATAAAACTCAGAATTTCGGAAATAAAAATAATGTTGATGCGCTGAAAGAAAGGCAAATCATTAATGATGCAACCAAAGGATAGTCAATAAATTGATTGCATTACCAGAAGGGACTGTTCTGAAAAGAATGGTCCCTTTTTTATACTGCCGGATTCAGGTTTTTACAAAGACCGTCTGGGAATCTGAAGTTTGAAGGTAGTTCCTTTACCCAGCTCACTTTCGATATGAATACTGCCTTCATTTCTGGCCATAAAGTCCCAGCAGACCATCAGTCCTATTCCTGTTCCTTTTTCATTCTGTGTTCCTCTGCTGGAGAAGTTCTCTCCCTTAAATATCTTTTGAATATTTTCAAAGGCGATACCAACACCGTTATCCTGAATATTCAGTCCTATATAATCGGGATTTAAATAAGTAGCAGAAATATTGATCCTGCAGTTCTCATGACAGAATTTGATCGCATTGATAATCAGATTTCTGATCACGATCTGCATCATCAGCAGGTCGGCATGGGCAGTCAGATCATCAGCCAGCTGCTGGATAATTTCTATTTTTTTTCCTGTAGCTGCTTTAAGATGATAATTGACTTCCGTATTGATCAGATTTTTCAGATCAAAAAGATCCTTATTGATTCCATATCCTTTAAGCTGGCTTCTTGACCAGTGCAGGATATTTTCCAGGAGGTCTGTTGTATAAGAAATATCTTTGGTAAGCGTAGGAGAGAGGTCTTTAAACTCTTCAGCACTTATCGTATCATCAGAAGTCATTTTTAGTACTTCTGCAAGATTTAACAGCGGGCCTCTCAGATCATGTGCCATAATAGAGAATATTCTGTCCTTTAACTGGTTCAGCTTTTGCAGCTCTTCTGCCTGGCGTTTGGATTTCAGTGCTTCCTGTCTGACATTGGTTAAATCCTGTAGCTTGATAATGGTTGCATTACGGTTTAACTTATTCTCGTTTAAAAAGCAGATATCAGCTTCCAGATCAAATACACCATTAGCTGTATGCACGAGTAATTCTACTTTTCCGGATTCCTGATGATTGAGCAGATCCAGGAGTTCTGGCTGATATTGCAGTAATTCATTAATGTCTTTACCTATGATTTTATCAGAATGATACACACTGATGTATTTTTTGAATGCAGAGTTGTAATCTATAACCCGGTTCCGGTAATCCAGTACGATAAATCCATCCTGCATCAGCTCCAGAACCTTTTCTCTGGCAACCGGCAGGACACTCAGAAATTTAAACCGGTAAATGGCAATAAAGATCAGGAAAGTGGAGAGCTGAAAAGCAAAAGGAGTAATATCCAGATTGGGTATAGGTCTTAATCCTACCAGATAAGAGAA